>CAZJMK010000006.1:0-6405 GCA_964547135.1 uncultured Phycisphaeraceae bacterium | reverse complement strand
CGGATTTCGGATTTCGGATTTCGGATTTCGGATTTCGGATTTCGGATTTCGGATTGAGCGGGTGAGCGGACATGACGCCGTGCCCTTGGGGGCCGGATGGTTTTGTCATTCATCTTGATTTTGAAATTGATCCGGGGCTGAAGCCCCCGGCGTCATGTTGGTGTGTATTGGCCACTTTGTAACCCAGCCTCGTTTTTGGCTTGGTTCCAGCTCAGGTTCCCATCAACCGACCGGCACCGCGTGCCTGCAAATCCTTCACCACCCGTTTGATGAACTTGCCCACATGACGGGCGGGGGTTTGGTCATCGCTTTCCACTTTTTCACGACCTTCTGCCGACAGCACCCGCACCCGCAATCGCACCCAGGGCTGGCCGTGATCCTGTCGTGAAGTCGTCGGCTGATTCGCTTCTTCCGCCGTCACCCACTCTGCCAGCACGCCCATGGCCGAATGGCAATCGCCGCCCAAACCGGCCACGACTTGTCGCTCGGCATGCACCAACGTCGCACTCACCGCATGATTCAGCGGCAAACAGCGTCGCAGCGTCACATGATCGCCCGTGCGACATTGCAGTGCCAATGCACCCTGCCCAGCGGGGGGAAGCATGTCATTGACATCCAACACCACCGCCTGCGGTGCAGCAGGCATCAGCCCCAAGCGCTGCAAACCCGCATGAGCCAGCACAATCGCATCAAAACGTTTTTCGTCCAATGCTGCTCGCAGACGTGTATCGACATTGCCGCGCAACAACTCAACCACCAAATCAGGCCGCAAGGCCAGCAACTGCGCTTTACGCCTTGCACTGGCGGTGCCGATTTTCGCCCCCTGCGGCAACTGGTGAATCGACGGATACCCCGCTGACGATATCAGCACATCACGCACATCCGCCCGGCGTGGTATCGCGGCAATGTTCAACTCCGGCGCTGCTGCCACCGGCAGGTCCTTCAAACTGTGTACCGCAAGGTCGGCTTCATGATCCAACAGCATTTTTTCCACCCGACGGACAAACAAACCCTTGCCCCCGGCACTCGACAACGGCAGGTCGGGCTTCTGGTCGGCTTCCGATTCGATCCAGCGAAACTCAATGCGCAATGACGGATCACTCTGCGCCAGCATTCGGGCCACGGTTTCGGTTTGAATCCGTGCCAGACGGCTGGTGCGTGAAGCCAGAATCAAAGGTCGATTACTTTTCCGCAAAGCGTGACTCCCAAGGGGGAACTTACTATAACGATTCCGTGCGGTTTGTTGTGTCGTGCGGCCACGAAAAGATTTCAACACAGAGGACACAGAGAGCGCAGAGAAGTTGCGAGCCGGGAACAAGGGATCGGGCAAAGCAATCTGCCCAGCCCCAAGCCACCAGCCCCCAGCCACATGCTTGGCCTGCTCTGTGACCTCCGTGAACTCGGTGTTGAAAATCGGCTGCTTCATGATGCCCCCTAAACAGCACTCGTCGGGTACAAGCGAATCAACACGCGGAGACCTTGGCATGACCTGGAACAAAAACACCCTCGTCACCACAGGCATCGTCGCCGGGCTGATACTGGGGGCCTTGACCGGCCAATTCATTTACCAGGCCCACGGTGGCAACGTCCCCGGCGGATGGATTCACACCTTCGAATTCATCGGGCGCACTTTTTTCATCGGCCTGCTGATGATGGTCGTGCTGCCATTGGTCGCCACCTCCGTGGTCATGGGTGTCAGTTCCATCGGTGATGTCCGCCGACTTGGAAAAATCGGTTCGCTGACCATGCTCTACTATTTCGCGGGCATGATCATCGCCTGTGCCGTCGGGGTGACCCTGGTGACGATGTTGCAACCCGGTGCGGGCATGGGCGCCGAAATTCGCTCCGCCGGCGAACAAATGTACGAGGGGCAGGACACCATTCGCTCACGCACACAGACCGCCGCGGGCAAAGGCTTGTGGGGTGCTGTCGAAAACATCACCGGACAGTTGATACCGAGCAACCCCATCGGTGCCGCAGCCGACGGACAGGTGCTGCCGGTGATCGCGTTTTCCCTGGTCATGGGCGTCATGTTCACACTCGTCGGCGCCAAGGCACAACCGGTGCTCGATGTCGTCGAAGGCATTTACCTGGCGATCATGAAACTCGTCGATGCCATTCTCTGGCTGGCGCCCATCGGTGTGTTCGCCCTCGTCGCTGCGACGGTTTGTCGCGTCGGCCTGATGCAACTGGTCGGCCCACTGGCCTGGTACGTCATCACCGTGCTGGCCGGCCTGCTCATTCAAGCCCTGATCATCATGACCCTTGCCTTATGGATTTTGGGACGCACCAACCCGTATCGCTATTTGCATCAGGTGCGCGGGGCGCTGCTCACCGCCTTTGGCACTTCCAGCAGCAGTGCCACGCTGCCCGTGTCGCTCGACGTGGCCACGCGCTTTGGCGGCGTGTCACGCAAAGCAGCCGGGTTTGTCATTCCGCTGGGTGCGACGGTCAACATGAACGGCACAGCGCTGTACGAAGCCGTGGCCGTGGTCTTTCTTTTTCAATGCTACGGCATCACGCTCGGCCCGGTGGAACTGGCCATCGTCGTCATCACCGCCACGCTCGCAGCCGTGGGCGCTGCGGGCATCCCCAGTGCCGGGCTGGTGACCATGGTGTTGGTGGTCGAAGCGGTGAACAATTCGCTGGGGCTGACCGGTGATGATCGACTGCCCATCGCCGCCGTGGGCATCATTCTGGGCGTGGACCGATTTTTGGATATGTGCCGAACGACCGTGAACGTGTGGGACGATCTGGTCGGTGCGAAAATCATCAGTCGTTTGTTACCGGATGATCCCGCCACGCCTACCGTTGCCGACAAGGCCTAACATCACACAGCGATAGAACAAGGAGTTCACCATGGCACGCCTGGTACAGCACGAAGCCGTCGGCCCGATGGAAATCAAACCGCAGGAAAAAAGCGTCTGGGTTTGCATGTGCGGCCTGTCGCAAAACCTGCCCTTCTGCGACGGCGCCCACAAACTCGCTAAACAGAATGACCAGCCCGGCAAGGTCTGCGTGTACGATTCAACACGCAAGCAAGTCATCGAAGTACGCTGAAGTTGTGCAGCCCTCGGCATCAATGTTCTGCTTAGCGCCGCGATTGATCGCGTCTGGCTGAAGTGGTTGATCGGTTGGTCGGTGAGTCGGTTAATCGGTCAGAGCAAAGACTATTCTGTCCGAGTAACCGATTCACTGACTCACCGATTAACGACGCAGAATACCCAAGCCCTCGGCTTGCCAGCCTCGTTCTTGGCTTGATAAATCCGAAATTCGAAATCCGAAATATCCCCTCACCAATATCTTTCAAAATGCACGTTGCCGGGGGTGTCTTTGGTGGCGGTGACAAAGCCCTGTTGCGACAGGTCGGCCTGCACGGACTTGATCATGTCCGGGTTGCCGCACAACAGCACATGGCTGTGCGCCGCTTCCAGTTTCGCACCGACATATTTTTCATAAACCTCCGGCACCAGGGCTGCCTGCACCCGACCGTGCAGCCCGTGCCACCCCGATGACTCAGGCTGACGCGACACCACCGGAATGTATTTCACCGTCGGGTCGGTTTTCATGAGCGATTCGATCTGATCACGGTAACCCAGGTCACAGGCTTCGCGCACCCCATGAATGATGACAAACCTTCGCCAGCGGTTCTGCCCCTGATATTCGCGCAACATGCTCATGAACGGGGCGATGCCTGTGCCGGTGCTGATGGTGACCACGTCGGCGTCGTTGGGCACCGGGTCGAGCGTGAACTCGCCACGGATTTTGGGGTCCAAAAACAGGCGGCCACCCTGATCAACCGTCCACAAACGGGGTGTCAATCGCCCTTCCTGCACCAGCACGATGTAAAGCTCAAGGTGATCGCGCCACTTGGGCGGTGAGGCAATCGAATACGCCCGGCGCACCAGCTTGGGCCGATCACGATGCGACCCCGGCCCGTCGTTCGCATGCACCGTACCCGACTCCGGCGGCAGGGGTGCAGGCAAACCCAACGTGCAAAATTGCCCGGCTTTGAACCCCGGCAACTCGCCACTGTCCGGGCGAATTTTCACCACCGCCAGCGCAGGGGTCAGGTCGATCCGTTCCAGTAACGTCGCGTTGTAAGCATCACTCATGAGCGCACTTCTCACTTCTAACCCGGCCAATCCGCTTCCCGGAAGCCGGGTGCGAAAGTGTAGGTGGCATCGTGGCAATGGGCTTGGTTAAAAACGAAGTGGTCAAGTGGCCGAGTGTCGGTAGAGTATTCGACAGTGAGTGCCGTGAAGGATTACGTCTGTCGGCATCAATGGCAACCAGGTGATCGAACGGGAGTCGTCCTTTGACCGGCATTGGTATTGATCGTCGCACGTTCATGGCTCTGGCGCGGGAGTATCAGCGCCGGTTTCGTGTGCCGATGGTGGGCTGTGATGTCCTGGGGCGGATTGTGCATGCGGCGACCAAAACCAAGGCTGACGACGCAGCAGAACTGTGCGAGGCTCGGCGGCAGGCGATTGTCGAGGCGATGCGCTGGGGTGAACCCACGGCTCAAATGGCGGTGGGCAATTTACTGGTATGGGCGGTGCCGTTGCTTGTGAACCATCAACTGCTCGGCGGCTTGGTGGCGACGATTCCGGAACGACGACTGTTTGCCAAACGCAAAGACCAACTCACCTTTGACACCCATGCGGCGTGCATCGCCTTGCGCAAACTGGCGGAGGAGGCGAACCTGACCAATGCGGCCTTGTTGCGGGAACGACGGCGGGAGTATCGGTTGGAACAAATGCGCGCCGAGGGCATTGCCTCGTTCAAGCAGGCACCACGCGGGGGCATTGGGGCGATGTACCTGTTGGATGAGCCGGCGTTACTGGCGGCGGTGCGCAGCGGCAATCGTGAACAGGCGCGGTCGATTTTGAATCGGTTACTGGCGGCGATGCACCATCATGCGGGGGATCGGCTGGAGGTGATTAAATCATTTTTCATGGAACTGGTGGTGACCATGACGCGCATGGCGGTGGAAGCCGGCGGAGCGCCGCAGGAACTTTTGGGCGACAACTACAAACACCTGTCGGAACTGGCGCGCATCGACAGCGAAGAGACCCTGGCGCCATGGTTGCATGATCGGCTGGAGGAGTTGATGGATGCGCTCAAGGACCCGCCCATGCAATCGCAACAGGCATCGATTTCGGCGGCGGTGGCGTTCATGAGCAAGCATTTTGCCCGTGACATCACCCGTGATGATGTCGCCAGGGCGGCCCATCTTTCGTCAGCCCACTTCTCACGATTGTTCAAACGACAGACCGGGCAGAATTTCAATGTCGCACTCAATCAACTGCGTGTCGATCGGGCGGCGGAACTGCTGTTGCGCTCGCCCTTGTCGCTCAAGGAAATCGCCTTGGAATCAGGGTTTGCCGAGCAAAGTTACTTCACCAAGGTGTTCCGCAAAATGCTCGGTCAGACGCCGCAGGAATATCGTAAAACCCAGCTTGATCGGCAGAACAGCCCGGCTCAAGGGTGAGCACCAAATTACCAAAGATTGCAACTTTGATTCAAGACAAACGCTCTGCCGGGCGATACCTTTATCAACAATTCATGGTGGAAGCACCGGGTGAGCGTGCCCGACTTCACACAAAATCTTTTAGGGAGAGCATCATGAGCGAACTGGCGAATCTGACCGAAGCGATCAAAAAGGGCAACCGAGCCGAGGCCACCAAACTGACCAAGGCTGCAATTGATGCCAACACCGCCCCCAAGGCGATTTTGGAAGCGCTGGTCACCGGCATGGACGATGTCGGTCGGCGGTTCAAGGCCAATCAGATTTTCGTGCCCGAAGTGTTGATCGCGGCACGAGCGATGAAGGAATCGATGATGCTGCTGGAGCCGCTGCTCATCAAGGCCGGCATCAAGCCTGCGTTCACGGCGCTCATCGGCACGGTTCAGGGCGACCTGCACGACATCGGCAAAAACCTGGTGGCGATGATGTGGAAGGGTGCGAACATCAATGTGGTGGATTTGGGCACCAACGTTCCGCCGGAAAAATTCGTGGCTGCGGCCAAGGAACACAATGCCCAGGTGGTGGGCTTGTCAGCGCTGCTGACGACGACCATGCCCGCGATGAAGACGACGGTGGAGGCACTCAAGGCCGCAGGCGTGCCCGCCAAGGTGGTCATCGGTGGGGCGCCGATCACCTCCGACTTCGCCAAGCAGATCGGAGCCGACGGTTACTCGGCGGACGCTGCCTCGGCGGTGGATTTGGTGCGCTCGCTGGTGCCGGCGTGAAGAGTGGTAAAGTATGAATGGAGCTAGTAGCTAGGAACTAGGGGCTTGGAAGAGCGTGTGCATCGTTCTGTTCTGCCAAGCCACCAGCTACTAGCCACTAGTGTTTCATTGCATCTATAAGGTAGCAATAGCCGATCCTCATGATATCAC
>CAZJMK010000005.1:26010-91197 GCA_964547135.1 uncultured Phycisphaeraceae bacterium | reverse complement strand
GGTGATCGTAACCAATTGTCCCTGTTCGACTTGTAACCGGACACTACTGATTTCGGATTTCGAATATTCAGAACAAGCCAAGTACGAGGCCGATAGGCCGAGGGCTTGGGTATTGTAAGAAGCGATCGAGTGATCGAGTGGCGGAACCGTATTCGGAAGTTAGCGCCGCGATTGATCACGTCTGGCCAGAGTGGTTCGTCGGTTAATCGGTAAATCGGTTAATCGGGCAGAAAAGACGAATAGGGTTCCGTCCAATTAACCAATTAACCAATTAACCAATTAACCAATTAACCGATCAACCGATCAACCGACCAACCACACAGCATACCCGAGCCCTCGCCCGCCTTCGGCGAGGCTCGTACTCGGCTTGGTTCAGACACTTGACCACCACCTCGGCGGTTCCTCTGAAGTAGGCATCGTTTCCAACCGATATCAGCCTTAGTACCACGATGCCAACGTCGCTCGAACTCCGTTCAGGGGCAAAAGCGATGTTGCAGCGTTGCAGGCGAAGGCACAATCCATGGGGCAGCACGTCGGCTGCTGCACCGTATTTAGTGGGGTTTTGATCATGGCCAAGGAACCCGCCAAAAAACCAGCGTCGTCCGGCAAGGGTGAAACAGCCCCGACCCCGGCTGCCGCCAAGCCTGGTCGCAGCAATTTCAAGGTGGCGATGGCGGTGATCGTCATATTGCTTCTTGAAGTTGGAACGGTCGTTGTGACGATGATATTAACCGGAGGTCCGAAAAGTGTTGAAGGTTATTCGACATTGACGGACCAACAGGCGGAACAGGCGCGACCGGTGGAGTTGATGGTGATCAAGGATCAGTTCCCCAATCAACGCACCGGCCGGGTGTACCTGTACGACACGGAAATTTGGATCACGGTACAGCATCGTGAATCGGATCGGGTCAAGGCTCAGGTGCAGAACATGCAGGCGACGATTGCGACCGACCTGGCGGTGATCTTTCGACGGGCGGAGCCGGCCCACCTGACCGAGCCGACGCTGGCGACGCTGAATCGGCAGATCAAGGCGGCGCTGGACGAGCGGGTTGGACGTGACGCGGAAGGCAGGCCGATCGTGCAGGAAGTGCTGATCAAAAAATGCACCCAGTTCCGAGCGGATGGGTGAAGCAAGGCTCGGACCCGGCCAATCGATCGCAAAGCCAACAAGCATTCACCACAGAGACACAGAGTCGTAAAAAAAATGATGGATCAACGCCGAGGTTTGGTTTTCTCTGTATGCTCTGTGCCTCTGTGGTAAAATTTCTGGTGTATTGAATTCGGCCCGGAATGGATTCGAGGGCGACTATGGCAGGCAAGCCAACCATCAAGAATGACCCTTCTGCTGTGATGAGTCCGCAGAGCATCGCTGATGCGGCGCTGGCGGAGGCACAGGCTTCACTGGACAGCTTGAAGAACGATGTGACCCAGCCGATGAACCTGCCGGATTTGACTGGGGGTGATCTGCCTGCGGATGCGGTCAACAGCATTGAACTGCTGCACGATGTCGAACTGCACGTCACGGTGGAACTGGGACGCACGCAGATGCTCGTCGAGGATGTGCTGCGGTTGAGCGAAGGCAGCGTGGTGGAGTTGGACAAACTGGCGGGCGACCCGGTCGATGTGTATGTCAATGGTCGCTTGATTGCACGGGGCGAAGTGCTGGTGCTTAACGATAGTTTTTGCATTCGCATCAGCGAAATCGTGGCTGACCTGGAGGCTCAGGTTGAACAGGCAGCCCATCAGCAACTGGCGCAGCACGGATGAGGCGATTTCGAATTTCGAATATGGAATTTCGAATTTAGCGGGAGGACCCGCTGTTGAAGCCGACGGTTTGATAATGGTGTATGTTTGCACCCAGCCACGAGACAGTCGGCTGCATGGATGGTCAGCGGCAAATTGAGTTGGACGAAACATCAGGGCATCGCAGGATGTGATGCCCGTACCGGACATGGATGTTCGGTGCATCGGCCAGGAAGGCCCCAATGTCGCGGAAAGAATCGCATCATCGCGCGTGTTTGGCTGTCAGCCTGTCATGGGTGCTGCTCATGTCGGGTGCTTTGGCATGGGTGGAGCCGACGGCATCTGCAACATCACCACTGGTCAAGGACCAGGCAACTACCAGCACATCGGCTGAACCATTACATGATTTGGCACATCGGCTGACCAAGTCGGTCATGAACTCGACGGACGATGCAACGACGACAAACGCAACCCTGCCGAATTCATCAACACAATCAACCGATACTTCGAGTGTTGTCGGAGCAAACGACCATCAGCCGACGGCTGGCGCACCGGTTAGCGCTACGAGTGCATCGCGCGTACATGAGCAGGCGACATCCGCCCATGATCGATTGCCGCTGGGACCCAGGGCGACGGGGCTGCGCAACAATGTGAGCGGCGGCAGTGTGGGCAGTGCCAATGGCAAGGATGCGGCCAACATCGACCCGGGGGGACAACTGGGGGCAGCGCCCGGGGAATTACCGGGGGCACAACCGGGGGCAATACCGGGGGGACAACCGGGGGCGCTTGGATCGATGGGTTCGGTGGTGCAAACCCTGGCGGCATTGGCGATGGTTTTGGGGCTGATTTTTGTGTTGCGCTGGTTGCTGCAAAAGTGGTCGGGGCAGGGCGGCAGCGGGCTACTATCGCGCAGCGGTCAGGTGATTGAGGTGTTGTCACGCACCACGATTGCCTCCAAGTCACAGGTGTTGGTGCTGCGTGTCGGGCATCGATTGATCGTGACCCATGAGTCGGCTCAGGGCATGAGCACGCTGGCGACGATCAGCGACCCGGATGAAATCGCGTGTGTATTGGAAGCGGTGCACAGCGGCAAGCCCGGCAGCGTCACCGGTCAATTTCGGCAAATGCTCGATCATTTCAACGGAACTTACGAAGGTCAATGGCATCCGAGTATGCCCAAAACTTTGACGGACCTGGACGACCCCGGCAACGACGATACCGAAATTATCACCGACCGCAGTCGTAATGAGGTCGGCAACCTGCTGGCCCGTTTAAGGCGCATGAACCGGGAGATCGACCCGGCATGAAAACAGGCAAATATAAAAACCAGGCCGCCCTCACCCTTGCCCTCTCCCGAAGGGAAAGGGGGTTATTCGCAGCCTACTCATGGTGGCCCGGGGCGATTGCGTTGTGTCTGTGCCTCATGGTCACGACCTCGACCTGGGCGCAAACCGGAGGCGGCAATAACCCTTCAAATACCCCAGGCAACGTGGCGGCGGGCAATGCCCCGCTGGACATCACCAACCCGATTTCGATTTTGGATCATGCCGGGGCGGTGCTGCCCAGTGACCCGCGTGCCCTGGCGGAAACACTGGCCAACCCGAGTGCGGCATTGAACAACCCGGCTGCGGAACCGGGGAGGTCGGGGGCAGGGGCAACGCGCACGGGGGCGCTTTCGACGAGTCTGTCGATTTTGATTTTGCTGACGGTGCTGACGGTGGCGCCGTCGCTGCTGATCATGTGTACGAGTTTCACGCGCATTGTGATTGTGCTGTCGCTGCTGAGGCAGGCGATAGGCACGCAGGCGCTGCCGCCCAGTCAGATCATCGTCGGGTTGGCGATGTTTTTGTCGCTGCTGGTCATGGCCCCGACGTTCGAGCGCGTGCATCGGGAAGCGATTGTGCCCTTGCAGAACAATGAAATTGATCAGATGACCGCGTGGACCCGTGCCAAGGAACCGATGCGGGATTTCATGTTTGCTCAGATCGAACATGCGGGGAACTGGGAGGACGTGATGATGCTGCTGGAGTTTCGGGGCGTGAAAAAACCACGCGAGGAACTGACCCGCGGCGACGTGGACATGCTGACGTTGATACCGGCTTTTGTGTTGTCGGAGTTGAAGGTGGCGTTTTTGATGGGGTTTCGGTTGTATCTGCCGTTTTTGGTGATAGACATGGTGATATCGAGCGTGCTGATCAGCATGGGCATGTTGATGTTGCCGCCGGTGCTGATCAGTTTGCCGTTCAAGTTGTTGATGTTCGTGCTGGTGGACGGTTGGCACCTGGTGGTGGGCGGGCTGTTGCACAGTTTCGCGGTGACTGGGCCGGTAATGGGATGAGGCTTTGAGTTTTTTGGAAAACGAGCCGCGACTGTCAGGAAGCGGTACTTTGAAAAATTGTTTTGTCTTGCAAACCGCTCCCTCACGGTCGCGGCTCGTGAGAGATGAGGCAAAAAAATGACCTTGGATCAATCGGTGGATATGGTGCGGGAAACGTTGTCGCTGATGCTGGTGATCAGTGCGCCACTGCTGCTGGGCGGACTGCTCATCGGGCTGATCATCAGCTTGTTTCAAGCGGTGACGCAGATTCAGGAACAGACGCTGTCATTTGTGCCCAAAATCGTGGTGATGGTGGTATTGGCGATCATTCTGGCGCCGTGGATGGGGCGACTGATGCTGGAATTCGCACAGCGTGTGTTTGGGACGATGAATTAGGAGCTAGTGGCTGGCAGCTAGTGGCTGGGGGGATAGTTAATTCATCGACTGTGGTGAAATCTGCCCAGCCCCTAGCACCTAGCCACACGCTGATATGTCAGTTTGTGAAACGAAGACGATATGACGCCTGAACTTTCACAACTTCTGCCGCATCTGCCCGTGTGGGTATTGGTGTTCTTTCGGCTGACGGGAATGTTCATCATTGCCCCGATTTTCGGGAGCGGGTCGATTCCCGGACGCATCAAAATCATTTGGGCGCTGGTGCTTTCGTTGTGTGTGTACCCGGTGCTGGTGACCCAGCCGGCGACGCTGACGATGTTGGCCCCGATGTTGTCGGGTGAGGCGGGGTTGTCGTTGTGGACGCTGCCGGCGGTGGTGGCGCTGGAACTGGCCATCGGTGCGGTGATCGGCTTCGGAGCACTGATACCGCTGGCAGGGATGCAACTGGCCGGTCAGATCGCGGATCAGCAGGTGGGCACCGGGCTGGCGGGCATCATCAACCCGGAAATGGGCGAGGAATCAGGGGGTGTGATGACGGAATTTTACTTCATCATGGCCATGCTGATTTTTCTGACACTCGATGGACACCGAGCCATCGTGTCCACGTTGCTGCAAAGCTTTGCCAACATACCGCTGGGCGGATTGGTGATCGACGGCGAACTGATGTCGCTGATCGTGGGCTTGCTCGCTTCGATGATGGAAGTGGCGCTGCGGATCGCTGCCCCCTTGCTTTGCCTGGTGTTTCTGGAAACGGTGGCGATGGGTTTTCTGGCAAGGACCGTGCCTCAGATGAACTTATTGTCAATCGGGTTTCCGCTGCGCATCATGACGGGCATGGGCATTCTGATCGCATCGCTGCCCAGTCACAGCGGCATCATCAGCACCTACCTGCGGGAACAGATGCAGTTGATCGCGGGGTTCGTGGCGGGGTGAAGGCATTCATAAATATTTCAACACAGAGTTCACAGAGGACACAGAGAAAAAGATGCGTGTGGCTAGGGGCTGGTAGCTGGAAGTCAGGCTCTGTCTGAAAACGAGCCGCGACCGTGACGAAAAAGACGTTTTCCGACAGAGCCTAGGTAAAACAAACAGTGCCAACGATTCTGCCTAGCCCCTAGCACCAAGCCACTTGGCAGCTTTGTGTTGAAAACAACCGGAATGAACCATGGCTGAACAAAACGGCGAAAGAACGGAACCGGCGACCGCAAGGCGGAAGGAAGAGGCCCGCCAGGATGGCAACGTGGCGCGCAGTGCGGATTTGACCGCAGCGGCAATGCTGCTGGGGGGGGTGCTGATGTTGCAATTCACCGGCTTGCGCTTTTTCAGTGGTTTGAAGGTTTCGGTGGAAACGTTACTCGCCAATGGTTTGGCACAGAACCCGACTCGGACGGATGATGTAATGGCACTGCTGGCTTACAGCACACGCATGGGCTTTGATGTGATGTTTCCGATGCTGCTTTCACTGGCGGCAATCGGGCTGGCGGCAGCGGCGGGACAGGTGGGTTTGCGGATCACGCCCAAGGTGCTGGAACCCAACTTCATGAAATTGTCGCCGTTGCGCGGGTTGAAAAACATGGTCGATTTTCGCGGGGCGGTGCGGCTGGCGATGAGCATGAGCAAGGTGGCGATTGTGTTCGGAGTGGCGATGTGGTTTGTGTATGTCGATCTGCCTCGCATCACGGCGATGGGGGAACTGCCCATGCTGCCGATGTTCGCGCTGGCGTGCACGATGATTTATCAACTGGCACTGAAGCTGGCGGTGTTATTGCTGTTGCTTGCGTTCATGGATTACGCCTACCAACGCTGGCAGCGCGAGCGCGACCTGCGCATGACCAAACAGGAATTGAAGGAAGAGTTCAAACGCATGGATGGTGACCCGCTGATCAAACAGCGACGGACGCGGGTGGCCCGGCAACTGGCGATGCAACGCATCGGGGCAGCGGTGCCCAAATCGAATGTGATTGTCACCAACCCGACGCACTTTGCGATTGCGTTGCGTTATGAACCGGGGGAAATGAAAGCACCGAAGGTGGTCGCCAAGGGGGCGGATTTTCTGGCGATGCACATTCGGCAACTGGCGGCGTTGCACGGCATACCGATTGTCGAACGCAAAGAACTGGCCAGGGCGCTGTATGCGGGGGTGGAGGTGAATCAGGAAGTGCCCCCGCAGTTTTACAACGCCGTGGCCGAGGTGCTGGCGTATGTGTTCCGATTGAGCGGACGGAAGATCGCGTGAGGATAGAGATTTCCCGCAGAGAACGCGGAGAAAAAGATACATGGGGCTTGGAGCTTGGAGCTAGGCTTAGAACAGACGCATAGAAAATGAATGTTTCTGTACCAGCACCAAGCTACCAGCCGCTAGCTCCCTGTTGAAGTTAAAGTGGCGTACAGGCTGAGGTGGACTTGAAAAAAGTGTATTTGGTGAAGTTGAGTCAAACATGGCTGAAGCGACAATAAAACCTGCGGTGATGCCTGCGTGGATGAAGCAGCTTGCGCGGTTTCAGCCGATGTTCGTGCCCATGGCGGTGATCGGGCTGATCATGGTCATCGTGGTGCCGGTGCCGGCGATTGTGCTGGACCTTTTGCTCACGCTGAACCTGGCGATCGCGGCGATCATTCTGCTGACGACGATTTTCGTCGAGCGGCCACTGGATTTTTCCGTGTTTCCGTCCCTGCTGTTGGCGACGACGCTTTATCGGCTGGTGCTCAACGTGGCATCGACACGACTGATTTTGTCCGCCGATGCGGGCAGCGCGGAGGAGGCAACCGCGATTGCGGGACACGTGATCGAAGCGTTCGCCCAATTCGTGGCGGGCAACTCGCTGGTGGTGGGCATCATCATTTTTGTGATATTGGTGATTGTGCAGTTCGTGGTGATCACCAAAGGTTCGACGCGCATCAGTGAGGTGGCGGCCCGGTTTACGTTGGATGCGATGCCGGGCAAACAGATGGCCATTGACGCGGATTTGAATGCCGGGCTGATCAACGAGGCCGAGGCCCGCAAAAGACGCGATGCGATTGCGCAGGAAGCGGACTTTTACGGGGCGATGGACGGTGCGGCGAAGTTCGTGCGCGGCGATGCGATTGCTGCGATCATCATCACCTTCGTCAACGTCATCGGCGGATTTGCTGTCGGTGCGTTTCAACGCGGGTGGGGCATTGCGGATTCATTGGAAGTGTTTACCAAACTGACCATCGGCGACGGGCTGGTGAGTCAGCTGCCGGCGCTGGTGATTTCAATTGCTGCCGGCTTGATTGTGACCCGCACCAGTTCACGGGCGGACCTGGGCACGGAAATCAGCAAACAGTTGATCGGTCAATGGCGACCACTGGCGATCACCGCTGGGTTTTTGGGCATGATGGCGTTCACCGGTTTGCCGGCGATACCGATGCTGTCACTGGCCAGTGTGTTCGGGGTCATGGCTTACTACATACGCAGTGGTGATCGGATTAAAAAGGTGCAGTCGGATCAGGATGCGGCTAACAAGGCCAAGCCGGCGCCCCCGGCTGTCGAACAAATGCTGGCGGTGGACGCGATGGAATTGGAAGTGGGTTACGGGCTGGTGAAACTGGTGGACACAACGCAGGGCGGCAGCCTGCTGGAACGCATCACGATGATTCGTCGGCAACTGGCGGGGGAATTGGGTTTGGTGATGCCGCCGATTCGGATACGGGACAATATGCAGCTTGGGCCGAACGATTATCACCTGAAAATCAGGGGCAATGCGGTGGCCGGCGGGGTGATTTATCCGGGTCAATTTCTGGCGATGGACAGCGGATTGGTCAGCCCGGATCATGCGCCACTGGAGGGCACGCGCACGCGTGAGCCGGCGTTCGGGTTGGAGGCGGTGTGGGTCGATGCGAGTCAGAAGCAGCGGGCGGAGTCGCTCAATTACACGGTGGTGGACCCGACGAGTGTGATGGCGACGCACATCGTGGAGGTGGTGAAGACCAATGCGCATGAGTTGTTATCGCGTGAAGAGACCAACAACCTGATTGCGGAATTAAAGAAACGGGCACCCAAGCTGTCGGAGGAAGTGTTGGGCGGGGAACGGCCGATGGTGAAACCGGGCGAGTTGCAGAAGGTATTGCAGAATTTGTTGCGGGAGCGTGTGCCGATACGGGACATGGAGACGATTGTGGAGACGTTGGGCGACTGGGCGGCGCGGACCAAGGATTTGGAAGTATTGACGGAGTATGTACGCAATGGGTTGAGAAGGACGATTTGTAATCAGTATGTACAGGCGCCGCCGCCGGATGCGGTGATGGATTCGCCGGTGGTATCGGGGGCGAGTGTGCCGATGATGCCGAAGTTGTATTGCGTGAGTTTGGACCCGGCGCTGGAGGATCAGATACTTGGGTTTATTGACAGGTCGGCGGAGGGGACGAGTTTCACGATGCCGCCGGCGCTGGGGAATCGGATTGTCAGCGCGGTGGTGGGCGAGTTGCAACGATTGGCGGCAGCGGGGCATCACCCGGTGGTACTGGCTTCGCCGCAGGTACGCGGACAGGTCAGACGATTGTTGGAACCGCACATGCCCAACGTGGCGGTGCTGGGGTATAACGAAATCAGCAAGGGCGTGGAGGTGGAGTCGATGGGGCTGGTGTCGCTGAATGTTGAAAGCGGTGCGGGACAAGGACAGGGACGGGGTAAGCAGGAAGTGGCCGAGTGGTCGAGCGGCCAGGTGGCCAGATGATGGAACCGTATTCGACAGTTAGCGCAGCGATTTATTGCGTCGTAAGAAGTGGTCAAGTATCAGAACCAAGCCGGGAACGAACCACGAGAGCAGCGAGTGGCGAGGGCCGGGTATTCTGCATTGAACGATTTGGCGATCCGGTTATTTGGATGATGTTTGCGACGAAACAAGCTTTTCCCCATTTTTTTCGTTACCCTTTTTCTCGTCGTCAATGACTCCCGACCCCTTTTCTTCCCCCTTTTCTTCCCGCCGGCACAAATTCTCCGACTGCTGGCAGCCAACCCGACTATGACATTGGCGGAGGTTGCCGTGAAAATTGGAAAGTCGCGTCGGACCGTCGAGCTTGCCAGTTCCAAATTGACCAAGGAAGGCCGATTGAAACACGTCGGCCCGACCAAAGCGGGACACTGGGAAATATTGAAGTGAAGAGTTTCGGTAAATAAATCCCTTCCATCATATCGGAGCTGCAGTGGCCTGGATCATGGCCAGAATACCCGCCCGAATAGCCGGGGGCAGGGTCGGCAGGCTTCGGAGAATGGTGCGGGCATCATGAAGGTCCGTCTTGGATAGCATTCCCAGGATGTTGACAAGGGTTTGTCGGGATGAAGCGGTCGGCGGGGTGGGGGATACAACTGCTGCGCCTACTGCTGCGCGATCTGCAAAAAACTCGGTTTTCACGGTGTTTTTGCGTACCTTCAGCGCTTTTGTAAAGCGCAGGTTGCCGGTTCGATTCCGGCAGGTGGCTTTTTCGCTTTATGTCGCCAAGTCTCGCCGAAGGTCGTCAAATGGTTTGATCTGAGGGTGATTTGTAAACTGCAACGACACGGGGGGTGTCGTCGGCATTTGCGCAGCCACGACCGACGCATCGCGCAGCATCGGTTCCAACTCCGGCAGGCGCTCCAACAGCAACTGCGGCCTCACCAATATCGTCGCCCGACCCCACCAAAGCCCGGCTTGCTGCATCAAGGTATCCGCCTGCTCAGTGCGTCGTTGTGCCAATCGATAATGCGCCACCGCAGCCAGGGCGTAACCGTAACCAGCCTCCGTTCCCAGCGGACGCAGGGCATCGATCAGTTTTTCCGTATCGTTCACCGCATCCTCATCGCGCAGCGTGCGCACCGCCTGATACAACTGGGCAAAACGGTACACGCTGGCGGCCGGCTCGGTACCTGGTTGGTTCACACGATCACGCAACCAGCGCAGGGATCGGTCGGCATCGAGCAAGCGGTCACTGGCCAGCTCGGCCACGGCCCGTTGCATGCGCATCTGCACCGCTCCGGGATGATCATCGGGCAGGCGTTCGATCAGATCGTCCAATAAAACAATGGCGGCCTCGTGACTGCGCAATTGACCCAGGTTGGCGGCCATGAGTGCGCACAAGCGCAGGTACAACTCCGGCAAATGCGTCACCTTCGGTAAGGTTCGCCAGCCAAGTCGCAATGATTGCACATGAAAACGCAGCAGGGCCAATTCCTGCACCTGTGTCACTTTCTGTTGCAGCTTGCGTATCCGTGCGGCGAAAGTGCCTGAATAGACCAACACGCCGATGAGCACCAGCCAGGGTAAAAGCAGACCGATGCCCTGATCGAACATGATCGCAAGCATCAGCACCATGCCCAGGCCGATGATGGGCACCCAGGCATGAAGTTTGGATGGGCCTCGCAACGGGTGATGATGCAGGTACGCGCTGACCTGTTCGGGCGTGGGGGGTGTGAAGTTTTCGGTCGGCAGTGACATGGTTGCTTCGCCGGGTTATCGGAAAAATCATTCAACACAGAGAACACAGAGGGCACAGAACAGCAATCATGAACTCATGAACTGATTTTCTCTGTGATCTCTGTGATCTCTGTGACCTCTGTGTTGAAAAGGTTTTGATGTTGTTCGTGGGTTGATTCAAGCGGGATTGAAAGGATACAGCATAAGGTAGATGAGCACGTCTGTCAGCGACAGGTACAACTGGCAGTCTGTCCGTCGAATTGACAACCCAAGAACGTTCCCAATTCAACGCTCTGGTGAAGGCTGATCGCATGGCAGCGCACAAGCGTCATCACGCCCAGATGCTCTTGAAGTTGGATCAGGGGGCCGATGGTCCCGGCTGGCCGGACACGCAGGTGGCCCAGGCGTTGGATTGCACTGCCCGCTGACTACTTCGAAAGCTGCCAACAACTGACCGCGAGAATCGCGCCTTGGTAACGTTCAGGAAATGAAAAGGACACGGGCATCGACTGGCGTTTTACCACCGCCGACGCCCGAATCAAACTGAAGAAGCTGTACCCGACAATCTGGGTCGGACAGACTGCTGGTAGCTTGTGGCTGGTGACTGGGTGCTTGGCAGAATCGACATCGATCGTTTTGACTACCCAACTACGAGCCACTAGCACCTAGCCCCTTTTCACAAATGATCCGTCATCACGCCGCGTGACTGTCATGTTGTGCAGCGCGTTTGCCGTTGAGCTTGGCCCCGGTGTGTTTGCCATGACCGTTGCCATTGCCGTTGACGTGTCGTTTGCCGTGATGGTGGCCGTTACCGTTGATATGTGTTTTGCCATTCACCGAAACTTTGCCGTGACCATTGACCTTATCAACCTGATCGCTCGTTGAGTCGTGGGTCAACGGTTCTGATTCCATCGTCGCGGTCAGGTCTGTATCCGTCATTGCCACATCCGCCGTTTCATTGCCCTCGTTGTTGTCAGCAACCGGTGACTGTTCGCTCGCCGCCAGGCGTTGCGGCTTGGGGCCGCGCCGTTTACGCCGACGGGTGGTGTTCACCAATTTGGACAAGGGGTTTTCGCTGCTCAGACATTCATTGAGTCGGCGCAGTGATTCGATTTCAATCTGACGCACACGCTCACGGGTCAAACCGATGCGCTCGCCCACTTCCTTCAAGGTCAGTGGTTCACTGCCATCGAGTCCGAAACGCATCCGCAAAATGGTCGCTTCACGCTGGTCAATCGTTTCCAGCAGTTGGCGAATAATCAATACATCATCACTGGCCAATGCCTGGTCTTCCGGGGCCGGGGTGCGATGATCGGCAAGCAACTCCATCAGATCACGACCTTCGTCATCAATGCCCCCAGCCTGCCTGGGTCTTTGAAATGCCCGTACTGCTTTGCGAATGATGCGCACCTTGCGGGCCGGCACTTCCATCGCCACTGCCAACTCAGGCGTCGTCGGCGTGCGACCCAACTCTTCTTCCAATTCCTGGTAAGCCTTTTTCCAACGGGCAATCAGTTCGACCATGTATGCGGGAATATGCACCGGCTGCACCGCGTTGATCAACGCCCGCTTGATCGACTGTTTGATCCACCATGACGCATACGTCGAAAATCGTGCCCCCTGCTCCGGGTCAAACGCTTCGACCGCACGCAACAAACCCAGGTTGCCTTCCTCGATGAGGTCGGCCAGGGGCAATCCGCGATTGCCATAATGCTTGGCGATGTTGACCACCAATCGAAGGTTCGAACGAATCATCGTCTCACGAGCTTGCGGGCAATTCTCGTGAATGATTTTCCAGCAGAGTTGTTTTTCCTGCGCAGCAGTGAGCAGCGGCGACTCATCTATCTGTCGAAGGTAAAGCTCAAGCGTGCTTTTGACCGTCGATTGGGCCATGTGACTCACCACTCCACAGCGATACGTCATCGAACCCGGAGCACCATGAAAGTGCTCCGCTAGGTTTGTTGTCGGACGTTTACCATCACGGCTTAACCGTTATGGGTCTTCTGAATGAGTTTGCCAATCGTGGGCAGTGGTTTATGCCGACCGCATCAATCAGGGATGAGGGGCATGATGAGTTTTGCCAAACCTTGCGCAAACCTGCGAGCGTCCCGGCTCGGGGTTTCAACCTTCAAAAGTTGATCCATGGCGCAAGGGTGAGCCATCCGTCAAAAAAAGAATCGACTTTCAACCCTCCAGGCCCGAATGGGCGTGTATTGATTTTGCCTGCCTTGTCATGCCGCCAACAGGGCAAGCACTTTTCCAGCCGCTTCGCTCTCCCCAGCGAAGCCTTGGTATCGTAGCCGTGAAATCATGATAAGGGAAGCCCTTGATTGTGTGAGTTGCGCTCGGTGATGTTGAACAACCTGTCGCAACCATGCGCCGGTTATTCGACCGATCAAGTCGAATCGGCTGACAGGCTGGGTATGATGTTTGAACATCCGCAGCAAAAGGAAACCAGTTAAAATGCCAACCACATCCTTCATGCCTTACGGTGTTGAAAAACGACCGCATCAGCGCGGGTGGTTGGTACTGTTTTTATTGTTCGTGACTGTACCGATTCACTGGGCGGCGGCGGACCAACCTTTACTCGACGAGCAACGCACCCAGCAGGCACAAGCCGCCATCGCCCGCGGCATCGCCTACCTTCGGCAGCAGCAGCAACCCGACGGGGCATGGTCCCCCAAACCCGGGCCGGCCATCACCGCCATGGCCGTGCAGGTATTGCTCGATGATCCGGCAACCTCGTTGGAAGACACGGCGCTGCGTCGAGCCGTGGGTTATATTTTGAGCAAACGTCAGCCCGACGGCGGCATTCATGATGGGTTTCTCGAAAACTACAACACCTCCATCTGCCTATCAACCCTGTCACGTTTACGACTCATGCCCGTGGTACCCGTTGCCATCGTCGAAGCACAAAACTACCTGCGCCAATTGCAATGGTCCGGCCAGCTCGATCCGCAGGGCAAACCCATCGACGAAAATCACCCCTTCTTCGGCGGAGCTGGTTACGGCAACCATGGCAGACCCGACATGTCCAACACCCAAATCATGATTCAAGGGTTACACGACTCGGGCTTGCGCTGTGATGACCCGGCTTACCAACGCGCTTTGGTGTTCATCACCCGCAATCAGGGCACTGCCTCCAACAAGGAATTCGCTGACAAAATCGTGCCCGATGGCGGATTCATTTATGCCACGAGTTTGAACAAGGACAACATCGGTGAACCGCAATCCATGGCCGGTTCGGTCGTGATGGAAGACGGCACCAGCCGACTGGCCACCTATGGCTCAATGACCTACGCCGGTTTCAAAAGTTACCTGTACGCGGAACTGGACCGCAACGACCCACGGGTGGTCGATGCCTTCCGCTGGATCACACGCAATTACACACTGGAACGTAACCCCGGTTTACGTGACGACCCAGCCACGCCCACCGACGAACGATTGCAGGGCTATTACTACTACCTGCACACCTTCACCCGCGCTCTGCATGCCTGGGGGGAAGTGCAAATCACCCTCGCGGATGGGTCAATACGCAACTGGCGGGCTGACTTGGTGGACCGACTCATCACCCTGCAACGCACCGATGGGTCATGGGTGAACGAAGCGGATCGCTGGATGGAAGGCGACCCCGTGCTGGTGACCTGTTACGCATTGATCGCGCTGCAATATGCGTGTAAATAAATGTCAATAAAAAAAGCCCCGGCATGGCCATGCCTGGGTGTTGAAAAACATTCGTTGCCGTAATCACGAATTCGCCCCGTTTTCCAACCATGACATCGCTTCCATCGGCGTACCGGCCAACTGGTAATGTGACCTGCTGTGTGCCCGTAAAAATTTCGCTTCAAACAAATGCTCAAAAAACCGCATCAGGTGATCGTAAAAGCCCTGATGATTGAGTATCACCAATGGCTTTTGATGTTGTTCAAGTACGCGCAAGGTCAGCATTTCAAACATTTCATCGAGGGTGCCGATGCCGCCGGGCAAAACCAGAAACGCATCCGATCGTTTTTCGATTTCCGCTTTGCGCTGCCGCATGTCACGGGTGACGATCAGTTCGTCGGCTCCGACGTAGGCGACTTCGGTGCCGGCCATGAAATCAGGGATGATGCCCACCACCCTGCCCCCCTGCCGTTGCGCCCCTTGTGCCACGCTGCCCATCATGCCCACGCTCCCGCCGCCCCAAATAAGCGTATGACCGCGCTGAGCCATGAGCACCCCGACCTGCTCCGCCAGTTCGAGGTACATCGTCGACACCCTGGTGCTCGATGCACAAAACACACCGATGTTGCGCTGCTGCGTCATGCTACTGCTCACGAATTCACCAAATAGTTCAAGGAAAAAATACCCAAGTCCTCGTCGTCACCTGCGGTGACTCCTCGTCCTTGGCTTGGTTTTGACACTTGACCACATTCCTTAAATCACCAAATCACCTGCTGGGCCATGAACACCGGGCCGTCGGTGCAGGCCAGTCGATAGCGCCACGGCCTACCTTGCTCAGTCGTGGCTTGCGGTTTGACCGTGTCTTCGATTTTCACAATGCACGATTGGCAGGTGCCCATGCCGCAGGCCATGGCCTGTTCGAGGCACACCTGACATTCAATGCCATGTTGATGCGCCAGTTTGGCGACGGCGTGCATCATGCCATGCGGGCCACAGGTGTAAATGATCGTTTGCGCTGCCTGCGCTTTGCTTTGTTGCGACAACACTGTTTCAAGCCCGGTGGTGATCAAGCCTTTCATGCCCAATGACCCATCGTTGGTGGTGATGACGCTGGGGTAACCATATTTTGCAAACTGTGCCACCTGCGGGGCTGGTTGATCGGTCCAATCGACAGCCAACAAATCACGCGACATTGCGCCGACAAAACCAGTCGCCTGCCAACCCGCCTGATGCAACGCCTCGGCCAGGTAAAACATCGGTGGCAACCCAACCCCCCCGCCGACAAGTAAACCAATCGACTTACCCGATGACAAGTTGAAACGGTTCCCCAACGGGCCGATGAGGTCCACCCGTTCACCGTGGTGCAGGTTGGCCAGCCATTGTGTGCCGACACCCACTACACGATGCACAATTTCCAACCAGGTGCCCTTGTCCTCATCACCACGACCCGCCAGGGAAAAGGGTTTGCGGAGCATGGCCAAGGGTTGGCAGACGTCGACTTGATGAATGGGTGGAACCGAGCCGGGGTGCCATTCGAATTCAGCACCGTGTAAGGCCTCATCGTTTAGCGCATCAGCCGTGGGGCGACAACCCAGTTGAATGAATTGGCCGGGGGCGGTGGGCGGAAAATACCCTTGCACACGCAGACGCAGCAAAAAATGTTCGCGGCACAAAGGTCGGTTGATTTCGACCACGGCGGAAAATAAACCGCGTGCGGGGGTGGTTTTTTCGTTGTCGCTGATGGCAATTGGTGGCATGATGATGAGTATAGCCAAACGGTGATACCAGTCGGTCCGTTTGCGTTGTGGTCAACAGTTTCTTGGGTGGCCGGGGTGTTGGAACATCGGTGATGGCGATGTCACCTCGGTCGATATTGCAACCCTGGCGAAAGCTCAGTCGCGCTGGTCTTGCGCCTGTGTTGGACTTGTTGCATCCGCGTTTTATCGATTTGGCATTGCGTGCCCCCGAATCGCTGAACTGGCAGCCCAACGACCCGCGGGTTTATTGCAATCGATGCGGGGCGTCGTCGGGGCCGTATGCACAAAACGACGAGGGTTGCGCCTTTTGCAAATCAGCACCGGTGGAATGGAACCGATTGGTGCGATTGGGGGCGTATCAGCCGCCGATGAGTGATTGGGTGATCGCGCTGAAATATCATCAGCTTTGGCGCTGGGGGCCTTGGCTGGGGGCAGAGTTGGCGAAGGTGATACCAGCATCGGAACATGATGCGATGACAGCCCTGTGCCCGGTGCCGATGCATTGGCGACGGCGCTGGTTTCGCAATTACAACCATGCCTGGTTGATTGCGCAGGGCATTGCGGAGCATCGACACTGGCCGGTGTTGGATTTGCTGGTACGCACCGTGCATCGCCCCTCACAGACGGCGGTACACCCCACGCAACGGCACGACAATGTGCGTCACTGCATGAAAGCACACAACCTCAACCTCACCGGTTGGCACATCTGGCTGGTGGACGATGTCAAAACCAGCGGCTCAACCCTGCGCGAATGCACCCAATTACTCAAGGCTCAAGGCGCAGCAGAAGTCAATGTAGCCGTGGCCTGCGTGGCCGACCCCAAGGGGATGAACTTTACCCGTATTTAATGGACAAAGGATTATGGATGATGGATCATGTGCGGAGAGGGTGATGGGATAACCAAACACTGAATGAAGAAGTATTTTTCACCGCAGAGAACGCAGAGATCGCGGAGATTCAAACCTTGAGTCAATTCATCAAGCCAACGAGCCAATACGCCAAGAAGAACGGATGGTGGGCAACGGATGATGTTCAGTAGAAGCCAACGGCAAACGTGGTTTGAACATTATCCATGATCCATCTCTGCTCTGCGATCTCTGCGATCTCTTCGGTAAAAATCGGGTTTGTACAACCCCGGCTTATTCCTTCTTTTCGCCTTCAGCAGGGGCGGCGGCAGCGGCAGCCTTGGCGGCTTTGTCAGCAGCGACCTGTGCTTCAATCTCCGCTTTCTTGGCGGCCTTCTGAGCGGCGATGTCAGCCTTCTTTTTGGTCTGCATGGTGCGCTGCTTGGCGAGCAGTTCACGGCGCTGGGTGATGTGCTTGGGTACTTCCACCCCGGCCTTGGCGACCAGACGGAGAGCCGTGTCACTGGGTTGGGCACCGACCGACAGCCAGTAGGCGATGCGCTCGGTGTTCAAAATCACCTGCTTGGCAGCGTCCTTGTTTTTGGGGTCGTAAATCCCCAGCTCCTCAATGGCGCGACCATTGCGGCGGGTGCGGGCATCCATCGCACACAAACGGTAAAAGCAGTGATTCCGACGACCCATTCGCTTCATACGCAACTTGACCACGCGACAATCTCCATGTTTATTCATCACCCGACTAAGGCCAAGTGACCTGACGAGTGAATCGAGTAGTATAACGATCTGCGCCAAGGCTTCAAGGTGATGGTTGCCGATGTCAACCCAACCCCAGGGAAACCCTGTTTTACCACTACCGATCAAGTCTGGCTCGGAGGAAAGTGGTCAAGTGAATTGTACTTGGTTAGCGCCGCGATTCATCGCGTCTGGTCGGCGTCATTCATCGGTGAGTCAGTAAATCGGTTCGTCAGTTTGAACGGTCTTTGCTCTGGCCGATTAACCGACTCACCGAGCAACTGATCAACCGTTCAGATCAGACGCGATAAATCGCGGCGCTAACTTCCGAATACGGTTCCGTCACTTGACCACTCGGCCACTTGACCACTCGACCACTTCTAACATCGCGATAAATCGCGGCGCTAACGACCAAATACGGTTCCGTCACTGGGCCACTCGGCCACTTGACCGTTGCCCTCGGCGGGTTTGCTTTATAATCGTCGTCAACCATCAGGGCTGGAGACGCATGAAACATCTTTGCAAGTCGTGTCAGTCGCATTGGCATTGGGGGATCACCACCGCCATCACCCTCACGGGGGCCTTGACCTGGTCATGGCAGACGCCCATGAGCGCCCTGGCGGCAACGACCGCCACCAGTACCCCGGCCTGGCGATCATCGCTGCCCCTGGCGGACCCGGTGGTCATAGCCGATGCACAATTTCAAGCACGCAAGACGCACACCTGGTTACGCAGCGATACGCGCTTTCTGCTTTTGGAGGGCGATGTACTGGTGCGCATCGGGTCGTATGGTTTTCGCGCCGGCCGCGCGGTGGTGCAGCAAAGCGATGAAGCGTCACCCGGCGGCATGATTCGTCATCTGGCGATTTATTTTGATCAGGTGACCAACCTCGACGGGTCGGGCACGATTCACGCCCAGGGTGGTCGGCTGCTGGTCACCGTGTCCACGCGCGGCCAATTGATTTTGAAAACCGATGCCCTGGTCAATGCCGAACCGCAGGGCGATGCACTGGTGCAGGCGGCAATGGGGCGCGTGAATCAATATTTGGTGTCGATCAACAGGCCGATGGTGGATGTGCCGACGATGGGGCCGATGTTCCCCGATGCGGCATTGGCCCGGCGTGATGCGGTGCGGCGTGAACTGGGCGTTGAATTGGAAACACGCCTGGCGGAACGATTCCCCGAACTGGCGGGGGTGAAAGCAGGCGAATCAGAAGTTGAAGCTGCGCCGGGTGGGCCGGTGGTGAATGTGTTGGAAGCGGTGCGCATCATGCCGGGCGAGGGGACGGTGGCTTATAACGCGGACAAATGGATACCGCAGAAAACCGGGGACGATGAAACCAGCGTGGCGTTGATGGGCAATGTGCGGTTGTTATACCAGGGCGATGATGGTCGAAGCATGTCGTTGCAGGCGGAGAATGCGGTGCTTTTTTTGGCGGGTTCGCCGGAGGATTTGGCAAAGCGCAAACTGGGCGCCAATACAGTGCGGGGTATTTATTTGGAAGACAACGTGATTGCGACTGACGGGTCGTACACGGTGCGAGCCCCGCGGATGTATTACGACCTGCAACAGAATAAAGCGGTGTTGCTGGATGCGGTGCTGTACACGTGGGACGTGCAGAAACGGATACCGATTTACCTGCGTGCCCAGCAATTGAGGCAGGAATCGCGGACCAGTTTTTCAGCGGACCGGGCGATACTGACGACGACGGAATTCGGTCAGCCGCATTTTGCGATTGGTGCCAATCGGGTGACGTTTGCCCAGGTGCGTGATGAGGCCGGTACAGCCAATTATCGGTTCACTGCGGAGGACACGACGTTCACGTTTGCGCATCTGCCGATGTTTTACTGGCCCCAGGTAAGCGGGCAACTGGAACGCACCTCGCTGCAGCGCTTGCAGGTGGGTGTGAGCAACAAGACGGGGGTGAAGTTTGAAACCAAGTGGGACTTGTTTGCGCTGACGGATCAGACAGCACCACAGGGCGTCAAGGCCAGTGGTCGGCTGGACTTTTTGGGGGAACATGGCCCGGCGGTGGGGTTGGACGTGAAGTACGATCGGCCCGACATGTTCGGGGACCTGCGCGGGTATTTGCTGGGTTACGACAACGGCGATGATGAAATCGCTGAGCGCAATGTCATTGAGCGTGATGGGGAACAGCGTGGGTATGTGCATTGGCAGCATCGGCAGTATTTGCCGGAGAATTGGGAACTGTCGCTGGAGTTTGGTTACGCTTCGGACCCGCTGGTGTTGGAAACCTTGATGCGGGATCGGGCAGCGGCGGACAAGCAGTGGGAGACGTCGGCTTACCTAAAAAAACAGGAAGAGGACTGGGCGTTTACGGTGTTGACCAGTTATGACGTGAACGATTTTACGACGCAGTTGACGACGCTGCAGTCGCCGGGGTATGTGGTGGATAAGCTGCCGGAGCTGGGGTATTACCAGGTAGGCACGAGTTTTTGGGATGATCGGCTGACCTATTTCAGCGAGACGCGGTTGACCCGGATGCAGATCACGCCGGGTACGGATTCGCCTGCGGATCGCGGATTCACCGATGCGCAAAGTTTGAGACGATTTGGTATTGGTACGGCGACGAATTCATTTCAATCAGCGGTGACGGGTGCGAACATACCGATCGACTGGCGGTATCGGGCGGATACGCGGCATGAAATTGCGGCACCGCTGAAGGTGGCGACGATCAACGTGACGCCTTATGCAGCGGGGCGCATCACGGCTTACGACAATGACTTTTCGACGTTCATGGGGGAAAGCGATCAGGTGCGATTGATGGGGCAGGTTGGGTCGCGGTTTCATACGCTATTTTCGAACGTGTTCGATCAGGCGGAATCACGGTTGCTGGATGTTCATCGCTTGAGGCACATCATTGAGCCGAGGGTGGATGTGTTTCATACGTATTCGAGTTACAACCCGGAAGATGTGCCGGTGTACGACGATGATGTGGAAGGGTTGAGCGAAGGGTTCGGCGTGCGTGCGGGTGTAAGGAACACGTTGCAGACGCAGCGCGGCGGGCCGGGGCGATGGCGCGATGTCGATTGGCTGGTGCTGGATACGGATGTGGTGCATCGCTCGGATGATGCGCCGGTCGATGCGGTGATCGCGCGCTATTTTGGGTATCGACCTGAGTACAGTTTGGGCGGCAATCACTTTTACAGCAACCTGCTCTGGTCGATCACCGATCAACTGGCCAGCGTGGTGGAACTGGTACACAACTTTGACAGCCATCAACTGGCGAGCCTGCGGGCGGGGTTGTCGATGCATTTGGACCCGCGACTGACGCAGGGCATCAGCTACGTAGATATCGACCCGTTGGGTGAACGACTGCTGGAGTACACGCTGACCTATCAACTGACGACCAAGTATGCGCTGAGCGTGAGTTATATTTACGATGTGAATCGCAGTGAATCACGTGAGGTGCGCGGAGCACTGGAACGCAAGGTGCCCGGTTGGCGGCTGATTTTCGTGGGCAGCTATGACCTGATTGATGATGAGCAGTTTGTCGGGTTCCAGTTGTCACCGGAGGGGCTTTCGACGGCGGGTTACATCACGCCGTTGGGTTTGCCGGAAGAATAATGAACAGGGTGATTGAACGAATAAGCCGAGTCACCATGAGGCGGAGGGTTCGGTTTCCAACACTTTGGTGAGCACTCGGCTGAAGTCGGCTGCGATCGCGCCGTCGATGGCGCGATGATCGCAGACCAAAGTCATTTCAAGGATGGGCAGCCAGGTCGGGGCATCATTGCGTAAACGGTATTGCGGGTTGACGGTGCCGACGCCCAGGGTGACGGATTCGCCGGGGTTGACCATCGGGGTGAAACGGGTGATGCCGAGCATGCCCAGATTGGACACCGTGAGTACGGAGCCGGTGATTTCATCGTTGGTGAGGTTGCCCTGATGCGCTTTGCGGGCGAGGGTTTTGGCGTCGGTAGCCAATTGCGGAAGTTTTTTATGGTGGGCATCGCGCAACACGGGAACGACCAAACCCTGCGGCGTGGCCACGGCAAGCCCGATATGCACACCATCGGCTTCGAGCAGGCCTTGTGATGTGAAACGGCGCACGATGGCCGGGCAGCGCGGCACAGCCAGGGCGACGGCTCGAAGCAGCACATCGGTGAGGGTGAATTTCATGTGCGCCTGAATGCCACGGGTTTGTCGGATGGATAATGCGTGGGTCATGTCCACTTCGAAATGCAAGCTGAATTGCGGGATGTCACGTAGTGATTCGATGGTGCGTACAGCCGTGATGCGCTGTTGGTTGGTGAGCGGTATGACTTTGCCAGTCAGGCCGAGCAGTTCGTTGGGCGAGGTCGGTATGACCGGGACGGACGAAACGGCTTGCGATTGTTGGTGTTGAAGCTGTTGTTGCTGTTGTTGTTGGAGTGAATAACGCTGATCGAGCAGTGCCTGCACATCGATTTCGTTGATGCGCGACTTGCCCAGCGGTCGAACATCGCTGAGTTGCAGGTCGTGTTCCTTCATCAATTTTTTGGCGCGTGGGGTGATGAACAGTTCATCGTCCGCCGACAAGGTTGGAGATGGCGGCTGAACCGGCGGAGGGGTCGATGGTGGTGATGCTGCGTTTTTTTTCGGAGCGAATGAAGTTGAATTGGCTGGTTTTGACAAGGGTGACTGGTTTGGGGCTTGTTCGCCCACCCAGGCGGAAAGGTCTTCGCCGGGCTGACCGATGATCGCCATGGGGAATTTCACTTTGAGTTCTTCGCCGGGGCGAGCCAGTATTTTGAGCAACACCCCGGCTGTCGGAGCGAGCACCTTGTGGGTGAGTTGGTCGGTTTCCACGCTGACAAGGTGATCACCTTCGCGGATCGGCTGACCTTCTTTTTTAAGCCACTTGCCGACCTGACCGCTTTCCATGGCGCGGCCGAGCTTGGGCATGAGCAGTGGGGTCACCATGACTTGACTCCTCGTACGCGCATTGCCGGTCAACTGCATCGACGCCCCGGTGCAAAGGCATATCGTTCCGTGCGGTAAGCGCCGGTTCCCTGTGGTGAACGAACCATTGAAATGAGGTCAAGTCCAATGATGAATCGAGAAAGAGCAAAACTGCGAGTCGGACCTGAGCGGTGCTGCCGACGTATGGATGCACAGTCGGGGTGAGCGTTGCTTGTTGGGGGTACGATGGCAAAAGTGTTTCGGTTATACTCAATGGCTTCAACCGGCTTATTGGAGTTAACGGATGTTCAAATTTTTCCGTCAATATCAGGCTTACCTGCTGGTGGTGGGCGGGTCGCTTTTGATGATTGTGTTTTTGATTGAGCCGGCGCTGAAAATGTTCAACCCGACACGGGAAAAAATGCCCATCGGACAGATCGAAGGCAAAAAGGTGACGTTCGGCGACCTGGACACGGCTGGGGCCGACCTGTACGTGCTGGAAGGTTTGGGCATCATGCCCGGAGCACGTGATCGGCAGGAAAGCTTGTCGTGGTACCTGGCGCTGCGCGATGCCAAAAAGCATGGGTTGGAAGTGAGCCAGTTGGAAGTGAGTCAGATGCTGGCGATGCGCGGGCTGGATGAAACCAAACTGAAGGAAGCGGCGATACGCATGCGGGTATCGACGGCGATGATTCGTCGGGCGGTGGCCAACTGGATGCTGATGGAAAAGTATCAGGAACTGGTGCTGGGGCTGCGGTTGGTGGCCCCGCTGGAACGGGTGCGGGTGTCGCTGGAAGCGCAGCAATTGCAGCAACAGGCTTATGCGCAGATCAGCAAGGCCATGGGGGAAGGCAAACCGGAACCTGAACCGACAGTGCGATTGGCGGTGGAACAGACGATGATGCAGGCCAGTCAATTGGCATGGTCGGTGGCTCCGTCACCGCGATTGAGTCAGCCGTTGTTGCAACACTTTTTGCATGACCAGGGGGCGAAGGTTCGGCTGTCGGTGTTGCGGATACCAGCAGAGCGTTCGATGGACAAAATGCCGGAACCGTCAGCGGCGGAATTACGCACACTTTTTGAGCAATACAAGGATGTGTTGCCGGGCGCGAGTCAGCCGTATGGTTTTGGGTATCGTCAGCCTGAACGGGTGAAACTGGAATACCTGGAACTGACCCCGCAATCACTGTCGGCAGCGGTGCGCGTCGATGAGGCTGATGCACTGGCGCACTACAAGGCGAATATGAATAATTACCTGCCTGCGAAGACGCAGGTGGGTGATGTGCAGGTGGTGGATGAAAACCCGCTGCCTTATACGCAGGTGCGTACACGGATCATTGCGGAGTTGCGCGAGCAGCGGGCGCGTGAACTGGGTGATCGCATGTTGAAGGAAGCACAGGGATTGTTGCTGGACGATGCACGCAGGTTGCCGGAGGTGGGCGGGTATCGTGATACCAGTGGTTTTGAACCGCTGCCGCTGGCGAAATTGGCAGCGGAATTGCAGGAGCGTTTCGGGGTACTGCCGACGGTGGTGCGCCTGGATGGGCAGTGGCTCACGGCTGCGGAATTGGCACAACTGTCAGGTATCGGCAACAGTCGGATACATGCAGGATCGCGCGATGTGCGTCGGCAGCAAACCAGTTTTGTGGATTATGTGATGTCCGCCCGTGAACTTTCGCCGACGACGGATAATTTGCTACTGACCATGCGATTGCAAACCAAGCTGGCAGCCAACCCGATGATGGACGAGGCAGGGCATCGTTACCTGTTTCGATTGATCGAGGCGCTGCCGCAACGCAGTCCGGAAAGTTTGGACGAGGTGCGTGAACAGGTGATGCGTGATGCGCGATTGATCGCAGCGTTTCAAAGCTTGTCGCAGGATTCGGCTGCGTGGAGCGAACGTTTGCAGCAGCAGACTCTGACGGATTTGGCACGTGATTTGAATCTGACGGTGAAAATGACCGGGTTTTTTGCCAGGCGGAATATTGAGGGGGATCGGTTGAATGTGCCCGACCTGCCGGGGTTGCCACCGGCGGATAACTTCAAGGACGCGGGGTTTGTCGATGCGGTGTTTGACCGGGCGGAAACATTGGCACGTGACAGCGGCTCACTCACCGGCGTGGAACGGGCGCAGCGCAGTCTGGCGATGCCGGTGGCGGGCAAGTTGAGTTTGTACCTGGTGGTGATTGAGGATTACCTGCCGATGAACAAGCGCGAGTTTGAACAGACGCTGACGATGTACCCGCGAATACCGATGTGGATTTATCAGGTGATGCTGGGCGGGGAAGAATTGAACCCGCTGGCACTGGGGCCGCTCAAAACACGCACCGGGTTTGTTGAAGATGGACGCGATTCGGAAAGTGAAACTGAGTAATGGTTGATGAATCCGTGGTCGGATGATTTGAGTTTTTTTGCAGACGAGATGCAAAGACAAGCGAGCGGTGATTTGAATGATTTGTTGAAATAATGACCGCTCCCTGACGGTCGCGGCTCGTCAAACACCAGCAGTTTCGGAAAGCATTTACCACCCCATGGCCACCCCGGCTGACAACCCGGCTTCAATCACGACCAGTGACCCGTTGACGGGGCGATCATTTCCAAGAGCGGTGGTGCGCGGCAAATTTTTGTGGGTCGGTCCGCAAAAGTTTTACATGAAGGGCGTGACCTACGGCCCATTCGCCCCCGACAAGGGCGGCAGCGAATATGGATCGACCACCACCGTCGATGCTGATTTTGCCGCGATGGCGAACCATGGCATCAACACCGTGCGCACGTACACGATTCCGCCGAGGTGGCTGCTGGATTTGGCGCAAAAGCATGGGTTGAGGGTGATGGTTGGGTTGCCGTGGGAAGAACACATCGCTTTTTTGGATGACCACAAACGCAGCAAGGACATCATTGAACGCTGTCGCAAAATGGTGCGCACCTGTTCGGGTCACCCGGCTTTGCTGGCGATCACGATCGGCAATGAAATACCGGCCACGATCGTGCGCTGGCATGGGGCGACGAAAATCGAGCGGTTTTTGCACCGGTTGTATCGCATGGTCAAACGTGAAGACGCGCAATGCCTGGTGACGTATGTGAACTTTCCGACGACGGAATATCTGCGTTTGCCGTTTGTCGATTTTGTCAGTTTCAATGTTTATTTGGAACAATGGGACAAGCTCAATGCGTACCTGGCGAAGCTGCAAAGCCACGCTGAGGATCGTCCGCTGGTGATGGCGGAACTGGGGCTGGACAGCCTGCGCAACGGCGAACAGAAACAGGCAGACTCACTGGCATGGCAACTGCGCGTCGGGTTTGATGCGGGGTGTGCGGGGGTGTTCGTGTTTGCGTGGACGGATGAGTGGTACCGCGGCGGAGCGGAAATCACCGACTGGGCGTTTGGTTTGACCACCCGTGATCGAAAACCCAAACCGGCGCTGACAGCGGTGCAAACGGTTTACAGTGAAGTGCCGTTTCCATTGGACCGCCCCTGGCCGAAGGTGAGCGTGGTGGTGTGTACCTACAACGGCAAACGACTGATTCGTGATTGCTGCGAGGGCTTGCGCGAAGTCACGTACCCCGATTTTGAAGTGCTGGTGATCGACGATGGATCGACCGATGGCGTCGGTGAAATACCCAAAGAGTTCGGCTTCAAGGTCATACGTACACCCAATCAGGGTTTGTCACGTGCCCGCAATGTGGGCATGGAAAATGCGACCGGCGAAATCATCGCGTATTTGGATGATGATGCACGCCCGGACCCGCATTGGCTGCACTACCTGGCGCATACGTACATGACCAGCCAGCATGTGGCGGTGGGCGGGCCGAACATACCCCCACCGGGCGATGGACCGATTGCCGATTGCGTGGCCAACGCACCGGGCGGACCGATTCATGTGCTGATCAGTGATGAAATTGCGGAGCACATTCCGGGTTGCAATTTGTCCGTGCGGCGTGAATCGCTGATGTCGATTCAAGGGTTTGACGGCACATTCCGCATTGCCGGCGACGATGTCGATTGCTGCTGGCGTTTGCAGGACGCAGGCGGCACGATCGGGTTTTCACCGGCTGCGATGGTCTGGCATCATCGACGCAACTCGATCAAGGCTTACCTCAAACAACAGACCAACTACGGCCGAGCGGAGGCGATGCTGGAGAAAAAGTGGCCGGGCAAATACAACGCTGCCGGTCACATACCCTGGACGGGGAAAATTTACGGACGCGGGGCGCTGCAAATGTTTCGACTGGCGCCGGCACGGATTTATCAGGGCATGTGGGGGCTTGCACCATTTCAATCGTTGTATGAACCGGCACCGGGCCTGGTGAGCATGTTGCCGGCCATGCCGGATTGGTATTTGATCATTGCGACGCTGGCGGTGATTTCGTTCATGGGTTCATTCTGGCCGCCGCTGCTTTTTGCGTTTCCGTTGCTGCTGTTGGCCGTGGTGGCGCCGATTCATCAGGCCATCATGGGCGGGGTGAAGGCGGTGTTCATCAACAAAGACAAGTCACGCTGGCGGCGGTTATGGAAGCACGCCTTGACCGCCCTGCTGCATTTGTTGCAGCCGATCGTGCGGTTTTATGGGCGAACGCTTTTGGGGCTGCATCCGCTGCGACAGCGCGGGGCACGTGAGTTTGTGTTCCCCAAATCGCTGCGATTGGCCATCTGGCGGGAAAAATGGTCCAGCCCGGAACAGCATTTGTTTGCGATGGAAGATGCACTTGAAAAGAAAGGCGCAGCCGTGCGCCGCGGCGGCGATTTTGACGACTGGGACCTGCGCGTGTCGGGCGGTTTGTTGGGCGGGGCGCGTTTGCGCATGGCCATCGAGGAACATGGTCAGGGTAAACAGCAGTTATTGTTTCGCGTTTGGCCGACCTGGTCGCCGGTGGGGCTGGGCATGATCGCCTTGTTTTTCATGCTGGCGTGGTTGGCGGGGTTGTTTGCGTGGAAAGCGGACAATTACCTTGCGTATGTGCCGGCGGTGGTATTGGGGGCGGCTGCATTTTTCGGGGCGGTCAAGGCGTTTCGTGAAGCAGGCGCAGCCGTGGGCGCGATCGTGGCCACCATCAGCCCGGTGGTGGAGGCAGTGCTTGCAAACCCGACGACTGTTATGAAAGAACCGGAAACACAAGACGCACCTGAACCAACGACATCGTCAACCAAACCGGTTGGGGACGGGTGACCAAGCACCATCGAATCATCAACCACCAAAAATAATCATCAATACATACCCGGGCCCTCGGTCGCCGCGGCGACCTCGTACCCGGCTTGATAAAGACATGAATCAACAAATGCTGTTTCGTGTCAGTGTGACCGATTGATTGCATATGGCAAACCCTCGTTCCAACCTGACCACGTTCACACGGATGCTGCGACTGGGTCGGCCGTTCTGGCCGCATCTGTCAGCGGTGTTCGTGCTCGATCAATTCACCTGGATATTGATACTGGCTTCGCCGTTGCCGGTGGCGATGGTATTGAATGTGGTGACGGACAAGCCGGCGTTACCGCAATGGTTGATGCCGCTGGTCAGCCCGGAGTGGGACAAACTCACGTTTGTGCTGATCGCGGTGGTGATGCAACTGACACTGGCGATACTGGCCATGAGTCAGGATGCCTTGCGGCATATATTGTGTACCTTCACCGGTGAAAAACTGACGCTGGAATTTCGCTCACGTTTGTTTCGACATGCCCAGCGACTGTCGCTTTCATTTCACGATGCCCGCGGCACCAGCGATTCGATTTATCGCATTCAATACGACACGCAGAGCATTCAATGGATCATGATTTACGGCGTCGGGCCGTTCTGCTCCGCCATCGTTTCACTGCTGGCCATGTTCACGGTGCTCTGGCTGATCAGTTGGAAACTGGCGCTGGTGGCCCTGGCGGTGACGCCGCTTTTGGTGCTCATTCCGCGGTTTTTCAAGGGGTTGGGGGCGCAGCGCTATCGGGAGGTGAAGGAACAGGAAGCTGACGCACTCAAGGTGGTACAGGAAGTGCTCACGGCGATACGGGTGGTCAAGGCCTTTGGCCGTGAAGACGATGAGCAGGATCGTTTTTTGAATCGCAGTCGATCGACGGTGCGTGCCAAGTTGCGGTTGGCGACAGCCGAGAGCGGATTGGCCGGGTCGATCAAATTCACCACCGCGCTGGGCGCAGCCGTGGTGCTTTATTTTTGCGCCAGGGACATACTCACCGGGTCGCTGACCGCGGGGCACTTGTGGATGGTGATGAGTTACACAGCTCAGTTGTACTCGCCGTTGGAACAGATCACGCGCAAAATTGCGGATATTCAATGGTCGCTGGTGTCGGTGGATCGTGCGTTTGAGTTGCTGGATGAAAAGCCGGACGTGCCGGAAAAGGCGAATGCCAAAACACTCACCCGGGCGCGGGGGTTGGTGGAATTGCGTGAGGTGTCGTTTGCCTATGCGGGGGACAAGGACAACCCGATTTTGCGCAGCGCCAACGTGACGATTGAGCCGGGGCAGCGCATCGGCATCGTGGGCAAAACCGGTGCGGGCAAAAGCACGATGGTGTCGCTGCTCATGCGTTTTTACGACCCGGTATCAGGCGGTGTCACGCTCGATGGGCTGGATGTGCGCGATTACAAACTGGAAGACCTGCGCAACCAGTTTGCGATCGTGTTGCAGGAGCCGGTTTTATTTTCCAGCAGCATCGCCGAGAACATTTCATACTCAAAACCGGGCGCAACGATGCAGCAAATCATGGATGCCGCCAAAGCTGCTCATGCCGACGAATTCATCGCCCAATTTCCGCAAGGCTACGACACGCAGGTCGGGGAGCGCGGCATGCGGCTGTCGGGGGGTGAACGACAACGCATCAGCCTGGCGCGCGCGTTCCTCAAAGATGCACCCATACTCATCATGGATGAGCCGACCAGTTCGGTGGACGTGCAGACCGAAGCACGCATCATGGAAGCGATGAACCGGTTGATGCAGGGACGCACCTGCTTTCTTATCACCCATCGCCCCAGCACACTGCGCTATTGCGACCGGGTGATCGCGGTGGAAAACGGGCAATTGGTGGAAAAGAGCGTCGAACAGGCGATGAACGTGGTGGCCATGGAGGCAGGGTCATGAGTGATCGGCTGCGCATCGCGGTGACCGGTTTGGCAGCGACCTACCCGCTGGGCGGCGTGTTCTGGGATTACCTGCAATACCCGCTGGGGTTTCACCAGCTCGGCCACGATGTGCTGTTCATCGAAGACACCGGCCAATGGTGTTACGACCCCAGCGTGCAAACTTTCGTCGGCAACGGCAGCAACAACGCCAAATTACTGGCCGACGCGATTGGCCGTGTCACGCCTGAACTGAGTGAGCGCTGGTTTTTTCGTGATGCGGAGAATCACTGCTTTGGTCGCAGTACGGAAGAGGTCGCTGCGTTCTGCAAAAGTGCCGATTTGTTTTTGAACATTTCCGCCACGTGCTGGATGCGTGACGAATATTTCGCTGCCAGGCGGGTTGCGTTCCTCGACAGCGACCCGATGTACACGCAGGCATCGATTCCCGATTACGTGGCGGGCAATGTCGATGACAAAACCAAACAGCGCATTGATGACATTCGCAGGCATGATGTGTTTTTCAGTTTTGGTGAAAACGTTGGTCAGCCGGAGTGTCGCATTCCGACGGAACTCATTCACTGGAAGCCGACCCGGCAGCCGATTGTGCTGGATCGTTTTGAAGCCCATCGTGTGCCGATTGATCAGCGACGCAAAGCGCTGGTGACGGTGGCTTCATGGGAACCGGCACAGAAAGGGCCGATGGTGCGGGGGGTGCAGTATTGGGGCAAAAGCGTCGAGTTTCAAAAGTTCATGGAATTACCGGGCAGGTTGAATGAGGTGTTGGGCGCACGGTTTGATGCGGTCAAACTACCGGAGTTGGAATTGGCGATGTCGGGTCGTGCCCCGGTCGAGCAGCTGCGCGGGCTTGGTTGGCAGATGGTGGACCCGACGCGCGTGAGCGGTACGCCGGAGGATTATCGCAGTTACCTGGCCGGTGCGATGGGCGAGTGGAGCGTGGCGAAAAACGCATACGTGGCTGCCCGCACCGGGTGGTTCAGTTGTCGCTCAGCTTGTTTTTTGGCGCTGGGTGTGCCGGTGGTGGTGCAGGACACAGGGTTTTCGAAAGTCATACCCATCGGTCGGGGTGTGCTGGGTTTTGCGGATGTCAACGGGGCATTGGCTGGTATTGAGGCGATACTCACCGACCCGACAGGGCAGGCGCAGGGGGCGATTGATATTGCCCATGAATATTTCGACGCCCGCAAGGTGCTGACACGTTTGATTGAAGATGCGATGACACGATGACGAGAAGTGGTCGAGTGGTTTTACATTTGTCAGTTGATTGAACGACCAATTCATCAATCGCCAGATTTTCAATCAAAGAATACCCGAGCCCTCGCGGCAAAGCCGCTCGTACTCGGCTTGCTTCTGTATATTCGAAAACCGAAATTCGAAATGTTCGTCGCACTCGGCCACTGGGCCACCAGGGCAAACGCATGTACGAGCCGCGACCGTCAGGGAGCGGTTCTGTTATCAAAACGTTCATTCGAACCACCGCTCGCTGACGCCCCAGGGGGTCGCGGCTCGTTCAATCAATCCACCTACGTTAACCCTGTCGTGGTTGACAAGTCATTGACAACCGGTTTGGCACGCGGTATATTGACCATAATGGTTCAGACTTTGAATATTATCACTTTGACCTGTATTGATGGCAATGAATTAAATCTTTGCCCTAAAATAACTTTTATATAATTGTTATAACTGGCTTTATAGGTTATTCACGACCTGATTGTTCGATTTGTTTCGCTTGGCAATTGGCAGTGCTGGTGTAAAGTGTTCATTCCTGAATCATTGGTTCACACCCCGGGTCAGGGGTAGCATGCACTCGGCGGCATCACCTATGACAATTACCTTGAATTGGTTGCGCAGCAGTGGTGTATCCGTAAAGGTTGGGCAGCAAGCCTCGCTGCGGTCGGCGGTTGATTGGGTTGACCTTGGCTTACAGAAAGACACGGTCGTGGCCGGGGTTGCGGGACAGGTTTATCTGCGGGAATCAACGCTTTATCCGGAGGGGCTTTTGCTGCGTCACTGTTCTTTTGTATCCGCCGAGGGACAGGGGCTGGAATGTGTTCGTATCGTGCTGACCAATCATGGGCAGCAAGCCGTTGAGGTGGGCGAGTTGGCGCTGCAGTTGCCCCGGTTGTCGGCTTCATGCAAAACCGGCGACAAGGGTTCATTTCCCTGGCGTGTTGTGCGGATGTCACGGCATAAAAATGACATTCCCGGAGTGTATCAGCCGGGGGCGACGGATACGGATGCCCGGCACGCACGGGTGGATTCATCGGAGTTTCGCGCCGGGGCGGGGGTTGTATCCGGGGGGGATGATTCGTCGGCCCAAACGCCGGTGAAATCGGAGGCGTTGATTCTGGTGTCACAGACCGACAGCGATGCGAACATGCACGCCCTGGCGGTGTTGGGGCAGACGGAGCATTTGAGCCGAATTGAAACCATGTCTGCGGGTGCGCAGCATGGTGAATTGCAGTTGCGGGTGATTGGTGAGTTTGACCGGTTGTTGTTGCAGCCGGGCCAATCGATCGCGACGCACTGGATCGCCACGTGGTCGGGCGATGAGCCGGGGGCGATGATCGAGCGTTTTGGGGATTTGGTGGAAAAGGTCACAGGGCTGGGTGCCCGGCCGAGGCTGGGGCCTGCACCGACGATGATTTGCAGTTGGTATTTTTACGGGCTGGATTTTACGGAAAAGGATTTGTGCGACGATTTGTCAGCCTATCAGCGCAATCGTTTCCCTGCGGATGTGTTTCTGATCGACAACGGCTGGATGGACTGCTTTGGCAGTTGGAACGCCGGCGAACGATTTGCTTCGGGCATGCAACATGCAGCGGATCAGATCAAGGCGGCGGGTTTGCTGCCGGGGATTTGGACCGCCCCGTTTGTGATTGCCGGCGATGCCCCGGTGCTCAAGGAACACCCTGAACTGGCGGCTCGAACGCTTACGGGTGAGCGGGTATTGTTTGCCTATAAAAACCCGGCACGCAGCGACCTTGAATATGGGGTGATCGATCCGACCAGTCCGTATGCGGCGGAATATTTCCGGGAAATGTACCAACGGTTGCGGGCATGGGGTTATGTTTGTCACAAGTTTGATTTTTTGCGTGCGCTGGTGAACAACCCGGCCATCTGTTTTTACGATCGGTCGTTCAACCGCGCCAAGGCGTACCGATTGGGAATGGAACTGGTGCGTAAAGCGGTGGGAGAAGATGCGTACATACTGGCCTGCGGGGGCTTGTACGAAGGCAGCCTGAGGCTGGCGGACGGGCAACGGGTGGGCAGTGATGTCAAAGGGCGATGGCACGAGCCTGATCCGCAACAGCCCGGTTACCTGGTGCGCATCAAGCAGAATGTTTTTCGGGCCTGGACCCGACGCTGGTGGCACACCGACCCGGATGCCCTGCAACTGCGTCGTCGCAGTGAGCCGTTTCGCGGTCGGACGGAATTTGCGCATTTATCACAGGGGGCGTTCACGGATGAAGAAGCCCTGACCATCACGGCGAATCAGTATCTGGGCGGCGGCATCGTCTGCATCAGCGAACATTTTCCGCAGTTGGATGAGGACCGCAGGGAATTGCTGCGCCTGGTGATTCCGTCGATCAACACGCCGGCCAAAATTCTCGATTGGAACCACCCGGTATGCCCGACGCGCTTTCTGACGTCGATTGCTCCCCGTGCCGTGGGTTTAAAGCCCTGGTGGACGCTGACGCTGTGCAACTGGGCGGAAACGCCAGGCGATGAAATGGTGCGCCTGGCGGACATCGCCCAACTGCCCCGGCACGATCAGTGGGCCGTGTTTGAAATGCACACGCAGCGATTTCTGGGGGAGTTTGCCCGCAACGATGCAATGACCATCACGGTGCCGGCCCACGGTTGCCGGGTGCTGCGTTTGTGCCCTTCTGCCAACCTCGATCATGTGCTATTGGGCACGGATCTGCATCTGTCCGGCGGTGGTGTTGAAATCGCTCAGTGGCAGGTACACAACCAGTCGATTCAGGTTCGACTGGACACCCCCTGGCAACGGGCGGTGACATTCAGCCTGGGTGTTCGATCACAAAACCAACTTTGCGTTCACCGATTCACGATCCCCAGCGACTGTCGTGAATTCGTCATTTCACTTGCCAATCTGGTTTCCATGGTCCAAGCATGAAAGGGTGTCTGCGATGATGTATCCAAATCCGCCTGCGCCGGTTCGTAGCATGACACACGCTGAGCCGCCGGTCACGACGCTGTTGGCAATGTTTGCCTGCATGGCGCTGATGATCTGTTTCCGGACGCCATCCACCTGCGCACAATCGGAACCCAAAGCTTTGTTCCCCGAATTTCACGAACTCAAACCCCCGGTGCTCATACCGCCTGATCCAACATTGACCGTGGCCCCCGAAGGTCATTTTCTCCTCAATGGCGAGCCGCGCTATTTACTGGGGCAGATCAGTTACGAAGCCATTCACGCCAATTTCATGCTGCCCACGCCCGGCTACCCCGATTCCCTCAAATGGCTTTACGAAACACCGCCAACTTACGAAACCGCGCAACGTTTGGGGTTTGATGTGATGGGGGTGAGTGCGACGGTGCATTGGATGAAGTCATACATACCTTCATTCACGCATCGGGAATTGCAGCCGGAGGAACTGGCAGCTCATCGCAATTATGTGCAGCAGGCGCGTTTGCCGTTGTACGTGGACTGCACGGGAGCGGTGTGGTCGCAGGGCGCGCTGTGGCCGCACCGTGACAAGCTTGCGCCGGAGATGTTCAACGCCGGGGGCATTCAGGGCACAGGCAATCACTGGGTGGCCTACAGTGTGACGCATCCCAAAGGCAGGGCTGCGTATGAAGCGATGTGGCGCGAGGCGGTGGAATCGGTGCGCAAACTCGGCGGCAAACCGTTTGTCTATGAACTGTTCAACGAACCGGCGTACAACGACCCCAGTCCCTACAACCGTCAACTGTTCGCCCAGCGTTTGCAAGCGCAGTTCGGCTCGATCGACAAACTCAACCAGGCATGGAAAGCCAACTATCAATCGTTTGAAGAAGTCAGCGGGTTTGAAAACTTCACCCAGAACATCGGCTTGTTCGTGGAGTGGCACAAGTTCATGGAGGATGTGTTCGTCGATATCTGCAAATTGGGCGTGCAAACCATTCGTGCAACCGACCCGGACCCGGATGTGCGCATGTGTGTGCAGCCGATGCGCTGGCGACATGTGCCGCAGGACAATGTCAACCTATACAAACTCAGCAAGGTGCTCAACGCCATTTCCACCACCACGGGCGGAGCGGACATGCTGGAAGGTCACTTCTATCGCAGCATCGCAAGGGGCAAGCCGATACACGATGGCGAAACCTACATGGGTCGAACCTTCGAGTCGTATCGTGATCAGCTTTGGACGCAGATGGCACGCGGACTCAACGCCTCGTTCGTGTTCAAGTGGAGCAGGCGGGCGTGGGACGCGGAATGGAAACAGCACGGTGCCCAAGCCGGCACACGCTTGTCCGAACGCTTCCATTGGCTGATGCTCAACCCCTACGGCGTGCCCACACGGTCGCTCACCGGCATGATGGCCGCCAAAGAGGAAATGCTCAAAGTCGGCGACCTTTTCTTTCCCCGTGAGCGCGGCGTGCAGCGTGATGTGGCGGTGATGGTTTCGTTCCCCACCCAGCGCCTGGCGTTTGTCACCGGCCAACCGCAACATGATTTTGTCATGGCCTATGCCGAGGCACTCGAATACGGCCACATTCCGATGGACGTGATTCTCGAAGAACAATTGCTGGAAAATCGTCAGCGTGAATACCGTGTCATCGTCGCCGCCGGGGTGGACGCCGTCTATGAAGGCACAGGCGAAAAACTGCTCGATTTCGTGCATCAGGGCGGCACGCTGGTGCTGGGTTTGGAAGCACTGCAACTCAATGAATACGGCCAACCCACCGACTTTGAAAACACGCTGGGGCTGCGTTTGGGTGAACCGGTGAACGCCGAGGTCACGCCGATGGAATTCGCCGGGCTGAACGTCAAAACCAAGCCCTACCGCCGGCTCACCCATGACGCCGACTGGCAAACCCTGGCACGCACCGGTGCGCACCCGGCCATCCTTGAACGCAAACACGGTCAGGGTCGAATCATTTATTTCGGAGCGCAGATGCAACGCGAAGAATTGCGTCTGGTGTTGCGTCAACTGCTGGATGAACAGGGCATCAAACCTGCCTGCAACGTCCTGCAATACGATTCAGGCGAACCGGCCTACGGCATCGAAATTCATCCGGCTCACCGTGAGGGTCTGAGCGGTTACCTGATGTTCAATCGCCGAGGTACGCCGATGATGGTGCGCTTCGCCGGGGAATCGATGAGCGCTGATGCGATGATGGTCAATCCGCTGGAGGGCGTCATCCATGAAGTCAGGGATGGTCAGATTCTGCTGACGCTGCAACCGGGCACACGTCATGTCGTGATCAGTGGTCCGCGTGAAACCCTGGCGGGTCGCTTCGGCCCACTCAAGGAACAAAGCTGGAACGATGCCCTGGTGCAGGGACAAAAAACATTGGAAGCACATGCCGCCGCCCAGCGTGCCCGTGCCCTCAAACAACAGTTCAGCTATCCGATCAACCTCGAACAGGCCATGCCGCTGGACCTGCGTAATGTGGCCAATCGTCACTTTTACGACACGGTTCCCGGTGACGGCAAAGGCGGATGGACGGATCAGGGGGCCAATCATCTGCGCGGGTTGGAGTGGGGTCGGCACATGATGCTGGGCGTGCCCTTCGAAATCATTCGCTGGGATCACAATCAGGAACGCGCCTGCATCGTACTGGCCTCCAAAAACATGCGCAATGTCCCCGAAAAAGTCACCGGCATTCAGGTGCAGGCTCAGGTGAAAGCACTTTATTTCCTGCACGCCAGCGCCTGGACCTCGACCGGCAATGCCTTCCAATATGTGCTCAATCATGCCGACGGCTCATCGACGATCATTCCGATTCGCGGCAGGGTCGAAATTGGTGACTGGTACAACCCGAATCGGTCCGACCCGGATCAGGTCTGTCGTCCCGCATGGATCAATTCCGAGGGCCGGGGACTGTTTGCCTGGCGCTGGGAAAACCCCCAACCGCACAAGGCGGTGACGACCATCGACATTGTGTCCGCCAACGGCGGTATCGTGCCGATCATCGTGGCCATGACTGCCGAACGCTGGTCCGAAGATGCCGCAAAGACCACGCCATCGTCCGCCGCTGCTCTGCCCACCGCAGGCCGAGGGGCAGCGATTCCGATATTGATGGACAACGCCCCCAAAGGTTGGACCATAAGCACCCACAACACCGATGCCAAGTCCGTTATCGTTGAGGGTGTCTGGCGCATTGCCCTGGGGCCGAAGTCCGTCAATTGGTGCTCCGCTCGGCTGGAAGGTAAAACCCCGATCGCCCTGCCCGTGGGCATGGGTAAACAGGGAACTTTGGTTTTCGAAGTCAACGGCCTCGAAGACGAATGGGGGGAACATCTGGGCGGCCACCTCACCCAGGTGCTGCTGTCGGGCAATCATGAAAGCTTCAAACGCCGATTCATACCCCTGCGACGCTTCACGCCCGATGAGGCGATCATCGATTCAGACCCCCAAACCTGGCAGACGGTACGCATTCCGATGCGGGCACTGGTGGATGCGGAAGAGTCGTTGGAAGTGACCGGCTTCAACTTGCAGTTCCAGGTGCTGCCCTCGAAAAAAGCCGGCATCCAAATCCGACGCATCCGCTTTGAGCCTTGATACGATTTTGATGTCCGGTGTAGCTCAGAGCCACGAGCGGAAGCCAGTGGTTCTTTGATCAACCAAGAACCGCTGGGGTGTCGCCACCCTCAGCGGTGGGTTTGACAAAGCGGCGGATGGTATCCGCCGTCTTCATGGAACCATTGATTGGCAATATCAGCGGGTAGCACCAACCGCCGATGTCATCGACGGCTTTATTCACCCAGCCCGGGGGCGCGGCTGTGAATCGAAATGGCTCATACCAACCGCCATTGAGCCATATTCGTCGAATCAGGCAAATATTGCCAATATTACTTCATTTTACGGTTGACAGGCAACCATCATGGGTGTATATTTATATCAGTTGGTTCATCTTGTGAACAATATCCATTTTAGGTGAAACACTTTGGCCAACAGCACTTTCCAACTGGATGAAAAGCTTCCGCCGCGGGGGGTGACCGAAGGGCTTTGTCGGCAGCTTCGTCATTTTCTTTTGAGCAACCGTCCAGCCGTCGGTTCGCCGTTGATGACCGATGCCCAATTGTCCAAACGACTCAACCTCAGCCGATCCTCCATCCGCAGGGCCATGACCCTTTTGCAAAAAGAAGGCTGGATCAACCGGCAGGTCGGTCGAGGCACTTTCGTCGGCCCACGCATCATGCTCGAAGGCGGCCAACTGCCCGAAGATGACAATCAACCATCCGTTCCACTGGGCGTCCAAACCATTCGCATGGCTGTGGTCGTCTTCTGGGACCCGCAACCCACGCAGTTTCAGGTCACCAACTGGTACACTCCCGAAATCCTCCGTGGCATCGGCGATCACGCCATCGACAATCACATCACGGTCGAACTCATCAGCACCAGTCGCCCTGAACCTGACACCGTGTTGGCCAAGCTCCGCCGACAGAGACCGGATGTCATCGTCTTCACCGCCGGCGATATTTCCGAAGTGCTTTCCATGCGGGACGCCCAGCGACTCAACATCCCCATCATCTGCACCGGCACCAAATTCAGCACCCTGGACTTCACCGTTCTGCTGGAAGACAACGACTCAGCCATCCGCCTGGCGGTGGACCATCTGCTGGAACATGGCCATCGCAGAATCATGCTCGCTCTGCCCACCGATCCCCTGCCCTTCACCTTTGAGCGTATGCGAGCCTTCAAGCAACTGGCCGAGGCACACGGCATCAAGCCCGGTGATTGGAATGTGGTCTGGGTGGATGTGCAATCCCCCGATCAGGCTGCGCTGGAAACCGAGGTGCGACGCTATGGCGAGCAGATCAGCATGCTACAGCCCACCGGCATCATCTCCGGCAGCGCCAAGGTCGTTCGTGCCACCGGCATGGCTCTGCAACGCATGAACTGGCGCGTTCCGCTGGATGTTTCCATGGTGGCCATCGACCAATCCCCCGAAGCCAACGCCTGGTTTGCCGGCCTAAGCCCTTCCACCGTCGAAATCCCGCTTTACAACATGGGCAGACGCATTGCTGAATTGGCGCCCCTGCTGGCACGCGGGGAAAAAGTTCCCTCCAACACCCGGCTGCTCTGCCAACTCAAACCCGGCAATTCCGTCGCCGAACCCTCGACCCATCGCACCCCAATCAATCCGTAATCGTTGCACGGCTATGTCTCATTTTTTCTTAAAGGAGGAAGAAATGTCAGCAGGATCGAAAGTCATCATGACCACCGCCCTACTCACCACACTCACCGCTCTGCTGGCTAATGCATCTCTCCTACGATTACCACATCTCCGGGCTGACTTGGACGAATGATCCATATCCCGCATGGACCTATACCAAGCCCGGTGATGTGGTCAGTCCCTCCGCTTCTTTCATGTTTTCAGATGCAATAAGTTGGCAGACCAACGCGCCTAATTCCATGGTATATACCACTGAGTTTGTGGTTTCCAATCCTAATTTGCGCAATGCTTACCGTCATAATGGTAATATCAATCTCCTTTACTACGATGGTCATGCCCAGACCATGGCCCGCAATCAGGTGGATCGAAACTACTTTCCGACTGGTCAACGATTCAGCTTCAACAAACTTTGGTACCCCAAAGACAACGGCCTTCCTTAAAACTGGTTTATACTTAATGGTTCTAAAAACACTACCACTCTTTGGTAGAGAGTGATTTTTAATAATCCTCCACTTGGCAACAGGAGTTACCAGTGCCTGCGTTGTTCAAACGTATTGTCGTCAGTGAAAACAAACGCTACCTTGTTCACGAAGCTGATCAAACCCCCTTTTTTTACCTGGCGGACACCGCATGGGAGTTATTCCATCGGCTGGACCGCGAGGATACCCTCCGCTATCTGGCCGATCGCTGTGCCAAGCGTTTCACCGTCATTCAGGCGGTCGCACTGGCTGAGCTTAACGGCCTGAATGAACCCAATGCCTACGGCCATGTACCCTTTCAAAATCACAACCCCGCCCTGCCCAACCAAGACTACTGGCAGCATGTTGACTGGGTGGTTCAAACCGCCGCCGCGTATGGCCTGCGCATCGGCATGTTGCCCACCTGGGGCGACAAATGGAACAACGCCTGGGGCTTTGGCCCGGTTCTTTTCGATCACCCCGATGTCGCTCGAGCTTACGGTCGCTGGCTGGGGCAGCGATATCGTGATGCGGGCGTGATCTGGATTCTCGGCGGCGACCGACACATCGAAAACCAGTTGCAACGTGAGGTCGTCATCGCCATGGGGGCTGGTCTGCGCGAAGGCGATGGCGGAGCCAACCTGATCACCTATCACCCCAAAGCCGACAGCAGTTCCAGTATGTACTTTGCCGACGAACCCTGGCTGGACTTTCACATGTGGCAGAGCGGTCATCGTCGCAATACCGAAAACTATGCGCTGATCACCCGTGACTGGAATCGAACCACCTCCACCAAACCCGTGCTCGACGGCGAACCGGGCTATGAAGATCACCCGGCCTCCTTCAAACTCGATAACGGCTACCTCGAAGCCTACGACTGTCGCAAAGCCTTCTACTGGGCCACATTCGCCGGGGCCTGTGGCCATACCTACGGCTGCCATCCGATCTGGCAATTCTGGGTGCGTCGTCGCAAAACCATCAGCCTCTGCCGACGTGAATGGATCGAGGCACTCAACCTGCCCGGTGCCTCACATATGCAGCACGGCCGAGCTTTGCTGGAATCGCGCCCTTATGTGAACCGCATACCCGATCAGTCGCTGGTGGTTTCCAAAAACAATCACGACAGCATGCACGTTCGTGCCACGCGCGACAGCGAAGGCAGCTATGCGATGTTCTATGTCCCCTGCTATGCAAAGATCACCGTGAACCTGGCGCTTTTGACCGGTACGCTGATCAACGCCTGGTGGTACGACCCGCGCACCGGTGCCGCACGGCTGATCAATACCGTCGAGCGCTCCGTCGGCCATCATGAGTTCCACCCCCCCACCGCCGAGGGACCGGATTGGGTGCTGGTGCTCGACGACGCCAGCCGAAACTTCAGCCGACCGGGCCGAGGGTTCTGATGATTCGATGATCGCAAGCACGACAAAGGCGTGCTCTCCATGGCTCGCTCGGCTGACCCCAACTCCGCTGGCTCCCAGTTTTTCATCTGCCTCACCCGTGAATACTGCCAACACCTCGACGGCGAATACACCGCCTTTGGCAAAGTGATTCAAGGCCTCGAAGTGGTCGATAAACTGGCAGCGACCCCGCTCAAAGATAAACGCAACGGCACCCCCGCCACCGCACCGAAAATCATCAGCGCCAAAACCATCACGCCAGCGTGAAGCGGATTTCGAATTTTAAGAACCAAGCCAAGGACGAGGAACGCAGTGACGAGGACTTGGGTATCTGAAGAAGTGACCGAGTCATTCATAATGTTTAGCGCGGACGCTTTGCGTCGGCGCTTGAAGTTAGCGCCGCGATTGATCGCGTCTGGTCGAAGGAATTGATCGGTCAGCGCACAGACCGTTCGGTTCGAGTCACCAATTCACTGACTCACCGATTCACCAAGCAGAATACCCGATCCCTCGCGGCAAAGCCGCTCGTACTCGGCTTGGTTCTGATAATTCGAAATCCGACATTCGTAATTCGAAATTATCTTTGCACTTTTTCACACCGGCACCACACGCATCAACCCCATTTCCCGCAACCGGGTCAACTCACGTCGAATCGCCAAGCGCATCTCCGCCAGCATCGGCACGTACAACGGCCCATTCTCCAAAAACCAGCGCACCTGTTTCGCTTCGCCTTCAATCACATCCTCCGGCAAACGATCCGCCCGATCTGCGTCCAGCCCGACCAATTTTTCCAGCTTGCGCCGCGTCGCCACAAAATCAACGCCGCCATCGCTGCGCAGATGCTGCATCGATGCCCGTCGCCAAAGCATTTGACCCACCGCCCGGGCCTGATGTTCGTTGTGCATCGGTTCCGGTTCATCGGGTAAACAAGCCATGATGCGCGCCTGCACCCCACTGATCGGCAACCAGGTCGCAGCAGGTAGCATCATCGCGTCGCTCTGATCAGCGGTCGATTGCAATTTCACCTGATATTCATCGCCCTTCTGCTCCACCCGACAGGGTCGCAGCTTCCAGCGCGCATGATCATCCTGCAAACACTCCGCCTGCTTCGCGGACAACGCTGTCGCATGACCTTCACTCACCATGTTTCGCATCTGCGCATAAAACTGTTGCAGGTGACCGATGCGCACGGCATGACTGGTTTTGCGTGTGATCTGCTGATCGTTCCAGGTGAAATAGGTCACCCCTGAATCGGGCACATGTAAAAAACGCAGACCGATCAGGGCTGCCAGGGTGAAATAAACGCGGTCGGTGTTGATGTTGACCTTTGCGTCCCACGCACCCATTTGAAACAACCGATCCGCTGCTGCCCGACGCAACAAAAAACTGATCGGCGGACGCCAGTTACCCAGCAACTGCTGACTCAAATAATCATCGTACTGCCCGGCACGAAAACTCACCTCCACCGGCTGACCATCCGAACTGTGCATCCGCCACTGCCAATCACCATAGGCAATGTCATACGTTGATTGCGCCTGCAAAGCCTTCACTTGCAACTCCATCTTCCGTGGGTGCAACTGGTCGTCGGCATCCATCCACTGAAAATAATCACCGGTCACCCGTGAGTACCCCATCAACATCGCTGCGTTCTGCCCCGGCGTTGCACACTGCAAATGCACCACCTCCAACCCACTTGAATCAAACAACTGATGCGCCAAAGCCGGGCTGCCATCCGTGCAGCCGTTGTCCACCAAAATCAGCTGCAGGTGGCGATGCGTCTGAGCCAGCAGGCTGCGCAAACACCCCTCGAACATCCGTCCGGGGTTGCGATACGGCATCACCACCGAAACCCGTGGCCCCTGTTGATTCACTGACACGACTCCCGTTGTTGACTCAATCAGGCTCTCCGCCCCCTCTCCCTGGATCGTATGACTCAGCGCCGCGACCACCGGTGGCGACAGTGAATGGTGCTTGATTATTCAAAGTACCACGCGCTTCCGCTCGTGGCTCTGAGCCTGACCATCATCAATGCCGAATCACAAAACCGCTGCGGGCGAACTCACCCGTGGCCGGGCTGACGGTTTTTCCGGTGTCATGAATGTAATCGCGCATCTGCTCTTGAATCGCGGCCACAAAATCGTGCAATGTTTTTTCGTCGCCCTCGGCCACCAGTTGCACACGACCATCGTCCAGGTTGCGCACAAATCCGCTCACCGCAAACCCGCGCGCGATTCGCTGGGTGGTATAACGAAACCCCACGCCCTGCACATGCCCGGCAAAATGCACCGTCCATCGCTGCATGATCGTCACCTTGATGCCACGCCCCGCTCGCATCAGGCCTGAACTTTACGTCCGGGCGAAATTCAGCATTGCCTCACGAATTCACCGCAAGGCCGCCAATTCCGCATCGGGTATTTCAAAGTTGGCGTGTACCTTCTGCACATCCTCATTGTCATCCAATGCCTCCACCAGCGACACCACTTTTTGCGCGATGTCGCCGGTGACGGTGACGGTTTGATTGGGCAGCATGGTCATGGCCGCTGACTCAACCTTAAAGCCCGCTGCTTCGAGCGCTTTGCGCACCTGATTGGTCAGGTTGGCCGGGGTGTCGATGCGCCAAAGTTCCCCTTCCTCCACCACATCATTGGCGCCGGCTTCCAAGGCTGCGTTCATGATCGCTTCCTCGCTGGCGCCCGCTTTGTTCACCATCACCTGACCGACGCTTTGAAAGATGTGCGACACGCAACCCTTGGCACCAAGGTTGCCCCCGTTCTTGTCGAAAATCGCCTTGACCTCCGGCGCGGTGCGATTGCGGTTGTCGGTGTAAATTTCCAGCAGAATGGCCACGCCCCCCGGCCCGTACCCCTCATAAATCACCGCTTCGTAATTGTCCTTGCCCAGTTCGCCGGTGGCTTTTTTTATGGCGTTTTCGATGGTGTCCCGCGGCACGTTGTGATACCGAGCCTCATCGATCGCGGCACGCAGACTGATGTTGGCATCCGGGTCGCCTCCGCCCGCCTTGGCCGCCATGATGATCGCACGTACACATTTGCTCCAGGCCTTGCCGCGTTTGGCATCCGCCGCCGCCTTCTTGTGCTTGATGTTCTTCCATGCACTGTGACCAGCCATGCGCAAAATCTCCGTAGCCCCGCGGGGGGAAAGCATTTCATTCTAACGGCTGAAGTATCAAGGCGACATCACCCTTTTCGAAAACATCAATCACTTGCCTCATCACCTGACCCAACTTTTCATCACTTCGCCCCGCTCACTTCACACCACTGGGCAGTCGCTTCCAACCCTTTTGCATCCGTTCCACCACCCTATCCAACCTCGGCACACCACTGGTCGCATCCGCCTGTTCCACACTGCACGCCCCCACAGCCGTGGCCAGTTCCAGTGCCTCGCCCGGCAACAACCCCTTGAGCAACCCCGTCAAAAACCCTGCGATCGTGCAATCACCCGAACCGGTCGTACCCACGAGCTTCGCCGCAAAACAAGCCGACATCGCCCGCACCCCCGCCCAACCTTTCACATCAACGGGCTGCGCTCGACCCATTTTTTGCAATCGCCCTGCATCGTCACTCACTTTTACATACGCTCCCTGATCGCCCAGCTTGATCATCACCACAGCCGTGCCCATGCCGATCAGCTTCATCGCCAGTTCGTCCAACATCGTCAGCGTCACATCACGTGCCAAATCGATCCGCCCCTTGTTCATCAATTGCTGCCAGCGTGGCAGATCCAACATGAACAGCAACTCCTCCAAGCTCGGCGTAAACACGTCCACCCACGGCAACACCCCTTCCAATACCCCCCGCCAATCCACCTGACCCGCCTCCGACCCCGGGTCCGGCAGCGCCAAATCCAAACTCGTCGTCAAACCCAAACCCTTCCCCCGCTTCATCAACCCCGTCAACTCACGCCCACCCTCGATATACATGCTCCGCATCAACGGCGGATAACCAAAGTGCATCAATCGCGCCTGCTTCAGCACCGCTTCATTCAAGTCCGCACTGGTAAACGTGTCGTTGCAACCGCTGCAATGCAAAAAAGTCCGATCAATCCCCGGCGGACTGATCACCACCGTGTAACTGCTCGCTTCCCCCCTGCTCAACTTCATCCCACGTGTCAGTTTTTCGTCATGCCCCCGCAGCAAGCGCATGATCTCATCGCCAAACAGATCGTCCCCCACCTTGCCCATGAGGGCTGTCTTCAAACCCAACCGATGCAATGCCAAACCCGTGTTGGCCACTGCGCCACCGGTCGATCGCAGCGCCGGGCCAACCTTGTACAGCGCCCCCGGTGAAAATTGGCGCAAGGCTGTGGTCTCCACAAAGGTCGGAAACAGGTCCAGGCAAATGTGCCCCGCCACCACCGCATCCAACATCGCTGTCTGATTCACGTGCAACTCCTTGGAGCAAAATCAATATTCACCACCGAGAGTTAGCGCCGCAATCACCCCATCGAACACCACGTCAATTCAATCAACTGTTCCGCCATGTCCGCTTCCGCAGCCGCGCCCCAAAGGGTTCGCAATGACTCGGCCAGTTCAGCCCGACTGCCCGGCTCACGCCCCAGTAAAAATCGAACCCCTGCCGCTGCGCCCTTGGCCATGTTCCTCGGCTGCACCCCCTGCTGCAAACACAAACGCATCGACCCGTACAACCGATCATTCCAACCCAGCTTCCGCTGCGGGTCACGAATCACCCGGTCCACCCGATCGTTCAAATAAGGGTTGACCATCCGTGCCAGTAAATCATCGACATACTGCGCAAAACCCGCCGGGGTGAAAAGCGCATCACCCATTGCACCATACTTCCGACACAAGGCCGTCCCTGCCTCCTCCAAAAACGCCCGACGCGCAATCGTCATGACATCCTCATGCGCCGCTGCCTGCGCCATCGTCGCCACGCCTCGCTCGTGCACCAAATACCCGATCAACGCATGCGTCGCGTTGTGCCCGTACAACTTCGCCTCCTCAAACGGCATCAAATCACTTTTTTCCTCAAACACCCCAATACCATGCTTCACCCCCGGCAACCGCACCTTCTCAATCAAAATCCGATTGAACGCCTCCACCAACACCGCCTTGCCCGAACTCGGTGTCATCGGCGTCAAACCCAGTTGCTCGATTTCCTTCGCCTCGCTGATCACCCCGCTCATCTTCCCGATCACCGTGTCGATCGCCTGAAACGACCGTAAATCCACCTCACTCAACTTTTCACGCAAATGAGCCGTGAGCTTCATCGCTGCATGGGTATCGTTTTCCGCCGTGTAAATGATCTGAGGTTTTGCCCCGCCCCGGCCCTGCAACGCCTCGCTCAAAAGCGCCACCACACTGGCCGCATCCCCCGCATAAAACTTCACGCTCGGCAGAGCCGTCCCCAATTCATCCGCCTCACGAATCGCCTGCACCAGCGCCGCCCGATCCTCCGCCCGCCTGGGGTTGAGCATCGTCACCCCGCACACCTGCACCGTTCGTATCCCCCTCGGCTCCGCCACGTTCACCGCATAACAACCCCCGTTGCCATTGACCTGTGCCACCAGCGCCGGGTCAATCTCCGCCACGGTGAATCGATCAAAGTTGCCCGACTGATATGCCTCTAGCAACAGCAAACCACTTTGAATCGGCCCAAACCCAAACCCCACGTAATGTTTCTTCTTCATAGTATGAATAACTTATGACTACCTTGTGCGACCAACACGCGCTTTTCATGACGCCGTGCCCACCGGGGGCAGGGCCGGATGATATCACCAACCCGCTGCCGTGATTAGAGTAATTTGCGTAATTATTTGACCCACAGTGTGACTTGTTTCGTCCCCTCTCCCCCCCCGGGAGAGGGTTAGAGTGAGGGCGTGCCTGGTATTTGAAAACCCTTTGATTGATGGCTTTTTCAGCATCGCGCCCTCACCCGGCCTCGCCGACTCGGCCACCCTCTCCCGGAGGGAGAGGGGGTACAGGCTGGCTCGTTTATGACGCAAATTGCTCTACCACCATCATACCGACCCTGCAACTCGCACCGCGTCAACACCAACTCTTTGCGCTTTGCCCATGTTCATGACGGTTTTCACTTTTTTGAAATCTTTCCGCTAAATTCGAAATTCGCAATTCGACCTTCGAAATACCCACATCACCGCCACTTCTTCGCCTTACTCCGGCGCACCACCCGCGACCCCGGCGTGCCCGGCTTCGGTCCCACCTTTCGCTCCGGGTCCAGTTCCGACACCGCCCCGATCTGCGGTGCTGCCTTCAACTCCTTGATCCGGTCGCGCAGCAAGGCCGCCTTCTCAAACAACAACCCTTCCGCTGCCGCGATCATTTCCTTCTCCAACTCCGCAATGAACGCTTCCCGGTCGAACTCGCCCTCCTCCTTCACCCCCACCGCATCGCGCACCGTGCGCTGAGCCTTGACCTCCAACTCAATCCCTCGGCGAATTTCCTTGACAATCGTTTTCGGCGTGATGCCATGTTCCTCATTAAACGCAAGCTGCCTGGCGCGACGTCGCTGGGTTTCATCCATCGCCCTTGCCATCGCCGGGGTGACGGTGTCAGCATACAAAATCACCTGTGCGTCGATGTTGCGGGCTGCTCTGCCGATCTGCTGAATCAGACTCGTTGCACTGCGCAAAAACCCCGTCTTGTCCGCGTCCATGATCGCCACCAGCGCCACCTCCGGCAAATCCAATCCCTCCCTCAGCAAATTCACGCCCACCAACACGTCATACTGCCCTTCACGCAATTCCCGTAATATCTCCACCCGGTCCAGCGTCTGAATCTCACTGTGCATGTACCGCGATTTCAAACCCGACTGTTCCAAAAACGTCGCCAAATCCTCCGCCAAACGCTTAGTCAAAGTCGTCACCAACGTTCGTTGCCCCTTGGCTGCTCGTTCCTGCGCCGCCTTGATCAAATCGGGCACCTGGTTGGCAGCCGGCCTGATCTCAATCGGCGGATCGACCAGCCCCGTCGGGCGAATGATCTGCTCCACCACCGCGCCACCCGATTTTTCCAATTCATACGGCCCGGGGGTCGCACTCACAAACACCACCTGCGGCCAACTCTTTTCAATCTCCTCAAACCTCAACGGCCGATTGTCCAGCGCACTGGGCAACCGAAACCCATGACTCACCAGCGTCTCCTTCCGATGCCTGTCCCCGAAATACATCGCCCGCATCTGCGGCACCGTCACGTGACTTTCATCAATCATGAGCAGCCATGAAGAAGTGGCCGAGTGGCCGGAAAATTTCGAATTTCGAATTGAGCGGCTAACGCCGCTGTTGAAGCCGTCGAATTTCGAATTTTCCGATTCCTTCACTCGACCACTCGACCACTCGACCACTCGACCACTTCCTTCTTCTTCCACTGGGCCACTTCCCTCCGGGTTCTCCACCGTCCGCCACAAATAATCCCCCTGATACTCCCCGCTGGTGGCATCCGGGAAATAATCCAGCAACGTGTACGGTTTTGCCCCCGGCGGCCTTCCATCCAAATGCCTCGAGTAATTCTCAATCCCCTGACAAAACCCCACTTCCTGAATCATTTCCAGGTCATACTTGGTCCGTGCTGCCAGTCGTTGTGCCTCCAGCAATTTGCCCTCATGCTTGAAATGCAGCACCTGTTTTTCCAGTTCCTCCTTGATCGACGCTGCCGCCTTTTCGATCTGTTGCGGGGGCAGCACGTAATGCACCGCGGGGTAAATGAAAATCTGCATCTCACTGCGCACGATTTCGCCCGTCAGTGGATTGATCAGCGCCAGGTTGTCAATCTCTTCGCCGAAAAATTCGATGCGATACGCCAGTTCATCGCCCGCCTGATGCAGTTCCACCACATCGCCCCGCACCCGGTACGTCCCGCGTTTGAAATCGACCTCCGCGCGGGTGTACTGCAAGTCCGCCAGCGACACCAGTAAATCCTGCCGATCAATCGCCTGCCCCACCGCCAGGCTGATCACCGACTTCTTGTAAGTATCCGGCGAACCCAACCCAAAAATGCACGACACGCTGGCAACAATAATCACATCTTTCCGACTCACCAAAGCACTGGTCGCCGCCAGCCGAAGACGATCCAAATCATCGTTGCGCGACGAATCCTTTTCAATGTAAATGTCCCGCTGCGGGATGTAAGCTTCGGGTTGGTAGTAGTCGTAATAGCTGACGAAATAATGCACCGCGTTATTCGGGAACAACTCCTTGAATTCCTCGTACAACTGCGCCGCCAGGGTTTTGTTGTGACTGATCACCAGCGTGGGTTTATTGACCTTCGCAATCACGTTGGCCATGGTGAAGGTTTTGCCCGACCCGGTCACGCCCAGCAGCGTCTGGTACTTCTGCCCCTGCGTGATACCCTGCGCCAGCGCATCAATCGCCGCAGGCTGATCGCCCATCGGCTGCATCGGCGACACCAGTTCAAATCGATCTTTCATATCCCCATTTTAGGGCTGAAACGCCAACGCTGACGCCGAGGGCTTTAGCCCCGGATCATTTCACCATCAAAACTTAAGTCATCCGGCCCTGAAGGGCTCGGCGTCAATGATCGACCACTTCCTCACATCTTCACCAAAATCACCACCACATGACACCCGATCGCCCTGCCTTCGCCGATGGCATCCACCTTTTCATGCGTCTTGCCCTTGACATTGATCTGCTCAATCGTCACACCCAGCAACTGCGCCAAATTGTTTTTCATCGTCGCCTTGTGCGGGCTGATTTTGGGCTTCTGCAATACGATTGTCACATCAATATTCCCCACCGCATACCCGGCTGCGTTCATCCGTCGCACCGCTTCCTCCACAAACAGGCGCGAGTCCGCCCCTTTCCATTTCGGGTCGTTGTCCGGGAACAGTTGTCCGATGTCGTCCAACCCCAAGGCCCCCAAAATCGCATCCGTCACCGCGTGATACACCACATCCCCATCCGAATGTGCGTCGCACCCCCGATCATGTTCCAGGTGCAAGCCGCCCACAATGAGTTTGTGCCCCGGTTCCAGCCGGTGTAAATCCCAGCCGTGTCCGATGCGATACGCCAGTGGTGTTGGTAAATGACTCATATTCAATCTGCTACGACATTACCCGATCCCTCGTCACAACGTTCCTCGTCCCCGGCTTGTCAAAATTCGAAACATCATGCTACTTCAAACCATATTCCTTCAACTTCCGATACAACGTTCGTTCCCCGATGCCCAGCATTTTGGCTGTCAGTTCCCGGTTGCCGTTGTGGGCACGCAGGGCATTGCGGATCGCCTGTTTTTCAATCTGTTCCAGGCTCATGCCCGCAGGGATATCCACCGGCAGATCGCCCGCTCCCGAAGCCTGTCGTATCTCCGTCGGCACATCGCGCAACCCGATCACCGGTCCCTCAGCCACCAGCACCATATTCTGCACCACATTGATGAGTTGCCGCACGTTCCCCGGCCAGTCGTAACGCATCATCGCGGTCATCGCTTCATCATCGAAACCCGAAATCGCTTTTTTCAACTGGCCGGCAAACTGACTCATGTAATGGCGCACAATCGCCGGTATGTCTTCGCGTCGTTCCCGCAAGGGCGGAATGTTCAAATGCACGCCCTTGATCCGAAAATATAAATCCTGCCGGAACCGTCCGTCCTTGACCAATTTTTCCATGTCGTGATTGGTCGCGGAAATGAATCGCACATCGACATGTTTGGGTTCGTTGGACCCCACCCGCACCACTTCGCCACTTTCCAGAACACGCAACAACTTGGCCTGCATGTCCAGCGGCATGTCGCCGATTTCATCCAAAAACAGTGTGCCTCCGTCAGCGTATTCGAACACGCCCTGACGATCCTTTTCCGCGCCGGTGAATGCGCCTTTCACATGCCCGAACAATTCGCTTTCCAGAATCGAAGCCGTAAGCCCGGCACAGTTCAGCGGCTTGAACGGCTTTTTGGCGCGATCGGAATTGCCATGCACCGCCCGGGCCACCAGTTCCTTGCCCGTGCCCGATTCGCCGGTGATGAGCACGGGTATGGTGGAGGGGGCCACCTGTCGAATCACGCCCAGCACGCGGGCAATACCCTGACTCTGACCGATGATGCCCTCGATGCCGAACATCGCATCGACCTGCTTTTGTAACTGCACATTCTGACCGCGCAAAAGCACGGCTTCGATGGCATGGGTGCAAAGGGTGCGAAAGGTGTCCAGGTCCAATGGTTTTTCGATGAAGTCATACGCCCCGCCGCGCAGCGCAGCCTTGGCGGTAGGTACATCGCCATGGGCGGTGACCATGATCGTCTCGGCATTGCGCTGGGTCAGCCGGGCGGTTTCCAACACGGTTTGACCAGCCCGTTCGTCGCCGGCCATGACCAGGTCGGTGACGATCAGGTCAAACTGCCCGTGTTTGAGTTCCTCCACCGCAGTCGGCTGGTCATGCACAATCGTGCAAACATGGCCGAGCCGGCGCAAAGCCTCAGCCATCACCTCGGCGTGTTCGACCTCGTCGTCCACCACCAGTATCTGTGCGGATATTCCATGGTCCTGACTCATGGCTTTAGCATACCCAAATCACCGATGGACGCGAAAAACCAACTGCAAACTTGACCTCAAACGCGATATGTCGCGGTGCTAACCAATCAATGGGTGCCCGTGGGCAGTCGATTCTAACTGCCCACCGTGTCATCATGCTGTGGCACGCGGCCATGCCACAGGCACCCAATCGTTCATCAGAACGCCGACGCAAAGCGTCCGCGCTAAACATCAAATCACAACAATCACACGTCATCCTTGCGCCACTGATTATTTCATCCTGTGACTTGACTTTTTTAATTAGTTAATTAAGTTTATTAATATGAAGGGTGTGCCTGCCAACATGCGGAAGGTCAATGAGCGGGCGGTGTTTGACCGTCTGCTCCGGCATGGGCCTGCTTCACGGGCGGAATTGGCCAAGTCGATTCGCCTGAGTGCGCCGACGGTGGGCAAGGTGGTCGATGGGTTGCTGGAAGCAGGGTTTTTGGAGGAAGCCGATGCACTGCCGATGAACCGGTTGGATGATATGGCGACAGCCGTGCATGAGGCTGATGCGCGACTGGGGCGACCGGGGCGCACCCTACGGCTCAATCGCCAGCGGTCGGGCATCGTGGCGGTGCAGTTGGGGGTGCATCACACGCGGGTGGCGGCACTGCCGGTGGCCGGGCCGATGGGCGAAAACTGGCCGATTGAATTTGAAACACCACAAAGCCCCGGTGAATGGTCAAGGGCATTGCGTAAAGCGGCACGATCATTGGCGCGTGCCGAGCCTTGGACGGTGATGGTAAGTGTGCCGGGCGTGGTGGATGAGCAGCAGAAAAAAGTATTACTGGCCCCGAACCTGCATTGGCTGGAGCAGGCGGATTTACCGGGGTTGCTGCGTGATGTGTGGGGTTGTGAAGTCGAACTGGTGCAGGAAATTCGCGCCCTGGCACTGGGGCACTTATCCGCACAACCGGAAGAGCGTGATTTTTTATTGGTGGATGTCGGCGCGGGCGTGGGCGGGGCTGCGGTGCTCAACGGGCAGTTGTTTACTTCGTCGCTGCCCTTGTCGGGGGAACTGGGGCACACGCCGGTGGTGGGTAATCGGCGTAAGTGCGGTTGCGGGGCAACGGGGTGCGTCGAAACGATGACCTCAAGGCCGGGGTTGCTCGCCAGCATGCCGGGGCGTCGCGGGGTGATAGCGCCTTGGTCGGACTTGGTCAAACGCATTGAAACGCATGGTGTTGAAACATGGTTGGCGGAAGCGCTCGACGGACTGGGGGTGGTGGTGGGCGGGGCGATGAACGTGCTGGGGGTTCGACAGGTGGTATTTACCGGGGCATTGACGGAACTACCCGAGTTGGTGATGAACGCATTGGGCAAGGCTGTGCGACGCTCAGCAATGTGGGCACGCTTTGGTGAAGTGCAATGTGCAGCGGCCCCAAGGCGATGGGCACAGGGTTTGGTGGCAGCAGCGATTGATCGTGTGTTGTTACCACTGCCCGCGCAAACGGGTTAATAAAACAATTGCAATAAAGATAGACAAGCAAATACAAAGACGCCCTCACCCCCTGCCCTCTCCCGGAGGGAGAGGGGGCTACAGAGCAAGCAAATCGGATGTCACTGATGACTGATACCAACCCACAGACATTAATGAACCTTGAACCGGTGCCGCGATTGCTGGCGAGGGTGAGGGCATCGGTGCATTTTCAGCCCTGGCAGGTGCAGGTGGCACGAGCGCCGGGCCGATTGGACGTGATGGGCGGAATCGCGGATTACAGCGGGTCACTGGTGTGTGAAATGCCGCTTGCAGTGGCGGCGGCGGCGGCGGTGCAAAAGCGCCATGATGGGCAGGTGGTGTGTATCAGTGCGCAAAATGATCAGCCGGTGATGTTGGCGATGTCGGCGTTACAGAACGATGAACCACATGCGGTGCGCGGGTTGTTCAATGAGGGCAACAAATGGGCGCGGTACCCGGTGGGTTGCCTGTGGTGGGTGTTGCGGGAATTGCGACGCACCGGGCATGACCAAGCGTCGGTGGACGTGAACAAAGGCATCACGATCATGTTGGACAGCGATGTGCCGTTGGGCGGCGGCGTGTCGTCGAGCGCAGCCATTGAAGTGGCGACGATGACGGCTTGTGCGAGCCTGCTGGGGTTGTCAGTCGAACCGCTGCGATTGGCGACGGCTTGTCAATATGTCGAAAACCACGTGGTCGGTGCGCCCTGCGGCGTGATGGACCAGGTGGCTTCGTGCATGGGCGAGGCTGGGGCAATGGTGGAAATTTTGTGCCAGCCCGGCAGCGATGGTTTGCCTGCTCAGGTGCTGGGCAAGGTGGAAATACCCCGCGGGTATCGGTTGGTCGGCGTGTTCAGCGGAGCCAGTCATGAAGTGAGCGGCGACCCGTACACAGATGCTCGGGTGGCTTCGTTCATGGGTCAGAAAATATTGTCAACGCTTCAGGCAGATGATTTGACGCAGGGCATGTTGGCGCGAGTCGATGCGACCCGGTATCGGGACCAATGGCGGGGTCAGTTGCCGATGTCGATGACCGGCGAAATGTTTTTGCAGCAATTCGTCGGCACGAATGACACGGTAACAAAAGTGAAACCGGAGACGACCTACCGGGTGCGCGCAGGGACGGATCACCATGTCTTTGAAATGCAGCGGGTCATGCGCTTTGTTGCACTGCTCAAACAGGCAGCCCGGCTGACGGGTTCAGTCAACGCTGGTGATCAGGCACGGGGCGAAGCGTTGATGAATGAGGCTGGCGGATTGATGTTTGAAAGTCACCAGAGCTACTCGGACAACGCAGGGCTGGGCCATGCGCTGACGGATCGATTGGTGGCGATGGTGAAACAGCGCGGGCCTGCACAGGGTTTTTTCGGCGCAAAAATCACCGGCGGCGGCAGCGGCGGCACGGTGGCGATGCTGCTGCGTGATGATGCAACGACGCATGAAAAATGGCTGGCAATGGCAGCGGAATATGAACGTGAAACCGGGCGCAAGACCAAACTGTTCATCGGCACCAGCCCCGGCGCAGCGGCGCTGGGGTCAGCGGAGGTGTGAGAAATGAAGTTCGAATGTCGGATTTCGAATTTCGAATTGAGCGGGAGGCCCCCGCTGTTGAAGCTGTCGGATTTCGGACTATTACCAAGAAGACGCCCTCACCCCTGCCCCCGCCACGGCGAGGTTTTCAACTCTCCCGGAGGGAGAGGGGGTTGAAAAGAACCCAAGAAGGAGTTGGATATGAAGAAGGACCCGATCAAGGTGTATGACGCGCGGTGGGAAGCCGGCGAATTCAGTGATGCAGAAGTCACCCGGCTGTTTGAGGCGACGTTGATTTACGCACGGGAACTGGGGGTGGACACGATCAGTTTTTCACGGGACGCAAGGCTCGCAGCCGGTCACGTGATGGACCTGGGTGTGCAGGAAGCGTTGCGGCAGGGTTTTCGCGTGTTTGTGCGACCTGAGCCGGTGAGCACGCCGCAGGGTTACTTCAGCGCCATGTGGGTGTCGCAGAAACACCCCAACACGATGGGGCTGGGCATCACGGCTTCGCACAACCCGGCCCAGTATGTCGGGGTGAAATTTGTCGTGCCCACGGTGCAGGCGATTGGTTATGACTGCGGCCCCAAGGGTGGTTTGACCCGCGTGCGTGAAATTTATCACTCCACCAAAAAGGCAGCGACCAAACAGGGCGAGGCATTGACATTGCTGGACCTGACGCAGGCGTACATTGATTTTTCACTGGAAGCGGCGGGCGTGAAACCGGGGGCACTGCGGGGCATGAAGGTGGTGTTGGATGCGTACCACGGGTCGGCTGGGCCGGAGCTGTATCGGGCACTGTTGCAGGCTGGGGCGACGGTACACCCGATGCGATTGATCCCTGATGGAACGTTTCCGACTGGTTCACCCAACCCGACCAGTCAGGGCAAAATGGACACGGCTGTCACCTGGTGCAAAAAAAATAAATACGACGTGGTGATCGGCGTCGATGGCGATGGCGATCGCATGGTGTTTGGCGATGGTCGGGGCATACTCACCGCGGGGTTCGTCACCGTGCCGATTCTGCGCTCGGCAGGCGTGGGCGGCAACGCCAGCAAAAAGACCGGCAGCAAAACCGCTGGCAAAACCAGTGGCAAAAATGGCGGCAATCATGCGGCCCCGGCTGCGGTGTTGTACGACCCGAAAGTCAGCCCGTTGGCGTTGGCCGAATGGGGCAAGCTGGGGGTGCAGCCGGTGCTTTTCCGCAACGGGCATTCGCAGATCAAGGACTACATGAAACAGATCGGCGCCCCGGCTGCGGCGGAGGAGTCCGGCCACTATTACCACCTGATTCACATGGGCAAACTCAGTGCGAGTACGGAAAACTCGGCCATGACCGTACTCTACTTTTTGCAAGCCCTGGCCAGGGATCGCAGCATGATGAATCAGTTGTGGGCCTTGCAGAAACAGGTGTTCACCACCGGCGAGTTCAACTATGAATTCGCCAACGACACGGTGCGCGATCAGGCCCTGGCGGCAGTGGTGCGGCACTTTGTGAACAAGGGGGCATCGACGGTGACAGCCACGCCCGACGGCATCGATTTGCAGGGCACCTGCCTGAGTCAGGGCGTGGACCTGCGCCCGGGGCATGTGAAGCTGGAGGATGGCTGGTACAGCGGTTACCTGCGCGTGGCGACCAATGAAAAGGGTGTGGTGCGTTCATACTTTTCCGCAGGCGATACCAAACGCGGCAGGTTCATCGAAAAACAGGCACGGGCGATTCTCGAAAAACAGTTTGGCGGCAAAGTGATTGATTGAGTTTCGGATTGCGAATTCCGGTTTTCAAATGATCAGCGCGGGCATTCTGAGCCATTCAAAACATTCAACACAGAGGGCACAGAGAGCACAGAGGAACTGGGAGCTGGGAGCTGGGAAAACTATATATGCAAATACAATCTGCCTAGCACCTAGCACCTAACCCCTTTTCTCTGTGCCTCTGTGTCTCTGTGGTGAAAAACTGTTTGGTACCAAGTATTAATACACAACCAAAAGAGAGGGAGCAAAACATCATGGCGAAAAAAGTGCGCAAGGCAGTGATCACCGCAGCGGGTCGGGGCACAAGGCAATACCCGGCCAGCAGTGCGGTGCAGAAGGAAATGTTTCCGATGGTGGACCGTGACGGGCTTGCCAAGCCGGTGATTCAGATCATCGGGGAGGAGGCGATTGCGGCGGGAGTGGAGGAGATTTGCATTGTCACGCAGCCGGGCGATGAAAAGGTGTATCGTGATTATTTCAAGCGCATGAACGAAGACACGTTCAAGGCTTTTCGCGGCAAGGACTGGGCGATACTGGCCAGCGAAAAATTGCAGGAGTTCGGCGAACGCTTGCACTTTGTCGCTCAGCACAGCCCCGAAGGCTACGGCCACGCTGTTTATCAGGCGAAAGAGTTTGTCGGTGACGAGCCGTTTTTGCTGATGCTGGGCGATCATATTTACATCAGTGCGACGGAGCAGAACTGTGCCAAACAATTGATCAACAAGTATCAGAATGGCTTCAGGGCGATGAGTGCGGTGCAGGCCACGCCGGGCAAGTTGCTGCATTTATTTGGCACACTGCAATGCGATGCGGTGGACCTGGCGGCGGGGTTGTACAACGTGATGTCGATTTTTGAAAAGCCGACGGAAAAATACGCAGCGGAGAAGTTGCGTTCAGCGGGCATGCCGCCGGGCATGTATTTGTGTCACTTTGGTATGCACGTGTTCCCGGCTGCGATTTTCAGCGCACTGGAACATCACATCAAAAACGATGTGCGGGAGAAGGGCGAAATTCAACTGACCAGTGCGCAGGAATACATGCGTGAAAAACTGCTGCCTGCCGGAACCTACGGCGCCTGCACGATCGATGGTCAACGCTTTGACACGGGCATTCCGTATGGCTTGATGGAATCGCAGATCGCACTGGCATTGGCGGGGACGCACCGGGGTGACATTGTCGAAGCGATCGCGCGATTGCTGGCCGAGCAGTTGAAAAGTCTGGCGAAGAAGTAGGCGGCCAAGGACCGAAGTGGCCGAGTGGCCGAGTGGCCGAGTGGCCGAGTGCATTTTATTTGGGTTAGCGCGGACGCTTTGCGTCGGCGTGTCGGGTGAGCACTGCGATTGATCGCTTCGGTTGTAGCCCAGCCCCGGGGGCGCCCCCGGCTGGGTGAACCACGGTGGTTGTTCACACCGCCGAGGGCGGCGGCGCCACATTCACAGATGACACCATCATTGACGCCGTGCCCTTCAGGGCCGGATATTGTTATGACTCAGTTTCGAACAATCCGGGGCTGAAGCCCTCGGCGTCAAGGGTTGTGAATGATAGCAATCCGGGGCTGAAGCCCTCGGCGTCAAGGGTTGTGAATGATAGCAATCCGGGGCTAAAGCCCTCGGCGTCATTCTCTTTTCTAACGCACTTACCACTCGACCACTTGGCCACATCGACCGCTTCTTTCATCATCGCTCGGTTTTGACGGGCGCCGCAGTTTCATTACAATCTTCGCTCCCTCTTACCTTCTTTAACCCAAGGCCTGCAACCCAGGCCGACAAGGAACCCCCGTCATGGCCAAAGCCGCTGTCAAGAAAAAGAAACCATCAACCAAGCCCGCCCCCAAGTCGGCGCTGAAAAAGTCCTGCTACTTTTTCGGCAAGTCCAAGTGCGACGGTGACGGCACGATGAAACCACTGCTCGGCGGCAAAGGCGCCAACCTCGCTGCGATGACCAAGATTGGTCTGCCCGTACCTCCGGGCTTCACCATCACCACCGAAGTCTGCACCTACTACTACGACAACGGCAAAAAATATCCCAAAGCGCTGTTCAGCAAGGACGTGCCCGCAGCCGTGGCCTGGCTGGAAAAGGAAACCGGCAAAAAGTTCGGCGATCCGAAAAACCCGCTGCTCGTGTCGGTGCGTTCGGGTGCCCGCGACTCGATGCCCGGCATGATGGACACCATCCTCAACCTGGGCATGAATGACACGGCTGTCGAAGCCGTCAGCGCCGCCACCGGCAACCCGCGCTTCGCGTGGGACTGCTACCGCCGATTTGTGCAGATGTACGGCGACGTGGTCATGGGCGTGCAGAAGCGTCACGAAAACGAACATGAGCCGTTCGATGAAGTGATGGACCACCTCAAAAAGGAACGCGGCGTCACGCAGGACACCGACCTCAACGAAGCGGACCTCAAGGAACTGGTCAAACGCTTTCAGGTGCTGATCAAGGAACGCACCGGCAAGGCGTTTCCGGTCAACCCGATGGAACAGCTCAAGGGCGCGGTGGCTGCGGTGTTCGGCTCATGGATGAACGATCGCGCCATTGTGTACCGTCAGAAATACCGAATACCGGATGAATGGGGAACGGCTGTGAACGTGCAGGCCATGGTGTTCGGCAACATGGGCGATGACAGCGCCACCGGCGTGGCCTTCACCCGTGACCCGGCCACCGGCGAAAACGTGTTCTGGGGCGAATACCTGGTCAACGCTCAAGGCGAAGACGTGGTCGCCGGCGTGCGTACCCCACTTCCCGTGGGCGACATGGCCAAGGACCCGCAGATCGGCCCGGCTTACAAGGAACTGGTCAAGGTTCGCCAAACGCTGGAAAAGAACTTCGGCGATGTGCAGGACTTTGAATTCACCATCGAAAAGAAAAAGCTGTACATGCTGCAAACCCGTAACGGCAAGCGCACCGCGCTGGCCTACGTGAAAATCGCGCATGACATGGTGAAGCAGGGTTTGATGAAACCCGAACACGCCATCAAGAGTGGCGACCCCGAAGCGCTCAACCAGTTGCTTCAGCCGATTTTCGACACCAAGGCTTACGCCCAGGCGAAGAAGGACGGCAAACTCATGGCCACCGGTCTGGCGGCCGGCCCTGGCGCAGCATCGGGCAAGCTCGTGCTTTCGGCCAGCAAGGCTGAGGAATGGGCTGCCAAGGGTGAAAAGGTGATTCTGGCGCGCGTGGAAACCAGCCCGGAAGACCTGCGCGGCATGATCGCAGCCGAGGGCATTCTGACCGCTCGTGGTGGGGTGTCCAGTCACGCAGCCCTGGTTGCCCGGCAGATGGGCAAGGTGTGCGTTGCTGGTGCGGGTGATATTCACATTGACTACAAGACCGGCCTGCTCACCTGCAAAAACCTCACCCTCAAGGAAGGCGACTTCATCAGCATCAACGGTTCGACCGGTGAAGTGTTCGAAGGCGCCATCGCCACCGCGGACAGCGAACTCAAACAGGTGCTCGTCGGCAAGACGATGAAGCCCAGCGACAGCAAGGTGTATCAGTACTACGCCTTCATCATGAAACTGGCCGACAAGTTCCGCAAACTGGGCATTCGTACCAATGCTGACCAGCCGGAACAAGTGACCAACGCGATTGCCTTCGGCGCTGAAGGCATCGGCCTGTGCCGAACCGAACACATGTTCTTCGAAGGCGACCGCATCATCGCCGTGCGTCAGATGATTCTTGCTGACAGCCTCGAAGCCCGTGAAAAAGCATTGGCCAAGCTGCTGCCGCATCAGCAGAGCGATTTCGAAGGCATCTTCAAGGCGTTGGAAGGTCGCCCGGCGTGCATTCGCCTGCTCGACCCGCCGTTGCATGAATTCCTGCCGCATGCGGACAACCCGCGTGGTCAGCAGGAAGTGGCCGACCAACTGGGCATCAGTGTTGAAAAGGTCGCCGGCCGGGTACATGAACTGCACGAGTTCAACCCGATGCTGGGCTTCCGTGGCTGCCGACTGGGTATCAAGTACCCGGAAATCACTGCCATGCAGGCCCGCGCCATTTTCCAGGCGGCGGCTTCTGTGCAGAAGTCGGGCGTCAAGGTTAAGCCTGAAGTGATGATCCCGCTGGTCGGCTTCAAAAAGGAACTGGACCTGCAGGTTGAAATCGTGCACCGCGAAGCCAAGGCCGTCATGGCGGAAACCGGTCAGAAAATCAAGTACACCGTGGGCACGATGATCGAAGTGCCGCGCGGCGCGCTGACGGCTGACGAAATCGCTCAGACGGCTGAGTTCTTCAGCTTCGGCACCAATGACCTGACCCAATGCACGCTGGGCATGAGCCGAGATGATTCGGGCAGCTTCCTGCCGTCGTATCAGAACGCGGAAATCATGAAGCAGAACCCCTTCGCTTCGATCGACGAAACAGGCGTGGGCCAGCTGATGAAGATCGGCGTGACCAAGGGCCGCAGCGTCAAGGCTGACTTGAAGTGCGGCATCTGTGGTGAACACGGCGGCGACCCGGCATCGGTTCGCTTCTGCCACCACATCGGGTTGGATTATGTGAGCTGCTCGCCGTTCCGCGTGCCGATTGCACGACTGGCCGCAGCCCAGGCAGCACTGGGTAAGTAATGGGTTGGTAAAAAAATCGTTGACGATGAATAGTTGACGATCAACAACTGAATATTGGAACGACAACGCCCAGGTATGGCCCACCGGTCATGCCTGGGCTTTTTTTATCATTGACGGGTGCCACTGGCAGCTTGCCTGCCAGTGCTTTGTGGCACCGCCGCCCACGGCGGTGTGACTCACAAAACCCATGACGCCGAGGGCATTAGCCCCGGATCGTTTGATTCATCGTTCCCGCAGGAATCCGGCCCTGAAGGGCACGGCGTCAATGACATGCCACCCCACCGACCCATGATTTTTACAAGCATATTGCTCAAAACTTCACAGTCGCTACCATCGCGGAACATCGATTCACCGTCACGGAGTTCAGCATGTCCAATCATTCATGGCTCATACTCACCGCCGCCAACCCGGCACAGGCCGCAGGCTATCGCGCCCAGTTACAGGAACGCGCCGAGCAAGGCTTGATCCCCGAAGGTTGGCAGTGGCGCGTCGTGGCGGACCCCGGCGGCAAGCGCGTCGGTTCCGGCGGCTCGACGTTTGTTGTGATACACGAAATCGCACAGGCGATGCTGAAACATCGACCTCATGCCAAACAACTGCATGAGCTGTTCACCGATGTGCGGGTACTCATCATTCACTCCGGCGGGGACAGTCGCCGACTCCGTGCTTACGCTGCCCAGGGCAAAATTTTCACCCCCCTGCCCTGCACCACACCGCAGGGTCACCCGGCCACGTTGTTTGATTTGATGTTCGATCAACTGCGCCGATTACCCTGCCCGGCTCAGGGTCAGGTACTGGCCGCCTCCGGCGATGCGCTGCTCACCTTTGACCCCAATGACGCAGACTTTGCACAACCGGGCGTCGTCGGCGTGGCATACCCAGGCCCGGTCGAACGCGGCAGCAAACATGGTGTGTACGTCTGCGACCCGCAGGGCAACATCACCGATTTTCTGCAAAAACCATCGCCGCAGGCAGCCGAGCTACATGGGGCGGTCGATGCGGTGGGACGGGTGCTCGTTGATACGGGGTTGCTCAGTTTCGATCCGCTGACCGTCGAGCGCGTGTTGCAAACTGTCGGGTTGAAATTCAAGCAAGGCAAACTCACCGTCGAGCCGGGCATTTTGAAGGATGTGCTTGCAGGCAAGGCGCAATCGATTGATTTGTATGAACAGGTGCTCATTGCCCTGCCGAAAAAACGCGACATCGCCAGTTACCTGTCACAAGTCGGCCCGCGCAGTGCCGCGCCCAGCACCGCTGACCAAGCACAAACCGCACGACTGACGCATTTGTATCACGGTTTGCACGGCCTTCGTTTCACCGTGAACGTGCTGCCTTACTGCGAATTTTTTCACATCGGCAGCAACCGTGAAATGATCGGCAATGTCGCTGCCCTCAATCGCACCGCCCGTGAATATCGCTTTCAAAACGGCTGCCGAAGTGTGCTGGGCGATCGCGCTTCAATCGAAGGCGGGTTTGTTTACAACAGCGTTTTACCCGGCGGGCAATTGCGCATCGGTGCGGGGGTGTTGCTCGAAGCGGTGCATTGTCAGGGCAAGGTGGCCTTGACCGGGCCGAATATCGTGGTCGGCTGGCCCAGTGAAGCAGGGGCAATACCCGCACTGCCGGCGGGCTGGGGACTGGTGTGTCTGCCCATCGGCAAGTCGGATTGGACCATCATCGTGCATGGGCTGGATGATGATTTCAAAACCACCCTCGACAAAGGCGGCACCTTCGGCAACCAGCCGATGTCAAAGTGGTTGGTTGATTGCCGACTCAAACAGTCAACACTTTGGGGCGATGATGACCCGCAGCCGCGCACTTTATGGAACGCTCGCTTGTGGCGTGTCGGTTCATTGCCTGATGTGCTGCGCGATACCTTCTGGCTGTGCGGTGTGAAAAAAAGTCAACCCGCCACCACCTGGCAGCGCGGCAAACGCATGCACATGATCGAAGTGTTGCAGCAGGTCAATCATCAGCGCTTGCTCGAACATCGCCGTGAGCTGGTGCGCTTGTGGGCGGTGGGTTCGTTGCCCCAGCGTTTGCACAAGCAGCATGACCTGTCGGCTGAATCGGTGCTTTTATCACTGCACGACAGCACCGATGCCCGCACAGCCTTGACGCAGTTGCACCAGGCTTTGAGTGACGATGTTTCGCCCCTGCACGAAGCCCGGCTGTACTGGCTGGCACATGCGATTGGTGAAAAATACCCCGCTGTGAAAAAAACCGCCCCGGCCCTGCTACGTGGTGACATGCAACAGGCAGCTTACGCTGCGGTGGCGCGGTCGGTCATGCGACAGATTGATTTACCCGGCGAACCGCGCCCGGCCGCGGTGCTGCATGATCAGGTGGTATGGGCCACGACACCGGTGCGCCTTGATTTTGCAGGCGGGTGGTCGGATACGCCCCCCATCTGCGCTGCGGTGGGCGGCACGGTGGTCAACGGAGCCATCAGCTTGAACGGCCAGTACCCGGTGCAGGTGATTGCCAAACTGACGGAAGATAAACGCATCAACTTAAGCAGCATGGACCTGGGCACACGGGTGACGCTGGCGCAGACCAGTGATGTATTGGATTACACCGACCCTTCGCAATGGTCCGCGTTACCCAAAGCGGCACTGGTATTGGCGGGGTTGTGCCCGCAGGATCGCAACCAACCTTTAACCCGCTGGCTGGACCAACTGGGCGGCGGACTGGACCTCACGGTTTTTTCAGCCGTGCCCAAAGGTTCGGGGCTGGGCACCAGTTCGATTCTCGGTGCGGCGATATTGGCGTGTCTGGCACGGGTGGTCGGTGAAAACGTCACACAGGACCAGTTGATTGCCCGCACCAGTCTGCTGGAACAGATGATGACCACCGGCGGCGGCTGGCAGGACCAGGTCGGCGGCATTGCCCCGGGCATCAAAATCATTCGTACCCAACCCGGTGCGGAACAGTTGCCCGCCATTCACTGGACCGGCTTTCAAATGGCGCAACACGCCCGGCAACGCATGTTGCTTTACTACACCGGTCAGAAGCGCATGGCTCGCAACATTCTGCAGCGCGTGGTCGGACGATTTCTGGCACGTGACCCGCTGGCCCTGCGCGTGATTGATGAACTCAAGGTGCGTGCGGAGCAAATGAAACACGACCTGGACCGCGGCGATGTTCAGGCGTTTGCTCAGGGCATCACGCATTATTTCGATTTGAAATGCCAACTCGACCCCGGCACGACCAATCCGCCGATTGAGGCAGTGCTGCGCCGGGTGAAAAAATATTTGAGCGGCTACGTACTGCCCGGGGCCGGCGGCGGGGGGTTTATTTACATGATCACCCGTGACGAGCAAGCCACGCAACAGGTGCGACGCCTGCTCTTGCAAAACCCGCCCAATTCGCTGGCCCGGTTTTTCGATTTTGAATTTGATCAAAAAGGCCTCGCGGTGACGGTGTTGTGAGAAAGTGGCCCAGTGGTCGAATGCAGAAATCGTATTCGACCACTCGACCACTTTCGCCACTCGGCCACTTTTCCGCCCCCTCTCCCTCCGGGAGAGGGTGGGGTGAGGGCGTGTCTTGCACTCGGCCACTTTCGCCACTCGGCCACTTTTCTGCCCCCTCTCCCTCCGGGAGAGGGGGTTGATAGCCAACACCACTTGTACTCAAAATGAAAAAGGCTGTTCCGCTCGTGGCTCTGAACAACACCGGCATCAGCCCGATGAAAAGAACCGAGGTCATCATGATGAGATTCCTTCAACGGTTACCGGGTATCGCCAGCAACGTGAGTTTGGGCGTTGACTCATGCCGGCGGGATGGTTGAGGTGATGGTTTGCGTAGCCGGTCCGGTCGAATCGCGCGTTACCAGGTGGTAGGCGATGCATTCCATGCGGCGCGGCGCTTTGACATCGGCCAGGCGCTGGAGCGATTGGTTGTGAAGTCAGAAAAAGCGGTGGGGGTGGGATTCGAACCCACGGTGACCCGAAGGCCACGTCGGTTTTCAAGACCGGTGCATTCAACCACTCTGCCACCCCACCGGGGGTAAGTCAGTCGAGTGATATTGTAACCAATATGAATGAATTTCGGCACGTTGCTCACGAAGATACAGAAGCGGTCAAGTGTTGATGCCGAATTCGGAAGTCAGCGCCGCGATTGAGCGCGTCTGATGTGGCACCGCCGCCCCCGGCGGTGTGATTTGTTGTTATGTGGCACCGCCGCCCCCGGCGGTGTGATTTGTTGTTATGTGGCACCGTCGCCCCCGGCGGTGTGATTTGTTGTTATGTGGCACCGTCGCCCCCGGCGGTGTGA
>CAZJMK010000005.1:0-25910 GCA_964547135.1 uncultured Phycisphaeraceae bacterium | reverse complement strand
TTTGTTGTTATGTGGCACTGTCGCCCCCGGCGGTGTTACGCATCATGTCAATCGACCCAGCCGAGGGCGGCTGGGCTACAAGCGGCTGGGCGACAAACGGCTGGGCTACAAAATGACAGTGGCTCGCCGCGCCAGCAAAACGCAATCATTGTGTGTGGTTTGCCAACCACCGTCACCTTGTTACAATACCCGGCTCGCTTTTACGAGGACGACAACATGCCCAAAGGCAAACCACATAAGGGTCTTCTCAAACGCATCACCATCTCCGCAAGGGGCAAGGTGAAGTTCAAACACGCCCGCTCCGGCCACCTGCGCAGCAAAAAGACCGGCGCCAAGGTGCGTGAGCTGCGCAAGAAGGTCGTCGCTGCGGGGGGCGATGTGATTCGTTTTGAAAGAATGCTGCACATTCGGCTGGATCGTCACGCCCGTAAGTGATGCCGCCGATCAACCTGCGGCTGTCACAAGTTTGACGTTGCCGCCATTGTGTGAGCCGGGTTAAGTCTTTCACGAGTGCCCCTCGCATGAAAGCCCCGTACTCGCCGAAGGAGAGTTTCGATGCCACGCGCCCAGAAAGGTGCCGCCACACGTCAGTCCAAAGCCCGCTGGTTCAAGGCCGCCAAGGGTTACCGCATGGGTCGTCGCACACAGTGGCGACGAGTCAAGGGTGCGGTGGTCCGTGCGGGCATTTATGCCACCCGTGATCGCAAGCGTGTCAAACGCGACTACCGTGAACTTTGGATTTTGCGCATCAACGCAGCCGTGCGCGAACGCGGCCTGAACTACAGCCGATTTATCCTCGGGCTGAAAAAACTCAACATCGCCCTGAATCGCAAAGCGTTGTCGGAAATCGCCATTCACGACCCCAAAGCCTTCGACCTGATCGTCGAACAGGTCAAGGCTGTGCTGCCCAAGGTGACGCCCAAAGCCGCCAAGGCCGCGTGATGCACTGACCGCAGCATTCGTCTTTGATGACGTTGAACCAATCACCCAACCCGCACCCCGATGGTGTGGGTTTTTTCATGTTACGCTGGGGGCTGTGTTCAGTATCATGGCGTCAATGATGGTTCATGCGTCGGCCAATCAACCCACGGAGTCAGCCCATGTCCAACAAGGTTCACAACAACCGCACCCTCGGCGGAGGCGGGTTTCATCATGTTGCCATCCGCAGTCATGACTACGACGCCAGCCTGCGCTTTTACACGCAGGGGCTTGGCTTTGTCCCCAAAATCACCTGGGGCGAGGGCGACAAACGGGCGGTCATGCTCGACACCGGCGACGGCAACTACCTTGAACTTTTCGCCGGGGGAAAAGACGAACCCAAACCCGAAGGCGCGATCATTCACTTTGCTTTGCGAACCACCGATTGCGATGCTGCGTTGAAAAAGGCGGTGGAAGCCGGTGCGGTGGTGACGATGGAACCCAAACATATTGACATACCCAGTCAGCCGCACGTCACGCCGGTGCGTATTGCTTTTTGCAAAGGCCCTGCGGGTGAGGTGATCGAGTTTTTTCAAAATGAGTTGACGTGATGAAGGAAGTAGCCGAGTGAGGGAACCGTATTCGCTAGTTAGCGCCGCGATTTGTCGCGTCTGGTCGGAGTGGTTGACCGGTTGATCGGTGAGTCGGTGAATCAGTAAGAGCAAAGGCGTTTCCGTCCGAGTAACCGATGAACCGACTCTCCGATTAACCGCGCAGAATACCCAAGCCCTCGGTCGCCGCGGCGGCCTCGTACTTGGCTTGTTACATTCCATGTTCGCAAGCCGATATTCGAAATTTTCCCTCCGGAGACCCAAGCATGATTCTGCGTGACAACAAGGACATCAGTCAGGAAACCTGGCGACTGTTTCGCATCATGGCTGAGTTCGTCGATGGCTTTGAAACCATGAGCGACATCGGCCCGGCGGTCTCCGTGTTTGGTTCCGCTCGACTGCAACCGGACAACCTTTATTATCAAAAAGCGGTCGAATGCGGCAGGCTGCTCGTCGAAAACAACTTTGCCGTCATCACCGGCGGCGGCCCGGGCATCATGGAAGCCGCCAACCGTGGCGCCTTTGAAGCCAAGGGCAAGTCCATCGGCCTGAACATCGAACTGCCCCATGAGCAGCATGGGAACCCCTACGTCACTGTGCCGTTGTCGTTCCGCTATTTTTTCGTGCGCAAGGTGATGTTCGTGAAGTATGCCACGGGGTTCATCATTTTCCCCGGCGGCTACGGGACGATGGACGAGTTCTTTGAATCAATCACCTTGATACAAACATTGAAAGTGCCCCCGTTCCCGGTGGTGTGCATTGGTCATGAGTTTTGGGACGGGCTGATCGACTGGATGCGCAAGACCATGCTGGGCAGGTTCAAGGCCATCGACGCAGGCGACCTGGACTTTTTCCATGTGACCGATGATGTGCAGGAAGCAGTACGCCTGGTACGCAAGTGCTATGAACAGGAATGCTGGCTCAAAACCCCGCAGCCGCCGACCATGCCCGTGGTGCCGCCCAATGGGGGTCTGCTGGCGCCGCCGCCCGGCCTGGAAACCACCGGACTGGCGCAACCCGGCCCGGCTGATGATAAGGAATGATCGAGCCTGCGCGCGCGATGCGACATATGTAAGCGACGGGTTCGAATATTATTTCAACTTCAGCACGATCAACGTCACATCGTCGAGTTGCGCCATGCTGCCGCGGAACTGGCGGACGGAGTCAGTGATGGCTTTGGAAATATCCTCGGCTGAGTGACAGACGCTGGCTTTGATCACTTCACGCAGGCGTTTTTTGCCATAGAACTCGCCGGCTGGGTTGCGTGCCTCCCATATGCCATCGGTGCCCAGAACGATCACGCGACCGCTCTTCCAGTCACTTGATTCCAGTTGGTTGAACTGCCAATGCGGGTCGATGCCCAGCGGGATGTCGCTGCCTTCGAGTTCGGTGAATTGATCGCTATCGGCATCGTAAACAATCGCGGCATCGTGACCGGCGCTGACCCATGACAAATGCTTCGCTTCCTGGTCCACCAGCAGGCAATACAAAGTCATGAATCGGTCGGGGGTGCGTTCGTTGATCAGGTGGCGGTTCATGTCGGTGAGCACCTGCGCGATGGACCCGGGCTGCTCTATCCGACTGCGCAACAACGCCCGACCGGTGGCCATGAGCAACGCTGCAGCGATGCCGTGCCCGGTGACATCACCGATGATGGCAAGCACACGGTTGTTCCCATAGCGCTCGATGGAGAGAAAATCGAAATAGTCGCCGCCGGTTTCATCGCAGTAAATGCTCTGGCCGGCGATGTCCAGTTTCTCCATCACCGGTGCGGACCGGGGCAACAGCGACTGTTGCACCTCCATGGCCACCGACAAGGCGTTGTGCATGCGAATATGTTCGCGGAGTTTGGGGATCATGTGGTTGAAAGCCCGGCCCATTCGGCCGATCTCGTCATGCGTGCTGACCGTGACCGAAGTATCGAGATTGCCCTGAGCGACCTTTTCGACAGCCTGGGTCATGCCCAGCACCGGTCGGGAGAAGTTGCGTGCCGCCAAAAATGAAACCACAAACACCGTCACCAGCACGCCCACCGCCAGCGTCAGCAGGTTGATCTGCTGCTGCAACATGGTCTGGCGGATTTGCGCCTCGGCTTGGCGTGCGATGGCGATCACATCCTCCTGCGGTGCCAGCATCACCACCGCCAACTGATGTCCGCTGACATGGCGCGCTGCCAGGGCGTAACGGACGTTGTCATGCTGTACATCCATCATCACCGGCTCATCGGTTTTCAAGGCACGCATCAGGCTGGAATGCTGTTGCGGATCAGCCAGCGTGAACTTGCTCAGCTGAACCGGTGCCTGCCAGTTCTGACCGATCACGTCATAGGTGCGTTTTGCCGCGATGACCAGGTTTTCGCCGAGGTCGGTTTTTTCATGGGAAACCAGAAATATTTCCGCATTGCGTGCCCAGTTCTGTTCGGTGCGCAGCTGCATCAGTGCTGATTGAAGGGGGATATCGACGCCCGTGACGCCGACGATTTTTCCCGCAGCGTCACGGATCGGATACGAGACGCTGATGAGCGTTCGGCGGGTGGAGGCATCAATGGTTGGCGCCTGCCAGGAGATGCCATTGGCGCGCAGGGCTTGGGTGTACCAACTGCGTTTTCGAGGATCGTAACCCGCAGGGTATCCGCCGTGACCGGGGTAGGTGGTGTGCAGACCGTTTTCAAAAGCGGCAAACTGCCAATACGCCCATTTGCCCGACGATTCATACAACCCTGCGTAAACATCCGATAGCTGCGCCAACCGGCTGATGGTCGGCTTGAGTGACTGTATGTCAACCTCGGCAGGCAGACGAAAGGCACAGTGATCGTAGCTGATGGCCATGGGAACGAACTGCCCATTTTCCAGCACCTGCTTGCGGTCGGATTCGAGGATCAATCCGCTGATTGCCGGTTTTTTTTGATCGAAGTCCGTGTCGGTGAAGGGTGTGAACTGGTCCGCCGGCTCACGCATGAGAATGTTTTCGATATGGGCAGCCTGCAACATGACGAGCGCCCGTCCGCCGGCGCGGTGTTGATCCAGCAACACGGCATACTGATCGAGGAATTCGCGCATCGACTGCTGGGTTCGCAGCAGCAGCGCATCATGCAGACCTGTGCCCAGCTTGTGCCCCATCCGTTCGTAGCCGCGCAGGGTGACAAACGACAGCACCAGCAGCGGGATAAACGCCATGACCAGACAGAGGATCAACAGTTTGGTGCGTATGCTCATGGAGCAGTCTCGCAAAGAGGATTCTCACAAAGATAGGCACTTTGAATCGGCTCAATCACTGGGTGATCAAGCACACAACGGTTCGCAGTCCGAGGATGGAACATCACAATAGCATGGAGAGAGGTCGGTTGCCGACCTTGACAGGTCCAGCCGGGCGCCACTGGCAGCTTGTCTGCCAATGCATCGTCGTCCGGGGCAAAAAATTAGGGAAAAAAGGGGTCGGGAGTCATTGACGTGTCTCCCACCTTATGAGCCCTCTGAACAATCCCCTCTCCCCCCGGGAGAGGAAGGAGACCTGCTTCGCAGGTAGAGTGAGGGCGGAAGAGCGTATGGTCGTACTGTATTTCAAGGCATATTCTTCATCGGCCCCCGCCACGGCGAGGTCTGCGACTCACCCGGCCTCGCGGACTCGGCCACCCTCTCCCAGGGGAGAGGGATTTTTCAGAGCCCTCTTATGTCAAATACATCGCAGCATATGCTTAATTAAGAACAAACCCGCCTCTCCGTCAACTATGACTCCCGACCCCTTTGTATCTCCCCTTTATATCTCCCGCGCCGGCGTCATGGCCATCATGAATGGGGCGTGATGGTTAGGCTGCACTCGGCCACTTCTACAACTCCGACCAATCGCGATAAATCGCGGCGCTAACCTCCAAACACGATGCCGTCACTTGACCACTTGACCACTTCTTCAAGCGACTTTGTCGCCCAGACAGGGGGCGGATGAGCGACGGCAAGTCTATGATGTTGCACTTTCATGGAGCATCATCATGCAGCATCGCCTTATGCCATGGTTCCTGCTTTTTCAACTGGTATTACTCAACTACATCACACCCGTGCAAGCCTGGTTCGCCGAGGGACACATCATCGTGGTACGAGCAGTGATGACCACATTGCCTGATGAGTTGCCTGCGTTTTTTCGTGAAGGGGGCAACACCATTGCACATCTGTCGGTGGACCCGGATGCGTTCAAGCAGCGCAAACTGCCACAACTGACCGACCGCGAAGAACCCGATCATTTCATCGACCTTGAATTGCTCGCTGGTGAATCGCTGCCCGACAAACGCCATGCGTTCATCGAATTGTGCCAGCGGCTCAATCAGAAGCCGGCCAAGGTGGGGTACCTGCCTTATGCGATCGCCGAGCACGCGCAGCAACTGACCCTGGCGTTTGCCGAGTATCGTCGCTTCCCGGAAGACCGTGCGGTGCAGATGAAGGTGCTGGTGTATGCAGGGCTATTGGCACATTACGCAGCCGATCTGTCGCAGCCGTTGCATTGCACGATTCACTGGGACGGCCGAGCGGACCCCGTCACCGGCAAATCCCCCCGCAGCGGCATTCACGCCCGTATTGACGCACTGATCGAACAGGTGCAGCCGACGACCGATGAACTGACCCAAGGCGTTCAACCCTCGATGTTGAATTCGCTGTTGGCCGATGTACTGAAGCAGATCGATGAATCGCGCAAACATATCGACGCAACCTATGAACTCGAAGCATCACTGCCCGCCAGGGAACCGCGACCAGCGCCAATCGATGCCAGGGTGCGAGCGTACACCGTTGATCGTACTCGTCATGCCGTGCAGGTAACCGCCAACCTGTACCTGACCGCCTGGCGCGACTCGGCGAACATCGAACTACCCGATTGGCTGATTCGTGCCCGACAATTAACCCTTCCCTGATCCGACTGGCCTTCAATGCAGCTACACTTCATCAAAAAAGCATCCTTCAACACAGAGGTCACAGAGTACACAGAAAAGCACGGAATAAAACGCCTTTGATATTGCTGTTGGTTCCTCAAACTCTGTGGCCTCTGTGAACTCTGTGTTGAAATGGCTTCATGGAGGTGCGCACAAAATGAAACCCCCTGCTGCTGACACCGACAAACCAACCGCAACCTCAGCGGATGAAAACAAACACGTGGCTGCGCCGATCACCCGACACGCCGCCAACATGCTGGGCATTGATTACCGTGCCGCCGCTGCCGGGTTGCCCTATCGTCAGCCGATCATCGACGCCCATATTCATATCAACGATGTCGCCCATGCCAAGGTACTGATCGAAGTCGCGCAGTGGTTCGGCATTGATTCTTTTTGGTCGCAGTCGGCCCCGGAATTGATCGACCCCCTGCGTGATACTTTTGGTGATCGATTCATTTTCGTCGCAGGCCCCAATTACGCCGCCAAGGAAAAAGACGAAACCTTCACCACCGACTGGCTGCATCGACTCGAAGTGTATCGCAGCAAAGGGGCACGCCTGGCCAAGTTCTGGGCAGCCCCGCGCGGGCTTGATTTTCATCCCACGTTTCGACTCGATGACCCGACCCGTTTGCATGCGATGAAACGAGCCTGTGAACTGGGGTACATGCTCATGTTTCACGTGGCGGACCCGGACACCTGGTTTGCCACCAAATACCGCGACACCACCAAATACGGCAGCAAAGCCGAGCACTACCGCCGACTGGAAAACGTATTGGCGCAATTCAGCGATACACCCGTGCTGCTGGCGCACCTGGCCGGTCACCCGGAAGACTTGGACCACCTGCAACAATTGCTGGACAATCACCCCAACGTGTACCTGGACACCAGTGCCACCAAATGGATGGTGCGCGAGTTGTCAAAACATGAGCCTGAAAAGTTCAGCGCTTTTTTAAGGCGCAACCCGCTGCGCGTTTTATTCGGCAGCGACATCGTGGTCAACGCCAAGGACGACCCGGCCACGGTGCATGACCTGTACGCCAGCCGATACTGGGCCTTGCGTACCTTGCTGGAAACCGACTACCGGGGCAGCAGCCCGATCGTGGACCCGGACCTGCACGCAGTCAACCCGACATTACCGACCGACAGCACAGCCTCGATGAACGGAATGACTTTGCCGACCGACTTGCTCGACATGCTTTACCATCACGCGCCGTTGCATTTTCTGTCACTGCAACGATCGGGTTGAATGAAGTGGACGGAAGCCACACTGCGACTCGAAGGCCGATGGTGTAATCAATTGTTGTAGCCCAGCCGCCCTCGGCTGGGGGATTCACCTGGGTAAACGCATGTTGGAGCCGCGACCCCCGGGTCGGCAGGCAGCGGTTCTTTCATCATCACACAAAACCGAACCCGCGTTTCACCGCTCCCTACCGGTCGCGGCTCAGCCAATCAATGCACAAGCATTTGCCTTGGGGGAATCACCATCGACATGCACACCGCCGGGGGCGGCGGTGCCACAAAAAAACCACATCATTCACCCAGCCGATGGCGGTTGGGCTGCATCGCCCCTCAAAACAACTTGCCTTGGCCCGGTATGTTCGGGTCCGCCTGCAATAAATCGCGCACTTCGTCCAACAAATCGTCCAAGTCCCTGAACTGTTTGTACACGCTGGCAAAGCGTACATACGCCACCTGATCGAGTTTTTTCAAACGATCGGCCACGAGCTGTCCGATTTCCACCGAAGGCACTTCACGTTCGCCCTTGCGGAAAACCTCCTCCTCCACCTCATCAACGATGCCGGCAATTTTCTCCGCCGAGACCGGGCGTTTGTAACAAGCCTTTTCAATCCCCGCTCGGATTTTTTCGCGGTCAAAGGGCAGCCGTGATTGATCGCGCTTGATCACCGTGATGCGCATCGCGGTTTCGATATGTTCGTAAGTGGTGAAGCGTTTGCCACAGGCCAGACACTCCCTCCGCCGACGAATGGATTTGCCTGCGTCGGTGGCGCGGGAGTCGATCACTTTGTCGTTGTCCTGATCGCAGTAAGGACAGCGCATGTTGTGAATCCTTCACCACCCCCGGACGGTAATGTTCATCCCTGACCCCGCCAATATGCCATGCGCTGTCAGTTTAACCGGGTTGTAAGAACCTGCCAGTGTCGCTACCCTTGCAACATCATGAGTTCCACCCATTCCAAACGCCCCAATGTCATCGTTTTCTTCACCGATCAACAACGCTGGGACAGTTCCGGCCTGCACGGCAACCCGCTCGAACTGATGCCCAATTTCGACCGTCTGGCGCGCGCAGGCACTCACGTCGCCAAGTCCTTCACCTGTCAACCCGTCTGCGGGCCGGCTCGTGCCTGTCTGCAAACCGGAACCTACGCCACCACCACCGGCTGCTTCATGAACGGCATCGGCCTGCCCACCGATCGCAAGCAATTTCCCTCACTCGCTTCGTGCTTCAACCAGGCTGGGTATCGCACCGGCTACATCGGCAAGTGGCACCTGGCCGGCAAAGAAGGTTTGAGCACCGCCGGCGAACGAGGCGGAATCAAGCCCGGTTATCGCGGCGATTACACCGACTGGCTGGCGGTCGAAGCCCTTGAATTTTCCGTCGATGAGTATCACACGATTTTGTACGACAACGACAATCGACCCATTCGCCTGCCCGGGTACCGCACCGATGCCTGCACCGATGCTGCCATTCGTTATGTCGATGCCCACAAGCACGAGCCTTTTTTTCTGATGGTGTCGTACATCGAGCCGCATCATCAGAATGACAAGGACGACTACCCCGCACCGACGGGTTACCGTGAACGATATACCGATCGCTGGACGCCGCCGGACTTGCAATCGACCCTGCCGCACTGGCAACAGCCCGACCGAGTGGTGCAAGGCGGCTCCGCCCCGCAACACCTGGGCGGGTACTGGGGCATGGTCAAACGATTGGACGAAGCCCTGGGCAGATTGATCGATACGCTGATCACACTCGACCTGCTGGACAACACCATTGTGCTGTTCACGTCCGATCATGGGTGCCACTTCAAAACCCGCAATGGTGAGTACAAACGATCATGTCATGAGTCGTCGATTCGTGTGCCGACGATGCTGCATGGCGGACCGTTCACCGGCGGTGGTGAACTGTCGCAACTGGTGTCACTGGTGGACCTGCCGCCGACCTTGCTGGATGCCTGTCACATTGCGATTCCGGCAACCATGCAGGGGCGCAGCATTCTGCCCCTGATGAATAAAAACATACAGGCCATCGCCGACTGGCCCGATGACGTGTTTGTGCAGATCAGTGAATCGCAGGTGGGTCGGGCGGTGCGCACGCAGCGATGGAAATACGGCGTCACCGCCCCGGATAAACATGCCAACCACGACAGCGGTTCCGATCACTATGTCGATCAATATCTGTACGACCTCCAATACGATCCGTATGAACTGCGCAACCTGGTGAACGTGGATACCTTTGAACCGGTGCTGCAGGTGATGCGTGAACGACTGATTCGGCGGATGACCCAGGCGGGTGAAAAAGCCCCGCGCATCGACCCGCACCCCGGTCCCAAAACCCCCGGCGGACAACGCAAACCAAAACCCGCCGAATTAAAGCAATAGGGCAATCGGCGTGATTCATCCAAGCCGAGTCGGAGGCGTCCTCGCCGACGGATCGGGTATTCTTTGCTTGAAAATTAGGCGATCTGGTGATCTGGCGATTTGGTGAATTACGGAATTGGACGACTTCTTTCAACGGATCAATCGCGGAGCAAACCAGAACGCCGACGCAAAGCGTCCACGCTAAACATTTTGAATCACTTGACCACTTGGCCACTTCTCACGACTTTCTTGTCACCACCGCCTCAGCCACCTGATGCAGAAAATCACGGGTGATCGACGCAGGCAATTCCTGCAACGACTTTTGCGCCTCGGCGACGCACTGTCGCGCCCGCTGACGGGCATAATCAAGTGACCCTGTTGCCGCCAATAACCCCGGCACCTCACGCAACAAAGCCGCATCCAATGAAGCGGAACCATCCTTGGGTAACCGACTCAGCGCCGTCGCCAATCGGCCGCGCTCTTTGCGCGTCAACTGCAAATGATGAATCAACGGCAGTGTCAGTTTGCCCTTGTCCAAATCGCGCCCCAGTGATTTACCCACCACTGCCGGGTCGCCGGTGAGGTCCAGTAAATCATCGATGATTTGAAACGCCACGCCCAGCTTCATGCCGTAGTCCACCAAGGCTTCGACCTGCCTGCTGTTTGCCCCGCTGAGCATCGCACCCACCCGGCATGACACGCCGCAAAGTGCCGCCGTCTTGCGGTCGATGATCTGAAAATACGTCGGCTCATCCAATTCCCAGTTATTGCGGTTGGCCAATTGCAACAACTCCCCCTCGCACACCGTGTTGGTCGCATCGCACAACACCCGTGCAATCGCCGGTCTTTCCAGCGACGAAACCATGTGATACGCATGGCTGAACAAATAATCGCCCAGCATCACAGCCGTCTCGTTGCCCGCCAGTTCATTGACCGTCCGCCCCTGTCTTCGCATCTGTGCCTCATCGAGCACATCATCATGCACCAGCGTGGCCATGTGAATCATTTCCACCACGGCTGCCACGGTACGCTGTGCTTCATCGGCGGTAGTTTCACTCGGTTCACCCCCACCGCTCACCAGTGACGAGGTCAGCACCAAACTCGGACGCAGCATTTTGCCCCGGTAGCGTTCGACATGACTCACCAGTTCATTGACACAAGGCAGGTCGGAAAGCAGCTCGGCGGAAAAACGTGCTTCGACCAAAGCCAGTTCGCGCTCCAGCCACTGCGCCACGATGAGCGAACCCTTGGGGGCCACCAGTACCATGATGAGCATCACTCCCTGCCCGTGCGGGTATCGCGTCGGGCAACTGAATCGTAGTCACCAACGGACAGCCGTTCGCCTCATTTTCAACCTGGAAAATATCTCAACACAGCCAAAAGGGGCTGGGGGCTGGTTGCTGGTGACTTGGTCAAACAGCCATCGCCATTAATTCTGCCCAGCACCTAGCCACTAGCTACCAGCCACTTGAGCCTCTGAGGTTAGTTTTTTTCAACACCCCGGATCACCTTCGCACTGCGCAGCGTCTTTTCCAGCAAAGCCCGGTTGCCCTCGCTCAAGGCACACATCGGCAAGCGCACTTCACCGCTGTCCATGCCCGCCATGGCCATGGCTGCCTTGATCGGTATCGGGTTGGTCTCGATGAACATCACCCGGCAAAGGGCGAACAACTCCAGGTGCAGCTTGCGGGCTTTGGTCATGTCGTTATCCAACACCGCCTGCGTGAGGGCTTTGACCTTGCCCGGCAGCAGGTTGCCCAGCACACTGATCACCCCCCTGCCTCCAACACTCATGATCGGCAGCGTCAGCGAATCGTCCCCCGACAAAATGATGAACTTTTTCGGATCGCAAAGCAACGCCACTTCCGACGACATATCCAGCACGCCCGTCGCTTCCTTCACGCCCACGATCAAGGGGTGTTTGGCAAGGCGGGCGATCGTCGCAGCCGTCAGCCCCGCCCCGCAGCGACCGGGAATGTTGTAAAGCACGACGGGAATGTCCGCCTTGTCGGCAATGGTCATGAAATGACGATACATGCCCTCCTGCGTGGGCTTGTTGTAATACGGAACCACCGACAACACTGCATCACAACCGACACTGCGGGCAAACTGCGAAAGGCTCAACGCTTCACTGGTCGCGTTGGACCCCGCGCCTGCGACCACGGGGACACGCCTGGGGCCGCTGCGCACCGCTTCGACGACACATTCGATCACCTGCCGATGTTCTTCGTGTGACAGCGTGGGTGATTCGCCGGTCGTACCCACCGGGACCAGAGCGTCGATGCCCTGTTTGATTTGAAAGCGCACGTTTTTGCGCAGCCGATCGAAATCGACATGGTTGTCAGGGGTGAACGGAGTGATCATCGCAGTCATCGCGCCTTGCAGATTCATAAGTTTGGCTCCAATAGCAAGCCGAACAATGTACCCCGCATGACAGCACATGACAATGCGACGGCGCGGTTGATTCTTCGTGCCGTAAACCCTTGTTCGTGGCGTCCGGGCGTTACAATGGCCCTTCTATGTCACGCACTGAAAATGTCGTCACCCGATTCGCCCCTTCGCCCACGGGTTACCTGCATGTCGGTGGGGCACGCACTGCGCTGTTCAACTGGGCGTTTGCCCGGCGGCATGGCGGAACCTTCATCCTCCGCATGGAAGACACCGACAAGGCCCGCTCCACCGATCAGGCCACCCGGCAAATCATCGCCGACCTGCAATGGCTCAACCTCAATTGGGACGAAGGCCCCAATCCGCAATTGGCTGTGAACGACACCCTTGACACCAAGGCCGGACAACTCGGTGACCATGGCCCCTACTTTCAATCACAGCGCGATGAGTTGTATCGGCAATACCTTGAAAAACTGCGCGCTGCTGGTCGGGTGTATGACGACAAAGGCGCAGTACGCTTTCGTATGCCCGGCCACGACATCACCGTACACGACATGGTGCTGGGTGATGTCACCATCAAGGCTGACAAACTGGAAGACTTCATCATTTTCAAGGGTGAAACTTCCGGGGGTGGGCCGACGTTTCATTTTGCCAATGTGGTGGACGATGCCACGATGGGCGTGACGCATGTGCTGCGGGCGCAGGAACATTTGATGAACACACCCAAACACCTGGCGCTGTTCGAAGCGTTGGGGATTGAGCCGCCTCAATACGCCCACATGCCGCTGATCTTCAATCAGGATGGCTCGAAGATGAGCAAACGCGACAAGGCCAAGGTCGCGCGACAGACAGCCGAACATTGGCTCAAAAATAATGGCAATGACATAGACTCTCTTTGGAAAAAGACGCAACACACACGAGTTCGATTACATAGGGATAGTAAACCAGTCTTTGATTCTTTCGATGAATTTAAAGCTTTTCTGGCTAAAAAGAGTGATGACATTTTAGAGGCGATCACAATTGCTCGTACTTTGAATTTAATGCTTCCAGAAATCGATGTGTATGACTTTAAACAAAGCGGCTACGAACCTTCGGTGTTACTCAATTACCTCGCGCTGCTCGGTTGGCATCCGGGAGGCAACATTCCCGAACGGTTCGACATGGACTGGTTCGTCAACAACTTCACGATTGAAGGCATCGGCAAAACCAACGCCAAGTTCGATCGCGCCAAGTTGCTCACATTCAATGGTGAAGTCATTCAACGATCAAGCTTTGACGACTTTGTCGTTCGAATCAACCATATTTTTATTCCTCCAGCTTTCAATCAATTAAGTAATGATACAAAACGCTGGCGTTGGTTTTTACAAGCCTATCATCCGCGAGCGCGAACCTATACAGAGCCGTTTGAACTCGGTCGCTTTTTTGTATTGCACTCCCTTGAAGTCGAGTACGATCGCAAAGCCATTGAAAAAGTGCTTCTGAAAAACAACCATGCAGGGTTGATGATATTGGAAAAAACAAAAGAGCAACTTCAAGCGCACGACGACTGGACCCCCCCAGCCCTGCACGCACTGCTGGAAAATTTCGCTGCTGAAAACAAGCTGAGCATGGGCGATGTCGCCCAGCCGTTGCGGGTTGCGCTCACCGGCACCACCGTCAGCCCGCCGATGGACTTGACCTTGGCGATACTGGGCAAAAATGAAACCTCAGCACGAATCGGGCGTTGTTTTAATGTTGCAGGATTTTAAGAATGACGCCGAGGGCTTCAGCCCCGGATATCTGCATAATGGCAGGTGTTGCGATAAATAAGAATCCGGCCCTAAAGGGCACGGCGTCACGATCACCTTTGAAAGACACGGAATTAGTTATACGGATAATGACATTACCAAACGGAGCAAACTATGTCCCTGATTGTCACCGGTTCCATCGGCATTGACACCATCGACGCCCCCACGGGCAAAGCTGAAAACGTGCTGGGTGGTTCAGCCATCTACTTTGCCGCCAGTGCCTCGCTCTTCGGTCCGGTTCGGCTGGTCGCCGCGGTGGGTGATGATTTTCCGCCTGCCATGCTCAAAGCCTTCCAGCATTTCAAGGTCGATCTGGCCGGGCTGGAACAGCGCACAGGCAGCAAAACCTTTCGCTGGCATGGCAAGTATCAGGCCAACATGAATCAGCGCGACACGATTGATGTGAAGCTCAATGTGCTGGGTGAAAAGCTGCCGCCGGTGCCGGGCCACTACCGCGACAGCAGGTTTGTGTTTTTAGCCAACACCCACCCCGCCGGTCAGATGGAGTTATTGGCTCAATTCCCCCAACACAAACTGGTCGTGGCGGACACGATGGATTTGTGGATCAACCACGAACTGCCGACGCTGAAAAAACTGCTTAAAAAGATTGACGGGCTGGTGCTCAACGATGCCGAGGCGACCATGCTCACGGGGGAAAGCAACCCGGTGAAGGCTGGCCAGCAGGTTTTGAAAATGGGGCCGGGGCACCGCGGCGACCGGGGGTTTGTCGTGGTGAAAAAGGGTGAGCATGGGTCGTTGTTGTTACACAAACAGGGCGTCGTCGCGCTGCCGGCTTACCCGGCTGTGAAAGTGATCGACCCGACCGGCGCCGGTGACAGCTTTGCCGGGGGCATGATGGGTTACCTGGCGGGCACGGGCAAGTTCGACCTCAAACACCTGCGCCAGGCCATGGCCTACGGCACCGTCGTCGCCAGCTTCACCATCGAAGCCTTCAGCCTGACACGCCTGCGCAAACTCACCCGAGCTGAATTGACCGAGCGCTATCGCCAATATGTGTCGATGCTGCGGGTGGAAGCAAAAGGTTGATTGACCGACGGTTGGTCGTGTGCCACTGGCACTGTGAGTTGATGGATAATGGATAATGTTCAGAGACGGTGTACGAAAACCAACTCTTGGTTTGTACATCATCCATTATCCATAATACATCCCCATCAATTCAGTGGTGGGTCCGCTGTGTGGCAACCGAGTCACCCACCGATTTGTGCCTTGTACGCCAGTGCGTCTTTGAGTTCGAAAATCGTCAGCGGTGGGCCGATCTGATATTCCGCGGGCAATGGCTCGATGCGGCTGCGATACTCGGTGATGCGGTCGGTCACGATACCCTTGGCCACCAGTTCGCTTTCGGTCGTTGCGCCATGGTCGCCGACCTTTGCCAAATGTTCATCCAACGCTTTGCGCAAGCGCACGAGCACCGCCTGCTTGGCCGGTTCATCAGCCAGGTTATGCACCATCATCGGGTCAGCCACCGCATCGTAAAGTTCCTCTGCCGGTTTGCCGGCTGACATGAAAACCCCCCTGCTGCCCTGCAACGCACCGGCTGCGTGCAATCGCCTTGTCACCTCCGTCGTGGCCTGTCGTTCCATGTACAAGTTGCGTTGTGCATAGGGCAGTTCCGGGTGATAGTTGCGTATGTAGTGATACTGCCGATCACGCGCAACGCGCACCCGGTCGAAGGTTTCATCCATCCGATCGCGCCCCGCAAACGCCGCTTCACGCAGCTTGCCAGCACACGCAGGTCCCAAAAAAGCCTGTCCCTGATACTGCTGTGGTATCGCAACGCCCGCCAACGAAAGCAGCGTCGGTGCGATATCAACCCAGTTGACCAACGTGTCCACCGTACCGCCCGGCTGCGCTTTGATACCCGCATGATCACGCCACTTTTCAGGCACGCGAATGATCAACGGCAAATGCAACCCCGCATCGTAACACCAGCGCTTTTCACGGATCAACCCCCGACCGTGGTCCGTCATGTAAACCACAATCGTGTTGTCGGCATAGGGCGATGCTTCCAGCGCTGCCAGCACCTTGCCGATCTGCGCATCCTGAATTTCCAGCGCATCGTAATACCTTGCCAAATCCGCCCGCACCTCCGGCGTATCAGGCAGGTAATCAGGCACCACCATGTCCTCCGCACGACGCTCGCCCCTGGCCAGCAGCGACAGGTTGGCTTTGCGTTCCCATGCTGCTCCGTGATCGCCGTTGAACACGCGGTTCCACATGGTGCTTTCGTGGGTCACGCCGAAGTTGCGGAAAAGTAACCAGGGTTGATCAGGCAGTTTTCCCTGGGCAAGGTTTTGCACCCAGTCATCGGTGCGGTCGGCAAAGTCAGCAGGGGGTTCGAAGTTGAAATCGGTTTTGGTCCACCAGTTGACGTGATAGCCGGCGTCCCGCAATTCATGCGTCACCAGACGCGGCGGGTGGGTGAGTGTGCAGCGCATCAGGTGCGTGCCCAGCGACCAGGGGTATTGACCGGTGACGATGCTGCATCGGCTGGGGGCACAGACCGGGGCGGTCGATATCGCGTGCAGGTAGCGGTAACCCTGTGCAGCCAGTCGATCCAGGTTGGGCGTTGTTCCCAATGAATGACCGTAACAACCCAGGTGCAGGCCGGTGTCCTCGCCGATGAGCAGTAAAAAATTTGGACGAATGGTTGACATCAAATCATTCCTTTCATTGAAAAAAATATCACTTCACCCGCAATGCCAGAATCAATTCCACCTTGCCGATGTGTTCGCGCAATTCGCCGGCGATGGCCGTCGCATCCAACCCCTCATCCGCCAGCGCGTACACTCGCTGTGCCAGGGCATCCGGGGCTGATTCGTGGCGTCGATTCATGTCACCATTTGGCTGTTCCACGTGCTGAATCAATGCCCTGGTTGCATCCACTTTGTTTTCGATGATCGCGTTGGTCACCGAGGTGGCGGTCGTTTCCAATTGCTTTAATTGCTCGATCCGACGGTCCGCCTGGGTGATGAGTTCCTCCAACCTGGCCGACTTGGCGTCCAACTGTGCCCCCACCCGCCGTGACATCGTTTCGATTTCCACCATCACCTGTTCCATGTCCCCCTGCAAGGCCCGGGTCTGCTTCTCTTTTTCCATCTGTTCCTGCACACTCAACCGTGTGGGCGGTTCCTTGCGTTTGCGCTGTCGAAAGCGCGACATGAAAAAAATCAGCAGCATCACCACCCCGGCCACCAGCATCACATCCGCCAAACCCACATTGCCAAACAATTCCCCTTCGGCAAGCGTGGGCAACCCATGATGCCACCCCTGTGGGCCTGATGACGATATCATCGCACCATGCTTCATGGCTGCATGATCCCCCGACATCACCCGGTCGTCAAAGCCCTGGCCACCGCTTTGCGCAAGCATTGTCATGTCCAGCCCGGCGAACACCTGCTCGTGGCTGTCAGCGGCGGAGCTGATTCCGTCGCCCTGTTACGAGCCTTGCACCTACTCGCCCCCGCCCGCCCCTGGCATTTGCAACTCACTGTCGCCCATATTCAACATCACCTGCGACCCGCCAAACAAGCCCAGGGCGATGCCCGGTTCGTGCAGCGACTGGCTGAAAAACTTGCGTTACCGTTTGTACGCGCTGACCTGAACCCCGCCACCTGGCAGGGCAATGTTGAAGCCGCCGCCCGCAAGGCTCGCTATCACGCCCTGATTCACCTGGCCCAACAGGTCGGCAGCACGCACATCGTCACCGCTCATCATGCCGACGATCAGCTTGAAACCTTGCTCATGCGTCTGATCCGCGGCACATCCATTCACGGGCTGCGCGGCATCGCCTGGCGACGAACCTTGCATAATTCACTCCCTGAAAAACCAACCACCATGCACCTGCTGCGCCCTCTGCTCGAACTCGATCACGCACAATTGATTGCCTTTCTACGCACACTCAAACAGCGCTGGCGGGAAGATGCCACCAACCGCGACACCACCCGTTGGCGGGCGCGTTTGCGGGCCGATGTGTTGCCGGTGTTGCGCGAATTGCGCCCCGATGCTGCGCGTCACAGCACGCACCTGACCGATCACCTGCGCCAGGTCCATCAACTCACGCAACAGGTTTGTCAACAGGCACTCACCCACGTCACCCGGCAACCGATGCAGGCAACCTTCACGCGCGATCAAGCCCGTACCTGGCCGAAACTGGTGCTGACGCATGTCGTGCGTCAATGCCTGCTGCAACTGGGCGTGTCCGACGACACACTGGGGCGTCGCACCCTCACCCCGCTTGTCACCGCCATTCGTGACCGCACCGGCGGACGCCGTCATTTTGCTTTTCAACAGCAGGTCAACGCCACCGTCACCCGCGATCAGGTGACATTCATCATTGCACCGCCCCCAAATGCTCCCGCGGTTGTGAATTAACCAAGCGGCCGATGGTTTTTTTCGTGTACCACAGGCAGCTTGACTGCCAGTGCCCCTGACGGTTCACCCAACAACTGACGCCGAGGGCTTCAGCCCCGGATCGTTTTCATTGGTGGATGAATCAAACCATCCGGCCCTGAAGGGCACGGCGTCAATTGTTGGATGAAATTCAGGCGTAGATTAACAATGACAAATGTGGCACCGCTCCGGGGGCGGCTGGGCTACATCTATGATGCCGAACCGCGTCCCAAAGACGCTGTGTTTGCTTGTCTGTACTCGACCACTTTCATCCAATACCCAATCCCTCGGCCTATCGGCTTCGTTCTTGGCTTGATATTGATAAATCCGAAATTCGAAATCCGAAATTCGAAATGACCGTCACTCGCCCCCTTCATTTCACACTGCGTTTGATCCGTCGCCAGCGCAAGCGTGGTGCATCGCCCCACAACATTTCCAGGTCATAGTAACCACGGGCCTGCTGCTCAAACACATGCACAACCACTTCACTGAAATCAACGACAACCCATGACGATTTGCTGTCCACTTCGCGTCCGAATCGCACCATGCCCCTTTCATGGCCCAGGTCCTGCACGCTTTCGCCCACGGAGCGAATCTGCCGATCGGACGTGCCGGTGGCGATGACGACGTAATCATTCATCTGACTGCGACCCCGCACATCCAGCACGACAATGTCCGTGCAATGCAGGTCACTCAGCAGCCTTGCAGCATCGATGGCAAACTGCTTCAACTGGCGTTCCGACTTTTCACCAGGCGCTCGCAAGGTTCGTCGGCGAGGCCGGGGGCGCTTCATGGGTGATGACGCGGAACTGGCCGACGACTCAGTACCAGTGACTTGTCCGTTCAAATGCACTTCCTCGGGGGTTGCTTCAAGCATAGGCACACTTGATTGCATGAAAAAGGTCCAACCCAATCAGGGTCGGACCTGTGTGTGATCACCATGAATACATGCGCAAGGTCATCATACCGATCAGCGTGAACCACGTGAGCCGCCAAAGCCGCCACCGGGACCACGACCACCGCCGCCGGGGCCACGACCACCACCACCAGGCCCACGCCCGCCACCGGGGCCGCGTCGCATCGGGCCGGCACCACCGGGGCCGCCACCGCCGGGTCCACCCATACCCGGTCCGCCCGGGCCTTTGCGTTTCATCGGCATGATGCCCAGCGTGAGCATTTGCTGCCGCTTGATCGACTTGCGCATCGCGCGACGCTTGCGTTCACTGGGTTTTTCGTAATAACCCTGACGCTTGACGTCCTTGGTCAGACCCTCTTTTTCGCACAGCTTCTTAAATCGGCGTAACATCTGTTCGACCGACTCGCCCGCACGTGCCTTGATCCGAATCGCCATGAGTTTTCCTCTTTCAGGTTAAACGTAGCCCAACATTATGACGTGAACCCCATCGTGATGCAAACGACCTGTCGCAGGCTCATGACAACAAAGGCAAACGCATGTCAAAATAATCGCATTGCCGTGAACCGCGCGATATGCTAAGTTGACCGATCAGCTTTCGCTATGCACCCGTAGCTCAATTGGATAGAGCTTCTGACTTCGGATCAGAAGGTTGCAGGTTCGAGTCCTGCCGGGTGTACTTGTTGGACATTTTCTTTGAATCAGCGCATCGCTGTCAGCACGCGCTGATGCCAGGCTTGATGACAGGCGATGATGCCGCGACCCACCTTCAACCCCCGGCCCTGTGAAAAGTCCAACGGCTTCCCCTGCAGGTCGGTAACGATGCCCCCTGCTTCCTCCACCACGATGCTCCCGGCTGCGTGATCCCAAATGTTTTCCAACCGCTTTGCATCGGGCGGAAATTTTAAGTAAATCGCGGCACGACCCAGTGCCACGCAACCATACTTGGCCTGACTGTCCATGCGCAACGGCGGCACCGTGATCCCCAATCGCTCAGCCAATTGCGACGATAACGCATGATTGGAATGCACCGATTCCAGCGATTCACAAAACCGGGCACGCTGGTGATGACGCACATCGTTGGTCATCACATCATGCAAGCGCACCGGCTCGCCCTCGTAAACATCATTCGCCCACAACGGCACCCGTTGCACCCCCTGCCCACGCACCGCCACGAGCAACACCCCGCGAGCCAAGCCATCGTGATTGATCCCCTCATGATTGACAACATCATTTGTGGTTGTGTCATCACCCATCGGCAACCAAGGGCACGCCAGCGCCCCCACCACCACATGCCCGCCTTCCACGAGTGCCAGGGCAATCGCATATTGATCGCCGCGCAAAAAACCCTTGGTGCCGTCGATCGGGTCGATGGTCCAGTGTCGTCGGTCATAGCGCGACAGCTCGGCGGCGCCGTGATCGATGTACCCCAGCACCTCTTTTTCCGCCAGCATTTGATTGAATTCACAACTCACGTGCTGCACGACAAACTCACGGGCTTGGGCGTGATCATCACGTCGAAGCTCACTGCTATTTTCCTCCCCCACCACCGCATCGCCTGCAAACCGCTCGCCCAGCACGCGACAGACGATGGCCTGTGACGCAAAGTCAGCCACGGTCACCGGGCTGCGATCCTGTTTGGCGATCACACCGCTGTTACCAGCCGTCACATCACGATTGCGGTCAGTGGTGATGCCGGTTTGGGCGGTGCCTGCGGCGTGCTTGTGATTTGCGCTGCCAGTAGCGCGGTGTGCATGATCCAATTGGTTAGCCGGGGGCGTCACCAAACGATCGCGCACCGCCTGACAGGCCCTTGCCGCCAGTCGTACCGCGCGAATCGCGGTTTGTCGTTCGTCGTGCCAGGGTTGGGTCATGAATCGTCCGTATTCTTCATCAACACGTTTGGCACGGCAACCTTGCCTAGCAGCCGTGATGGATGAATGGATGGATCAAGGATAATGGATGATGGATCATGGGCAAACCATCCTACGGGGAAATGAAATCAGTATTGATCCAATACCCAAGTCCTCGTTCGCCCGCCTGCGGCGAGGCTCACTCGTCCTTGGCTTGGTGTTGCACTTGACCACATCATTCAACTCCGACAGACGCGATAAATCGCGGCGCTAACTTTCAAACACGATGCCGTCACTTGACCACTTGGCCACTTGCCTTGCCATGTTATCATCCCGCAAACGCCATGCCCGAAACCCTCGCCACTTCGCCGTTGCCTGTTTCGCTCCCGCGCTTGTGGGCCGGGTCGCTGCTGCTGGGTTCGGTCGCCTTCATACTGTGTTACCCACTCGACGGCACATTACACTTATTTTTACACACCGACCGACTGCCCGGCGACATTCGTCGCTCCCTCGAAACCCTTCAACAATTCGGCGACCTTTCCACCCTCATTCTCACCAGTCTGTTCATCGCCCTGCTCGACCCGCCGCGACGTGCCCGATTGCTTGATATGTTCATCGCCGCAGCCATCGTCGCCCTGCTTTGTAACCTTTTTAAAATGGGTTTGGGCCGACCACGACCGATACTGGCTGACCCTTGGTCGCTGGTGTTACCCTGGCAGACCTACCCTCTGCCCCAAACCATCGACGGCGTACAACAACTGGTCACCACCCATGCCTGGCAATTGGGCAGCCCCGGCATCGCTCGATTATGGTCATTACCCTCCAGCCACACCAGCGCAGCCGTGACGCTTGCAGTGTTTTTGCATCACTACTACCCACGTTTACGCCCCTTGCTCATCGGCTTGGTCGTTTTGGTTGGCACAGCCCGTGTCGTGTTGGGTGCTCATTACCCCAGCGATGTCGTGGCCGGGGCCTTGCTTGCCTACCCCACTGCCACCACACTGATCACCCGTCAATTCCCATCGCGAATGATTCTCAAATCAACATGACGAGTCAGGTCTTTTGACACGGCCTGCTTTGGCACTCTACCGCGATGATTCTTACAATACAGGGCTGTAAAACACCGATAATGATTCAGGTGTGACCTAGCCCTGGCGGTCATCCGATATTGATCCTTCATCAACCCACCGAGCCTCCGCTCAGGGAGTCCAACGTGATCAGTCTCAGCAATCTGCTCTGCGACCAAACGGCTGGCAACGAAAAATTACGCTACGGCCACGCCTCCGGCGATGCCAAACGAACCCCCAAACCCGTCACCGTCTGGGCCGTCACCAAAGCCTGCAACCTGAAATGCGTACATTGCTACGCCTCCGCATCTGACAACCCCGCCCCCAATGAACTCACCTATGCCGAGGGTTTGGCCCTGTTGGACGACCTCAAAGCCTTCGGCGTACCCGCTGTGTTGTTTTCAGGTGGTGAACCCCTGGCACGCCCCGACACGCCCGAACTGATTGCTCATGCTGTCAAAATCGGCCTGCCTGCCACGCTTTCCACCAACGGCCTGCTCATCGACGATGCCATGGCCGACCGTCTTGCCAACCTCGGCCTCAAATATGTCGGCATCAGCCTCGACGGCATGGCTGCCACGCATGACAAACTGCGCGGTCAACAGGGGGCTTTTGACCAAACCCTGGCCGCCATCGACCGTTGCAAACAGCGTGGCCTGAAAGTCGGCGTGCGTTTCACCGTGCATGCCTTGAACCACACCGAACTTGATGGGTTGTTTGATCTTTGCCTGACGCACAACGTTGATCGACTGTGCATGTATCATCTGGCGTACGCCGGCCGAGGGCAGGGTTTGGCACGGGTGGATTTATCAGGTCCGCAAACCCGGCTGGTGATGGAACGATTGATCAATCGCACTCGTCAGTGTCATCGTGCAGGCCGGCCGCTTGAAGTGCTCACCGTGGGCAACAGTGCCGATGCTGCGTTTGTGTTGCTGTGGGTGGAACGTCACATGCCCGATCGCCTTGAAAATGTGCGCAAGCGCCTTGAGGGCACCGCAGGCAACCAGTCGGGCAATTTCATCGCAGCCATCGACCCGCTGGGTCAGGTGCATTACGATCAGTTCAGTTGGCACTACCATTGCGGCAACATTCGTCAGCAACCCTTCAGTGCCATTTGGGGCAACCCGACCGATCAGCGTTTGAAAATATTGCGTGACCGGACGCAGTACCTGCCCCAGCGTTGCCAATCGTGCCAGTACCTGGGCGTGTGCAACGGTAACCTGCGCACCCGTGCGGAACAGGCCACCGGCGATTGGATGGGCATCGACCCAGCTTGTTACCTGCGTGCTGAAGAAATAGAAGCTCTGGCACCAACCCCGGCTGAGCTGGTCGAATCCTTTTCGTCAATGAACCAGCCGTTTACCGACTGAATAGGTAGCCCAGCCGCCCCCGGCTGGGTCAATCAAAGCCGACGATGGTATCGGCGGTCGGCTGGTCTGCTGTAACTGGGTGAATGACCTTCGATATACCCACCGCCGAGGGCGGCGGTGCCACATCAGAAATTGTCGCCCAGACGTCCCCGGCTGGGTCAATCAAAGCCGACGATGTATCGGCGGTCGGCTGGTCTGCTGTAACTGGGTGAATGACCTTCGATATACCCACCGCCGAGGGCGGCGGTGCCACATCAGAAATTGTCGCTGGGGGAGCCACCTCCGACGTACAATAGATGATGGATAATGGATCAAGGATTATGTTCAAACACAGCGTTGATTGACGTAAACCAACTCTGTACATCATCCATTATCCTTGATCCATTCTTCCAACCAACCCCAACACGAGTATTCACATGATTTGTGACACCCTCACACACGCGCATTGGTACGAAAAACTGCACCCCCGCTTTCCGCAAGCCTTCGACTACCTGCGTCAATTCGACGCAACCCCCGGCAAGGTCGCGCCGGGGCGTCACGAACTGCAAGGGGCTGAACTTTACGCCCTGGTGCAAACCTACGACACGCAACCTGCTGACAAGCTGCGCTTTGAAAATCATCGCAACTACATTGACCTGCAATACGTCGTCACCGGTCATGAAATCATTTATCACCTTCAGGCCGACCAGCTCACCCCCCTGCCCGATGAACCCTACAACCCGCAACGCGATTTGCAGTTTTTCGCCCCCACGCACACCACCCAGCCCGTCCAACTGCGTCAACCCATTCACCTGACCCCCGGCGGCTGGACGATCCTTTTCCCTCACGACGCCCACATGCCCATGGCCTGCGTTGACAAGCCGTCCCCCGTGTACAAGGTCGTGGTGAAAATCCGGGTGTGATGATGCGATGTATTTAACGCCGATCAACCACATCAAAGGCGAAATGTGTTATCTTCTTTCGCCCTCATCACCACACGCAAACATACGGAGCCGATCGTCATGCCCATCACCACGTCCCTGTTTGACCTCACCGGCCAGGTCGCTTTGGTCACCGGCGGAGCCTCGGGCATCGGCAAAGCCATCGCCCTTGCCCTGGCCCAACACGGCGCCAAGGTGGCGGTCGGTTCACGCACCCTCGACAAGGTCGAAGGTGCAGCCGCTGAACTCAATCAGGCCGTGGGGGGTGATGCCAACGACATCAAGGTGGCCGGGGTGGCGCTGGATGTGACCAGTCAGGAAAGTGTCGATCGGGCCATGAAAAAATGCGTCGATGCCCTGGGCGGCCTGCACATTCTGGTCAACTCCGCGGGCATCATGCTCCGCAAGCCGACCTTCGAACTCAACGTCGATGACTTCAAGGGCATTTACGACACCCACGTGGCCGGCAGCCTGCGTTGCTGTCAATCAGCAGGTCGCCTGTTCCGTGAGCAGCACAAGGGTTGCATCATCAACCTCGCATCGATTTCCAGCTTCGTCGATCTGGTCGAGGTCACCAGCTACGCCTGTGCAAAAAATGCGGTGCTGGGCCTGACTCGCAGCCTGGCCAACGAATGGGCCAAGTACGGCATACGCACCAACGCCATCGCCCCCGGCTTTGTGCCCACCGACATCAATCGCAAAATGATCGAAGGCACCGACCGCGGTCGCCGTATCCTTGAACACACCCCGATGGGTCGCTTTGGCAGCGGCGCGGAAATCGCCGGTGCTGCGGTTTACCTGGCGGCACCAGCCGGCAACTTCGTCAACGGGCACACCATCGTCGTTGATGGGGGCTACCTGGCCAGCGGCATCGGTGACAGCTTCGCGCCATGGGCGCAACCCAAGTGATGATTTCGAATTGCGAATTTCGAATTGCGAATTTGTTTAGCGCGGACGCTTTGCGTCGGCGTGTATGACGCCGTGCCCTTCAGGGCCGGATGTTTTGGGTATGAAATCCGGGGCTGAAGCCCTCGGCGTCATGTGTAGTTTAAAAGACCATCCTGAACTTCGCGCAGACGTGAAGTTCAGGCGTGATTGATTCACCAAATCACCAAATCACCAAATCACCAAATCACCAAATCACCAAATCACCAA
>CAZJMK010000004.1:0-94838 GCA_964547135.1 uncultured Phycisphaeraceae bacterium | reverse complement strand
CCAAAAAATCTATGGTGCTGCGTACGCGCGTTACCGCAAGCTGGCGGAGCAGATCTCTAGTGTATTTTTAAATAATCAAGACCATTTCCCGCTTCGTATCCGCAGTGCCTGAGAATAGTTCACACATTCTCCCGGCTCAAAGGCGTCAACAATCCACCATCGATCGGCCCATCCACCACCCGTGGCGCCTTCACGCCGTCGGCCCGCAAGGCCGCAATCAAGGTCGTTGTTTTCCAATCGCCAAAGGGGACTTTATCCATCAGCGGCATTCGATGCGTCCCTCAAGCCTCTTGATCCGCATCAGACGGTCGATCCATCGCACCGTGACGGTGTATTTGGCCGCCACTTGACGCGAAGACATACCCGACTCGCGGTCCTTGATCGCGCGAAGTCTCAAATCCTTTGAGATTGCCATGGAAGCCTCCTTGCCGTGCGGCAGGAGCTTGATCGGATGGAATAGACGAAATTGGCGAAAAATACTCTAATACGAGCATTGCTCCAAATAAACCTGGTGGAAGGGGTTTTCAGAGGCCGCAATTGATGCGTGCGTTGCATTTGAACAGGGCTGGACTATTTCTGTTCGGAGGGCTTGACGACAAACCCTTGTGATGCAGACGGGCTGGTCGGTTCGGGTTTGGGCGGAAGAATCAGGGGTTGATCCGCTTGGCGTTGGTAGAGGTGAAACTGCAACGGATCGGAATCACGGGGAGTGATATCGATCACATCCGCCCCGCGCCAGGTCACGGTATATGTCCCGCCGCGTACATTTTCCCGGGTTGCATGTTGGCTTAGTTCATGTTGTAGTTCGACGGCATCACCCTGCTGAAGTGCCCGCAGTTTCACAAAGCCGTCCACCACGGCTCCTTCCACCGGTCGCGTGTTAACCAGCACACGCAGGCCCGGCTTTTGGAATTGGTGCAGGCGAATGGATAAGTCGGCTGATTTTTTCATGCGCACCTGCATCCAGCCGCGCTCGGGGTAATCGGTGGTCACCACGGCTGCGGGACGCGCCACATCGATGGGCAGGTTGATGTGAATGCCGGCATCGCTTTCCTGGACGATCCTGCTCCAGACCTGGTGCAGAGCCTGCGGTGCGGTGCCGACGCAGCAGCCGGCCACACTGCGAAAGCGGCGCATGGAAATGGCATTGACCTCGCTGCCGCCGGTGTATCCTCCGATGACGCGCTGGTCGATATGTTGCCAGGTTTGCGTGGTATCGTCGGGGCGTGTGTTATCCACCGCGATGAAGTCGCCGGTCTTGAATTGCTGCTCGGACAGTTGGTTGCGTGTGTAAAGGTTGATGAGTTCCCAGTATTCATCGAACCCGGCATCGATCAATTCGAAGCCGCAGAGAATCATGTCGCGGATGCAGCAGGTTTCGCAGAACACTTCGTTCATGGGGTACCACTGGGCGTATTCGGGAACCCATCCGAAACTACCTGAAAGTGAGCGGGTGTATTCATAGATTTCGCGTCCTTTGCGAATGTAGCGTTCCTCGCCGAGGAGTCGGCCCAGCAGCACCAGCCCCGCCGCCACCCAGACCGAGGAGTGAACATGACCGAAGTATTCACCCCGGTAGTTGAAATACCGACTGATACCCAGCAGAAAATTGGCGGTGCCCACAGCCAGGTCCCCGGCCTCCTCCATGCCCCAGAATTGCAGGCATTGCGCCAGGGGATGAAGGATCACGCCGTTGCGGATGGCTGTTTCGCCTCGACCGGTCACCTTGCTGAAGTCCCAGCCCTGGCCCTGAATGTAAATGTCATTGGGGAACTCATAGATCGGCTGGACATCCATGGGCATGTCCCCGGACCAGAAACAGCGATTGGTACGGGCATACACCAATGAGCGCATGCCACGGATTAAACCCTGCATCCGGGCGATGGCCTGCTGATTGTCCGGTTCATAGGTTCGCAAACGCACCAGGCCGCCCAGTACATACCCCATTTCGTGAAAGGAACTGTGCATGGTGTGCGTCCAGGGATACTTTTCATGAAAACGCAGGCCATGTTCGCCCCAGCTTCGTAACAAGTGATGCTTGAAATCCTCCAGCACGTTTTGGCCATCACGGGTGCCCAGTACTTCCAGACTGCAAGCCAGGGCTTCGTACCAACTGGCGACCAGTTCCGCATCATCCACCCGGCAATGTTTGGCCCAGGCGGGATTCTGGTGAATGCCGATCAACCAATAGGGCAGCGATCGGCGTGCCGGGTCCACCATGCGGGTCAGATAGTTGTGCGCAGAACGAACATCGGTCAACAAATCAAAACGTCGATAGCGACTCATGTTGTTTCCTCGAATTCCCTGTGATGTCTATCGATTTGTTTTGACATCACCATGCAATGTCCTGGTCTTTGCTCAGAAACTGTTTCATAACTGGTTTGGGTGGGGCAGGTCTCCTTTGCTTGATTCAGAGCCGCGACCCCCGGGGGCGGTAGTGAGCGGTCGAAGAACCACGCGCTTCCGCTCGTGGCTCTGAGCAACACCAGTGTCCGCTCGTGGCTCCGAGTCCGGAAGGAGTTATGAAACAGTCTCTCAGCGCTGCAGGGTATCCTCAAGCTGCTGCGGGGTCAGGGCATTTCCAGCTTGACGCAACATGTGATCAAACAGCTTGCCGGTGTGACTGAGCGAGCCGTCGGGGCGAAGCAGCCAGAACCCGAACAACTCCTCAGCCTGGCGAACGCGAAAATCCTTGCGCTCACGGTCGCTGGGCTCGTTGCAGTAAAGTTCCCACTGCAAAATGTAGGGTGTGTTGCGGGCAAAATAGACGGCAAACCGGTCGTCCCAGAATTTAAGCACATCCTCCGGCTTAACTCGGTTTTCCCGCACTCCGATTTCCCCGATGATCACCCGTGCCTTGTCATGTCCGGGGGAAGGCTGGGCGTATTGCTCAATGGTTTCGATCCCCTGCCAGACTTTGACGACATTGCTGCCATCGTAGCTCGACCAAGAAACATAATCCGCGGACACATGCGGCAACACCATGTTGGTGAGGCCGGGTTCCTGCTCATGCAGCATCTTCATCACCAGATTGACTTCAATCGCATGTTCAACCCGACAGCGACTGTTTTTCACCGTTTCCCTGGCGCGCTGCACCGCTCGCTGACGTACGGTAAACCATTGTATAAATGCCTGGGCACGCTGATGTATGTCGGGGGCGTAGTCATCCCTGGTCCACTTGACCCCCGCTCCGCCGCGGAACATCCAATCACCCTCCCAGTTCTGAATCACAAACGTCAAATCACGGTCCCGGTACTTCTCCATCAGATAACAGCTCAGTTCATAGACCTGCTGTTCATCGTTGGCGAAGGTCAGGTCCGGCGCTTTCCACACCCCGGCGGTCGCAGCCTCCACCGGATGCACCACCAGAAAAATCGTCTCAAACGGGAAGGCAAAAGCAGCCTCAAAATAGGGATGATCCGCCACCTGCTTCAATGTCTGTCCGGGCAGCACAGACCAGTCGGAGTGGTAATGAAACCCCGGCAGACGATTGCCGAACCAGAACTTGGCCACCCGATACCCCAGACGATCCAGCGCCCGTGCGCCTTCGATCAGATACGGCTCATCGGTCAGGTGATATTTTCCGCCGTAGTGCGTCGCTCCCAGCCGGGATCGTAAATCCTCCGGGATGACATAGCCCCGACTGATGCGGTGGGCATCGACGATACGGTGTATTTCAGTTGCGTCGGTCAAGTGAATTTCTTTGAAAGCAATCGACTGGGCCTGCGCGGTGAATTGCCTCATCGTTACAACCAGGAGGGTGGAAAGTATCAGCCAGCGGACGATAAAAGCAGATGGCATTCTTCATTTCCTTGTCGCAGGACGATGCAAGAGCAGACTGCCGCCCATGGCAGCAAGCAGCGTGAAAGTCAACGGTTCGGGGATCAGGGCGGCTTGGGGCGTGCCGCCGGGACGGGTTTCAAAGACATAATCGACATTGCGACTGACACGGATGTCATCCAGAAAAAGGTATTCATCCTTGAGCGGGCGATAATCGTCGCTGCTGCCGCCGAAGAACAGGTTGAGGTAAAAGCGATTGATCGGGGCGCGATTCTGATTGCGATAACGCATGTCGGTGCGATCGGTGAGCAAGACCCCATCGAGAAAGAGCATGAGCCGACCATCGTTGTTGTTGCCGGTGTTGAGTTGCACATACTGGGTGACATGATGCCACTGTCCGCGGACAAAGCGAGCCTGTGCGCCCAGGTGGCCGGTGCCGCCGAGGGTGTCGCCCCAGTTGCCGGGCTGGTCCATGTGATAGATATAGGGACCGAGCCTGCCGTTGCTGAACCACATCTGCCTGGCGCTCCAACCGTCGCCGTCGGCCACTTGTCCGCCGGTGGGTGCATCGCCGCCGGTCAGCCCCAGCAGTTTGCCGCCGGCGCGCCAGCCGTAGTCGCTTTCGAAGCGCACCCGGTAACTCAACCAGTAAGACGTGGCCGGGGTGAGTGCCTGTGAAAAGGACATGCCGCTGCCCTGGCTTGGGCCGACCTTGCCTTCAGGGAAACGCACACGCAGGACTTTGTTGCCCGGCATCAAGGGGTCGTCCATGATCAGGCCGTTCTGCAGGTTGCCGCCGCCAAAGGCTGGGGGCGACAGGTTGGCCGGGTTGAACGCACCATGGTTTTGCGCCGAAAAAGTGTAACTGAGCTGGTCGTATGCGGTTTGTGCGGAAACGGGTGTCGCACACATCAGCAACAAGAGTAAACCAGTGAACGAAAAAAAGTAAACCATGCCCAAACCCAGGCTGCCGGTGTGTGGCGTCATCATGTACCTCCATTGTTGCTTGCTAAGAGCCGGTATGAAAAGCCCATGGTCTTGACGAGCCGCGCCCGTCAGGAAGCGGTTTTCGGAGTGCCTGCCGCTTGGGAAGACCGCTCCCTCACGGTCGCGGCTCGTTCAAAGGGACTTTTCGTACAGGCTCTAAGGGTGAGAAAACCCCTGCCCACCGCAAGGAAGGCAGGGGCGTGTGTTGTCACGAATCGATCCATCTTCGCTTCACCGACGCCGACGCAGGGCCATCAACCCGCTGATTGCCAGCAGGGAAAGACTGGCCGGTTCGGGGACCACGGCAAATGCCAGGTCGTCCATGAACGTGTTGCCGTTACCGGTGGGGCCTGTTGTTGAATGACCAAAGGAGTGGGCGTTGTCACCACCGAAGCGACCGATGCGCACGGTACGGATCGGGGTCGAATCCGCGATGTAGGCAAACAGCGCTGCGGAGTTGGGGGAGGCAGCCGCCGTGGTGGCCACCTGTCGCGCCAGCACATTGTTGGCTGCGTCATAGAAGTTCACCACCCAGGTGGAAGCGTTCGAGTTGCTGTTGACGCGCGATATGGTCAGGCCGACGGCTGCCATGTCCTTGTTGAAGCTGATGGTGTAGAGATTGTTGTTGTCGTTGCCAAGAAAGATCGCTTGGGAGCCAAAGTCGGGGGCGGTGTTGTCAGCACCGGGGCCGGAGGTCGAGCTACCGGAGGAAGCGCCGCCTGCCGAAGTACCTGAGCCGCCGGAAAGGTCGAAGGAAATCGTCGGCAGCGTCGGGTCGGTGAATTGTGCCGTGTTGTTCATACCTGTTAAGCGGCCCGTGAAACCGACGAATCGTTGCAACACTTTCAAGCCCGCGACCGCTTCGAGTTGTGCTTTGGTGGCAAGGGTGCCGGTGGTGGCGGTGGTGGTGACGTTGACGTCCAGATGCCCTTTGTTGGCAGCCGGGTTGACCGGATCAACGGCACCGGGGGGTGTAGCCAGAACGGGATCGATGACGATGGCGGCCTGCAGGGTCGTGGTGAACAGACCTGCCGATGCCATGGCCATGACCGCCATGTATTTCTGTGGTTTGCGGACACGATGTTTGGTGGAAACTCTCTCCAACATGCTGACTCTCCTTGGAAGTGAAAAACACCCTGCACACATCAGCACGCGCTGATGATCAAATCTGATGGACGAACGCAACCTCAACCATCCGGTTTTGAACTCACAAACTCAGCCCACGCCTATGAGCGTATCACAGGAAATATTGTTGTCAAGTAAAATCGATTTTTATAACATTAAAATCGTTTTTCCTGTATCATGAGACTAAGCCCGGATATGTCCTTCAAACCGGCTGACCGCAACGCTCACCTGGTCGCCATACAGTTTGTTTGATAGCACTGCGGTCGAAGTACACCGCCCACTGGAAAGCAATCACTGATCACTCCATAAGGAAACAACGCATGACTTCCACGACCACGAAAAATGTTCTGCCCCATCTGCTGGCCGGGGGTTTGTCCCTGGGTACCGCACTGGGTGTTTCATCCGTCATGGCGGAAAATGCCCAGCCTTCACCGCAGCGACACCATGTGCTTTTCATTGCGGTCGATGACCTCAAACCCATGCTCGGCTGCTACGGCGACACACGAATTCAAACCCCCAACATCGACCGGCTGGCGGCCCGGGGCGTCGCCTTTCAAAGTGCCTACTGCCAACAGGCGGTCTGCGCCCCCTCACGCAACACGGTGTTCACCGGGCTGCGTCCGCAGACACTGGGCATCTACGATCTGAAAACCTACTTTCGCACCAAGGCCCCGGACGTGGTGACCCTGCCCCAGGCCTTCATGCAGGCGGGCTACCGCACCGAAGCCATCGGCAAGTTGTATCACACCGCTCACGGAAATTCGGATGATGCGGCTTCATGGAGTGTGCCCCGCTGGCCTTCGGGTGGGTTGCAATACGCATTGGAAGCCAATCGCGCGCCCAACATCCCTGAGGGAAAGCGCGGGCCTTCGGTCGAAGCGGCAGTGGTGAGCGATGAAACGTATATCGATGGGTCGGTGGCTCGACGGGCGGCGGACCGCTTGGAAGCGTTACGCGATCAGGCCGAACCCTTTTTTCTGGCAGTGGGCTTTGTGCGCCCGCACCTGCCCTTCACCGCCCCCAAGCGCTACTGGGACCTTTACCAGCGCGAGCAATTCACGCTTGATGCAAGACAAACCCCGCCTATCGGTGCCCCCGCCTACGCACCCACCAACTGGTCGGAACTTCGTCATTACTCGGACATCCCCAAAGCCGGCCCGCTCCCGGATGACAAGGCACGGGAACTCATACACGGGTATCACGCAGCCGTCAGCTACATGGACGCACAGGTCGGTCTGGTGCTGGACAAACTCGACCAACTGCAACTGACCGACAAAACCATCATCGTGCTTTGGGGCGATCATGGGTTCCATCTGGGGGACCACGGCCAATGGTGCAAACACAGCAACTACGAACAGGCGGTGCGCGTACCCCTGATCATCAGCGCACCGGGGAATAAGGCTGCGGGAAGTACACCCGCCGGGCTGGTGGAACTGGTGGACATTTACCCGACGCTGATTCAATGGTGCGGCATCACTACGCCCACGTCGCTGGAGGGGGCCAGTCTGGTGCCGATGCTGCACGATGCCAGTCACCCGGGCAAACCAGCCGCCTTTCATTTGTACCCGCGCGCGATCCCCGGCCACGTTCAGGGCATGGGCCGAGCCATACGTACCGACCGTTATCGGTTGGTGGAGTGGAGCGTCGCTGACAAGGCTGATTTTCGTGAATACGAACTGTACGACTACCAGAGCAACCCCGATGAAACCATCAATCACGCTGGTGACCCGCAGTATGCAGCGGTGATGCTCGAGTTGAAGAAACAATTGCACGCACACTTTGCTCCCACCGCCCAGCCGGTGCCGTAAGGGTGAAACGCGGCGATGCGGTGTGGGGCAAGCGCTGTGGCGCGAGACAATCGCGTCAGCAAGCGAACCCACGATGATGAAGTGGTCGCGTGGACAAGTGCCGAACACCCGTCGGGCGTCAGCCGTTAAAAAACCCATGCCTGCCATAAAAAAAGGCTTTTCAACCGGTCGAGGGATGGTATAATCATGTTTAGAAAATCGTTTTTATAACAATAAATCCGGCGAATACTCATGAACAGACCCGTGGCGGAAGCGTTGGCGACAAGCGCACAATGTCGGCGGATCACCCCGGCGGGTGAGCACTTTTTCTTTGGGTATTACGACAAGTGTCCGTGGGACACCACCCAACAACGGTTGCTGGCAGCCCGTGCCCCGTTCATGGATCGTCGGCCCACGGCTGATGATGGGCTGGAACTGGGCATCATCGACCTGAGCACGGAACAGTTTCAACATTTTGGCACCACCCGTGCCTGGAATTGGCAGCAGGGGTGCATGATGCAATGGCTCGACGACCGACAGGTGATTTACAACGATCGGCGGGATGGGCGGTTTGTGTCAGTGATTCACGATACCATCACCGGTAAATCGCGCATGTTGGATCGTCCCATTTATGCCCTGTGTCCGACGGCGCCGTTTGCCCTGTCATTGAGTTTTGCACGCCTGGCGACGGTGCGACCGGGATATGGCTACGCAGGCGTGGCGGACCCTTTTGTCAATGACATGCGACCGTCGGAGGAGGGCATTTATCACCTGAACCTGCTGACCGGCCAATCACAGCGCATCATCAGCGTGGCACAGGTGGCGGCGGCGGTGTCCATGAACAGCGAAGGGGCCGACGCTCCCGCCAAGCACTGGTTCAACCATATCCAATTCGCCCCTGATGGTTCACGCTTTGCCTTTCTGCATCGCTGGGGTCGGCCACGCCCCGGCGGCGGTGCCTGGTGGACCACGCGACTCATGAGCGCCAAGCCCGACGGCAGCGACCTGATCTGTTTGTCCGATCATGGCATGGTGTCGCACTACGACTGGTTCGACGGTCAGCGACTTTGTGCCTGGGCCTTTCGTCAGGGCATTGGCAATCGTTATTTCATGTTCGATGTGCGCCAACCCGAACGCGTTGAAATCATCGGCACAGGGGTTTTCGATTGTGACGGACATTGTTCGTTTTCGCCCGATCGTCGGGGCATGATCACCGACACCTACCCCGATGCGCAAGGGTATCGTCGGCTGCTGCTCTGGCACATGCAGCAACAGCAACTCACAGAATTGGGGCGATATTACGGGCCGTTCCCGGATGACCATGAAACCCGTTGCGACCTGCACCCGCGCTGGAGCCGGGACGGCAAAAGCATTTGCATCGACTCGGCACACGAAGGCTACCGCGGCATGTATGTGCTGCCGTTGCCGTGATGTTGGTGTAAATCAACCCCTATTCACGGAGGGAGATGGAACCGAACACGATACGCAGTGCTACATCGCATCAGGTCATGACACTATCGCAACAGGGTGAACTGATTTTGCCGTGAACTGTCAAAGCCGGCGGATGTGCAATGCGCCAAGTTGGAAAGTTCGTGAGGGTCGGAGTGCAGGTCGTACAGTTCATGGTCGCCACCGGCATCGGCGATCAACTTCCAGCGCTGGGTGCGCATCATGCGAATGGTGCCGGCCAGACTGACGGGGTTGGCTTCCCACGGCAAACCGGGTTCGTGGGGGTTTTGCATGTCGCCGGGCGCGATGCCTTCGCGTTTGAGCCGTGCCCAGTCGTAGGCCTGACCGGGTACACCATACTCCGCCAGGGCGGCGCAACGTTGCGAAGGTTGCAACAGGTTTTCACCCTGCACTGAAGTCGGCACGGTCGCCCCAGCCACAGTGCAAAAGGTGGGTAACAGGTCCACCAGAGATGCAAAGCGTAAATCGGTCTGACCGGCGGGGACGCCGCCCGGCCAGCGAAGGATCATCGGCACGCGCACCAGGCAATCGTAAAGAGCCGGGCTTTTGGTGAATAAACCATGGTCGCCCTGATAGTCGCCATGATCGGAGGTGAACAAGACCAGGGTGTTGTCGCTTTGACCGGTGGCATCGAGCGTGTGCAACAACTGACCAATGAGGTGGTCGATCATTTCCACCATGGCGTGATAAAGGCGACGCATGGTGAGCACCTGCTGACTGTCATAGGGCAACAGGGCATCGTTGTTGGCTTGATGAAATTGCTGACGAAAGGGTTTGCCGGCTGCCGCCAAGCCCTGCGGTTCAACCTGAGGCAGCGGAACCGGGTGTGCGACATAACCAGTGAAGTAAGGTTCGGGTACCAGATAGGGCGTGTGCGGGTAGAGGTAACTGACATGCAGAAACCAGGGCTGATTGGCAGATTGTTGATGAAGAAATGATTGTGCTGCGTTGGTGATACCGGTTTGAGGATCGCCGTTGACGCCGCCGGGTGCAGGCTCGACGGACAGTCGCCAAGGTTTTATGGATTGTTCGGTTTCCCATAAGCGGCGCAACGAGGCAGCCTGTTGGTCAAGCGGGGTCGGCAGCCCACCCCACCAGTCAAAGTCGTCGGTCGTAAGGAATGTGTGATTTTTTCCAACATGACCAGTGATGTACCCGGCTTGGCGCAGCAACGTCGGCAGATCGTGTGCGGGGCGTTGGCCATGATGATGGTTGGACAAACACCCGTGCGTACCAGGGTATTGGCCGGTGACAATCGACCAGCGCGCCGGCGCACAGACCGGGCAAGGTGTGGTTGCTAACGGAAAAAGCACCCCCTGCCTGGCCAGTCGATCCAGTTGGGGCGTGCGGTAGGAATGCCCGCCCAACACCGCCAAGGTGTCAAAACGTTGCTGATCGGTGGTGATGCACATGATGTTGGGGCGATTGGAGGAAAGCATCATATCAATGTACCATAATGTGCCCAAAAGTCACAATAAACGCAATAATTAACGTGTAAAATCGAATTTTCAGAATGATAAATTGGGTGAATAATTGCATGAATACTTGACATGGTTTCATTTTGGTGTTACAGTGATTTAAAGTGGAACCGATGATGGATTGGTTCATGTCAATGGCACAGCCATGAGGCAGATGAGGTCGGCCAATGTCCAGTCTCACATCCATGGAATTGCCCGCCGCCGTAAGCCAGCGCATTCATGTGGCAGGGCAGTTACGTGACATGATTCGCACGGGGGCGTTGCGTGGTCAGAGTGCTTTGCCGTCGGAACGGGCCTTGGCCAACCATTTCCGTGTGCATCGCACCACATTGCGCCGGGCACTTGAGGACTTGAGTCACGAAGGGTTGGTGCTTCAACGTGGCCGACGACGCATTGTCAGTGTGAAAGCCGAGCAGGAACACACCTGGATGCAGCGTGCGATTGCGGTGTTGATGCCGCCCTGGTCCAGTTCAGCCAGCGGAGTGGTGCGTTGGGTGGAATACGCCACGATGGGGGTGGTGTCGGCCGTGCAGAAGGCCGAGTGCCATGCCATTGCCCTGAACCTGCGTGAGCTTTCGGAGGGCCAGGTGCAAAAATTGGCTGAGGCACGGCCGATGGGGGTATTGGTGCCGGAGGTGTTTGCCGGAGGAAAGGACACCCTCAAGGCGGTCGAATGTTTGCGGGCCACGGGGGTGCCGGTGGTGGTGTATGGCGATCACCCCGAACTGGCCGGGTACGACCGGGTCGTCTCGGATCATGAGCAAGGCGGCTACGAACTGACCCGTTGGCTGTTGTCACAACAGCGGCGCAGCATTGTGCAATTGTGGTCGTCACCGCTGGAGCTTTACTGGATGAAAGCTCGGCGTTGCGGGTACGAGCGAGCCATGCGCGAAGCAGGGCTGGAGCCTTTGCCGGCGGTGCAGGTGCCTCCGGTGGACAGCGCCCTGGCGGATCGGGGGCAATTTGATGATTACGTCAAGCGATTGGCCGGGTACCTGCTGGCTTCGCCGGTGGACTGCAAAACCATTGATGCGGTGATGGTGGTGACGGACCGCGACAGTTTTGCGGTGGCATCGGCACTTCGGCTGTTCGGGCACGACCCGGAACGTCATCAGCCGGCCATCGTCGGTTACGACAACATTCACCTGGACTGCGAAGAGCGGCGATTTGAACCCAGTGTGCCGGTGGCCACGGTGGACAAAAACAACACTTTGATGGGCCAGGCGATGGTTGAATTGTTGATGGATCGACTGGCGGGAAGGTTGCCGGAGCAGGCAGAGCGACGGGTGGTTCAGCCGCGTCTGATACCCATCAGCGCGTTGACATAAGCCTCAATTGCGATGTTCAGCCGATCACTTGTCGTGGTTCGGCGGAGTCATCGGTCTATGAAATACGGAGGGTTTGCCATGTCGAGCATCATCGGGAGAACGATTTTTGCGGGCATCATGGTCGGTTCGCTGACCGCTGTGGCGCAGTCAGCGGTGATACTGGCGGATTACCCATTCACCAGTGGTTCAGCCAATTCGGTGGATACCGTCACCAACGCCACCGCCGACCCGTTTGTCAATCACTTCAGCACAGCCGGTTATCCGACGGGCGGCTTTGCTGGAACAGGCAGTGGGTTCTCGGCGACTGTTGGTAATGTGTTTGCGCGATCGTATGTCACAGCCAATACGGAAGCGACAGCCCTGGCGGGCACGGACACCTTTTTCAGCTTTACGATTCGTGCCGGCAGTGGTTTCCAGTTGGACCTGACGGAATTGTCCTTCAACTACGGCAATCAGAATGGCAATGTTTTTCGAGGCGGCAACCCGTTCAATTTCACCTCGACATTTTTTGTACGTTCGAATGTGGACGGATATGCCACGACCCTGGGCACCGCCACGCGAAGCACCACGGCCAACAACAGTACGACGCCGGAGTTGCTGACGATTGCGTTGCCTGGTTCGTACACGGCACTGACCGGCGATGTGACCTTCCGCTTTTACATCACGGACAACAATGATTCGGGTATTGACGTTCACAACATGATCAGCCGCATTGACAACGTGCGCTTGCAGGGTGAAGTCAACCTCGTCCCCGAACCGGCATCGCTGGCGCTGTTGGGCGGCGGAGCACTGCTGCTGGCAGCTCGCCGACGACGGCAACACCATTGATCCTCCTCCAAGCACCGGGGCGGTGAAAGCCGCCTGGGTGTATTTCCGACATATTTCGGCTGTCATTTACGCAAGGAGTTCACCATGACCCGACAACGACGATCCGCGTTTACGCTCATCGAACTGCTGGTGGTGATCAGCATCATTGCATTGCTGGTGGCGCTGCTTTTGCCAGCGTTGCGCTCGGCACGCGATGTGGCACGCATGACCCAATGCTCGACCAACATGCGGCAACTGGGTGTGGCGGTGGCGGGGTATATGAGTGATTTTCAACAGTTTGTACCGGTGCAGGCGGTGGATGCCAGTGACTTTCGCAACTCGGCGTGGGATCGACCGCTGGAACATTACATCGTCTCGGGCGGTACCTACCCGACGCCCACCCTCAAATGCCCGCTGGATTTTTCAGCCGTGCGCGGCCCGATCAGCAACTTCAACTCATACCGGGTGATCGTGCCCTATTCCCGCGGGGGTGAAAACCAGAGCATCATCGCCAAGGGGCGCAAAGCCTACCGCCCGGACAACATTGTCGATCATGACACCTGGGCCCCTTTGACGCTGGGCACCAAAGCCTACGCCATCGACAGCCCGACCATGCGCTGGGGCAACGCTGCCTGGGCCAAGGCACAGGGCACCGGCGGATCGCTGGGCGTGTGGGAAATCGGCATATGGAGTTTCGAATTTGACAACCATCACCCCGACAGCACCGATGGTTATGTTCACAATGGACTGCTTTGGGCCAAGGGCAACCCCACCATGCTGTTTCACGATGGTCATGTGGAACGGGTACGGGTGACGACGATTTTCCGTCCGGGTCGATTCCGCGATTCGATTCGCTGAACAACGCACAGAGGATGCCCCTGCTCCGTTACCTGCGTTCCATCGTTTGAATTCATTGCGCGTGTTCGTTTTGGGAGCCGTCATGAGCTTGAAAAAGATCGGCCTGTGGTTGCTTGTTCTGTTAAACGGGTTCGCAAGCGCACAGGCGCAGCCCTGGCCGATGCTGCTTCATTTGCGCAGCGGGGAAGAGCAAAAGCTCGTCGATGTTTCGGGGATGAATGTCAACGTGCGCCTTGCCAGCGGCGTTGAAACTGCGGTTGATGAGCGATTGGGTGTCGTGGCCCGCTTTACCGGAGACAAGGACAATCGGCTGTATTTACGCAGCGAACTGTTGCATCGCATCGGTACGCCGGTGACGGTGTCGTTGTGGGTTAACCCCGAAACACGCACCCAGCACACCTGCGGTTTTCTGACCAAGCGAACCCAGTTATGGATACCCACGCCCTTCACCCTGGGCATGCGCAACAACGGTGAACTGTATTTGGATGGGTCCAACGGCAACGATGGGGCGGGCAGTTTTACGACCACGGGCAAACACCTGCCGCTCAATCAATGGAGTCACCTGGCGTTCACCCATCAGCCCGACGGCGAAGTGGTGTTGTACCTGAACGGGGAGCGGATCGCCGCGAAAAAGATGGCGGCTGGTTTTGCGCACAATGATGAACCGATGGTGCTGGGGTACGAAATGGCCGGTGGTTGGCAGCACGGAGAACGGTCAAAATTCAAGGGGTTGATCGGCGATGTGCGGGTGTATGCGGCAGCGCTGCCCGCGTCGGCGGTGACGGCGTTATATCGTGGCGAATCACCGGCCACGCGGCAGGCCAGGGCGCAGGATTTCGCCCCGGCACGGCAACCGGTGAAATTGCGTTTGTCGCGCTTCGGTGTACCGGTGGGTCAGCGACCGGCGGATCAGACGTTGTTTCAGGCAGTGGAACGAAAAACCGGTGATCGTGCGGAAGATTTCATCGCCCTGTGGTGGAATGATCGGGCCGTGATGGGCGAGAACGGGCGGATGGATGCGTTCATCCCGCTGCGCTCGCAACCGCAGAACATGTCCGTGTTCGCAGGGGAGGACGATGAACGATTGCAGCCGGGCGATCACTGGTTTCGGGCCACGGATTGGCTGTGGGGCCGACGATTTATTTACACAGCTCATCGCACCGCCCGCGGTTCGAACAATGAGTTGGAAGTGTGGGCGTTCCCGGTGCAAATTGAGCGTGGTGATACAGCCAAAATCAATCAGGTGTCGGTGAGCTGGAAGGGGCATGAACTATTCAACAAAAATGGCCCGTGGCAATCGCTGACATTATGGATGCCGACCGGCGGTGATCACCCGTATGAATTGAATGTCGATGGGGTGAGGTTTGAAGTTCAGGTGGGGTTGGAGCCGTATGAACCGGGGCAGCCGCGTGATGTGGTACGCACGTTTGCGGAGGAGCGCAACGGCATCGTGGTCAAGGCGATTGCGGAATCACCTTCGATCACGTACATGAAAGCGTGGCAGGAAGACCTGGCGGCGGTGGAACGTGTGGCTGCGATGTCGGGGGCAAACGCAACCGCAAGTGCATCAGCGGAAGCACTGCCATTGGCAGCACGTTGGACCATGGCCCCGCGGCTTGACAGCGAACTGGTGGAAGACACCGGGCCGATGCGTGCCCATGGTGAATTACGCGATGGTGCGGTTTTTGTCGAGGGTCGCAAAGGCAAAGCTGTCAAACTCAATGGCAAGGGTGCCACGGTGCGGGTGGCGCATGGCCCGGCCCTCAACCCCATCAGCGAAAATTTCACCCTCGCCGGTTGGGTGCGACTGGACCAAATGCCCGTGGGCGGCCCGGCCACGCTGGTCAGCAAACGTGCCGGCTGGTGGCAGGGTACGCCGTTTGGCCTGTATATCAGCCCCGGCGGGCACGTCGGTTTTGATGGGTTCAATGGCTCCAACTGGTTCAACACATGGTCGGGCGGTCAAGCCAAAATCAAGGCTGGTCAGTGGCATCATGTGGCATTGACATACGCAGGGGGGCCGGGCGTTGAGGTGTTTGTCGATGGGCATTCGGTGGCACGATCGGCGCACGGCAAGGCTTTGGCGAATAACGATCAGCCGTTGGTTTTCGGCCACGAACAGGGCAGCGACAGTGTCAAGCGCGTACCGCTGTCAGCGACGTTGGAGGATTTTCACCTGTTGGCCGAGGCGGTGAAGGCCGATCAAATACGACAACTGATGGAAGGGACATCGGCACTGCGACCGGCGCATGAATTGATGAGCGAACCAGCGTTGCCGATGCCGCTGACCTACACCCGACAAATCAGGGACATGAAAGACCTGTTGGGGTTGGAGGTGCCCCGGTCGCCGGTGATGAATTTCACATTGTCATTGACACATGGCATGAGCGGCGGACATTTCATGTATGCCGAGCATGGGCCGGGCAATTACAACAAAGGGCATCGCTTTGCCAACCTGACCGATGCACAGGGGTACGCACAATTTTTGGCGCAACAGGGTTACGACCTGGTGGTGGAACAGACGCGGGGCGGATCGCTGATGAAACCGACGGATCGGCACAGCTATGACCGGCTTTTGGCGGCGCTTTCGGAACATGGTGTGCGGGGCGGGTTGAACCTGTTGTTTTTGCAGGATTCCAACCTTACGTTTTATACGCACAATCTGCCGCAGTGGCGCATGCCGTTGTATCGTGATACCCAACTGGTGGCGCAGCGGATGGCACGCTATCCGTCGTATATGGGGTCGATGTTTGGGGCGGACAATGCAGGGTATGTCTATTTTTGGGACTGGTCGCCGCCGATCCCGGAAAAGCACTGGGGCCGGGCATTGCAGGTGATGATGGGCGATTCATGGGAGGGGAAGGTGCCGACGTTGCCGACGGGGCCGCTGCGTGATTATGAACGCCCTGCCCGCAACTGGGCTGATTTTGTGCAATACATCGGGCGTTACGACCGTGCCTTTGCGGATTACGGGTATTTTCAGCGGGCACTGCACGAAATTGATGCGCGGTTGTGGGTGACCACCGGGTCGTTCGGTTCATCGCCGGGGGTGGGTGCGACGGGCGGTTGGGCGTGGGCCTCGATGCCGGGCGAGGCGATGTTCAGCGGACTGGATGTGCTGATGGCTTACGACTGGAACGAAACCCAGCAAACCAAGCCGGTGCACAACATCGCGCTGTTGGATCGTCTGCGATCGTACCACCCGGACAAGCCGGCGTGGGCGTTGTTGGACGATTTTGACATTCATCAACACGGGCCGGCCCGTGAGCGTGAGTATGCACTGGCACTCACCCGTGGTGTGCAAGCGGTGGGGTCGAACTGGCTGCCGCAGGATCGTGGACCGCAGGCCAAAGCGGAGGTGGCGGAAACACAAAAACGAATCAATCAATGGGTGCATCGGATGGGCGGGGCTTACGTGGGGGCACAGCCGCTGGCCACGGTGGGCATTTTGTATGTGCATGAACAGGCCCTGATGCGCCGCAAGCCCGATGACAAGGCACGGGGCGAAGGGGTGGATCGTTACGGGAGCATCGCCACGATCACCGGTCCGCACGAGGGCAAAACCACCGAAGCGCTGTTGTTGGCCATGGCTGCGGGGTTCAATGCCCGCATCATCACGCCGGCCGAACTCAGGCGTGGTCTGCCGACGAGCATGAAGGTGATACTGCTCACCGGTCTGCCTGCGGGCGATGAATCATGGTCGTGGCATCAGGGCCTCGAACCTGCCCTGCAACAGTTCATTCAACAGGGCGGACGGGTGCTGACCGATCATGAATCGGTCGCCCCGGTGCGAGCCACCGCCACCGATTTACGTATTCGCTCATACCTCATGGCCACCACCGGCGGACTGCATCACTTTCATCATGATGTGCTGTCGGTGCTGTTGGAACGCAATCGTGACAACATCGCCGAGCTGCGCCGTGTGCTGGGTGATGTCGAACGCGGCCCGGCCTGGAGTGATGAGCCGACGGTCTGGGTGGTCACGCATCAGACCGGCGACACGCAGTATGTCACCGTGCTGAATTACGGACACGAAGCCGATAAAAACCCCTGGCAGCATGTCACGGAGCAGACGGCCAACCTGCATTGGCATACCGAACGGCCGATTTACGAGCTGCATCAGGGGCAACTGCTGAGTACGAATCAGGTACGACAATTGCCTCTGGCACAGCGCGGTTTTGTCATGTTCGCCCTGCCGAGGGAACAGGTGCAGACGCTGGCGGTGCGGGTCGATGTGGCAACCGGCAGTCATGATAAGGTCGGCGAAAAAGCTCATGCGATTGTCACCAGCAACGCCGGCGATGGGCTGCCCGTTGAGCTTCAACTGGTGCGACAAGCCACGGGGGAACAGGTCACCCTTTACGCCGGCACGGGGCAACTGACCAAATTGCCGATTCATGCGAGCATGGCTGGTGAATACAAACTCAAAGCCCGTGACCTGCTCGCGGGCATCGAAGCACAAACGCATTTCAACCTATCGGCGAACACAACAACGCAACTTGGGCACAATCAAGCCTTGCGACAATTCATGGCTCGTTCACATACGCCGTTGGTGTTGGCATTGACATCAACGCAGATGGACGATGCGGACTGGCGTGATCGGGTTGCTCAACTCAAAACCTGGCTGGAGTCACAGGGGCGGAGCGTGACGGTGCAAAGCATCAAGCCCGGCGAGGTGGTACGCGGGTTACAAACCCATGCGGCAGCACAATCGTATCCGCGCTGGCGCACGATCGAAGCCGACCTGATACTCATCGGTTCACCGGCCGACAACCCGTTGCTGTTGGATCAAGCTCGAGGGTTCTTGCTGCGTGAAGTAGCCGAGGTCGGACGGTTGCAGGTGACCTATTCACCGTTTGTCGGCGAATACCATGCGCTGAACCTGCTGATGGAAGCGCCGGAAGATTGGCCTGCGTTGTTTGATCGCTTGCAGCAATTACGATAGGGCCAACGTTGGCGATCGAGCCGCAGCACCATTGACAGGCAAACCAACCGGGGCCGGGGCCACAACACCCACCAGTTCACCGGTGCTCGCCGTCCATCACATCCGCGATGGCGTAGGCACAGCGATTGAGTTCGCCGGCCAATTCCAGCATCGGAACATGCGGTTGGTATGCCGCAGTAACGATGCCCTTGTTGGAATCGCGGTTGGAGGGTTCGGCATTGATATCCGTCGGATCGTTGTCCAAATACTTGAACCAATGCCAGCCGACACAGGTGCGGGTTTGCAGCAAACCGAGGGTGAAGTTCTGATAAAACAAACCTCGGTCGCGTTGGGTGCGCACCGTCCAGCCGGCACCGGTGCGATTGGGCAGCCCGGTATCGTCAGCACGTGCGTACCATTCGCTGATCAAGCTCGGCCTGCCCGACCAGCGGGTCCATTGCGCCACTTCATCGCCGGGCGTCCAGCACCAATAGTGATTCACCGAAACCACATCGAGGTGTTTTCCCGCAGCGGCAAACACCTGCGGGTTGTTTTTTTCCTCGCCGTAAAACCGCGCACCCAGTATCAGATGGTTGGGGTCATGCTGCCGAATCGCCCGGGTGACGATGTCAAAGTATGTATCAACCACATGACCCAACCAGGCCTCGCACAGGGCATCGGTGATGATCGATTCATCGGCTGATCGACCGGTCTGCTGTGCAACCCATGCTAGCGCTGCACGGTGGCCGGGGTCATCGCTCGATAGTTGCAGATAGCGGCGCAATGAATCCGTCGGCAAGGGCATTTCGTTATCGGTGAAGTGGCCCAGCAGATACGGATCATGACGCAAGGCTGCCAGTTGCCGGGCGTGTTCGGCGCAAAATGAAGCGAATTGCGGATCAAACACGAAGATGCAGCGATTGGGGTAAGCCTTGTGGCCGGGTTCCTGCCAGGTGCCGCCGCGCTGTTCACCATACTGACTCATGAAGTTCCACATCGGCGTGTACACCGGGCGGGGCGAACCTTGTGCATGGAGGGCATCAAACGACCATGCCCCCGTGCCGTTGAAATGATGCTCATGCAGCAGCGCCAGCGTTTCATCGCGCCAGCGGCAAAGGTCATTGCCGAAGCGCTGTTTCATCGCGGCTTCACCCTGCGGTGCAAAGCGCATCACCCCCGGCGGAAGCGACCCGCCACGCTTGCCCGGGGCCACCGAGTTGACAGCCATGTGTATGAACCGATGGCCCAGCGGAGTCCGCAACCACCAGCGTTCCCCTTTTCGCGCCACCCGAAAAAAACCCGTTGCAGCCTCCGCCGGCATCCCTGTATCACCACCAAAGACATCAAGTGCCGACGAACTCATTGCCAACCGGTCGTCAAAATGTCGCACCAATCGCACCTCACGCGCTGAGCCGGGCAAACCATACGGTTCCTCATTGCGACGGGTGTCAACCGTCAACATTGTTTCATGCTGACTCATGGCAGGGTCACTTCCATGGGTGTCGGTAACGCCCAGCTCACTGACTTTTGCCCTTGCAATGTCACGGCTGCACGACTTGCCGGTTCATCCAATTTGAGTAATTCAATGCCCACCGCGCCCACCCTATCGATGACGTTTGAAAAGTCAATGCGACGGGCCTGCCCCTGATGCCAAATGCCGTCCACCCACACACGTGCCGGGCTTTTGCCATCGGCGGATGCCGGTGAACGACCAACTTCCCACGCCATCGACGCACCATCGATATTGCGCAATTCCGTCGGCACATGAATCACCGCTCGACCCGTTTGCCCACGCAGTTCATATCGACCCTTTTCAAGCTCGTGAATCGTGCCCCCTTCACCGATCAGTTCAATGCGCATGGCCAGTCGGACGGTGGTGTAATGATTGTCTTTGGAGCGATCCAGCGACGGATGCCAATCGCCAAAACCGGGACGAAACCGCGCCGTCGTGAGCACGCGCTGTGCCTGCTGATGACTGTGTAAAAACGCTGTCGAAAAATCACGCTCATCACGCTGATAACGCACCCGCAGCACCATCACCCGCTCCGGCGTATCCAGCCAGTAGGCAATCACCGGGCGACGCTGCGTCCACGCACTGTCAGCGTTGATCGAACCCAGACATGCCCACTCATTCATCCAGGTGCTGCCGATCAGCGTGCCACGTACTTCATCACGTGAATAGGTCTGTGTGAACGCCAGCGGTGAAGTCGGCAGTCTGGTGAACCTTTCCACCAACTCCGGCGGACAAGCCCTTCGCCAACCGGTGGGCGACAGCCCCGGCAGATGACGCGCATCCCCCGGTGCATCCGGTGCCTGAATCGACACCCCCACCAAACGCGAAAGCTGACGTGCAGCCGATAACGTCAGACGATCATTGTAAGTGCGTGCATGAGGCCCGGCCCATTCGCGCGTCGCCGGGTGAAAATGGTCGGCCACCAACTGCCAGGCGTGGTGATGAATGAATGCGAGTGCCTCGCGTGTGGCTGGGTCACGCACCAGGTACAGGCCGCGATCAGCTTCCTCCAGTGTGATCATGGTGTACGTCGGGCTGTTGTATTCGGTGAATCCGCCGTGATGTTGTGTGTGGGCGACGAACTCGCGTAATCGGTTCCGCCCGTATTCCAAAATGCCGGCATCATCGAGCAATTCACCTGCCGCAGCCGTCACCACCCCGCCCATCACGGAAATGTTGGTGTAACCCGGACGCACATTGCGTTGAATGATCGCCCGGCTTGCATGGCCCAGGGCTGCACGGGTGGCTGAGCGCAAATCCTCCGGCAACTTGTCGGCATGATCGCGCAACACTTCCGCCAACTGGGCACCGATGAAGTCCGCCCAGTTCCAATCCGGGGGTGACATTTTCGCCAACGGTTCTTCGTAAAACCATGGCCATATGCCGTAGGTATTGTTCGTCGGCTCGGTATCCTGCAGGGAGAGCAACTGCCGTAAAACCCCCTGTGCCCGCTCGATGCGACCGGGGTGATTGGTACGCAGCAGCGCAACGATGTAGTTGGCGGCATCGCGCGTGGCATGCACCGTCACTCCATCGGGCAGTGTCGTGTGATAGCCGGGGCTGCGCAGCGTGCTGGAAACCAACTGAATCTGCGGGTTGTAGCGTTCATCGCCGGGCACACGACCGGGGAATTCGCCCCCCGACATTGGCGCCGTGATGTTGTTGGCCTGCGAGCTGTTTTGCCCCATGGCATTTTCCACCATACCCATCCATAGAAGCAACAGCGTCAGCCCGATGAAAAGTACCCAGATCATCATGATGAGGTTCCGTTGGCAAAACGCGCTATCTGCCATGGTAATGACTCGCTCTTGGAAAACAAAACCCAGGTCTGGGTCGCCTGGGTCAGGTGAGGTTGCGGTAATGATCGCGCGAAAATTTTCATTTTCGATTTACTCGACCGTGATCGTCAGCGTTGCGCCCTGTTTGGGTAATCGAATATTGCGCTGCAGGTGCTTGTCACCGAGGGTCACATGCACGGAATAATCGCCTTGGTAGCCGCGGACCTGATATCGGCCCGCCGTGTCGGTGCTGCCGTCAGCCTTGGTCCACCACTTCCCGAAAACCAGGTCCAGATACGTCTGCCCCGCGGGCTTGATGCTCCAATCCTTGCGCCACATGGCGCGTTCGGGCTTCCAATGCCGTCCTTCCCAGAAGCCCCAGAAAAGAAACGTTTCGACTCCCGGATGTGAAAACGACAGGGTCAGCATGTCACGGGTGAAGTCCGCCTGATGCGCTTCGTCATGACCGGCAAAGTCGAACTCGGTGATCTCCATCGGCAGACCGAACTCGGTGTGAAAACGATCCAATATTCTGAGCAATTCCTCCGGGTTCCGCGCGTTACTGCCGAAGTGAGATTGAAAGCCGATGGCATCCAGCGGTGCTCCGCCGTCGATGAGCAGTCGAATGAAGCGACGGAACGATTCGATGCCCTGCGGACTCATCGAACCACGGGTGGTCTCGTTGAGCACCAGACGCACATCCGGGTCGGCGGCACGGGCAGCCTTGAACCAGTCGATCATTTTTTCTTCGCCGACGATATCGAGTATGTCGTGATGAGTCATCGGTTCGTTGACCACGTCCCAGGTAATCACCTTGCCGCGAAAAGTGGTCACGGCTTCGGTGATGCGGTCCAAAACCGCCTGATTCAGGGCCTTGGGGTTGCCGGCCAGTTCACGCACACGGTTGGGCGAACGCTGCCAACTGGGCCAGACCAGGGTGTGACCGCGTACCGGAATGTTGTTGTCATTGCACCATTGCACGCCCGCCTCACCGCGCTGCCGCAGATGCGGAACCACCCATTCGCGCCACTTCATGGTGCCCTCATCGACAGCGATGTTGAACAGTTGTTTGAACATCTGCTGATACCGCCGGCCGTCGGGCGTGTCGGCTTTGACGGTGAGCCATTCGGTGTTGTAAACGCAGCCGAAGGGAAATGCGTGGCGGGTCATCTCCAGGCGAACCTTGGCACCCTCCACCGGTTGCCCCTTGGCATCGACCACCTGCACAATCAGGTCACTCATGCGTATTTGTTCGATGCGCTTTTGCGCCTCCATCCGCCAGGGGGCGTCGGCGGCACGACCGGGGTAGTTGGTGTCGATTTCGCGTTTGGGCGGCTGGGCATCAGGGCCAAGGTTGACCACTTCCCAGCCGGCCAGTTCGACAATCTGCTTGGCGGCTCCGACACGCAAGGTCGCTTGCAAACCCCCGGGCTGCTGGGCACTGTCATTACGACCGTAAAATTCCAGCCGCGTCCACTGCCTGCCGATGCTTTGCTGTTGCTGAATCAATTTCGTGTGCGGTTCACGGTTCCATTCCACCACCAGCGAAACAAACCCTTCACCGGTTTCGTCGGCTGATTCAATCGTGCGCGCCCAGACCGAAGCCCGCACCAAGTCCCCCGAACCCACCGCAGCGTTTGTAGGAAGGTTCAGTTGAACATTGAAATCACGCTTGGGTTTTTCCTTCACATTTACCCGCAGGCCCGGCATGGCCGGCTGATCGGCAACCGGTTGCACGGTGATCCGCTGACTTTCGGCCACCTGTGCCGATTCAGTCCGCAAACGTGCCTGATGCAGTGCGTTTTCGGATATCAACGACACTGGATACGCCCCGACATATCCCGGCAGCAGCAGCAACAACACACACACCAGCGCAACCCTCGGCTGAAGCATCAATGACCGCATCGTCTGACTCCCTGAAGTTTCAAAAGGTATTTCAAAATGTCATTGTCAAACGGACAGCACACAGCCGACTCAAGCGTTACACACTTGAAGGCGATAATGAACTTTGTAGGGACCCAACCCGAAACAACCTGGCAAATCACGCCCCATATTGATCAAGGGAACTGGTAAAGAAAGTGCGAACGATCAGAACCCAGCGATTGGGTAAAGGTCATGTTGTTCACGTGCAGGTCATAGTAAACCAGGTTGGCGGTGATGTTGGGGTGACGAAACGCCATCGAACCGGAAATGGAGAATGATACGGGGTTCCAGTTTTGCGTGCCGTTGCGATGCACGTTGTAATCCAGGCCGTCGGAAATCATCATGATCTTTGCGGGTTTGTCCACAAATGAGCGTTTGATGCCACGGTAGGTACCGGAAAACGCCTGCGTCGAATGATTATAAAACGTGCTGTTCATCACATTCATGCCATAGCTGTAGCGCAGCAGCGCGCCCAATTGCGGACTGCCTGCCACTGCCAGGTTACGACGGGCGCCCTCGGCAGCCGGGCAATGACGGCTCAGCGGAACCGCCGAGGTGCCGCCGGGGTTGAAACGCGGGATACCCATGGGCAGGCGCAGGTCGTTGAACGCCGGCCACCAGGTGCGTGTTGCATCATCCGGCCCCATGAACACGGGCACGAAAAAGTCACGGTAATCATCAGCGTACATTTCGTTGACCATGCCGTATTGCCGAAGCATCGAGGCACACTGGCTGCTGCGCGCCATTTCCCGTGCGGAGGACAACGCCGGCAAAAGAATGGCGATCAGCAGTGCGATGATGGAAATCACCACCAGCAGCTCGATCAACGTGAAACCGTGCGATGGGGTGTGGGTGCGTTTCATAGGGGTTCTCCTAACATGATAAGAAAAACGATTTTCCAATTCAACCAAAAAAATACTCCGTCCTTGACGCGGGCGGAATCGTATGGTTTGTCATGACGGCTTCTGGTTCCTTCAACGGTTACCGGTTATCGATATCAACGTGAGTCGCGGGATTGATTCATGCGGGCGTGATGGTTGGCGTGACGGTTTGCGAAGCCGGTCCGGTCGAATCGCGGGTAACCAGGTGGTAAGCGATGCGTTCCACGCGGCGCGGCGCTTTGACATCGGCCACGCGTTCCAGCAGCAGCCTGGCCGTGGCTTGACTTGCTTGAGGTACATTCACACCCACAGCCGTCAACTGCGGGGTCACGGCTGCCACGGGGAATTCATCATTGAAACAAACCATGCTGCAATGTTGCGGGAACCGCACACCCACTTTGCGACCCTGAGCCAGTAAATCAATCGCGGTCAAATGGTCATAGGTCAATATGGCTGTGGCCTGATGCAACCCAATCGCATGACGCAGGGCATCGGTCAGATCGGACCATTCCTGTGCATCCCCCGGCAAAGGCTCGACTCCGTGTATCTGCATGATCGAACGGTACGCATGCAGACGAGGTTGAACGCTGGGGTGTTCCTGCGTACCGGTGCGACGGATGTAAGCGATGCGTCGATGCCCCAGTGCCAGCAAATGTTCCAGCGCCAGCTTCGCTCCCCCGGCTTCGTCAAACTCCACCACCGAACCCGTCGGCCCGCACAGACCATTGAGGGCCACATAAGGCAAAGGCATACGTTCCAACTCGTACCAGGCATGGTCCTGCGTGGCGGCAAGCAGCACAGCCCCATCAATCTGCCAGGGGGGGAGTTCGTGCCCGCGCTGCGGATGCGGAAACGTGGCAAAGGCGTCGTAACCTTCCTGGTGCAGCGTTTCCACCACTTCCCGCAACGTCCGGGCGATCAGACCCGAAGGGTGCGGCATGTTGGTCGTACCCATGATGGCAATCAGATGCGTTTTGCGTACACGCAGACTACGAGCCGCCAGGGTGGGTCGATAGTTCATTTTCCGGGCGATCGTCAGAATGTGATCCCGCAACTCCGGCCGAATCGAAAACGAATCATCACGATTCAGCACCCGGCTGACCGTCGATTTGGCCACCCCGCACTGCTCGGCCAGTTGCGCCAGACTGATCGGTTTTGTAGGGACGTAAGTCATAGATGAAAACCGTTTTTCTAAGTGTAACCGACGTTTTCATCCTTGTCAAGCAAAATCATCAGCGACGCAGGGCAAACGCATGTACGAGCCGCGACCGTGAGGGAGCGGTTCTTCGTTCATCAATTACCATCAACCCACCGCTCCCTGACCAGCCTTTTTCATTTTGAATACAAGTGGTGTTGGCTATCAACCCCCTCTCCCTCCGGGAGAGGGACGGGGTGAGGGCGTCTGTGCAATGAGACGTTAAATTTCGTTATATGCGATTGATTAAGCACTTACAACGCGGCATGAAAAAGGCTGTGACGGTCGCGGCTCGTACAATCAATCCACATGCGTTTGCCCTGATCGGCGACGGGTGCAAGCCGGGCTGATTGATAGTATGCTCGGCAACTACTGGTCCCAAAATTCAACCCTCAGAATACCGGACACCATCGTCATGTTGCAAGAGACTTTTTCCAAGGCATGGGCTGATCCGCTGATCAATGGCCGTCATCGGGTTTTGATGCACGTGCCGTTGGGTGCCTGGCCGGATGCCCAGTCGGCGTTGCTCGGTCAGCCTTCACCCTACCGTCGTTTGCTCAACGGTGTATGGAAGTTTGCACTGACCCGTTCGCCGGAAGCGGTGCCTGCGGGCTTCAACGATCCGCAAACCGATGATGCCTCGTGGCACGACATGCCGGTGCCCTCCAACTGGCAGTTGGACCCGTTGGTGGACGATCAGCCGATTTACACCAACATGAATTACCCGTTTCGCAAACTGCCCCCGGAGCCGCCTGCGATCAACCCGACAGGCTGGTATCGCACGACCTTTGATGTGCCTTCCGACTGGACCGGTCGTGAAATCTTTCTCTGGTTTGAATCATGTGATTCAGCGTGTCAGGTCTGGGTCAACGGTCACGATGCCGGTTACAGTGAAGACAGCAAGCTGCCGCATGAGTTCAACATCACGCCGCTGATCCGCCCCGGTCGTAATCACCTGGCGGTGATGGTGCCGCGCTACTGCGACGGGTTCTTTCTCGAATGTCAGGACTATTGGCACCTTTCCGGCATTCAGCGCGATGTCGTGCTTTACAGCAAACCAACCGCTCACATCCGTGACTACATCGTGCGAACTCATTTGGATGCCACCTACACCGATGCCCGGCTGGAGGTGAAGTTGTACATGAACCCGCTGCCCGACCTGGCGCAGGGTTACCAGGGGCGCATCATGTTGTACGACCCCAGTGGTCAGCCGATGTTGCCCGAACCGGTCACGGCTGCGATTGCCCTTGAATCACCCATGTACGGCGACACGCAGCCGGAGTTCACCGCCGCCCAGTTCCATGTGCTGGTGCCCAAACCGCAGCAATGGACCCCCGAAACACCCACGCTTTACACCCTGGTACTCACGCTGGTCAACCCGCAGGGCATTGAGGTTGATTTCGAACGCTGCCGGGTCGGGTTTCGTCAGTTTGAAATCAAAAACCGACAACTGCTGCTCAACGGCAAACGACTGATCGTGCGCGGCATCAATGCCCACGAACATCACCCGGAAAAGGGCCGCAACCTGAGTGCCGACGATATGCGTCGTGACATCGTGGCGATGAAACGGCTGAACTTCAATGCGATACGCACCTGCCATTACCCCAGGCACAGCCGATTTTACGACCTGTGCGATGAACTGGGCATGCTGGTGGTCGATGAGGCCAACCTGGAAACCCATGGCGTAGCGGCAATGCTTTCCAAAGACCCGCTCTGGTTGCAGGCCTACATGGAACGCGCCCAGCGCATGGTGCTGCGTGATAAAAATCACCCGTGCATCATGGCCTGGTCACTGGGCAATGAATCACACCACGGCCCGCATCACGCAGCCATGGCCGCCTGGCTTCGTCACTATGACCCGACTCGACCGGTGCAATATGAAAGCGGCTCCCCCGGCCCGTCGATTTCCGACATCTGCTGCCCGATGTACCCCACCTTTCATTGGATGCAGCAGGTTTTCAATGACCGCAACGAACAGCGACCGATGATTCTTTGCGAGTACGCTTACGCCAAGGGCAACGGCGGGGGCAACTTCAAGGACTACTGGGACCTGGTGGATACCCAGCCTTCGTTTCAAGGCGGCTTCATCTGGGATTGGAGTGAAAAAGCCCTGGTCGTGGAAGTCAGCGGTCGCCGGGAGTGGGCTTACGGGGAGGAATTTGACGGCGGCATCGGACCCGATGGTTACCCCTACGGCAAGGCGGAAAACCCCACCCAATGCCTCAACGGCATCGTCATGCCCGATTTGATGCCCAAACCCGCTGCCTGGGAAATCATGCAGGTGCAAAGTCCGGTGCAGGCCCTGCTCGGCAAAAAACAGAACGTCACCCAGGGCCAATTCACTTTATGGAACAAATACCAGTCGCTGGATTTATCACACTTGATGTTGCGTTGGAGTGTGACGGAAGATGATCGTGTATTGGTACAGGGTCATGGTCCAATGCCCAAGGTGGCTGCGGGGACCAAGGCATCGGTTGATTTGGCATTGCCACCCATCGAGCCAAAGCCCGGCTCGGAATATTTTTTGAATGTGGACTTTGTACTTGATGTCGATACGCCCTGGGCGGAAAAGGGCCACGTGATTGGTTGGCATCAGTTTGCCCTGCCGGTGAACGCCCCTGCTGCACCGAGGCTGGGCTGCGCCACCACCAGCAAGCTCGAACTGCATGAAGCTGACGAGCAGTTGATGATTCGTGGTGATGGGTTTAGGGTGAGTTTCGATCGTCGGATGGGCGTGATGAAAGGGTATCAGTGGCATGACCGTCCGCTCATCACCGATGGACCACGCGATCAGTTTTATCGCTCACGCACTGACAATGATTACCTGATCAATCACACCAACAGTTACCACAACGACTGGCTGCAATGGGGATTGAATCGTCTGCAACGTCGGCGTGTCACCATGAACTGGTCATGCTTGTCCGAGCAACTGGCGGTGGTGCGGGTGCTCGCGGGTTTGGGTGTGCCCGAGGCGGATGCGAATACCCTGCCGATTCATTGCGAAACTTTGTATTACGTGCTGGGCAGTGGCGATGTCGTGGTGCAGAATCAGGTGACCATCGCCCCGGCCATCGCTCACCTGGCACGCATCGGCATGGAACTGCGTATTCACCCAACCTGCGAACAACTCAGTTGGTTTGGTCGTGGCCCGTATGAAACCTACCCCGATCGCAAACAGAGCGCCCGCGTCGGCTGGTATCAGAGCACCGTCACCCAGCAATTTTTCCCCTTCATCGATCCGTGTGAAACCGGCGGCAAACAGGACGTTCGCTGGCTCACCCTTAGCGATGAACAGGGCCATGGGTTACTGGTGACGGGCTTGCCGACCGTGCATGCCTGTGCCTTGCATTTCGACATTGCTGACATCGTCAGCGCCAAACATGTGTACGAATTGCACCCGACGCCGGATGTGGTGCTGCACCTGGACCATCGGCACATGGGGCTGGGCGGCGACACCGGCTGGTCACGCAACGTCCACGAACCATTCATGGTTCGACCGGGAACCTACAGTTACCGTTACCGACTGCGCGGCCTGTCCCCCGGCGACAACCCCCGCAACCTCGCACGCACCACCCTCGATGAGTTCGCGTGATGAATAACCAGAACTACTCCAGCAGTTTGCAGGGAATATTCAGGGTTCTGGCAGCGCGGGCCAGAAGTTTGTCGGCAGTCAGCAGCTTGGCATTGAATTCGAGGGCACAGGCCAGGTGCAAGGCATCCAAGGCGCGCAGGGACGTATGGAACTCCGCCAGCCATTGGCCGGCCTGCTGGTAAACGGTGGGTTCAATCTCGCGCCATTGGAAAACCATCTGGTCGATCTGCCGGTCCAGTTCCTGACGCACCAAACGTGCGGAAGCGACTGGCAATTCGCCGGTGCGGGTTTTGATCGCCAGAGCGGAGATCGCCTCCAGACGCACCAGGGGTGTGAGCAAGCGCGTAGGAGCGGAGGCCAAAGCCTTATGCGCCCTGGCATGAAGGGGTTCGGGACACAGATAAGCCACCAGGACGCAGGTGTCAACCAGAACCATGGCTTAATACCTAGTTTGCCGACGTGCCTGGAGCACCGTTTGGGACATGGGCTTGCCCTTGAGGGCCAAACGCTGATGGAACGCGGACATCTCCGGCAACGGGGCGGCCTGGGCACGGGGCATGGGGCTGAGCACGGCAACAGCCTTGCCGCGACGGGTGATGTGGATGGTGCGACCGGACTGGGCCGAGTCAATGAGCTGGGCAAAACGCTGGCGGGCTTCGCGGGTGCTGATACGGATCATGGTCAGACTCCTGTGTACGCATCAAGTGTATATCTATTGTATCGGCTACACAGGCCCTGGACGATGTCTGATGCTCATTTGATGTCATACATATCGTTTTAGAGCAATTTGAAAGTGCGGGATGAGGACTTTGCCAAGGCAGCGCGTAGCTCGCCTATCGCGCAAGAGAGGGCAGTCGCTCACACAAATGGCGTTTACAGCTCATCAGAGGGAGGGGCGTAGATGGCATGGAAATGCGGGAAAATACCCCCAAGGGGATTCGAACCCCTGTTCTCGGCTTGAAAAGCCGGTGTCCTGACCGGGCTAGACGATGGGGGCAGCCCGTGCGAAACGTCGTTTCGCATCAAGTCACACATCATAACAAAAAAACATGATGCGACAAATCAGTCCATCGATTTGGATACGAAGGGTGGGGCCGGGGGAACGAAGAACAGCAACAGCCGTGGGTGCCACAACAAACGTTGTAGCCCAGCCGCCCCCGGCTGGGTGAATCAAGTGTGTAATGTAGCCCAGCCGCCCCCGGCTGGGTGAATCAAGTGTGTAATGTAGCCCAGCCGCCCCCGGCTGGGTCATGTCAAAGGTAATTCGATACGAACACCGCCGAGGGCGGCGGTGCCACATAGGCAAGCATACCCAGCACCCGCCAAGCAGGACGCCCCCCGGCAGTGTGGCACCCCGGTCGCGTTCAGCGCAACTCATCAACGAGTTGTTGCAGGCGGGCGCAGGTGGCGGGCATGACCAGATAGTGGCGCAGAAAATGATTGAACACGTGGCCGGACGCACCGCCCAGGTGGTAGTCGTTGCCCAGGGGCTGAGCCGGGGTTTGCGACAGGGCGAACATCACGTGGTAACAGGTTTGTTCGGGCGTCCAATCACCAAACCAGATGCCCGCTCGGCCGGTGCGCAAGCTGGCGGGCAGTGATTGATGCCAGTGCAAGTATTTTTCCGCGAGGGTTAAGTCGAGCTTGGCCGGTTGATAGGCCAGTAACCCGGAGTTGAAAAGTCGGTGGGGCAAGTGCCAGGTGCGACCGGAAGGGGCGATGGTTTGCGCCAGTTGATCGAGGGCTTGGTTCACTTCGGTGGGCACGGTTTGCGATTCGTTTTGATGATCGTGCAGGTACCATGGGCCTGGGGTGCGGCCGGTGGCAAAATCGAGCAGGCGTTGGGGGCGTGCGAAAAAAGCGGTGTCCGGGTCGAGCACGACGACACGCTGGCAACGGGCAAGCAGCATTGGGTGCAGCAGTTTGCAGACCGGGGCGTAACGACTGTGATACAAGGCTTTGAGCAGGGGTTTGTCGTGAAGCGATTGATCGACTTGTCCCCCGGCATCGGGCCAGTGGAGGCGACGGTTGCCGGGGATGTGTTTGTCAACCCAGGCGTGATCAGCGTGCGTCAGCGAACCATCATCCGACAGGCACACCGCCCAGTCGGGTGGCGTGAAACGCAACAGTGATTTGATCGCCAGTACGCCGATGTGCAGGTCACGCTTGCAGAGCAGGACGTGCAGCTCGGCATCGGCTCGCTGCGGGGCGACGGCGGGCGTGGCGGGGGTTTGATCAAGCTTGCGCAAGGCGCGCAGAATCCGACGCTGGTCCAGGTGGTTGCGCAGTCGATAGGGAAGCCAGGTCGATGACACGTGAAGCCTCATTTGTTGCGCGATGTTCGACAGACCCCTTGACGATCAATGGCATCAGTATAGTGACCGTAAAAAAAGAAGTGGCCAAGTGGCCAAGTGGCCGAGTGATACGAAATGTTTAGCGCGGACGCTTTGCGTCGGCGTATATCGCAACGTGATTGGGTGCCTGTGGCACGCTTTGGTGCCACAGTAATTCACTGTGGGCATCTGTGTGTGATGTAGCCCAGCCGCCCCCGGCTGGGTGAATCAAGTGTGTGATGCAGCCCAGCCGCCCCCGGCTGGGTGAATCAAGCCGACGATGGCATCGGCGGTCGGTTCGGCTCGATGAATGGTGAATCAATGGTTCAATGAAGACGGCGGACGCCATCCGCCGTTGTGTAAACCCACCGCCCATGGCGTACCCGGGCGCTGCGACATCAAGCGTGACGCCGAGGGCTTCAGCCCCGGATGATTTCGTTATGCAAAAAGCACATACGATCCGGCCCTGAAGGGCACGGCGTCAAAAGCAAATAGAATTGCCAGTTTACACAAAACGCCGTAATTCGTTTTGCATGCGCTGCAACACGGGCGTGTGATAGTAGGTGTTGTAAAGGTAGTGATTGCAGACGCGAGCCGGGGTGGCACCACAGATGTAATCAGTTTCGGGCAAGGGTTGGGCACGGCCACTGGCAGCCATGACCAGCATCATGGCCGACTGGTCGATATTCCATTCATGAAACCAGAAGCCAGGTCGTGGTCCCTGGTGATCGATATGCCATGCACAGAACCGATTGACAACCGCCAGATCAAGCGATTCGGTGGGCAGCAACATCAACCCGGCATTGAAACCCAAATCGATATTGACGGGGTTGGCTGATGTTGGATGGTGGTCCGTGAGCAGGTTCATCAGAATTGGTTTGGCTTGTTCCATCTGCCAGGCATGTCCGCCGATGTCAGCGTGCAGATGATGCAGGGTGTTTTGCTCGTTGACAACCCAGTCCACGATTGTTTGAGGGCAGGCGAAAAACCCAAGATCGCTGTCCAGGCTGATGATTCTTGGTGCGCGTGCCAGGGCACGCATGGGCAGCAGTCGGAAAATGACGGATGAACCTTGCCGATAAAACTTCTGCAAATGCTGATGTTGTTGCAGCAGGTCAACCACACGCGGGTCCGTGCTGGGAAAGTCGCTGAACGCTGCATTCGGAAAGTAATGCAACAGGTATTGTTTGCCTTGGGCGTTGACCGTGCCGTCGAGGTGGAACATCAGGCCGACGGTTGGCGCCAGTTGACTGTGATGAAAAAACATTTTCAAAGTCGCCACCGCCCGGCGGAGATGCAACCGCCCCACCGCCATATGCACCTCAGCCTTCATGTTCTGTGTGGCGGTGAGCACTGGGCCACCCAAGGGGCGCAGGTACCACCAGGCCTTGGTGTTGCGCAAAAGATATTGAATTCGGGTCGGTAGCATGGGCATTGCATCAATCAGGGTTTGTTCATCGTCATTATCGTCATCAATAACATTTTCAGATCATCGACGAGCTTATTAAGTGAATAATTCTGTTCCACCCTTTGTCGTGCCCGTCGGCCCAGTTCGCGGCGCTTTTCGGGGTGATTCCATAAGTCGATGACCGCCTGTGAAAACCCCTGCAAATCGTCGGTTTCCAGCAATAGGCCGTGTTGACCATGTTGGACGATTTCCGCCGGGCCGCCGACGCGTGAAACGATGACGGGTACGCCGGTGCTCATCGCCTCGGCCACCACCAGACCGAAACTTTCGCGCGAGGGAGCGTGCAAGAATAGGTCCGCCAGACGATAGTAGGGAGCCAAGTCGCGTTGCTGACCTGCGAAAACAAAACGACGCTGCAAACCGAGGTCGGCAACTTTGGCCTGCCATTTGGGTTTTTCGCCGCCGTCGCCGACGTAAACGAATGTCATGGACAAATCGGGTTGCTGCCGAAAAACCTCGGCTGCCACATCGATCAGAAAATCAATGCGCTTTTCCGGGCGTGCCTGGCAGACCATCAGCGCATAACCCTGCGTCGAGGGCAGCCCAAGTGATAAAGGGTCGGGTTTGCTACCGGGTGAAAAACGCACCGTGTCCACTGCGTTGGGCAGCAGGGTGAGTTTTCGTTGCGGGATACCGCTGGTCTGATGAAGAAACTTCCGATTGCTTTCACTCACGGCAATGTAATGATCATGGTGACAGATGCCCAGTTCACCACGGATTCGTTGCAGCCACCGTTTGATAATGGTCGGTTGCTGTGTCACGGCAAAGTTGTACTGGGCATAATTGATCGTGCGTACGCCGGCCCGGCGAAACAATTTCAAGTTTGCCAGACTCGGCTCGACATCCATAAAAAAAACCAGCTTGACGTGGCGTTGTTGCAGCCAGGTCATGACCGACGATTCGCGCTCGCTGCCTTGCACGTTGACCAGGTCCATCGCTTCACGCGGCAGGTCGGGCGTGAGCACAGCCGGTCGATCCGTCAATTTTGGATATGCCAATAAACAAGCAATGCCCTGATCGCGCAGGGCCTTGGCCACGTGTTGATACAACCCCGTCACCCACGCCCACACATTGCCCTCGTGGTCGGGGTACTTCATCGCAAACACAATCGTTGGCTTGGTTGAGTCGTTCATAACCCCCACATTCGACGGATGCTTGACGCCGTGCCCTTCAGGGTCGGATCATGGTTTGTTTATCATGGTTATCCGGGGCTAAAGCCCTCGGCGTCATGCACTCATACCCATCACCTTGGCCAGCCAACATGAAGGTAGCATCGTCCAGCCGAACACGCGACTTGATCGCCCGGTAAAATCATGGCATGACCCACGCACATCACCACTCCGGCAAAATGCTCGTCATCGGTTTGATCGCCCTGGCGATACTCGCGGTGGGGGTGATTGTGCTGGTCATCAACATCAGTTCCAAGCGCATGACGGCGGACAATGCGCAGGTGTATTCCACCATGACCGAGCAGGCCGAGCCATCGACCCTGCCTCCGCCGCCGCCCCCGGCTGCGGTCATCGACGATGAAGCCCTGGCCGCCAAGCCGCTCCCTCAACCAGCCGACATGCTGACCGCGATCGATGATGCAGTCGATGCAACGAATGCTGATACCGAAAAAGCATCGTCGCCAACAGCACCGTCAGCAACAACCGGTGATCCGTCAACGTCCGCTCCAACAACCGACAAAGCGGATGCTGCTGCGATTGTCGATCCGACCGAGCACATCACCGGGCCGATTTTCGCCACCCCCGGCCCGGACACCACCCGTCAACTCGAACCGCTCAACGCCGACGGCTCGTTCAACTTCGTGGCGGCGCTGGATCAGGGCTATGGCAATGAAATCGAAGCGCAACGCAATGCTGCGATTTTGTTATTGCAGATTTTGCCGACACCAGGCCGAGCGTCGATCCGTGATGCCATTTACCAGCGTTTGCAAATCACCGGGCCACCTGCTAGTCAAGGTTTTGTCCGTCCGCGTGCGTTCCTTGAAAGTGAATCACCCACCACGTCCAACGAACCAACTACGACAGCAGCCAACCAGGCACAAAGCAACACGGATGAGGACGAAGACACACCGACCGAGGCTGAAAAGCAGTTCATGGAATTGTTGCAGACCCTGGCACGCAAGCCCTGGGCGGAAAGTGAACACCCGCAGGTGGCTCGCTGGCTCGAATTGAATCGGCAGGCACTGGAGGACATCGCGGCGGCGGTGGAGCGTAAACGGTTTTATGTGCCGATGGTTTCGGGGCGTGAGCCGGAGGTGCTGCCCAAGGTGTCGCTGCCTTATCTGACGCCGATGCGTGAAGCCGGTCGAGCGCTGGCAGCCCGTGCGACGTTGCGATTGTCATCGGGTTACGTCGAGGGTTCGATACAGGACGTGTTGGTGATTTATCGGATGGGGCGATTGCTGCGTCAGCCGCCGATTTTGCTTTGCCAGTTCACCGGCAACGCGCTGGAAACCTTGGCCAATGAAACGACATCGGTATTGGCGGATCACCCAGCCCTGACCTCCGCCCATGCGCGATTGATGATTGAGCAGATGCGCAAGCTGCCCGGTTGGCCTGTGGCGGAACGCACCGCGTCGATGGGTGAACGGTACATGTTTTTGGATGCGATTCAGGTGGCTCAGCGCAACCCGGTTTGGGGCAATGTGAGTGAAGCACTTTTTCTGCGCGATCCGTCACGGTTGACGGGTACGCCACCGACGGGCGATTTGCCGATGGTGGTGAACTTCGCCACGGTGATGACGACGGTGCAAAACGTTTTTGATCAGGCGGAACGAGCCTTGGCACGGGTTGATTTTCCGGCTGCGTCACGAGCGCTTGAAGCGATTGATCGTGAACTCAAACCCGCCAACGATGCGCAATTGGCACGGGCGTTTGATCCGGCTTTCATCGCTCAGTACCAGGCGGCGGGTGATGCGGAAAAACGGCGCATGATGACGCCGGTGGTCAGTGCCCTGGCGACCCGTTCGATTGTGCCGCTCATGGCAACCCGGTTGCGCAATGAATATATGTTGCGCATGAAAACCGGCTTTGGCGAAATATCGTTGGCCCTGTCGGGGTATCAACGTGACACGGGCAACTTCCCGCAAAGGCTGGAGGAACTGTCACCGCAATACCTGCGACCGATTCCGCGCGATGTGTTTGTTGATCGCTCGCTCTACTTCACCAAACAGCGTGACGGCAGCATCATCGTTTACAGCGTCGGTCCGAACTTGAATGATGACGGGGGCAATGCTGCGGGGAATCGTGACATCGTGCTGCGCATGAACGTACCCGTGAAATGAATGGATGATGGATAAAGGATCATGGATGATGTACGAACCAAAAGTTGGTTTTCGTACACCATCTCTGAACATGATCCATGATCCATGCCCCATGATCCATCATGCTTTCGTGGTTCGCGGACCACTTCCGCTGCGAATATGTGCGATCACGATGCCGGTGAAAACCAAAGCGAGCAGGGGGGATAGCCAATAGCGCCATTCACCGACGTTTTCCGGGCCGACGACCATGCGTGCGAGTTTGGCAAGTGATTGCGACAGGTCGTAACTGAATGCCCACGCCAGGGCGATGAAAACCAGCGGCAGGGCGGGCAGCCAGCGTTTTTCACCATCGATGTACCAGACAGCCAATGCTGCCAGCGGAATGGTCAATATGACGTACGAGCCGCCCTCGGTGCGGGGGTTAAAGAGCATCAGGTAACACCCGGCCAGGGCGAGGGTCATGAGCGGGCCATGCAACTTGTCTCGGCGACGCACCGCCCACCATGCGGCAAGCAACGTGAGCAGGGCGGCAACCAGGCGTAACAGGGATTGTGCCGTCAACGATAAGTTCACCCCCAGCGTGGCCAGTAACCCCATCAGGTCATTGTTGCGTGAACCAGCGCCCAGCGGGTCGGCTGATACCCGTAACTTTTCATAACAAAGCCTGTACTGTTCCAACACGTAAGTCGGATGTTGAAGCAAAAACGGTAACAGCAATACACCGATGATCGCCAGCAGCCCACGCCGGCGCATCGGGGCAAAAAGGGCTGTCACCAGCAGCATCGGCACAATCATTTGTGGTTTGAGTGCCAACCCCAGTGCCAGCCACAGGGCGGATTGATGCCAACGCTCACGTATCAGGGCGACGCAGGCCAAAGTCATGCTCGCGGCCAGCAGCAGGTTCATTTGACCGGCTGTCGCACTGCCCACGGCTGCGGGTATCACCAATAACGACATGCCTAAAAACACCGGTCGTTGAATCGTCGCTTGCATCACCTTCGCCAGTTGCTGCACGGCATACGCCAGCACCAGCACACTGACACACCGCCAAAGGATTTCGTGAGCCGACGGAGGCAGCAAAACAAACGGGCTGGTGACCACCGCAGCGGCAGGCAGGTATAAAAACCCGTGAATCGAATCAAGTTGGCCGTAGAGGGGTTGACTCTGCCACCAGTGGAGCGAGGCTTCACGATAAGCCGGGACGACGGTGCGTTTGAAATCTTTGTGATACGAGTAGCCGCTGACGCCCAGTGCCAGCGCCAGCCAGAGCAGCCAGGCCAGCGCCCCCAGCATCAACCAAGAGCGAGGTGTTGGTGGCATGGCTCCACTTTAGCCGTTGGTCAACCCCTTGGCGAACAAATTGTTCGGTACTTTTTCGGAGGCATGACACCACGTTTTGTGAACCCACTATGAATTTAGAGTCATTTTTAGGTGGATGAATGACAAAGGACTGGAGACAGTCTAAGATGGTGGGTGTTAAGACATGGAGGACTTTTTGTATAGGAGGACTTTTGTATGTCCACTCCCTCCACCGAATCGTATGCGGATATGTTTGCCACTCGTGGCTTGCGCTGCACACGTCAACGTCGTGCCCTGTACGATGCCTTACTGGCGACCAAGGCCCACCCGACCGCGGACATGCTCTATCGGCAGGTGCTGTCGCATTGTCCGGGCATGAGTCTGGCCACGGTGTACAACACGCTCGAAGCCTTCGCCAAGGCCGGGCTGGTGCTCAAAATACCCGGACCCGACGGCTCCGCCCGTTACGATGGCACCGTTGCCGACCACCCGCACCTGCGCGTCACGCAGACGGGTGAAGTGGTGGACTTGCCGGAGGATTTGAGCCAGGCGCTATTGGAGGCGATCACCCCCGAACTGTTGGAACGAGTCCGGTCACGCATGGGCTTCAAAATAAGCCAGGTGCATATCGAATTGCAGGGTGATTTTGTGAATGAGCGAACATGAAGTGGTCAAGTGGTCAAGTGGCCCAGTGATTCATGATGTTTAGCGCGGACGCTTTGCGTCGGCGTTTCGGTTTGCGCCGCGATTGATTGCGTCTGGTTGGTGATTTGGCGATTGACTAAACTGACGCCGAGGGCTTTAGCCCCGGATCATTTTCATTGAGTGATGAATCAAACCATCCGGCCCTGCCCCCGGGGGACACGCGTCATTGGCAACCAATGAATTGCCACGACGCTGGCACCCGGCGAACACGTAGTCCATCCCTATTTGTTGGTTTTCTGGCAGCGAGTAGCCGAAACTCGGCAGTTTCGTGTCGGCCCGGGCTGGAGCGGCCTGTGCTTCATCGCCGACGATATTGCCCAGGTGAACCGCGTGGAACAACGCAGCGATCACCCGGACAGCCGTAACAGCTAGTGCAATTTGCATAATGAACCAGACTGCTTGGACCTACTCTTTCGGAGGCAGAGGGGGTACAAGCACTCAACAGGCCAATCATTGATGCAAATTGCGCTACAACAACCCCTGCGGTATCGGTTGCAGTTCCCCTTTTTTGTTGACGCACACCAGCGTTGTTTGTGCCTCAGCAAGCAATTCATCGTTGCGATAAAGCTGGTAATCGTGCAATATTTTCACCCCGCCGCCGGCCAGCAGGCGGACATGAATACGCAGGGTGTCATCATAAAACGCAGGTCGGCGATAGCGAATGTTCAACCGGGCGACGACGATATAAATGCCCGCCGCTTCGATCTCCTTATAGGCTCTGCCGCGCTGACGCAGCAGTTGGGTGCGGGCGATTTCCAGCCAGACGGGGTACACGCTGTGATGGGCGACGTTCATCGGATCGCATTCGACGTAACGTACCTCTACCGTGACATCCGTCTCGGCGATGACCTTCGGTGTTGCATCAGCATGAACATTTTCATGGGTACTCATGGTTGTTGATTATGGTAACGCAAACGCCATGCACCCATGCTTTTGACCATGTTTTTGGTGTCGTGCCCTTCAGGGCTGGATGGTTTTGCATGTCGTTGATGCAATCCGGCGTTGTAGCCCAGCCGCCCTCGGCTGGGTTCTGCAAAGCCGCCGATGGCATCGGCGCTTGATTCAGCCCGCGCTGAATAGTCAATTCATGGTTCAATGAACACGGCGGATACCATCCGCCGCTTTGTCAAACTCACCGCCGAGGGCGGCGGTGCCACATTAATAACAACCCACCATCGTGGTGCCCCCGCGAACGGAAGTGAGCGGTTCTTGGTTTTTCAAAGAACCACGCGCTTCCCAGCCTTTTTCATGCTGTCTTGTAAGTGCGTAATCGAACACATATAACGACAATTAACGTCTCAAGTCAAAGACGCCCTCACCCTAATGTGAGCGCAGCGAGCACTCCTACTCTCCCGGTGGGAGAGGGGGTCGATTGCCAACACCACTTTTGCCCAATATGAAAAAGGCTGTTCCGCTCGTGGCTCTGAGCAATACCGGCGGTCCAATCATTACCACCGTCACCATCGTTACTGATTTCGCCCGCTTCAGCCTGCTAACGCTTGCCTGTGTCCGTTTTATTCCGTTTGATTATCGCAGTTGGGAATCGATTCCTTTCACGGGGCGGAGACTTGGTTGGACGGTTGAATCATGTTTCAACCCGCAAGCTCAAGGCATCAGGCAAGCGGTGTCATTCGGGGACACCATGTTTAACTCACTTAACGTTTGAGCCGATATTTCCGATCAGGCGGGGAGACAATTTTTTCGGAGGACGACTGCATGCGCTCCAAGCACGTCAAACCCAGTGATGACCAACGGCGAGCACCCCGTTTTGCCGCCGAAGGGCCGGTGCGTGCCACGGTGATGGATGATCATGATCAGCCGCTCATCGTGTTGCGTGATATTGAAGTGGTGAACGTGTCAGCGGGTGGTTTGGCGTTCACCACACCGACAGCCGTGACCCCTTCTGCGGTGGTCAGTGCGTTTGTGGGCGATGATGCGGACAGTCATCAATCACCGCAGCGCATCCGATTGGAAGTGCTCGACTGTGCCCCGCACGATCACCGTCGCTTTCGTGTGCGTTGCAGGCTCATCGAAGGCAGTATGCCAGCGCGATTGATCGCTGATTGGTTTGCAGGTCAGCATCATCGACCGGTGCCTGCGTGAACGATTGATCCATCAGCAATCATCACCACAGAGACACACAGGGCACAGAGAAGCACCTGATAACAAACAAACCCCCATCATGATGTCGCCGCATTCCTCTGCGATCTCTGTGCCTCTGTGGTGAAATGTTTTTTTGAACCTCGACCGACACCGGGCAATGTGAGTGAAGTATGCCCTCATCCACCCAACAAGCTGAGCGTCGCCGTCACACGCGTCGTGAACCGACGCAGCGTATTCGTGTCACCAAGGCTGTGCCCGTGCTGCCCTTGTCCGATGCCCAGGTGATCAACGTTTCACGCGAAGGCATCGCCCTGCGAACCGTTACGCCGATGCATCCGGGCGAACGATTGTCGTTCATCGCCGAGCCTCATGCTCCGCCGATTCTCGCCCTGGTGCTTGCCTGTGAATTGCTTGCCGACGGCGCGTTTCGCATTCGTTGCCGATGCCTGCTGGGTGAGTTTGATTGATCGCTCCACACACTTACCAGGGTCTGCGTCCAAATAGCGGATCATCATGCCAGCGTTGTACGCCTGAATCCCACCACCAGATGTTGTGATTGATCAGTTCCAAAAAATGACCGCCGGGCGACAGGGCTGCATGTCCGTCCAGGTAAAGTTTGTTCGGGCGGTTTTTATGGGCTGACTGAAACACCCGGCCATATTGCCCCCAGTCTCCGGCCACATCGTTGGCGCTGATGGTCGCCCAGGCCCAAAAGCCAGCCGAGCCGAGACGGGTTTCGGTCAGGTAAGGCATGCGCTGCGGAATCGGAATATCCGTGACGCGCACACGCTTGCCCACGACCAGCCAGGTGTTGGCACCATACGAGCGCTGGTTTTTCGGGCCGGGCACCCAGGTATCAACGCCGAAGGTTTGGGCCGGGCATTTCCAGGTGGCATCGAGGTTGTCGTTGTTGTCCCATGGTGCGATCGGGCCGGTGGGAACGCGTCGCAGGGCGGTGTCCCAGGTGAAGTCGGTCATGATGCCGCTCTGCGTGGCGATTTCCTGACGGTAATCATCATGATAAATCGTCATCAGCAACCCGATCTGTCGCTGGTTGGACAAGCACTGCACCCGCCTGGCCTCTTCCCTTGCCCCGGCCAGCGCGGGTAACAACAGTGCCACCAGCAGTGCGATGATGCTGATGACCACCAGCAATTCGATCAACGTAAACGCGCGATGATGCGTATGACGCATAATGATGATTCCGACAAAAAGGGGTGATGCGATCAAACAGATCAGTCGGCACATTCACGTCATTGAAGGCTCGATCGGCCTCACCGCCTGCGCCGTGCCAGCATCATCAGCGACCCCATGGCCAGCAGCGCCAGGCTCACCGGTTCGGGCACCGCATTCAAAAACTGATCGGGGGTCAGGGCTGTGCTGGAAAAGCGCACTTCGTCGATGTATCCGTCCCAGAAGTCAGCCGGGCCGTTGAAAAAGCCGCGACCAATGGTCCAACCCTGATTGCTGGGCGAATCAAACAGCCCGTCAAACGGGGTGCTGTTTTGCAACACACCATCGATGAACAGCGACAGATTGCTGCCATCGCCCACCGCTGCCACGTGATACCAGGTGTTGCTGTTCATCGGTGCCAGCGCGAACACAGCCACGGTGTCGCCGGCTTTGTTTTCAGCCTGCACTTTGATGTGGTTCTGCGTTGCGCCGCCATCGTTGCTGCGTTGGAAGTAGAACAAACCCGGAAACGTTTGAAACGCTTCGCCGGCGAAATTATCACGGCCGATGAACGTCGCCCAACGATCCGCATCATTGGCACGCACCCATGCTTCAATCGTGAAGGTAGAACCATTGTCCAGGTCCGCGTTCAGCGATGTGCCCGTCGGCGTTGCCCCGACATACACATCGTCGTTGTTGCCATCGACACCCGTGCCCGCACCGAAATGAAACGACAAATTGTTGGCTGCCCCGGTCAACGGCACCGAACCCACCGGCACCGTCGGGTTGTACCTTGGTGACGTATCCGGCCCGACATGCGGCGGTGAATTGAACGTGCGCATGTGATTGCCGTTGCCGCTGGCATCATTGGTCAGCGCAAATGGGCTGCCACCGAAATTGCCTTCCAAAAATGCCCCTGCCGACCCCTCTTCAAACCGGTAATACGCCACCGTCGTCGCCTCTGCCGCAAGCACCGGCCCAAGCACCACCATCGTCGCCAAACCCAACATCGAACCACGTGTGACGGAACGATTCATGATCATGCCCTCCAGCAAAAAGGTTGTATCCAAGACAGGTTTCTAGCACGCAGCGACACAATCGATCGACTTCTCTCTCTGGTACTCAAATCCTTACTCAACCAATTAAATCGAACTCTTTTCCAGGCACACCAGCGTCGGTGCCAGCCGAACATGTTGCGCCGCAGGCTCAGCCGAACCGCCCACCCGATCCAACAACAACTTCACCATCGCCTCCGCCAGTGCTGCATTATTTTTATCCATTGTCGCCAGCGGTCCCGCCGGTTCCCATTGCGCCGAGGGCACCTGCGGCCAGGCATGGTCGTAACCCACCAGTTTCACATCCTCATTGGGTTTTTTGCCCAGGTAACGCAGCGCTGCCGCGATTTCCACCGCATGCGAATCCGTCGCCGTCATCACCGCATCCACCGGCTCCCCAGCGGTCACCACATGCTCATACAAATACCCCGCCAGCACACGCACCACATGCTCAAACTGATCGCGATGCTCCACATCGTGTTCCAACTCCGGCGTACGCACCGCCTCCAACACCGGCAACCCCGCCTCCCGCATCGCCTGCACATACCCCGCATCGCGCTGCGTCACCCAATGATGCTGCTGCGGAAACCGCCACAAGCGCAACACCCGTTTGCACCCACGCTCAACCAACCAGCGCGACAATTCATACGCTCCCTGCTGATGATCCGATGCCACATGGTCCAGTCCCGACAACTCCGGCGAATCGCCATACACGACCACCGGCAAACCTGCTTTTGATAGTGTTGACAGCAACTCACGGCCCATCGGCGACTCGCCCACTTCGTGCATCGCCATCACCCCAGCCGGTCGATCCGAAAGCAGGCCTGACGCATCACTGCCCAGCGTGCGCGGGTTGATGGCCAGCAGGTGATAGCCCTGTGCCTCCAATCGTTTGCCTGCGTGAATTTGAATGTAGGGGTCCCACGCCGGGGTGAAGCCGGGTATCTCTTCCGGTCGGGGTAAGGTCGCCAACAGCGCGATGGTCGAAACCATCAAACCCTTGGCTTTGGGATTGCGACTGGATACCCGACGTACTCGTCCATGTGAACAATCAATCAGCCCATCTTCTTCCAAAAGCGCCAACGCTTGTCGTACCGTGCCGCGTGCCAAACGCAGACGACGCGCCAAGTCACGCTCCGAAGGCAACGCCTCGCCAGCCGGGATGCGGCCATGCTCAATCAACCGACGTAGTTCATGGTGCAACTGCTGGCTGGAATCGCCCTGCACCTGCGAAAGCACGGAATCAACCGTCAGTGTGGACATGCTTTTCCCGTTGATTGGAAGATGGTATATACCAGTTATACCACATGGACGAAATAAGTCAACTGGTTCGACATCAAAATGACAAAATCAAAAAAATCGCTTGATTATAGATAATATGAAATGACAGCCGCTGCAAACTGGTTTCATTGCGCTTCGGAGAGAAGCGGCAAATCACTTGGTTGCTGGTTCAATGAAAACCCACATTTGTACCAGTTTGGTCTTTCCCAGTTGGCCTGATCGCTCCATTTTCACAGCCGGGTATCCATCTTTACCGCGTTGACACTGGCAAGCCCATGCACGGAATGGTTCATTTCAAGGTTGGGTACGTTCGGCCAAGCAGACTGATGTTTTAAGGCAAAGCAAGCCAAGGTTTTGGTCGATGGTTATCTGGAGACAAAAACGTCTTCATTGGCCATCCATACGGCACACCGTGAGGCAACCATGGCGACACTCTGGTTTCTGCTCATGTCCAGTTTGACGCTGCTGGCGCTGGTGGTCGGTTGCATGCTCGCTCGTGGTTCCAAAACCATTGCCCGCCTCACCCTCGCCCTCGCCCTCATGCTGCTCTTCCTTTGGGTGTACCTCATTCACACCCCCGCGCTGGCGGTGCTGGTGATTCCGCCTTCGATCCTCACTTACCTCGAAGGCACTGCCGCGGCGCCGCTGTTCATGATCGTCATCGGCTGTGCCCTGGCGTTTGCCCATCTGCCCCGCCAACGCAGACTGGTCAAAATCGCCATGCTCTGCGGCCTTTTTTACTTCCTCAACGGCGGGTTCTGGATGTTGCAAACCACACCCACCGCCGTGCTGGGTCGTGACCTCCCAACAGACGGCGCCATTTTGCAATCGCAGAATTACTCCTGTGTCGCAGCCGCCTGTGCCACCGCCCTGGTACGACTGGGCATCAACACCACCGAAGCGGAAATGGCTGAGTTTACCCAAACCCGTTCCGGTTCCGGGGCCACGCTCATTCGTGCCCTCGATGGCTTGGAACGTCGCCTTGCGGGTACACGCTATCAACCACGATTGCTGCAACCCGGCTACGACGAATTGATGCTCATGCCCACACCGATTGTGACGCCGATCGCGGTCGAGCGTTCAGGTCGTCACATGATCACGCTCCTGCGTTTCAACCGTTACGGTGCCTGGCTGGTGGACCCGGTCGTCGGCGAATTCTTCATGGTCCACGAAGACCTGCGGCAAAGCTACACCGGCCAGGTGATCATCTTCGTCCCCCGTTAAATCAACCATTGACAAACATGATTGCCCCACGCCTGATCTTTCTGTTTGCAGAAAGATCAGTATGGCCTTCCCCCATACTCCCTGCACAAGCTCACCACTTTTTTGATTCTCTCCCACCGGGTGGTAATCGCCGTCTGGCACGCCGCCGCAAAGATGAAGCGATCATGTCCCTTCATCTTTGTAAAAAAATCCGCGTAAAACGCTTCCACCTGCTCATCATTCTTCGTCACCTGTTCATGTGCTCCAAAGCCCCCGTCGTACACGAAGTGGCCCGGCATCGAGCGGGCATCTTCAATCGTCCAATCCCCCAACGGCGGATGCGGCATGCCATCCAGCCCATCCACCTTTGCCTCCGTCAGTGCCTGTTTCAAATCGTGCAACTTTCCGCACGCATGCACAAACACAAACTTCCCCCGCTCATGAAACAACTCCGCCGTCTGCCTGACATACGGCACCCAATACCTTTCCATCATCCCCGGCGGATAAAACGGCGTGTCCACGTTGTCCTCAAAGCAAACGGCCGTCACCTCGTCACTGGCCGCCATTTGCTGCAAGCCCGGCCAAAGTCCTCTCCAAAACAAATCACACAATTCCTGCGCCTCCTCCGGCTGATCCATCACAAACAAACACGCTCCATCCAACCCGAAATCATGATGCAACTTCTTGAGCGGCGTACACCACGTCGAAGCCAACACCAATCCCTGATCCCCCACGATTGCCTGACTCCTGGCAAAAGCCTGTGCATCCCACACCGCACGTGACCGCTCCAACACCCAGCGATAAGCTTTCTGGTCACGCTCCCAATCCTTGATCAAATCCTCCTCCTGATAAACCGAACTGAACTGTTCCTGTTCCTGACAGACGCTCCGCAACTCGCCAAAGGGTGTGCTTACCTTGCGTATCGTCCGCTTGCCCAGTGAGCCTGCCTCCACCACATTTTCCCAAGGCGGACCACCCTCAGCTCCACGCAAACCACCATCCATGCGTACAAACAGATCGCAACCCAACTGCTTCATCACATCAAAATTCGTTTGCGATCCTTTCAATTCCTCCGGCAACAACCCGAACCGCTGGTGATGCCCAAACCACTGGTTCACGTTGATCGAACAGGGAACCCACCCCGGCTTTTCCCCGCGCAACACCCGCAATAAGTTCTCACGTCCCGTCATGCCTCATTCCTTTCATCAACCATCATCAATTTCCCTCAACACGTCACATCCTTGCCTTCACTCCCAAATATCGTCATACGCGGCGACGGGTTGGCAGGTTGCACATCCGCCTGGCAATAGTGAAATTGCAGCGCCCTTCTGCGATACGGCGAATGGTTGTGCGGGGTGCCATGATGCAGTAATCCATCAAATAACATCAACCCACCCGGTGCGAGCGGCACAGCCACGCAGCGCTTGCCAAGTATCTCCTTGTCACAAATCTGCCAGTCGCGTCGCTTGAAATGAATCGTCGGTCCATGCAGGTGCGTCCCCGGTAACACATGCATGCAGCCATTTTCCACCGTCGCCGCATCCAGCGCAATCCACACACCCACGACCTTGGTCCCCGGTGGAAAATCAAAGTAAGCCGCGTCCTGATGCCACGGTTTTTCCCTGCCGATGTGCGGCGGCTTCAATAACGCCATTTCCTGAAAGCAGCGCGGCTCACCGCCGATGATCCGCCGTACCACCCACAATATGGCCGGGTGATGCGCCACCGCAGCCAGCCTCGGCTCCGCAGCACAGAAACCAAACAACCGACGCACCAAATCCATGCGTTTGTCCGCCCCCAGCGTTGCCCACTGTTCTTGCCCTGCCGCCTCGATCATCACACTCGCCCCGCGTTCATGCCCGCGCAGAATCAAGTCCGTGATGCCTTGTTTGGCGGATTCGACTTCATCTTCTGACAAGGCTTGTTCCACCGCCAGAAAACCATTCTGCTCGTACTGTTGCAATGCAGTGGCATCCAACGTCGCAAGCCCCTGGTAGGGTCGTGCATTATCCGCCACGGCATACAACTCCGGGGCGTGCATCTCCGAGGTCGTCGCACTGTCGATGTTCGGTCCCTTGGTCGAGTTGCTCATGGTCATGTTCTCCGTCACAGGGTTTGTTAATCATGGCAGCCTGCCCGACGCTTGACCATGGACACAACCATGATTCATTTGTACGATTCCGTCATGGTGAACCATGCCTGACCCTTGGCTACAGGCGGATATTCAGGTTAACTCCGCTGGTCGTGTGCGTACCGAGCCGGGTTGGAAGCTTGATCTTGGCTGGAGCAAACAACTCAAAGATTGCGATCTTTGGCTGGTTTGGGCGGGGCGAGGCCGAATGAAAACGCACAACGGGGTGATCGAACTGTACCCCGGGGTGTGCTTATGGATGCGTCCCGGCGGTTTGTACCTTGCCGAGCATGATCCGCAACTTCGGCTGGGGGTTAATTACGTTCATTTTGACCTGCTGGACCGGCGCAATCGAGTGCGATCACAAGCCTGGTCACCCCGTCAGCACGTTTTCACGGTGACCAACATGACGATGATCGAAGCCGTGACCTCGCGCCTGGCGCAGGACTTTGCCCATCTGAAAAACGCAGCACCTGCACAGCAATACCGCCTTGCGGAAAAAGCATCGCATCTGTTGCGTGGGGTGTTGCTGGATTTGACGGGTGATATGCAGGCACATGATGATCAGCCGATGTCGGGCACACGCTTGCACCAGCATCAATGGGTGCATCGCATCGCGGACCAGCTGCGTGAGCAGCCGGCACAATCGTTTTCACTGGCGCAGACTGCGCGACAGGCGGGCTACAGCCCTGATCATTTTGGCAAACTGTTTCGCCGAATCATCGGCACCAGTCCGCACGAGTACGCCATTGACTGCAAAATCCAGCGGGCGGGGCAATTGTTGCGTGAGTCGGCCTTGTCGGTGAAACAGGTGGCCGAGGCACTGGGGTATCGTGACATTTACTTTTTTTCGCGCCAGTTCAAAGCCCGCACGGGCCGCAGCCCGACCCAGTGGCGGCGTCAGTAAAATCATCATGGCAATTCCCGCCCATCAAGGAATCAGGTGAATTGCAGTAAAGGGTTGATTGATGCATCGATTTTATGAGCCGGAAGCGCTGCAGAGTGCAGGGTTACAGAGCATGGTGATGCTGGGCGATGAGGAGTCGCGCCATGCCAGGCGTGTGCTGCGTTTGCAGTCGGGCGATGCGTTGCTGTTGTTCGATGGTCGGGGTCGCACGGCTGAGGCGGAACTGGTGGCGTATCAGCGCGATCAGGCCTTGGTAAAGGTGATCGCTTTACAGGACCATGCGACGGATCAGCCACAGGTGACCCTGGCGACGGCCCTGCCCAAAGGTTCGCGCGGCGATGACATGATCAATCAGCTTTGTCAGGTCGGTGTGAATCGGGTGATACCGCTTCGGACGAGACGAAGCGTCACCGAGTTCAGTGCTCATCGTCGCCAACGTTTTAATCGCATCATCGTGGAAGCTGCCAAGCAGAGCGGACGAGTGCATTTGCCGAGGGTGGAAGATGAGGTTGATTTGCAAGGTGCGTTGGCACTGCCCAGTGATTTACGTTTGCTGGCTTCACCGGTGGCAGCGTCGAACGACCATGAAAAGTTGCAGCAATCAATCCGACAGGCGACGAAAATACTTGTGTTGATAGGCCCGGAAGGGGGGTGGTCGCCGGAGGAACTGCAACAGGCCGAGGCGGCTTCGTGTGTACCCTGGTGCATTGGGCCCAATGTGTTGCGGATCGAGACGGCTGCGGTGGCAGCGGTGAGTGTGCTAAGGTATATGACGCTTCACTGATTTGCGTTGGACGAATTGTCACAGCAAGCGAGGGATATGATGCAACCGAAAGTGGAACCGCCGGATTTGCGTGAAAAGGGTGCCCCGCGCGATGGTCAGCCGCAGACCAGTGACGAGCGTTTGTGGATGCAACTGCTGGTATTTGACGGTTGCAGGGATGTTTCGTTGTTGCAAAAAGCACTTGGGCACGTATCGCTGGAAATGGTGTTGTACGAAGATGTCAACAACCCGCAGGGCGTGGCACTGTTGACACTGACGCAAGACCCATCGGTGTTTGTGACAAACCTGCGCAGGTTGTTGATGCAAAGCCCGTGGACTGAACTGATACTTAAACCGCAATTCACGATGCTGGGGCGCACGTATGCACTGGGGTATGAGCCTGACTTGCTGGACACGTTGTTGCACAGGCCGCGACGTACGGTGACGAATCACGATTGGCCGTGGGCGATTTGGTACCCATTGCGACGCAAGGGCAGTTTCGCGCAGTTGTCGATGGAAGAGCAGCGGGCGATTCTGGGCGAGCATGGCAAGCTCGGTTTTTCATTTGGTGCTGGTGATTTGGCGCATGATGTGCGACTGGCTTGTCACGGGTTGGACGCAGCCGACAATGATTTTGTCATCGGCCTGATGGGTAAAGACCTGTTTCCACTTTCCGCGCTGGTGCAGACGATGCGCAAGACGCAACAGACTTCATTGTACCTGGAAAAACTCGGACCCTTTTTTGTCGGTCGCGCGGTGCGGTGAATCAAGGCATATACAACGTGCGATGATGACGCCGTGCCCTTCAGGGCCGGATGGTTTGATGGTATTTGCATTGACAAAATGAACCGGGGCTAAAGCCCTCGGCGTCATCGTGCAATGGTAATGACTATTGTCAACTGTTTTCAGATTGCGGCACCGCCTGTTTCAGGTCAATCCATGTACCGTCGTGCATCACCGGGGCATCGGGGTTGGGGCGGGTGCGCAGGTCGTGAATCAATCGGCACATCGGCTCATGCACCGGTGCGGTGAAGGTCATTGGTGTTTGGGTGAAGGGATGCGTGAATCGTAAAAACGCAGCGTGCAGCGCAGGGTGGGCAATCAGCAGCCCCGGTTTTTTCAAAGCGCGTGATTCAATGGCCAACCCATCGTCTCGGCTGCGTGCAAAGGTGACATATTTTCGCGCCCCGGCAGGCGTGGGCGGCTGATCAAAATCACCTTCATGCAACGGTTCGCCGCCGTAAACGATGTCGCCGATGATGGGGTGACCCAGGTACGACAGGTGTACACGAATTTGATGCGTGCGCCCGGTTTTCAGTTCCAACTCAACCAGGGCAAAGCCGCGATATTGTTCACGCACCCGAAACAACGTGATGGCCTGTTTGCCATGGGTGTCACGACGAATGGCGTAGGCTTCACGAATGGTCGGGTGTTTGCCCATCGGCTCGTCGATGACGCCGGAGGGTTCCTTGAAGTTGCCATGCACGATGGCCAGGTACGCTTTGAGGGTGGTGCGATATTCAAATTGGCGTGCGATCTGCCAATGGGCGGCATCGCTTTTGGCGACGACGATGACGCCGGTGGTGTTTTTATCAAGGCGATGCACAATGCCGGGTCGAAAGCCCTCGGCTCCGACAGCCGACAAACCGGGCACGGTCGGGTCGGTGCGTGATTTGTACTCACCCAGACGCTGGGCACGAGTCCGCCGACGGAGCGAATTATTTTCACCCTCGGCTTTCATGCCCTTGGAAAAACCGGCGGCGTGATACGGCTGCCAACTGTGCCCGGCTGCGATCATTTTTTGTTGAAAGTGATACGCAAGCCCATTGAGCATCGTGCCGCGATTCTGACCACGAGCCGGGTGAACGATCAGGTTGGCCTGTTTGTTCAAAACGATGAAGGCGTCGTCTTCGTAAAGCACCGTCAGCGGAATCGGTTCGGGCACGATTTCGCGCAAGGCCGGCGGCGGCAGAATCACATCGACCACATCGCCCTCATGCAGCAACGTGCTGGCTTTGGGCAGTTTGTCATTGATGGTGACGCCACCCTGATCGATAAGTTCCTGCACCTTGTTGCGACTGATGCCCTTCAAGCGTTGATGCAGATAGATGTCGATGCGTTTGCGCAATTCACGACTGACCACAAAACGTCGCCGCTGCGGACCGGTTTCGTCGGTCGATTCGACGAGTTCGAGGGAATCAAACCGTAACTCCGGCGCGTCCTCATCGGGCGTGCCCGGAGGCAATGCTTCCATCCGATCCAATTCACTTTTGCTCGGATGGGGGATTGACTTGAGCGAGTGAAGGTTTTGCTTCTTCATCTCAAGGTGAAACAGACGGTGTTGAATCCGTCGGATTGCCAGGCGTGAAAAAGTCACCGGGCAGGTTGGGCAGCGGGTTGTTCATGTCGCCAGTGAAACCGTTATGACCTGGGCCGGGGGTTGGTAACAGTGGGCGGGGCACTTCACGGGCAAATTGGACGGGTCGCGCCAATCGATCGACCTGCGCCCCGCGGGCACGTGCCTGTGCTGCGATGGCGGGGTAGTTGCCGCCGGCCTGTTTTTCAATTTCCAGGTACAGGGCTTTGGCGTCATTGGTCTGCGTCAGTTCTTCGGCGATGGCAGCCAGACCGAGCTTGGCATTGAGTTTGAAAAGGTCCGACACGCCTGCGATATTGAGCACCTTTTGGTAATAGCTGCGGGCTTCGGTCAGGTCGCGCTCGCGATTGGGTGCGGTCGGGTCGGTCGCGGCTGCGTCGGTGGGTGTGTTTGGGTTGGTGTTTTGAAAGGCACGATACAAAAGCAAATCAGCGGCACGCAGATAAGCCGAGGCTTGAAACCCGGGCTTGCTGTAACTTTCCGCGAGCATTCGGCTGACATCGGGGCTGGTTGCCGAGGCAAGTCCGCCCCACGAATCATCGCGCTGTTGTTCGAGGTGACGTTCGTAGAAACGCTTGCCGGTGATGGCCAGGGCGATGACCAGCACGACGAGCAACACCTTGGTGCCGTGCTTGTCCCACCAGGCCTTGGCCTTGGCAAGCGAGCCTTGAAGGTCATCTTCCTCAAGTGGTATCTGCGGTTTCTGTTCCATAAGCGCCACTGGCTCCGTGCTGAAAACTTAAAGTGTACCGCAGATGGCATGAAGAGGCCAAGTGAGAAAAGAAGTGGTCAAGTGGCCAAGTGGTCAAGTGGTCAAGTGCGGAGCCGTATTCGGATGTTAGCGCCGCGATTGATCGCGTTGTTAGAAGTGGTCAAGTGGCCGAGTGATTGTACATTTTGTGGTGAATTGATTGATCAATTCCGTAAATCACCAAATCGCCAGATCACCAGATCGCCCAATTCACCGAACAGACGCGATAAATCGCGGCGCTAACGGCCACTTCACTTCCCTTCCCCCGGCTCGATGCGCCAGGCCAAGGCAACTTCATAATCCTCATTGAGCGCATCTTTGCGCACCAAGTGAATGCGGTACTTGCCCGGTGCCAGAAACGGGCGATACACATGTTGCACATTATCAATGCTGCTGGTCGAATCCGTCACCACTTCAGTCTGCCCATCCCTGCGCACACGTTCGAGGATTAAATCAAACTGACCCAGTCGCGGGGCATCGCTCCAACGTTTCTGCCCGGTGAACATGTCATCAATCACCCGTCCATCGACGCGCCGGTTCCAGGCTGCGATCAGTGACACTTCACCGGCGGGTGACAACAGTTGAATCTCAAAAGTCACCTTGCTGCCGCCCGGCTTCATATTCAAAAATGACCAGCCCCGCGGCGGCACCGCACCCGGAACCATCGGCCCATCCGTCAAAATGCGATAACTCTGATCAAGCCGAACCATGCCTGCGCCAAGGTGCTGGTCCAACGGTTTGCCCGTTTCCTGCTTCCAGCCCCCCGGCTTACTCGCACCCGTCAATAGCAAAGCCCGAATCACTTCCGACTTACGCGCCATCGGGGCGTCATTTCTTCGGTCGGCTGTCTCCAGCAATCGTGCCACCACCGCCGTCACCACCGGGGTTGTGAAACTGGTCAATCCGCCCGGGGCCACCAAATCGGGTTTGCATCGCCCCACGCCTTCGATGCGTGTGTACCCGCCGCTGCTGTTGCCCTGCGGGTGGCCCACGGCAATCACGTTGTAACCGCTGCCCAGCAAAGCCGGCACTTCGCTGGTGTTGCCGTTGTTGACCCCGACGACAGCGATTACATCACTCGTGTCGATCATGTAATCGAGCCGACGTAACACTTCGATACTGACCGGGCTGAGGGAGCCGATCCATGAATGCGTTGATATCCGTGCGTTACCCGGGTCGGGTGGGTTGAGTGTGCCTGAGTTGAGGCAGCCGAAGGTCAGCCAATGGTTGGTGACAAAAAAGTGAGCCTCGCCCACCGCCGGTGCAAGGCCGTTGCGACCGTAAATGATGCTTGCGGTGGCCTGTGTGTGACCATTGGCCTTGCTCGGGCCACTGCGCGGCACGAGCAACGTCGGTTCATAACCAGGGTCGCCGGCGTTGGGCATGTAGTCACCCAGATTGCCCTCGACATGAGCGATGTTGATGTTGCGCCCCAGCGGCGTGGCAATGCCCAGTTCAAGGGCCAGGGCGTCGATGCCGACTTGCCCAGCCGTGGCCCCGTGTGGTCGCGGCGGCGGGGGGGTTGGTGCGGGGTTGGTCGTCGCAGCCTTGTTGTTCGGGTTGGCTTGTGTGATTGCCCCTGATAAATCGGAACTTTCCGCACGGGTGGGGGCCAATCGTTTGTCACCCCAAAACACCAGCGATCCGAGCACCAACACAAACAACACCATCACCGCCCCGGCAAACCAGTTGGGTTGTAATTCGCGGATGGCTTTGATCGTACGGTTATTCAAACAGCGTTCCTTCGCAGTGATGTTGCGTGATCAACATCATGTTTATCGGTCACACAGCCGGTTTGGTTTGATGATGTTTTGCGGTTGCTGCTGAGGGATGGTTGCGGGCGAATCATCATCGATGTCAGTCATACGTTCGACAATGCGAGTTGGATCGTTGCAGGAACGTGAATAAACGGTGGCACAGATACCTGTTGGGTATTTGATGAAGTGGTCAAGTGGCCCCGTGGCCAAGTGATTCAAAATGTTTAGCGCGGACGCTTTGCGTCGGCGTTCTGGTGAGCGCCGCGATAAATCGCGTTGAAAGAAGTGGTCAAGTGGTCAAGTAAATATGCATTTTGTGGTGAATTGATCGCATGGTGTCTTTGTGGCCCAGCCGCCCCCGGCTGGGTTAACCAACGTGATCAAACACACCGCCGGGGGCGGCGGTGCCACAACAAACGCCGATCGCACCGCCGGGGGCGGCTGCGCCACAACAAACGCCGATCACACCGCCGGGGGCGGCGGTGCCACAACAAACACATCGTCGTAGGCGCCACCGTTGCGGTGCGAACCATCACGCCAAATGTTCGCGGGCAAAGCGCAATCGTTCGTAAGCGTGATACGTTCCGCCGCCTTCGTGCTGGTTGTAGTCATACACCTTGATGTCTTTGGTGGCATTGATTCGGTTGTAGGCTGCGAACACTGTCGAAGGCGGACAAATGGTGTCCATCAGCCCCACGGAAAACAGACAAGCTGCCTTGATGCGAGCTGCGAAGTTCACGCCATCAAAATAACTGAGCACGCGAAAAACATCATCCGTTTTGCCCCGGTAATTTTTCAGGTACGCACCGATTTCACCATACGGATTGGAATCGACAATCTGCGTCGCCCGGCGATATTGGCACAAAAACGGCACATCAGGCATCGCCACCTTCACCTTGTCACCACACAACCCCGCCACGGCAATGCTGATGCCTCCGCCCTGACTGCCCCCAGCCACGCCGATGCGCAGTGGGTCGAGTTTGGGGTGCGTCAAAGCTGCTTCGACCGCACGTACACCATCGGTAAACAGGCGACGGTAGTAGTAGGTTTCTTTCGACTCGATTCCACGGGTCATCACGCCCGGAAGTTGTGGCGGGGTGGAACCATGATCGGGTGTGCTGCCGGGGTTGGACCAGCCTTGCCCGCGGGTGTCCATCACCAGTTGGGCGATGCCTGCCATGGGGTATTGCAGGTGTTCGTAAGCAAACCCGCGCCCGCCGGAGTAACCGATGAACGTCACCAGGCAGGGCACCTGCCCCTTCTCGTTGCCAAGGTCACTGTTACGAGGCAACATCAACCAGCCTTTGATCGGCTGCCCTTCGTAGCCTGCAAAGGTGACATCGTAAGCGTCAACACTCTGATAAATCGCGTCCTTGATCGGTTCAAACTTCGCAGCCAAATCGTGCTTGCGACTGGTGGTCAGCGTCGTCTGCCAGAAGGCGTCAAAGTCCGTCGGTTCGATTTCAGGCGATTGGTAGCTGCGCAGTTTTTCGAGCGGCATATCAAAAAAAGCCATGGGTCGCTCCGTGGGGCAAAGTTGGTAATGGTGTGAATCATAGCGAAAGGAAGTGGACGAGTGATTCAAAATGTTTAGCGCGGACGCTTTGCGTCGGCGTTCTGGTTAGCGCCGCGATAAATCGCGTTGAAAGAAGTGGTCAAGTGGTCGAGTAAATATGCATTTTGTGGTGAATTGATCGCATGGTGTCTTTGTGGCCCAGCCGCCCCCGGCTGGGTTAACCAACGTGATCAAACACACCGCCGAGGGCGGCGGTGCCACATTCACAGACGCGCTAAATCGCGGCGCTAACCGAATTCACCGACTCACAAACCGGTTGTCTTTCAGAAAAAAGCGCAAGGGTTTTTTCGCCCATGCCCCGGCGTAGTTCACACCAATGCGCGGGGTCACGGCTATGCGCTCGCCGGTGTAAGCACGTCGGCGGAGTTGCTCGACCCAAACGCTATCACTGGTACACAGGTCGATGCCATCGAGGGTACGGTCCAGTTGCAGGGCGCTGCAGAGACGCGCTGGGCCGGTGGTGAGGTCAAGTTCGGTCAAGGCTCGCTGACCGGGTTTGCGATCATGCTGACGATGTTCGACCATGAGCGGCAAACCTTCGACGGGTTGCAAGGCACGGATCAGCACGGCTGTGGGCTGGTCGATGGTTTGGGTGACGATGTTGAAGCAGTGGTGCAGGCCGTAGGTAAAGTAGATGTAGGCAAAGCCCCCGTCGAGCCACATTGAGGCATTGCGGGCAGTTCGAAGGCCGCGGGCGGTGTGGGCGGCAAGGTCGGCAACACCCAGGTACGCTTCGGTTTCAACGATGATGCCCGACAAACGCTGGTTGTTGATCACGCGCACCAGCCGCTGACCGAGCAACGCCCGCGCCACGGTGACCGGGTCACGCTGGTAAAAGGGGCGGGGAATTCGTCGTGAATGGATAATGGTTGATGGATAATGGATAATGTTCAAACCTATTGGTTCGGTGACTTTTTCTTACATTATCCATCATCCATCTGCTCAGGCGTAACTATGCAATCCCGCCAGAAGCAGGTTGACGCCCCAGTAGGTCCAAAGCATGACGATGAAGCCGACGACGCTCAACCAGGCGGTGACCAGGCCGCGGTTGTTGCTGGTGATGCGCACGTGAATCACGATGAGGTACACAATCCAGGTGATCAGCGCCCAGGTTTCCTTGGGGTCCCACGCCCACCATCGGCCCCAGGCATGGTCCGCCCAATACGCCCCCAGCAAAACACCCACGCCCAAAATCCAAAATGCCAGTTGCAATACGACCATCTGTGCTTTATCCAGGTCCAGCAAGGTGCGTGACACCGGCGGAAGATGGTCAGAATTATCACTATTGACGGGGTCGCCTTGGTTCCCCTCTCCCTCCGGGAGAGGGCCAGAGTGAGGGCGCTGAGTCACCTCATTGATGTTTGAATCTTGTACAGAACCAGCCACGAGGTTCATTTGCGGGCGGAGGGAGCGGGCCATGAGTCGCACGATGGCAGCGTCCTGAAAGTAGTAGGTCGCCAGGTAAAACAGCGAAAGAAAGAACCCCAGCCCGATGAGCGCGTAACTGGCCAGTACCAGGTTCACATGCAGGTACAAAATGCGACTGGTGGCCAGAATGCCGGCGACCGGGGAAACCTCGCTGGAGGGAATGTCAACCGTGTTGGCAAAAAGCAGAGCGGCGGCACCGAGTGCGGAGGCGGCGACGCCGAACAGCCATTGACGTTTGAGGAACATGATGACAACGCCGACGAGCACGCCGAAGAAGGAAATGGCGATGAACGATTCGTATTGATTATGAATCGGCCAGCGTTGAGCCAATATCGTGCGCACCAACATGCCGGCCAAGTGAATGATCACGCCCAGCATGAGCAGACTGATACCGGTGAAAATCAAACCCTTACGTCCGATGGCCAATGACAACAAAAGCACGATCAGCGCGAAAGCGTAAGCGACATAGCCGATGGTCAAACGTTTGGTGACGTTGTAAACATATTCAAGCTGCCCGCGCCAGGCAGGCGGGTAGGTCGTCGGATGCACCTGCGGCAGCAATGTCGCCAATTCATCAAGTTTGGCGTTGACAGCCTGTGCATCGGCCTTGGCCCACGCGGCCCCCAGTTCGGCAAACAATTGACGCAACGGCTGAGCCTGCGGGTCGCTGCCGGGTATTTCCGCCAAAGTCAGCCAATGGTCATCGCCGGGGGTCGGACTGATCAGGTGCAGCATCGTGCCCCAGTTTTCAAAGGTGTGCCAAGCGGTCATAAATTGGTTGCGACCCTTGAGCAGGCGGGCATCGGCGTCGGCAGCCTGAAACACCGGTTGCAAGCGTGGGTCCATGAACATCGCAGGGGTCAATCGACCTTTCTGCTTCCAGCTTTCGCTTTCCTCCGGCGATAATTGCAATGACGAAAGCATTGCTTCGCGCAAGGGCAGCACTTCGATGTAAATCACCGGCTTGTCGAGGTAGTAATTTTTGTTGAACAGCAAATCGAAAAACGTGAATACCGGGTCGTACCGTTTGCTTTTTTCGACGAGCAGGTTTTTCCAGGCGGGCTTGCCGTAAAGACGTTCAATTTCTTCACGGGCGAACGTGTCGAGTATTTTCTGCCGACCTTCGAAAACCGCGATTTTGCGGATGGCGTCGAGGTTCACTTGTTTGGCAAACGCGGTGTGGGCTTCATGCGTGAGGGTGGAACCGGTGGCATGAAAGTGGGCGTGATGCGGGTCGGCGGGGGGGTGTTGATATTGGGCGTGCAATATCGCAGGCCATGCGAAAAAGCACAGGCAAATCAGCATCATTATTTTTTTGATTGGGTGATTCATTGATCAATTTTCCGTCACTTGGCGCCCGGTCATTGACCGGGTGCTAAATGGGTGCGTTTGGCGCGTTTCATCAGGTAGGGTTTCAAGTAAAAGGCCCAGGGGATACCCAGTGCCACCATGCACCCGCCTACGAAGATGATACGGATGCCCACGTTGTTGCCGATGCCCAGAATGGTATAGCGCTGCTGGTTGGTGAAGCGACCTTCACTGTCGCGGTTCCAGCGCTGGGGGTCGCTTTCATCGCCGGGGTCCCAGCCGGTCTGGCTGATTTTGATGCCCTGATGGTGCAATGGGTTGTTGAGTCGTGCCACGCCTTCGACGGTGCGCACGACCTGACGCTCACGGTCGCCCTGCAAATCGAGAATGGAAAGGTTGGCGACAAAATCGCGCGGTATCTGTGTGCCCGGGTAAGGCTGCATTTCAAAGCGTTCCAACTGCAACGCAAAAGGCAGCGGCAGACTCAATCGACTGAACGCCAATTGCAGGTTGCCCACGCCCGGTATGTCCACCGTCACCGGCTTGTGATACTCATCAGGGAACATCGGGTAACGCATGTGCGTGAGCCAAACCCGCTGCGACCAGGGGCGCGTTACACCATCGGCATCCGTGATCGTCGTTTCCAGATCGACGGGCAACAGCGCGTTGATCAGTGTGCCTTCGTCCTTGGGGTTGCGCTGCGAACGCGGCGTGATGCGCGGCTGGGTGCTTGGCATCGCATGACTGAGTTTTTGTACCACATGCACCCAACGCTCTTTGCCTTCCATCCGCCCCAGCGGAAACCGGTCATCAGGGAATTGACCCCGAAACGGCTTCATGCCCGGTAAACGCACCATCAATTCCAAGTCGGACAAATCATCACGACCGGCAAGCAAACGAAATTGCGGCTTGCTCGCGTCGATGTAGGTTAGTTGAATAGATGGGTCCGGGTCGGAGCGCAAACCCATCGGCCCGGCGTTGGGGTCGTTGGGGGCGGGGGTGAAATCCTGCGAACGTTCGGGGTACCGGTGCATGACCATGCGCGTGAAGCTGCGCTCGCCCTGTTTCACATTCACCATCGCACGGTTGTCGGTCGCCCCCTGATAACCGGGGGTGACGAAGCGCAGGTCGTACGGGCCGATGTCGGTGATGGTGAGTTGGTAACCCGTGTCGTCCAAGTCAATCGTCTGCCCTGCTGCGATGGCAAACACGCGACGATAATTTTGGGCAGGTATGTCAACGACCAAGCCATGCGACCCGTCAAACTCGGTCATGAGGTCGTCGATGCGTGTTGGCTGGGGTTGATGCAAAAATTCGATGGCGAAACTGGGCATGTCGATCACCCGTTGCGCGGGCACGTTGGCCAGCAGCATGGCCACCATCAGGCCCTGGGTTTTGTCACGGTCGCCCAGTTCGAGGCGCAGGGCCGGGTTGGGCGGGGCATCAGCACTCATCGAGCCATGCACGCGACCATCGACCCAGATGTTTTGCAGTTGGCCGAAGGCGATGAACTCACGGATGGTGACGCGCAGGTCTTTGCCGAACAGTTGGACGAAGGCGGGGTCGTGGTGCAGGGTGATGTTGAGGGGGCGGGGTTGGCCGGATAGGTAGTCGTTGTAGCGAGGCAGGCCGGGGAGTTCGGCCATGAGGACCGGTTGACCGCCGGGGCCGGGGGTTAAAAAGTAGAGGGCGGGGGTGGTTTTGTCGTAAAACCGGTCGATGGGTTGACCACCCAGGTCACGGCGAAAGAGGATGGTGTCGCCCTCGATTTTGGCTTGTGCGTAGAAAAGGGTACCCAGCCCCATCAGCACGATACCGCTGTGTACGGTGAGCACGCCCAGGTTGGCAAAGCGAAACTCAATGCGACGGATGGTCGCCCAAACCATGTTGACGATGAACAAACCCAGAATCAGCTTCATCGGCCAACGGTTGTAAAACTCAAGTTCGGTCATGTCGAACATCGGCAGACGGTAAATGATGGTGGCTTTGTTGATTGCAAACCAGGGGTGCGTGGCGATCCAATGATGGGCGGCCAACCAGGCAAGTGCATTGGTGCCCAAGCCGAAAAGAAACACCAGTAGGGCTGCCAGGCCGATGAATTTTTTGCGTTGTTGGAGCAGAAGGTAAGCGATGATGATGGCAAAGCCGGTGGTGCCGACGCAGGTCAGCCCGTAGATGAGACCTTTGGCCAGAAAGGCGACCGGGACCGAGGCGAGCGTGCCGTAGAGGGCGATACAGGTGAGCAGGATCACCGCAAGGGTGATGGATGAAAAAGTGCGTGTCAGCCAGCGCAGTGGTGCGGGCAGCAGCAGGTCTTGTTGTTTGATACGTTGATATTTGGCGCTCAAGATTCAACCCTGGGGACAATGGGATGGAATGAAGTTTATACCGGATAAGGCGGGGAGGAAATGATCTGGATCAACGAATTAATAAATCAATCACTTCACTTGCCTGATCGATCATGCCGATGTATGGTTAATGTGGATCTGAAACTCGGGCTATCCGGGTAGTAAGATCCCCCAGGGCCCGCAAGGGCCCCTTTTTATGCGCCAAATCAAAGTCGCACCACTCCAAGGCCGAGTGGATCTCTGTCGGAGGCTCGTTTGCAGAGTACAGGTTCCATACGTTTAAAGTAAGCACTACCACCATGTTTTTTCATATAACTGCTGGGTTCGATGCTTTGTTTCAAAAGAAATGCAGCACAATCAGCAGCCTGCAACAGGTACGACTCGCGAGAGTCACGCATGATCGCATCCTCAACAATCAGACGTATCGGTTCATCCTTATAGGTGAAAGCACCAGAGCGTTGTCGTACTTTCAAGGGGTTGGTCAATCTCAGAGAGTGAAGATATCGCTTTAGTTTTTGACTGTCGGTACGATCTGGGAAAATGATACCCCTATCATCGGCGTTTTTGGGGCCGGGGAAGTTCTGATGTCGAATTGTGTTTTCAAATCGTTGGAACAGAGCCGACCACGCCCAGCGAAACACATCATCCTTGTTGGTTGCGTGACCCGATTTTTTATCAACCACCACACTGATCAGGTTGATGTCGTCCAATCGAGCTAGGCAATCGGCCAACTGGCGAATGATCGCCAAACGTTCATGCTTTGCCAGCGATTGCAATGATTTGGCTAACTTGGATGGCTTGTTCACCATATTAGCAGCATGCAGTTCATCTTCAATATTGACTTTGTACCGTACATAAAGACGATGACGAAATGCAGCCAATTCAGCAAGCGTGTCTTTCCAACGTAATTCATGGACCACTAACCCGCTGAGGCAAAAAAAGCGTGATGGAGAACCTTCGGTAAGCATGCCGCAATCACCACTTTCATCGACGTACATGAGATACATGCGACACGACCTTGTGTTACGAAAAAACTTGTCAATGATTTGGGTCAAAACAATAGGTGCAATATTAAGTAAGAATGACATGACATTCAATGCTGTCGTCAGACTGGAACGCACCTGTTTACCCGCCTATTGTCATCTGATTCGTCGAGGTGCAACTCGACGGTCAAGCTATCACTACCGGTATTGCCGATGATATAGGTCAATGATCATTGCAGAGCCGGTTGGTTCGTGATCGGTTCACGTAAGCAACCTTCAACGGTCGAACAAAAACGGGAGCCTTTTGTCATGGCTGTCGGCATCAATCCATCGGGCAACGGCAAAATCAAGGAAGTTCACGCCGCAGTGGTCCGCTTCGCCGGCGATTCGGGCGACGGCATGCAACTGGCCGGCACGCAGTTCACCGACACCTCGGCAGTGTACGGCAACGATGTGGCCACACTGCCCGACTTCCCCGCAGAAATTCGCGCCCCGGCCGGCACGGTGGCTGGCGTGTCAGCGTTTCAAATCAACTTCGCTGACAATGATGTGTTCACCCCCGGCGACAAGGTACATGCCCTGATCGCCATGAACCCGGCTGCGTTCAAGGCCCACATCGAAGATGTCGAGGTCGGCGGCATCGTCGTCGTCAACGAATCTGAGTTCACCAAAATCAACCTGCGCAAAGCCGGCTACCCCGATGGGTATCACCCGCTGGAAGATGAAAAGTACACCCAGCGTTTCAAAATTTACCGCGTACCTATCACCCAGCAAAACGATGAAGCACTGGCATCATCAGGTTTGTCCGCCAAGGAAATTGATCGCTGCAAAAACATGTACGCGCTGGGTTTGATTTACTGGCTGTACGACAGGCCGTTGGACGTGACCGTCGGCTACCTCGAAGATTATTTTGGCAAAAAGAAAAAGCTGCCGCAGGTGGCAGCCGCCAACGTCAACGCCCTCAAAGCCGGCTACCACTTCGGCGAAACCGCGGAAATTTTCAGCGGCAAATATCACGTCGCCAAGGCCCAGGTCGCACCGGGCAAATATCGCAAAGTCACCGGCAATGAAGCCGCAGCCATGGCCCTGATCGTCGCGTCCAAACTGGCCAATAAGCAACTGGTTTATTGCAGTTACCCCATCACCCCGGCCAGTGACATTCTGCATTACCTGTCGGCCATGCGCAACTACGGCGTCAAAACGTTTCAGGCCGAGGACGAAATCGCCGCCATGTGCTCGGCCATCGGCGCATCGTTTGCCGGGCAGTTGGGCGTGACGGGCACATCAGGCCCGGGCGTTTGTTTGAAGAGCGAAGCGATGAACCTGGCGATCATCACCGAACTGCCGGTGTTGATCATTGATGTGCAACGTGGCGGGCCTTCGACGGGCTTGCCCACCAAGACCGAGCAGTCGGACCTGCTTCAGGCGATGTACGGGCGCAATGGTGATTCGCCGATGGTGATTGTTGCGCCGCAGTCGCCGTCGGACTGTTTTGACATCACATTGGAAGCAGCCCGTATTGCGCTACAGTACATGCTGCCGGTGATGATTCTGTCGGACGGTTACCTGGCCAACGGTGCGGAACCCTGGCGCGTTCCCTCGGCTGATTCATTTGAAAAAATCACCGTGAAAAATGCCAGCGACCCGGCCACTTACAAGCCCTACAGCCGTGATGAAAACCTGGCGCGACCCTGGGCCATGCCCGGCACGCCCGGCTTGGAACATCGCATCGGCGGATTGGAAAAAGCCCACATCACCGGCAACGTCAGTTACGACCCGGCCAACCATCAGATCATGACCGACCTGCGTCGGATGAAGGTGGAAAAGGTGGCCGACACGCTGCCGGCGATTGAACCATTGGGTGACCCCAGCGGTGAATTGCTGGTGCTGGGTTGGGGCGGCACGTATGGGTCGATTGTGACAGCCGTGGACCGTGCCCGCAAACAGGGGCATAGCGTGTCAGCAGCCCACCTGCGATATTTGAACCCGTTCCCCAAAAACCTGGGCGACCTGCTCAAGCGTTACAAGAAAGTGCTCATCCCCGAACTCAACACCGGGCAGTTGCGTGCGCTCATTCGTGCGAAATATTTGGTCGATGCGCGTGGCCTTAACAAGGTGTACGGCAAGCCGTTCCTTGTGGAAGAAATCGAACAGGCCATCGGCGTGATGCTCAGCGGGCAATGGGGCGATGCACAATCACTCACTCCGCACAACGGCACGGTCAAACCCGAACAGCCCACTTTGGCCACGACGGTGGTCGGCGTGTCAAATACCCCGCAAACCGCTGAGGCGGAAGGGTGAATAAAGAAGTGGTCAAGTGGCACAAAAATATCGAATTTCGAATTTCGGATTTCGAATTTATAAAACCAAGCCAAGGACGAATCGCCTTGGCGATGAGGACTTGGGTATCTGACGAGTAAACCATTTGCAGACCGGTTCAAAGGCATCTGCGAGTGGTTACAAAACATGATGTTGACGACAGCGCCGACGCATCGCGTATCAACAACCATGGCTGCAACATGACGCATCGGATGACACGATTTTTGCTTTTGATGACTTTGCTGGCGGCGGGTTGTTCGGAGCAACTGCCGGGGCAATCGAACATGGCAACACCTAACCCCAAAACTTCAACCACCAACCCCGCCCAGGCTGCTGCCGGTGATGCGCCTGCCGACGCTGCCGCTGCCACTCTGTCGGTGACGATTCGTTTGCTCGATGAACAGGGGCAACCCACCGCACCGATCACCACGCCCAAGGTGGTGAAAACCGATGCCCAGTGGCGTGCTCAGCTTAACGATGAACAATATCGCATCGCCCGGGGCAAGGGCACCGAACCTGCCTTCTGCGGCCTGCTGCACGACAACAAGCAGCCCGGCTTTTACCTGTGCATCTGCTGCGACCTGCCCCTGTTTTCATCGCAGGCCAAGTTCAACTCCGGCACCGGTTGGCCCAGTTTTTTTCAACCCGTTGCCACGGAAAACGTGATCACCCACCTGGACACCAGCTACGGCATGGTGCGCACGGAAATACTTTGTGCCCGTTGCGATGCCCACCTCGGCCACGTGTTCGAAGACGGCCCGCGACCGACCGGTCTGCGTTACTGCCTCAATTCCGCTGCAATGAAGTTTGTGCCGCAAACCGAAATCGTCCCGCTTGCGTATCAATTGCAGCAAACTATTACGCCCGTGAAAAACAACAACCCTGTGAACCCTTTGCCCCAGTGAGAAATAACCCATGACAGCCGCCAATCTGCCTGTGCTGACCGCCAAGGATTTTGCCTCCGATCAGGATGTGCGCTGGTGTCCCGGTTGCGGGGATTACGCCATCCTTAATCAGGTCCGCAAGCTCATGGCCAACCTCAAGGCCAAACGCGAAAACACTGTGTTCGTTTCGGGCATCGGTTGCTCCAGCCGATTTCCCTATTACATGAACACCTACGGGTTTCACAGCATTCACGGGCGCGCCCCCGCCATCGCATCGGGCATCAAAATCGCCAACCCCGAGTTGGACGTTTGGATCGTCACCGGCGACGGCGACGGACTGTCCATCGGCGGCAATCACCTGCTGCACACCCTGCGCCGCAACGTCGGCGTGAAAATCCTTCTGTTCAACAACCGCATTTACGGTTTGACCAAGGGCCAGTTTTCACCCACCAGCGAGCACGGGAAAAAGACCAAGTCCAGCCCGATGGGCACGATTGAACTGCCGATATCGGCCCTGTCGATCGCGCTGGCAGCCGAGGCCAGTTTCGTGGCCCGTGCCATCGATGTCGATCGCAACCTGCTGGGCACGCTTGAACGAGCCGCCAAGCACAAGGGCGCTGCGTTCGTTGAAATTTACCAGGACTGCAACGTCTTCAATCACATGGCTTTCGAATACGCCACCGACAAGGACACCAAGGAAGAACACATTTTGTACCTTGAACACGGCAAGCCCATGATTTTCGGCAAAAACCGTGACAAGGGCATCATTCTCCGCAATCACAAACCCGAAGTCGTCAAAGTCGGCGGCTCGGATGGTGTGCAACCCGATGACCTTTTGTTCCACGATGAGCAGGACGAAAACATTGCGTTCCTTTTGTCACGCATGAGTCACCCGGAGTTCCCCGAACCCATGGGTGTGTTCTACGACATCAATGACAACTCGTATGAAGAGTTGCTGGAAAAACAGGTGGCCGACGCCAAGTCTGCCCGCGGCGAGGGAACCATCGACGCCCTGCTCAACTCCGGCGAAACCTACGAAGTGAAGGCGTAAACAAGTGGTCCAAGCCAAGAACGAGGCTGGTAACCCGAGGGCTTGGTATGTGAAGAAGTGGCCGAGTGTGCATACCCACACCTGCTTTTGGTCGCCGGTTTGGTGGTGTCGATGCACAGCGTTCGGCCTAGGATCAGCCCCTGCATCGCTCACCACTTGCAAAAAAGCATCCGTCACCCGACAGCCGTACCGACTTTCGCCACGGGCTGCTGAGCATGCTTGTCTCGTAACCGAATATGTTCTTCCAGCAGTTCGCAGTGTTGACGGCGAATTTCCTGATAACCGGCATGATAGGCCACGTTGATGTTTTCGCCGGGGTCTGCGTGATGATCATAGAGCATCTCGTCACGGATTGTACGATCCTTTGAATACCATAAAGTGTATCGATAACGATCTGTCTTGACCGATTCTCCACGATAGTATCGACTATATACAGCCTGCTTGAATGCCTGTTTCGGCGCTTCGATAGCTGTCAAGAGTGCCTGTCCATGAAGATGATCAGGGGATTCTGTGCCGGATAGTTTGCACAGTGTTGGGTATATATCGATGAACTCGCACAGCCCATGTACTTTGGTTGCGGGTTTAATACCCGGCCCCGCGATGATCAGAGGTGAATGTAAGGATGTTTCAAAGTTAGCGTGCTTGCACCACAGGCCGTGTTCACCCAGATTCCAGCCGTGATCGCCCCACAGGCAAATGAGGGTATTGTCGCGCTGTCCGGTTTGTTCCAACGTGCGCAGCAATTCGCCAATGAGGTGATCGGTGAAACTGGTGCAGGCATAGTAGCCATGAATCAGGGTGCGGGCGATGTCATCATCGAGCGGTCCCTTGGCGGGAATGCCATGGTAGGAGCGCAGTTCGCTCCAGTTGTGCAGCGCCGCATCGGGTGCGCCTTGCGGACGGAAGGGGTTGTCCGCCAGATTGATCTGTTCACGATCATATAAATCCCAGAACCGTTTGGGGCAGTTGAAGGGCAGATGTGGTTTGTGAAATCCCACCGCGAGAAAAAAGGGAGCGGTTTGATCAGACAGATGGCGCAAGTGGCCCTGTGCATCCGCCAGCACCCGGCCGTCCATGTATTGATCGATGGGGGCGTCCCCGGCATCGAACGCAGGCCCACGCACCTGCCGGGGTTGCTCGCCGGCGCGAGCTTCCAATTCGGCAATCAATTGCACGTGAGCCGGGTCATGATAATCACGCAACCAGTTCACCCTGGTGGGCACCTGAGTTGACCAAGCGGACGCATCATCGTCGGCATGATGATAGATTTTGCCCAGTTGCACCGTGGTGTAGCCCTGCTGTTTAAACCAGGCCGGCAGCGAAACCGCCTGCGGGGCATCCACATCCTTACGGGCGTCGAATCCGATGAAGCGTGTACCGGTCGGCCGTAAACCCGATAGCAGTGAAGCCCGTGAAGCTCCGCACACCGGCACCTGGCAATAGGCTCGTGCCAACAATGCCCCGCTGGATGCCAAGGCATCAATGTTGGGACTGATCATCTGTCGATGCCCGTAACAGCCCAGTTGAGGGCGCAGATCGTCCACCGCGATGAAAAGCACATTCGGACGACGTGCCTGGTTTTCTCCCCATGCCCTGCGCTGGGTCCCTCCATGAAAAGCCAGCCCGGCGGCAAGCAAACCCATGGATTGCAGCCATGCTCTTCTGCTGATGTCTGCCAAATTCAATCTCCTTGTGCCGTCGAACAGAACCACGATTCAACCGTATCATGCCACAACTGATTCTCACGGGCCTCCAGCGGATGTCTTTGATGCCCGGCGGACAGTGGCAAGTGTTTTTTCACCCCAGGCAGCGCCTGGTAAACCGCTTGCTGTCCCGCCGGTGGAACCGCTGGATCGCTTTGCGCCACCGCCACCAGTACCGGCAACCAGCACCGCCGCGCGGCCACCGCCGCATCGTAGTAACTCAAAGTTCGTGCGACTTGTGCGTCGGCTTCATAGGCTCGTCGCACCCATTCCCCGCTGCCGGTACATGGCGTTCGCAACCGAAGCGGATGGTGACCATAGCTTGGCAAGCGCCATGCGGCTCGTTGATAACGATGATCCCAGGCCAGGGCCATGGCACCGATGCCGCCGCCGAAGCTGCTGCCGACATAGTAAAGACCGGAAGCCGCCGCAGGCACCAGGTTGAGCAGAAGGGTTGCCGCCAGCCAGGTATCCACCACGCACCCGCGCTGCACATACGTCTCACGGCTCCCAATCCCATGAATACTGTGACCCTTGTCAGGGCCGGGGATATCGTCGCCGGCACTCAACCCCAAACCCCGACAACAAGGAAAAACCAGCGCCCGTCCCGGTGCGTACCAACACTCGTCCGGCTCATACCGTCCACTGTAACCATGACCCACCACCCATGCCTCTTTCACATCCTGTCCCAAGGGCAACACCACGAAAGCATCAATCCGCCGCTGCTCCCATGATTGAAAGCTTACGCGCAGAACCGCTTGTCCCTTGTCTTTGGCTGAACGACTCCACTTTGGGTCCTCATGCATCAACGGGTCAAGTTCGATCGTCTGCGCCGCCTGCCAGGTCTGACGCCAGAACGCCTGATAGTCCGCCGGTTCCTCCGGCAAAGGCAGGTCTGCTACCGGTGCAACATCATGCCCGGAAGCATCGTTCACCGGCATGCCCTGACCGGCAACCGTCGGGGGACAAGACCTTGCGGTGTCGGACGGATCATGCCTCGTGGTTTGACTCATCGGCATCGTGTCAGCTGGTTTACTGGCGGGTTGGCTTGTTGAAAAATCCAGCGCCGCGTCGGGGGTTAGAGTCAGGGCGTGCCTGGCATTTGAAAACCCCTTGATTCATAGTCTTTTGTGCTTCGCCCCCTCACCCGACCTCGCAGACTCGGCCACCCCCGCCAAGGCGAGGTTTTCAACTCTCCCGGAGGGAGAGGGGGTCCAGGCTGTCTTGTTAATTACGCAAATTGCTCTAGCAGCATGATCATCCGGCCACAAAATCCTCGTTTGAATCCAATGGGCCGGTGCGATTGTTGCCCGGTTCCGCCATGAGTTCCAAGACAAATCATCCTCATGCGTCGCTCCTTGAAAGAGTTGATCGATACACGGAAAGGAAACGTTCAGGTTTCAGGGATGGGGCATGCTCGGCTGGGCGGTTTCCGGCAGCAATCGCCCGTGCGTCAGCGTCACCGGCCCGGCGATGCGGGTCTCCTGCAAAGGTCTGCCCCAGCGTGCGATGACCTGGGCAAACAGCGTTTCCCCGGTCGTCGCCCAGGCCCACTCATAACAAGCCGCGTTTTCACCTTGATAGGCTTCGATCTGCCGGTGCGGCCAGGTGTCCGGCTCAATGACATAAGCGGCATGTACCTTGAGCACGTCGCCCAGGTTCATGCCATGGGCATTGCGATGGCCCCATAAATCAACCCCTTGCCGACGGGCAATCTCCGCGCCCATGACCATGGCGTTGAGCGCATAGGTCGAATAGAACAATGACTTGGACCGTCGCGTCTCCTCAGGTAGAAAACCCTCCGGGCTCACCTGTTTATCAAATAATCGTTTCCAAGCCGTCCAAGCAACCTCCATACTTTCCCGATCATCTGCAATCACGGATCCGCTTGCAAGTAATACCACGCGCCAATTGCCGAAGTTGTTCGCACCATCCCATTTGCGAGTGGCCTTCACAAAATCACCCACCCATTGTCTGACGGCTTGATACTCGCCTGGTTTCCAAGCCGTGCAACCCTGTAATAGGCTCATTCCATAGAATGCCCCCGGTAGAGTAATACACAATTCGATGCGTGACTGATTATTTGGGAAGGAAGGCTCCATGCGTGTTGACTCATGGACGCACCATACCAAAAGTCGCTCTATTGCAGAACGAGCATATCGCTGGTCATCGGTTAGTACATAGGCCAGTGACAAATCACGCACCTGCCGACCCAATGCAATGGCTGCCTGATAATCCGTACGATCCTGCTGCGGATTCACGACGCCATCGCGCTGGCCGCCTGCATGTTGGTATGGAAGCTCCGTCCAATATAGATGGGGGTTTTCATGTCGCACCGGACCACCTGCGGTGACGCTCGCGTATGGCTCATCCAAAGCCGATTCCGCAGCCTTCCTGAGCGCATCCGCCTGCACCCTCCACTCGGGACTCTGCGCCCGCTCCCGCAACTGAGCGACTTCCTCGGATGTGAGTAGAATTGAAGGTATCAATCCTTGCTTTGCCTGATCAGATGCGTGCAACGTATTTAACGGCAAGCTCGTTATTACCAAGCATATTGCTAAGGCGCTGTACGTGAATCGATTGGTGAACTTCATCTGCTGATATTCTCCTCTAAGGTAGTATGAACACGAAAGCGACGTGACAACAATACCGTGGATGAAAGCCATAGAATGCCCAGGGCAGGCTCCGGTATGACAATTGCATTGGGTATAAATCGCACTTCATATCCCGCCAACATGTACAAATTGCCGTGGTAATCCACCTCACGAGCGCTGCTGCTCTTATTGACGAGCATGACCCACTCGGGGGATACCAGCGCTTCGATCCATATGGAAGACACCTGCGTTTCATACAGAACGGTTCCCTCGCCAAAGTAGTCATTGATTGCCTGATGGACGGTGTAGAGCGGATATGGATTGCCGCCGTTGGTCTGACGTACATCGGAAAACAAGCCAATACTGCCATCGCCACTGGCACCATTGGGGTTCCACATGAGGGCGGTATCGATGGACGACTCGGCCATGTGTTTGTAGATCGAGGCGAACATCGCCGCTTGTGTCTGGGTACCGATGCCCCCTCCGCCGTAGTACTCGCTCCACCAGATCGGAAGGTCGGTCATTTCTCCGAGTTGCCGACCGATGTGCCCGTACCAGGGCGTCAGTTTCATACGATCATCGGTGGTGTAGCTGTTGGTGTCATGAAAGTCCACAATCGCCCGGTCAACTGCGATAAAGTCCGCACCATGTTTGTTGTTAAGCCAGTATTCGATCACCTGACGATCTTTGCTGCCGATGGGGTCGTAAGTATCAGTTCCTGATTTGCCCAATGTACCGCTACCGGTCCCTTGAACCACCAGATAGAGCCCCCCGACCTCAAGAGTCGGATCGTAAGCCTTGAGTGCGTCGTAAACCGTGTTGTAGAAGTTTGTGTAGGCAACATAGTCCCAGTTGTTAAGGGAAGAGGACCAGAATCCCTTGAACTCGTTCCATATCTGAAAAGTACGTACATCCGGATATCGCTTGGCGACCTCGACCGCCAGGTTTGCGTAATTCTGGTAATGCTGAGGGAGCACGCGCTCGGACATATTGAAGGTATCGCCGGAGGCTTTCATCCAGCCGGGGGCGACGGCGAGCGTCATGGACATCGGACCGCCGATCGATCGCATCAGGTTGACGCGCTGATCCAGCGACCACCAGTTGTAGGTTGAAGGTGTTGGATGAATATCGCCGACGCCCCAGCCGATGATGTGTGTGTTTTGAATGGCCGATCCGTTACGTAATAATTGTTTGGCGCGATTCACGGAAGCGGTCTTGGCATCGCTGTGATCAATACCAAGATGCGTATGCGTCACACCCAGTTTGAGTTGACTGGTCCAATCCGCTTGATAGTCCTTCAAGGTCACTGTCACCCGTGGTGCAGCCTCCACTGTCATTGTCGCAATACATACAAAGCATAAGCTCAGAAGATGTCTCATTTCATCTTCCTCCATTGCGAGGTAATCAATTCTCAGCAACGATCGCTCTCAATGGTTGCGTTGCGATTTACCACAACACAACCGGGGTCTCATGCTCATTCAATCATCCGCGACGACGCATCGCCAACAGCGCCACCCCACCCAGCAGCAGCATGGCTGATGTGGGTTCGGGAATCGGGTTGTTCAAATTCAGTCCGGTTTCGTCAATGTAGATGTCATCCAGCCAAACAGAACCGGTGTTGCTGCCTCCGCCCTTGACCACGAACGATACCAGTGAATTGGCGTTTTGCGTGAAGTTGCGAAAGACATTGCTGTCGGGCGTGACCAGCGTTTGCGTGGCGAAGTTGGCATCGGCATCGCTTTGCACGTACAAGCGATAGGCATCGGAATTGCCGGTTTGTCCCGAAGTACCCGTGTTATCGATGACCATCCACACGTTGTACCAGGTGTTCTGTAGCATCGTCGGGCTGATGGTGCCTGATCCGTTGCCGCTGCGCAGACTCGGAGTCGCACTGGTCATACTATTAAAAATAAGTTGGGTTTCAAAGTCGTTAAAGGTGCTTGCGTTGATGGTATTGATATCAGACATGCCTACCGAAGTACGTGCCTGCCCCTCGTAACGGGCGCGGAAAAAGACGGTGCCCGAGACGCTGTCCATCGAGGGATTGGCATCGGGCACACTGGCGATGTTGTAGCCGAGTTTGCCGACCGAGCCTTGCGAGGTGCCATCGCTGGTGGTGACATGCAGCACCTGGTTGCCGGCACTGACCGGGTCGGTGGCGACATCGGTCACCCAGCCCAGGTTGCCGACCACCGGAACCGACTGCCAGCCGTTCTGCCCGCCGATGTTCCCGGGCGTCAGAGCATCAAATGTGTCGATGACTTGCCAAGTCGCCTGGGCGGATGCACCCATGGCTAAAACCCCTAAACCTGCCAATGCCGCTTGCCAATGATTCGTTCTCATCATCGTACCTCCTGTTGCGCTCCTCGAACGGGAGCACCGAGTTGATTGCGGTGACAAACCGCTTTGTAAACACCATCACAGGCAACACACCTGTGCGGTATGACTGATTCACTCTTTTATTTGTTGTGGATCGCTCCCTCACGACCGGAACGGGCTGACAATCGATCTGCAGATAACATCATCGCTCGTCCGGTGTGGTAGCCCGCATACCATCGCCGGGTGGTCCAACTGTTTTCCGGCGACGCAGCTGTGTGCCAACGCCCTTGTTCATCGAGCATATGATTCTGGATAAAGTGCCAAAGTTTGATCGCATGATGCTGATAGTTCTGAGTTTCCTTTCCAAAACGTTCGTCCATCAGCAACAGCGCATTGAATCCCTCAGCCTGCCCCCACCAGGGTTTCTGCTTTCGCCCAGCAGCAGGGTCCTCCTGGAACCCGCCTTCAACAGTGTCCCAACCATGCGCCAGGGCCGTATCCACCAGTAAACGTGCCGCTTTCCAGGTCTGCTGATCCTCGGGTATCCCCAGCGCCTGGGCGGACTCCACCAGTAAAAATGCGGTCTCCACATCATGACCGAAGGAGCGATGTCCCTTCATCGGCTTCCAATCCCTGGTCATCACCAGTGCCTGCGAGCCATGGGGCTGGATCAGTCGCTGCAGCACAATTTGATGAACCTCTTGCAGGCGCTGGCGCACCCGTGGCGAGGGCGAAACCTGATACCAGGCAGTCAACGCCTCCAGCGCGTGAATGTGGGCATTCATCGACTTATGCCCATAGGGCGTGCCGATCAGGTCGCTGCGCGCCTGCCGCAGGCTGTCCTGCTGACGCAGGATCGGTATTCCATCGGCTTGATAGCTTTCGTGGTAGCCTCCGAATTCGTGGTCCACCGCATGGGTTTCCAGCCAGTTGAAAATATTAACTGCCAATTGTCGCGCCACGTCATCGGACGTTGCCTGATAAGCCCAGGCGGCGGCATAAAGTGCGAACACCTGGGCATACAGATGTTTTTCATTGCCGAGTACGGTCGGCTCACCGGTGCGGGATAATTCCCAAATAATCCCGCCGTGTTGCGAATCCCACAATTGCCGCAGTGCCTTCAGCCCATGCTGGATATAAGGCTCGTACTGCTCCTTCAATGCCGGTCGATGCCTCACCACCGCCGAGGCCAGCCAGGTCAGTCGAGCTTGAAGTACCGAAAACAAGGGGTCGTCCGCCTTCGCGCCCACCGGGGCGTCAAAGCCGCCGTCGGCGCGGATCACTGCGGGAAAAATCATCGCCAGTTCGCGTTGCAGGACATAGTCAAGTGCCTCCGCGCTCAAGGAATGATCGCCGGTGACGATGGGGGGCGTCGCAGCGGTAGCGGTGACATCGTTGGACGAAGTATGGGCGCAAGACAACGTCCCCATCCCCAGTCCGATCACCAAAGCCACATGCGTTGTCAACCTGCTTTCCCGGCTCATGGCTGCTCCTTGGCTGGTTCAACAGGGATCACCCGAACTTCATAGGGTCTAAGACGAAGTGATCTACCATCCAGATTCAATCGCGCGCTCACGTCGTATTTGTTGATCAGCATCGTCGCGGTATCGGTGGCAAACACTTCGATACGCGGGGACGAACTACGGGTGCGGTAGATCGGCTTGCCCACGCTGAAATGTTCCTGAATGGCCTTAAATACAAAGTAATGGGGTTCGGGTTGACCCCCGTCGGCCTGATCGATGTTCGTGATCATCTGACAAGGTACTTCACCTTCGATGGGGTTCCAAAGCAGTGCCGTACTCGCTCCGGATCGAATCATGTGGTGGTAGATCGAGGCGAAGGCCGCACCTCGATGCGCCAGGCTGCCGCTGGCGGCGTAATACTCGCTCCACCAGATCGGCAGGTCCGTCATGGCGCGAATCTGCCTGACGATGTTCCCGAAGTGCTCCGTCAGTCCGATCAATTCCACGGCAGTGTAGGGGTTTTTATCGTGATAATCCTTCAGGCCCTTGTCCACGCAGATGAAGTCGGCTCCGTGTTTGTTGGCTAACCAGTATTCAATCACTTTGCGATTACGCTCGGTGATCGGCGCCGCAGTCTGCCAACCTTCGTAGCCCAGGTGTCGTGAGCCGGTGCCTTCGACCACCAGATACAGTCCGCCAATTTTCAACTCCGGATCATGTGCTTTGAGCTTGTCGTAAACCTTGTTGTACATGCGGGTGTAACGCTCTGCGCTCCAGGTATCGTTCGCATTGTCCCAGAAGCCTTTGAACTCGTTCCATACCTGATAGTAGCGCACGTCCGGATAGCGCCTGGCGACTTCCAGACAGAGGTCCGCAAAAGCGTCAAAGTGTTCATCGGTGGGCGCGGTATTCATCTTCCATGTATCACCTCCCTTTTTCATCCACCCGGGCGCTGTACATAAAGTGATGACCATGGGAATGTTCAACTCACGCATACGCGCGATGCGCGCATCGAGACTGCTCCAATGGAACTTGCCCGGTTCGGGATGAATGTTGCCGACGCCCCAGCCGATGATGTGGGTGTTCTGAAACGCCGGCTGGGCTGCGATCATCAGCGCGGTGGCCTGCTGGGCCGCCTGCGGATGGGCCTTGGATCGATCCAGCCCCAGATGGGTCCATGTAAAACCCAAGTTGAAATCGCTGACGAGTTCCAACTGGCTGCGATCCACCGAGGCGTTATGGGTCATGCCCCAGGTTTCGCCGGTGTTACCACCCTGGCCCCAAGCGCTGCCGACCAGGCCTGCCAGCACAACGACCCACACGATCATGAAGCAACGATTAAATATCATGGTTACTTTCATCAGGGAATAAAACCTCCCGTACGCAGCGCATCTGGCCTCAGGGTTGATGAATTTCCGACTCCTGCGGGCTTGACGATGGATCGGTGCCCGGCAGAATCAGGCGCACTTCATAAGGTTTGAGCTTGAAGCGTTTCCCGTCGAGGCTGACATTGGCATGCACATCGTATTTGTTGATCAGCATCGTGGCGGTGTTCGACGCCAGCACCTCGATCCGGTCGGTGCTCGAACTTGTCTGGTAGAGCGTTTTGCCTTTGCCAAAGTGATGTGCGATGGCTTTGTAGGCGTAGTAATGGGGAAGGGGTTGACCGCCGTCGGGGTTACGCAGACTGGTGAACAGATGCGTTGCCACTTCGCCCTCGAAGGGATTCCAGCATAGCGCGACGGAGGCATGGCCCAGGATCATGTGACGATAGATCGACGCGAAACCCGCCGCCAGATTTTCGTCATCACCCTTGGTGCCGTAGTACTCGCTCCACCAGATGGGCAGTTGCGTCCACTGGCGCAGATCGGTGCCGGTTTTACTGAATACGTCGGTCAGTCCGATCAACTCGAAGGCTGAATAGGCGTTTTTGTCGTGGTAGCTGTTGGTGCCGCGGTCCACACAGATGAAATCAGCCCCGCTCATATTGTTCAGCCAGTAGGTGACGACGTGCGTGTCCTTGGTGCCGATGGGCATGTAAACAAGCGGTCCCTGATAGCCCAGACGTGCGCTGCCCGTGCCGGAGATTTTCGTATAGAGTCCGCCCACCTTCAGCGTCGAATCATGGGCTTTGAGCGCATCATATACTTTGTTGTAGAGTACGGTATAGCTTTCAATGTCCCAATTATCCTTGGCGTTACTCCAATAACCTTTGAGTTCATTCCATATCTGATAGACACGGACATCAGGGTAGCGCTTGGCGACTTGCACACACAATTGTGCAAAGGCATCAAGGTATTCTTCGCGCGGCCGATCCTCCATGTTCCAGGTGTTGCCCTTGACCTTCATCCAGCCCGGAGCGGTGCAAAGTGTGATGACGATGGGGATGTCCAGCTTGCGCATACGCTCGATACGAGCATCCAATGAATCCCATACATACTCGCCGGGCGCAGGATGAATATTACCAACCCCCCAACCGATGATATGAGTGTTCTGCCAGGCGGGTTGTGTCTCCAGCAGCAGAGCAGTGGCACGTGCAACCGCCTGCGGGTCGGCCTTGGGATCGTCCAGACCGATGTGTGTCCAGGTCCACCCCAACTCCAGCTTGCTGACCATCAGCACCTGACTGCGATCCACCACCACTTGATGCACCTGCCCCCACTGCTCAGCGGCCACAGTGACCGGTACCATGCTCAACAGATACAACATCATCAGTACGACAAGTTTTCGCATCTTCAGCCAACTCCCTGGTATGCGTGTCTCGATTCAGAGAGAGTACGGGTACGCCATTAGCCACGTCTTATCGATACGTCAAGGTAAGACCAGTGACAGTCGATAGACTGCCACCAGCGATTGTTTGTAAGACTCAGGGAGTCTTCATCCGCCAGTGCTTGGCATAGAGCGGGTCTGCTGAACTTGAAATGGTTTCAGGAACCCGTGTGACATCCACATGGCCGTCCAGGTACAACATGTTGGCACGCTGACTGTGACGATCGACGTCGTAGCGATGACGAATGCTGTTAGCATCAATAAAGTGATGCGGTCTGGCGCGGAGCGTGGTCCAGCCGTTGAAGCGTGGCGGGTTGCCATCGCCGACATAGAACTTGTCGCTTGGTTGCTGCGGTATGTCTCGGCGGATCGGGCCTTCGGTGTAATTATCTTCACTGATGGTCGCTCCCCCTGTGCCTCGTATCCAACCCGCAAACATATTCATTGCGTATGAATTGACCACGCCGCCCAGGGCATTTTCCGCCTGTCGCGTCGGACAGTTGGAAATGGTTTTATTATCATCATTATCCATGCCGCTCAGATAATCAGAGACCAACGTCGGCCAGTAATCGGATTCGTCTTTGGTGCCGTTGCCGACCCCGTTGTTATTGCGGTCGTACACAAAAGGCAGGATGATTTTGAAATCCTCCATGTAGGTCATGGCTCCGATGCCGATGCCGCGCAGATTGGATTTGCACTGGGTGGCGCGCGTTGCTTCTCGGGCGGAACTCAAAGCCGGCAAAAGAATCGCCACCAGCAGCGCAATGATCGAGATCACCACCAGCAATTCAATCAGCGTGAAACCTCTATAAAGCGGTTTGTAACCTGACAATTTCGACATGTGACGACTCCTTTGAATAGGGTTCAGGTGCGATCTGTTAAGCGAATGGTGCTGGACCGCACACGCAACTGAGGCATCAGTTTGATCGTGCGCGGCGAGAGTGACGGATCATCAATATGTTCCAGCAACAACTGCGCGGCATGGCGACCCATTTCGTGATCCGGAAGCGAAATGGTACTCAGTGCTGGTTTGATAATCTTGATCAGAGCGTTGTCATTGAAGGTCCCAATACTTAAGTCCCTGGGCACCTGAATGCGATTTTCGCCCAGATGATGAATCAACGTCAGGGCATGAAAATGATCATAGGCAACCAGTGCGGTGACCTGCTCATGATGAGCCACCATCCATTGAGCCATATCCGGCTCAATCAGATGCTCCATCACGGTGATGGCGTCGGTGAACCCCGCTTCGACCATGGCCCGACGATATCCGGCGATACGTTCCGCCACACTGTGATGCTCGGCCGGGGCATTGACAGTGGTGGTTGCGCGTCGCCAGAAAACAATGCGATGATGCCCTAATTCCAGCAGATGCCGCGTCATCAGGTAACCAGCCAGTTCGTCATCGGGGTACACCTGCGATAAAGGCAGACGATTGGTTTTCAAATTGACCAGCACCAGCGGAAGACCGGTTTCGTAATGAATACGATCAAGCTCATCCGGCATGGGCGCCAGAACAATACCACCGTCCACGCGATCAGAACGTACAGCATCAACCCACAAAGGAGCCGTCGGACCGATCGGCACCAGCAGTTGATGGTAACCCGCATTTGAAAAAGTCCCCGCCAGGGCATCCACCACCGCTTCATTGGTGCCGGTCAGGTAGGGAGATGAGCGACCGTACATCATGGCCACGGTGTAGGTTTTTTGACTGGCTAACGCCCGGGCACGCCAATTGGGACGATAGTTTAACTTGGCAGCCGCCAACAGGGCACGCTCACGGGTGGCACGCCCCAGCCGACATTTTTCAGGGGGCCGATTGATCGCCAGCGATACGGTGGACTCGGCCAACCCGGCCACACGTGCCACATCCGCCAGCGTGACACGCTTGAGGGGCACGGGAGAAGAAGTGACGCTAAAATCACTCATATCTAAACTATAAAGCGCTTTGTAAAAAAGTCAAGCGTATATGGTCGTCTATCAGGGTAAGCGCATTTACCCACATCCCGCTTGCAGGAAGGTTTGCATCAGGTAGTCCTTGTCCATCGAGCAGATCAGCCGGCGGCGCCCGGGGCTGGGCCACAAATACAGACGCGATCAATCGCGGCGCTAACATCCGAACATGATTTCGTCAATCGACCCCTTCATTCTTTCAATTGAATCCGCCGGAGGGTTTTTCCTCCGGTTTTTTGTTCACCCCGGCAGCCACGTCGGGGGCGACATTTTCCAAGCGCACTCGTCTGCCGATCAGCCCCGGTTCCAACGGGTTGACCACCACCGTCTGTCCGTCCCGCAAACCGCTGATGACTTCGGTGCGTTCGACACTGCGCAACCCCAATTGCACGGTTTGCCGGGCAATCAAACCATGATCGTCAATCACCCACACTTCGGGCTGTGCTTGCGGGTTCAGGCGAACAGCCTGTGAAGGCACCACCAGGGCACTTGCTTTTTCAGCGACGATAAACGCCAGTTCACCGGTCATGCCTGCGGCAAAGCGGTCATCGACCGGTTCGAGTTGCAGGTCGATTTCAAAGGTCCGCCGATCGGCGTCGGCCTTGGGGTAAATCTGCATCACGCGCCCATCAAAAATCCGCCCCGGATAGGCATACAGTGTCGCCCGTACCCGCTGATCGACAAATGTTCGGGTTTTGTCTTCTTCATCGATTTGTGCCCGCATCCGCAGCGATTGCGGACGCACATCCGCCACGATCAACAGGTCATCATTGAGGCGCACTCGTGTGCCCACGGGCGTCGGTCGATTGAGCACCACGCCATCGATCGGGCTGATGATGTGCTGCTCATCCAATTTCCATTGCGCAATGTCCAATGCCGCCTGTGCCACCGCCAGGTCGCGTTGCAATACGAGTTGTTGTGATGCTTTTTGTGCTTGCAGCGACTCCAGCTCTTTCCAATACACCTGCACGCGCTCGGAAACGCGGTCAAAGTCCGATTCCGTAACCGCACCGCTGCTGCGCAGCGCGGTCACCCGGTCGTAATCCCGTTTGGCGATGTCCAGTTGTTCCTGCGTTGCGGTCAAACGTTTGTCAAACTCGCGCAATATCGGCGAAGTCTGTGCATCCGCCCGCTGCTGAGCCAGATGCGAATCAGCCAGTGCCTGTCGATGTCGAAGGTTCGATTCCTCCACAAACACGAAGCCGATTTTCTGACCTGCGGTGACGCTGTCGCCCTTGTCCACCAGCATCTGTGTCAGCGGGCCTTCGACATTGCTGCGAACCGGGTGTTCACGCACCGGTTGCAGCGTGCCCGTGGCGTAAAAGGCCTGTACCACCGGGGCATCGACCACCTGCGTCACCTGCACCGTCGGCACCAGCACCCGGCTGTACAGCCAATAACCCACCCCGATGAGTGCCAGAATCAGCACCACACCGATCAAACCACGCACGATTGTTCTGCCACGTCGATAACGCATGAGGGATCAATTCTAGGGCCGTCACAAATGGATAATGGATAAAAGATGATGGATCATGTTCAAAGCCACAATACAAAGGGCCTTTTCTGAACATTATCCTTTATCCATCATCCATTATCCATTCTGCCTGACGAGTTCTGCGGTGAAAAAAACTCGATGATGAACCCAACCTACACCATCGCATTCGACCGGATCGCCAGCGGCACAAAACGGTACGGATCACGGTAGGGCCTGGTCAGATCGATCACCTGCCCGTCACGCTGGCTGCTGGCATATACCCCCAGCACCAGTCGATTGCTGTGCGCCGCATCGGCCACGGTCACCATCGGCTGACGCTTGCTTTGATACGCATCGACAAAATCTTTGAATTGGAGGTAGTGCCATGGGCCGTATTCGGGTTTGCCCGGTATCGTCGGCAAGGTGTCTTCCAGGCGAATCGACTCGGCCAGCGCCGCCTGCATCGCCGATGAAAAACCGTGAACACTCGTCGGTCGATGATGAGCACCAATGGTGAACGATGCCTTGTCACCTTCGACGGTGATCGCCGCTTCCCACTTTTCTTCCGGTTGGTTGGCGATGTCCAGTTCACCGGGTATCGGTTCGTGACCCACCAGGCTGCGGTATGTCACCTGAGCTGTGCCCCTATCCTCCACCTCGATGTCCGGCACCCAGCGATGTTCCACACGCCCCCGCACACCCGTCGGCTCACCCAGAAAATGTGTCAACAGGTCGATGAAATGAATCGCCTGGTTGATGAGTACGCCGCCGCCTTCCTCCACCGCCTTGCCGCGCCAGGCATCGGCCTGGTAGTAATTGGTCCCGCGAAAACAGCGGAACCAGACCTTGCCGCGCACGATACGCCCCAGGTCGCCCTGGGTGATGAACTGGTGCAACCGGCGAATGATCGGTGAGTAACGATGTTGAAACACGCCGGAAGAGATGGTCGGGGCCGCAGCCGCCAATCGCACCATGTGATCGATATCGGTCCAGTTGCTGGCCAATGGTTTTTCACTGATCACGGCTTTCCCGGCTGCCAGCGCATCGGCGAAAATCATCGGATGCACCGGGTGCGGGGTTGCCAGACTGATCAATTGCACCTGCGGGTCGGTCAGGGCCTGCCGATAGTCGGTCAACGGCTGAGTATTGAATTCGCCGGCCAGACGCTGAGCACGTTGGGGTTGCACATCACAGACATAACGCAGTTGCACACCGGGAATACCGGCAAACGAGGCGGCATGAGCCGGGCCGATCACACCACAGCCGATGACCGCAGCTCCAAGCGGAGTCATATTGTTACCTTCAGGTTGGTGGGTCGTTGTTGACAAGGTCGCAAACGTACAAGGCTGGCTCCGAAAAGTCCCTCTCCCCATGGGAGAGGGTGGCCGAGTCTTCGAGGCTGGGTGAGGGCCGATGAAGAAAAGGCTTTGAAATACAGTACGACCAAACGCTGTTTCGCCCTCACCCTAACCCTCTCCCGGGGGGAGAGGGGATTGTTCAGACGGCTCACAAGGCTGGCACGCGAAACATCAACGATGTAACAGTATAACCATCGCTTGATGTTGCGTTGCTGTGCGGAGGTCACACCGGGTAGTAATCCTGCAGCGCTCGCACAGTCCAGTCGCCGGCTTTGAGGGCTTCGATGGCCTGCACACAGGCAGCGGCGCCGGTCGTCGTGGTGATGATCGGCACGCCAAAGCGCACCGCCATGGCACGCAGCCGACCTTCGTCGGTGGCGATGCCCTTGCGGGTGGGCGTGTTGAATATCAGCGCAATTTCCTTGTTTTTGATCAGGTCGATGGCGTTGGGCCGACCTTCACTGATTTTCATCACCCGTTCGGTTTTGATGCCCTTGGCGGACAGGTGTTCGAACGTGCCGCCGGTGGTGAGCACGGTGAATCCCAGTTCGACCAGTTTGCGTGCCACGGCTGTGATTGATTTTTTATCACTGTCGCGTACGGACAAAAACACCTTGCCGCCGGTGGGTAATTGCGTGCCGGCTGACATCTGACTTTTGGCAAAGGCAATCGGGAACGATAAATCAGCGCCCATGCACTCGCCGGTGGAGCGCATTTCCGGGCCGAGGATGATGTCCACCCCCGGAAATTTGCTGAAAGGGAACACGGACTCTTTGACACTGGTGTGTTTGGGCGTGACTTCGCTGGTGATGCCCAGTTCGGTCAGCGATTGGCCGGCCATGACCTTGGCGGCGAGGTTGGCCCATGAAATGCCGGTGGCCTTGCCGACGAAGGGAACCGTTCGACTGGCACGGGGGTTGACTTCCAGTACGTAAATTTCGTAATCGGTTTTGGCAACAGGGTCGGGGCGTTTGATGGCAAACTGAATGTTCATCAACCCGCGTACGCGGAGCGCCTCCGCCATTTGCCTTGATTGACGTTTGAGTTGTTCGACCACCTGTTTGGGCAGCGAGTAGGGGGGGATGGCACAAGCCGAGTCGCCGCTGTGAATGCCCGCTTCTTCGATGTGTTCCATCACGCCGCAGACGATGGCACGCGACGATTTCGAATTTCGAATTTCGGATTTCGAATTTTGATCGCTTGCATCGCCCCCTCTCCCTCCGGGAGAAGGCTGGGGTGAGGGCGTGTTTGACTTCTTCATTTGGCCACGATCATCTTCTTTCACTTGACCACTTGACCACTCGACCACTTGGCCACTTCCCTCATAGGCGTCAAAATCCGCAATCACATCAACATCGCATTCGATGGCTTCCGACAAAAACCGGTCCACCAAAATCGGCTGATCCGCCAGGTCGGACGCACCCAGGGCCATGGCCATGTAATGACGCAGTTGCGGTTCGTCGAACACCGTTTCCATCGCACGTCCGCCGAGCACGAAACTGGGTCGCACCAGCACGGGGTAGCCGATCTGGCTGGCGATTTTGACCGCTTCTTCGACGTTGTGTGCGATGCCGTTGTCGGGCTGACGGATTTTCAGCCGTTTGAGCAGGTCGGCGAATTTTTCACGGTTGGAGGCAAGGTCAATCGATTCGACGCTCGTGCCAATCACCGGCACCCCAGCCGCTTTCAACCCATGCGCCAAATTAAGCGGTGTCTGCCCGCCGAATTGAACGATCACGCCGTGAACCAATCCAGAAGTGGTCGCGTGGTCGAGTGGCCGAGTGGCCGAGTGCGAAGGCAATGTGTCCGACGGCTGCGCGTTTTTCGTTGTTTCCGTCACTTGGCCACTTGGCCACTGGGCCACTTGGTCACTTTCCGCTGCGGCTACTTGACCACTTGACCACTCGACCACTCGACCACTTCCCGTTGCATTCAACCGATCAAAAATATTGAGCACATCCTCCAGCGTCAGCGGTTCAAAAAACAAGAGGTCGCTGGTGTCGTAATCGGTCGATACGGTTTCCGGGTTGGAGTTGACCATCACCGATTCAAAGCCCAGTTCATCGGCTGCGAACGCTGCCTGCACACAGCAATAATCAAACTCAATGCCCTGTCCGATACGATTCGGCCCGCCCCCCAAAATCATGATTTTCTTTTTGTCCGTGATGCGGATTTCGTCGTCGGAAGAAGTGGCCCAGTGTTCGTGGAATTTCGAATTTGGAATTTCGGATTTCGAATTTGAAGAAACATCTCTATCAGACTCTGTTGCTTTCACTTGGCCACTGGGCCACTTGGCCACTTGACCACTTCCGATCAGCACCACCGGCTTTTCATACGTCGAATAGTAATACGGCGTAGCCGCCTCAAACTCCGCCGCGCAGGTGTCCACCAACTTATACACCGGCGTCACGCCCAGCGACTTGCGATGCTCGCGCACCTTCAGCAGGTGATCAACATTGATTTTGCCAAGGTACAGGTTGGCCAATTGGGCATCGGAATACCCCATCTGCTTGGCTTGGAACAGCACTTCGACAGGCAACTCTTCCAGTTTCTCGTAACCGATGAGCGTCTGTTCAAAGTCGATCAGTTGCTTGAACTGATCAAGGAACCAGGGGTCGATTTTGGTGTACTCGAAAACCTTGGCGGTGGACCAGCCCATTTTCAAGGCATAGCGCACGTAATACAGCCGACCTTGACAGGGCACACTGAGTTTGCGGGTCAGCTTTTCCGGCGCGATCGGCCACTCGACCTGTTCGAGCAACTGTTCCACGTGACCGGCATACCCGCGCACTTCACCCGCCCGTCGTTCCGGTTGCTTTTTCCCCGCACCACCAGCAGCGCCGTTGGGGGCGTCGATGGCCGTGTGCTTGACCGAACCATGCCCTGCACCCAAACCTTGAATGATGATGTCGAGCTGTTGCCGGGCGCTGGCGGACAAGGTCGGGTGCAAAGCCGGGTCCTGGTACAAAATCGCAGCGGCTTGCAGGTCGGTGCATTTGCGGCCGCCTTCGGAACAGACCTTGCGAATGGCGGGCAGCGCGTTGGGGTGATCACGTTTGAGCAGATCAATCGTGGCACGCAACGCAGCCAACCATTTGTCGTTGTTATCCAACCCGAAGCCGAAACGCTTGATTTCCATCGAACGGATGCCCTTCTGCAACGACTCTTTGAAGGTGCGTCCGATGCTCATGGCTTCGCCGACGCTTTTCATCTGCGTGGTAAGCGTTTCGTCAGCTTCAGGGAATTTTTCAAACGTCCAGCGCGGAATTTTGGTCACGACATAATCAATCGTCGGTTCGAAACACGCAACGGTTTTTTTGGTGATGTCGTTGGGCAGTTCCCACATCGTGTAACCAATCGCCAGTTTGGCGGCGATTTTGGCAATCGGAAAACCGGTGGCTTTCGACGCCAGGGCGCTGCTGCGTGACACACGCGGGTTCATTTCCACCACCAGCATTTGGCCGTCAGCCGGGTTCACGGCAAACTGAATATTGCACCCGCCGGTCTCGACGCCGATGGCACGAATGATCGCCATCGAGGCATCGCGCATGCGCTGGTATTCCTTGTCGGTGAGTGTCTGCGCCGGGGCGACGGTGATGGAATCGCCGGTGTGTACGCCCATGGGGTCGATGTTTTCGATGGAACAGATGATGACCACGTTGTCATCGCGGTCGCGCATCACTTCGAGTTCATATTCCTTCCAGCCGATGACCGATTGATCAATTTGCACTTCGCGGGTCATCGAGGCATCGAGTCCGCGTTTGACGATTTCTTCAAATTCATCACGGTTGTAAGCGATGCCCCCGCCGGTGCCGCCGAGGGTGAAAGCCGGTCGGATGATCGCCGGCAGGCCGGTGCTTTCAACCACCTGCCAGGCTTCCTCCATCGAATGCGCAATGCCGGCTTTGGGCATCGCCAACCCGATTGATTCCATGATTTTTTTGAAAAGCGAGCGGTCTTCGGCACGGTAAATCACTTCACGGGTGGCCCCGATCATTTCCACGCCATGCTTCTGCAGCACCCCGGCATCGTAGAGTTTGCAGGCGGTGTTGAGCGCGGTCTGTCCACCGAGCGTGGGCAGCAGGGCATCGATGTGATACTTGCCGCCTTTTTCCTTTTCGATGATTTTGGTGACGGCTTCGGGGGTGATCGGTTCGATGTAGGTACGGTCGGAAAACTGCGGGTCGGTCATGATCGTCGCAGGGTTGCTGTTGATCAGAACGACGTTGTACCCCTCTTCACGCAGGGCTTTGCAGGCCTGAGTGCCCGAATAATCAAACTCACAGGCCTGGCCGATGACAATCGGGCCTGAGCCGATGATGAGGATGGTACGAATGTCAGTGCGTTTGGGCATGAAAGCTCAATCGTGTACGGCTGGTTGCAGGCATCGGCCTGTGTCGGACAACCCGAAACAGGTCGCAAAGTTTGCGCGATTCATGAAGCATCAGGTGGGGGCCGTGGTTCCGACCTGCTGCAAATTGGGCAAATGTTACCGTGTTTGGCGCGGTTTTGAAAGTCGGCGATTGAAGCAATGGTCGTCTGCAGATTTCGAATTTCGGATTTGCTGAACCAAGCCGGGAACGAGGCCGACAGGCCGAGGGCCCGGGTATCAGATGAAACAGGCAAGTGATCGTGCGATCATTCAAGATGATTCACTTGTTCATCCGTGGTTTCTTTCGCATCAACCGCCCACAAGCCGATGCGGTCGAGGCGGGCCTGGTGTTCGAGCAGGTTGTAACGTTTGACGTAATGATGGGCAAAACGCGGGTCATCGGGTCGTTCGTCGGCCTTGGCCAACCCGGCCACCAGTAACTGTTCGTTGAGGACAGAGCCATCGGGCAGGGTGACATACACCAGCAGTCGATCAAAGCTGTCACGGGTGCGCTGCGGTTCGAGTTGCAGTTGGACGCGCTGGTTCAGTGCCAGTTGGGTGGTGAATGCGGTGGCTTGGGGGCCGAAGGGTTCGTCATGCAGTCGGCCATGTTCGGGGTGGGCGATTTCCGGGCAGTTGATGCCCCAAAGTCGCAGTCGGGTGGTTTTGCCATCACGATGAATGATATCGAGGGTGTCGCCGTCGATGATGCGGGTGACGGTAAAGGTGCGCTGATGGTATCGGCGGTGATCGCCGCCATCGTAGAAGAGGTAGCCTTGGTGGTCGAGCAGTGAAAGTGTCAGCAATATCAGGGTGATGACAACGCCCCAAACCATGCGCTGCTGGTTCCAGCGCTGGTGCAACTGGCGCGGGGTGATGGTGGGGCTTGCTGCTGCGGGCATGGGAAAAGTGTAACTTCAGTCAGTAGCAGCCGAAAATGCGTGGTCGAAGTGGCCAAGTGGTCAAGTGGTCAAGTGGCCAAGTGTAGAAACCCAAGCCAAGGACGAGGAACCAAGTGACGAGGACTTGGGTAGGGTTTGGTCTAAGGTTCGAGTACCTATCTGCGGCAATAGCTTTATTGAATGGTTCGTTTCACGTTAACGAACTTGCCGGTTATTTACCCCGTATCTGTGAATACCCGATACAATGACATCACACTTGTGGGGCTAAACACGATGCAGATCACAGCTCGGATGAGTAAAACGTACATGTGGCGGCTGGCCTTGTTTGCGGGCATCTTTCTGGCCTATGCCTGCTGGTCGGCCTACGACGGGTTTGTCGCCTACCCGGAAATCAATCGCAAAGCAGGCCACTTTGAAGATTACAAAAAGCAGCACGCTGATTGGCGCGAAACCTGGCCCGCTTACGCCAAGGCCAATGGTTACCCGGAGGACCCCGACCCGGCCAAGGGGGCCTTCAGCATGTACGCGCAGTACGTGCAACTCGGCATCACGCTGCCCATCGGCCTGGCCGCATTGGTTGCGTACCTGCGCGGCTTTAAGCGTTTTGTCGCAGCCGACGAAAAAGGCTTGGTCACCGATGGTGGACAGCGTGCTGACTTTGCCGGCATCACCAACCTGAATAAAGATCGTTGGAAGACCAAGGGCATCGCGGTGGTGAGTTACCAGGCCGAGGGCATCGAACGCAAACTGGTGCTTGATGACTGGAAGTACGACCGCGACCCGACAACGCAACTGCTTCGGCTGGTCGAATCGTATTTGAAAGATGAACAAATCACCGGCGATATTCGTGAAACCGCCAAGGACGCCGCTGCCGCCCAAACCGCAGCACAGGTCGAACAAAACGCGGGATGATGAATGAAGGATACGGTGTTGCTCAGAGCCACGAGCGGAAGCGAGTGGTTCATTGAAAAACCAAGAACCGCTCACTGCCGTTCGCGGCTCTGAGTTCATAACAACGTTTTGGAACCCACACAGATGTGTCAGCAAGAATCACATGGCTGTCCTAATACATGATTTGCTCATGCTTTTTCGACGACGAGGAATCGGCTTCAACCCCGGCTGGGCTCCCCCCAACTCGGCCAGGCGCCGGGCGGCGGCCCTGCTGATGAGTGATTCCAAACCCATTTTCACCAAGGCGCTTTTTTCGCGTACCCCGGTCAGTTCCGCAGCCTTGGCGATGATCTGATCGTCAATATGGAGCGTCGTTCGCATCACTCAATAATATGCATCGTGGGGTGAGTATGGTCAAATAGATTCATTAACGGAATTCATCATCGGCCTTGCACGCCGGAGATGGGGGAACCGGGCGAAGGTTGCACGCCGGAGATGCCTTGGGTTTGACTCGTCGCGGCGGGGTTTTGTGTTGATGTGCCCGGTGAATCATGTCGCATCGGCATGGGGTCATCGTTCATGATGTCTGCCAAGCCGACGCCCAAATACTCAGCCACCTGCGACTGCACGTAGCGCGGGGCGGTGACGACCAGACGATCGCGCAGAAAACGAATCGAAGCGATTTGTCCGCCTTGCTCGCGCCATAGCGCAGGCTCGATCGTTTCACGAATTTCATCAGCCAATCGTTCACCCGCTTCCAACCGTGCCCGTGCGCGGTCGATGGCTGAGCGAGTTCCGCCTCGTGATTCAAACGTGATATTGCCCAGCCCACGACTGCCCCCACCCCCGGCCAGATACCCGGTCGTGTTCACCCTGGGCAAGCGTTCATCATCAATGACATGCAGTCGATCGGTGACGTTGTAAACCCGTGTCACCAGCCGTTTGTTGGCGTCGGCTTTGGTCATCAGTTCGATTGCGTGGTCGGACAATTCAACCATCAGTACAGCCGAGTCGTTGGACATGAGTTGCATCGCCAGAGCGAGCACACGACCGATGGCAATGCGTTCGAATTGCAGGGTCAGGGGTTGACGGGGGTTGATGCCCTGGGCTTCGAGCAATTCCCAGTTGGCCAGTACACGAATGCCCGTGGCCGACGACCACCATTGCACAAACTCACGCGCGGTGATTTCCTGCAAATCGACCTTGTCAAATACATCACCCAAACGTTGCGCCATCGGGCGGATGTCTTTTTCGTCGAGGGTACTTGCAGCCCCGATGGGTGGCGTAATTGATTCGACCGGTGGTGCAGGGGTGTCGGCTGATGACGGGGGATGTTGGCTGATGATGATCAGTATGGCGAGCAGGGTGAATGATAGGTGTTTAAGGTTTGACATAACGGGCTTTGGGTTGCAGAGGCAGACGCGACAAGTCGCGGCGCTAACCAAGACAAATCACGCTTTCATCATATTCACCAATAGGGGTTGAATCACGCAAGCCCGTCAAAGCGCATCATGCGATAGCATGGTCAACCTATGAAAAGCATTGACCTGACCATCGTGGTGGCATCAGGCAACCCGCACAAGGTGGAGGAAATTCGTGCGGTGTGTGCCGAGTGTGCCGGTAAAAAATCATCAGTGACAACCCCGCAAGACGCAGTGAATGTGCAATGGTTGTCGTTGCAGGATTTGGGCGGTGCGTACCCCGAAGCGGTGGAGGATGGTGATACGTTTGAAGCCAACGCGGTCAAAAAGGCGTTGCATTATGCGGCCTTGACCGGGCGGATGGTGCTGGCCGATGACAGCGGGTTGGAAGTGGATGCGTTGGGGGGGCAGCCTGGGGTGTATAGCGCACGATATGCGGGGGTGCAGGGACCGCGTGCTTTGGTCGATATGCAAAACAACCAAAAGTTATTGCGTGAGTTGGAGGGTGTGCCCAGGGAAAAGCGTACAGCCCGATTCATTTGCACCATGGCTTTGGTGCGTGGCTGCGAGGTGCTCATCACCGTACGCGGCACGGTCGAGGGGCGTATGTTGATGCCCAGTGAATGTGCCAACCCGGAGGAACCCTGGCGCGGCCGGGGCGGCAACGGGTTTGGGTACGACCCTTTGTTTTTTCACCCCGAAAGCGGCTGCACCACGGCTGAGTTGAGTGCCGAGGCAAAAAATGCCATCAGTCATCGTGGTCGGGCGACAAGGCTGTTGTGGTCAGAATTACAACGGATGTTTGCATGAATAGCGGATCGTCAGCCTCGTATTCGCATGTGCATTCGTGCGTCGATGGCCGGTGACCTCAGGTGACAATTGCAAACGCCAAGCTATGCTGATGGGTCGTGAGGCACGCTCCAACGTGAGGGAGCGGCTGGGTGAGTTGTCGGTTTGAGCAAGGAGACACATCATGGCGGAAGTCAAGGACAGCAAACGCATTCTGGCAGGCATTCTGGCGATTTTGCTGGGCGGACTGGGCATTCACAAGTTCGTACTGGGTTACACCACCGCAGGCGTCATCATGCTGCTGGTTTCAATCCTCGGAGGGGTTGTTACTTGTGGTATCGGTTATGCCGTGATGGGCATCATCGGCCTGATCGAAGGCATTATCTACCTCACCAAGAGCGATGAAGATTTTGTGAACACCTATCAGAACAATCAAAAACAGTGGTTCTGATGACGACGCAAGAGAGTCAGAGCTGCGAGTGGTAACGAGCGGTGTACGTAAAGAACCACTCGCTTCCGCTCGTGGCTCTGAGCCTATTCATGTTCGCGTTGCAAAGTGGCATCAGCAGCGGTGATCGAGCGCAGCGCTCGTTGTGCGATCGAGCCGAGGATCAGCACCACCGTCAGACTCACCGCCAACCCGACGACCAGCCAGAGCGTCGGCAAGGGCTGACGGAAATCAAGTTGGGTTAACCCGGCACCGAGTGTCACCGCCAGGGCGGTACGCGGGGTCATGCCGATGAGTGTGCCCAGCACATACACCGACATGGGCACACGGGCACTGCTGAGCACCAGGTTGGTCAGCGCAAAAGGTGAATTGGGTGGCAGGCGTACCAGCGTCACCAGCAGTAAAGTGCGTTGCCAACTTCGCCCCATCAGGGCTTGATACACCGCGCGCCATTTGGGTTGTGATTCAAGCACCTGAGCCAGTCGGTCGGAAGCCGTGAGGCGGGCGATGAGCATGGCCAGTATTGAAGCCCCGGTAAAGCCCAACAGCGCAGCCGGCAAACCCAGGGTGATACCAAAAGCCCAACCGGCTAGCAAGGCTTGTGCGTAGGTGGGCAACAGTGCCAGCCCGGCCATGATGACAAAGCCAAGCACGTAAATCACCAGCCCAAGCACCAGGTTTTCGCGCATCCAGTTGCCGACGATTGACAACGAACCCAGCAATAAAAACCCGCCCAGTGCGGGAAAAATCATCGCTGCCACAGCCATCGGGCCGACCATACCCAGACGTTGCCAAAGCCCCGTGGTTGACGGGGGTTGGGTTGGCGAATGGGTGAAATTGTCGGAGGGGTTGGGTGGCATTGTGGTGTGAATGGTAGGGTTTATGCCGGTGGTGACAACTGGGTGATTTTGCAGGGGCCGGTAATTCGGGGGAATGACGATTTAGGGATCGGGTGAGACGCTGACAGATGCGATGATAGGGTATGCGCGAAGTGCGCGCGGAGCAGCCATGCGCCTGATGATTGACACGTTGATTGCAGCGATGCTGGTGGGCATCCTTGCCGGGGTGATGTTGCACTACCGTGCGGAAGCGCGGGAGGTGGAATCCATGCGCACGGTGCAGCAATCCCTGAATCGGCTGCACGAGCTCATGAAGTATCACAAGGCACTGGACGAAGCCCGCACCGGGACGATCAATAAATCGATCATGGTGTCGCCTCTCTGGTTTGAGGGGAATTTGCCGGAGAACCCGCTGGTGCCCGGTCGTCATCCGTGGATGGACATCGCCCCGGCTGGTGATCAGGGCGCACATCCGCCCGACCCGGTGATTCGAGCCGGTCATCAGGCTGCGTTCTGGTACAACCCGACATTGGGTGTGTTTCGCGCCCGGGTGGCCCCGCAATACACCGATGATGCGACACTTGAGCTTTACAACAAAATCAACCTTTCGCCGTTGTACGCCCTGCCCAGCGGCAGCGACACGGCCCGCACCCCCAAAGCCCTTGAATTGCAGGAAAGTCTGGCTCAGGGCGGTTCGCTGTTGCGCGATGAAGCGGACAGTCAGTTGATGCGTGAACGGTTGTTGTCAAGGCCGTCGCTGATCAGCAGGCCGTGAGCAAGCACAACCCATCATGTGGCAGCGCCGCCCATGTCGTTGCAGTTTACAACAAGCTGCCAGTGGCACATGGTGGTGTCACTGATGGATCATGGATAGTGGATAATGGATCATGTTCAGAGGTGGTGTTTGACCGCAATCTCCTGGATTGAACATCATCCATTATCCTTGATCCATCATCCATCGTTCGCCCAGCCGGGGGCGGCTGGGCCACATCAACCTCGCCCAGCCGGGGGCGGCTGGGCTACATCAACCCCGTGTCATGGCTTGCACTTGATTGCATTACAATGCCGCACCATGCAGCGCATTCAACAACGACGACTTGCCAACGGCCTGTGGCTGATCACCGAACAAATACCCCATGTGCGTTCGCTGGCGCTGACCTGGTTGTTACCAGCCGGGGTGGTGCATGAACCGGCTGAACAGCAGGGCGTGGCCAGTGTGCTTTCGGATATGATTTGTCGCGGGGCGGGGGACCTGGATGCCCGTGCCCACAGCGATGCGCTCGAAATGCTCGGCATACAGCGTGACACACAGGTGATGACCCGACACTTGCGAATTTCCGCAGCCCTGATTGGTGAAAAAATCAATGAAGCACTGCCGCTGCTGGTGGATATGGTGTTGCGTCCCCGGCTGGAAAAATCAGCGCTGGCGCCGAGCGTGGACCTGGCGCTGCAGACACTCGATGCACTGAATGATGAGCCGCAGGACCGGGTGTTTGTTGAATTGCGGAAAAGGCATTATGCCCCGCCGTTGGATCGTTCGATTTTGGGGGTGCGTGAACATTTGCAAGCGTTGACTTTGAAACAGGTGCGTGATTTTTGGAAGCGCACTTTTGTACCGGGTGGTTCGATACTGGCCTTGGCGGGCGACTTGCAACATGAACCGATGGGTGAATGGGTTGAACAATTACTCGCAGGTTGGCAGGGGGCATGTGCTGAGCCGAGTGTCAAAGGCAAAGCTTTGCGCGGTCGGCATCATGAAACGGTCGATAGTGCGCAGTGGCATTTGGGGCTGGCGTATGACACGGTGAGCGAAACCGATGCACAGAACACGGCTGCCCGTCTGGCGGTGAATGTGCTTTCGGGCGGAGCAAGCAGCAGGTTGTTCACCGAGGTGCGTGAAAAGCGCGGGTTGTGTTACTCGGTCGGGGCACGCTACGGCGGTGATCGTGACAGCGGTGGCGTGTTCTGTTACGTCGGCACCACTCCGAGCAAGGCGCAGGAAACACTTGATGTACTGGTGCGTGAATTGCATCGGTTGAGTGAAGGCATCGAGGCCGATGAATTCAGACGTGCTTTGGTGGGCATGAAATCGTCCCTGGTGATGCAGGGGGAATCGACCTCGGCCCGGGCGCTGGCACTGGCATCGGACCAGTACATTCATGGTCGGCCACGCTCATTGGAAGAAGTGGCGGCCTTGGTTGATGCGGTGACGTTGGAAAAACTCAATGCGTTTGTGAAGGCGAACCCGCCGGGGAAATTGACGGTGGTGAGCATCGGGCCGGGGGTTTGATATCGGTTGGTGTAGGATGAGTCAAGCGCGTCCGCGGGCAGACCTGCCAATCGCGCATAGATGGATAAAGGATAATGGATGATGTTCAATCCAAGAATGGATGGACGGCGATCATCTCTGCACATTATCCATTATCAATCATCCATCATCCATCAATTACACGCGATCAGCACCCTGGCAGCCGGCAGAGGGCAGACTGAGCATCGAATGTAAACCGGGGCTAGCGGTGGGCAACATGCGTGCGTAATTGACCAGTACCGCCACGGTGGCTGAGTCGCCGGGGAAGCCGCCTTTGATGATGCATTTCACTGCGACCGGCCCGCCCAGTTCGATGATGTCTTTGGGTTCGGGCGTGCCCACCGCCATGGTGAGGTCCAGGTCGATGGTCAGTTCCGCGTTGTGCCAGTGAGCCGTGTTGTGAATGCCCGCGACAAAACCGGGCTCGATCAAACCCAAACCGGATTTGAGCGGTGACGCGGCCACGACCGGGTCGAGGTTCACCTGCACCGAACCGGGTGTCACCTTGTGCCCCAAACCGTGAGCCAGCATGGCCACTGATTCAGGCAACCCCACATGACCGAGTTTGCCCGCTGCCTTTTTCTGATTGAACTGTTCAACCGTCATCGTCGCGCCAACCTTGGCTTGCAACGGCAGCCGGCGCAAGGCTGCATCGACCCGGCGCACACAACGCACACTGGTCACCCGCCGCACAGCCGTCGAAAGTACCACAGCCAGTGAGTCCATCACGAAGCCGGGGTTGATGCCCGTGCCCAGCAGTGCCTTGCCAGCGTGTTTGGCCTCGGTGTCAATCTGTGCTGACAGTTCCGGGTGCATATACCACGGCCACGACATTTCCTCGCAACTGGTCACCGCACACAAACCCTGTGCCAGCGCTTCACGCAAGGTCGGTGCGATGCGGTCAAACTTGGAAGTGGTGGTGACAATGGCGACATCGGCTCTGCCGTCGGGTGATGCGGCCACGGCTTCGGCAATGCTGCTGACCACACGGGCATCGTGAGGGTCGGCGGTGTCGGGTCGATCGGGTTGATCGTCCAGGTCGTCGAGCGTGAGTCCCCGTTTGCCCGGGTCGATGTCCACCAGCCCGACCAGTTGCATGTGACGATCGGATTCGACACTGCGGGCACAAGCCACACCGATAGGCCCCATACCGACGACGATGACTTTGATCATGTGCCACCTCAACGGGATGATTTGAACAAAACGACAAGCGCGTATGACTATACCGGATGAGAGCCGAGCCGTGGCGGCCCGGTTCAGACGGTTAGCAGAAATCGTTCATACCGGGGCGACACGCCCCGGCTCTGACGGCGACACGCCCCGGCTCTGACGGCG
>CAZJMK010000003.1:0-124543 GCA_964547135.1 uncultured Phycisphaeraceae bacterium | reverse complement strand
CGGGTCAAGCTCAAAAAACTATATCCATCAATCGAGATGCAATGAAACACTAGTGTTACGTGATTGACTGTGGTCTGAAGAATCCTTCAAGCCAAAAGCCGACCTTGGGCGATATCATAAGAAGAAGAGGTTGATCGGTTGACGCGATCAACGGGATGGAATCGCTCAATACGTGCTGCGGGAAAAAACAGGCAGGAAGCTTGTCCCGCGATCAGGAAGGCTAACGTGGCATGGATGGCCGATGTTGCTGTTTGAGGAGATGAATCATGACTGACATCGCACCCATTAGCCGAATGCAGCCGACCGCGCTTGGTGCCGCTTCACGAAACGGTCGTAGCCTGCCTTTGCATGATGCCCCCCATCGTGGGTTGGATCAGGTGGACGTTTCCCCCGTGGCTCGTTACCTGTCCCGTTTGCAGGAAATGCCCGAAGTCCGCTTCGAGCTGGTCGAACGTGTCCGCGCTCAGATTGCATCAGGCCAGTACGACAGTGCGGAAAAGATCAGCACCGCCATCGACAACATGGTCGAAGACCTGGTGTGAGTTTGATGGTGAATTGATTGTGATCGATGTGGCACCGCCGCCCTCGGCGGTGTGATGAGTATGGGGTGTTCACCCAGCTACGGCTGCCTGCGCTGGGAGGAGCAGATACTCGGCGGTGTGATGGCTATGGGGTGTTCACCCAGCCGGGGGCGGCGTTGATCGCGTCGGCGCCCTCGGTGGTGTGATGAGTATGGGGTGTTCACCCAGCCGGGGGCGGCTGGGCTACAAAAAGACGCGATAAATCGCGGCGCTAACAACGCAATCACTTCCGCGCGGATTTCATTTACTTGAATTGTCTGCATCGCTACACTTCTTCAGGCGATGGGGCGATGATGGACACCGCCCGGTTGCTTGCACGGTTTTACGTTTTTCGCGGAGTGATTGTTGCATGGCCTTTGCCACGATGCACTTTGCCACCGGTATGGTTTGTTCCGCGGCTGCGGGGGTGGTGGTCTGCACGATTATGCGCCAAGGTTGGCGCTGGTTGCCGCTGGTGACGACGGCTGGGGGTTTCTGGGCGATGGTGCCGGACATGCCCCGGTTGTTCCGTGAAGATTTTTTACGTCACCTGCCGGTGCTCAATCGGCTGGGGGATAAAAGTTTTGAAGCCTGGCTGCATCGTAACGGCGACCTGTTTTTTTTTCACCATTGGCTGGACACGCATCGCACGGAAGATCGCCTGGCGTTGCAGGGTATGGCCATCATCATCGCCGGATACGTGCTGAGCGTGCTGCTCTTGATGTTTTTGGAATGGCGGGCACGCCACAGTGAAGCCAACCGCTTTTGGCAGACGCACAAGCCCTATCTGGACCGGGCGGCACAAGCCATGCAGCAAAACCGTACATCAGGTTCACAGCCTGACGAAGGTAAATCACCGACGCAAGCGAAAGCGGAGTTTTCCAATTCGACCGGCCAGCGGGTGTGAATTGCAGACCTCGCCGTGGCGGGGCGGTGGAGATGGTGTCGTTACTTTGGATATTCTTTGATGCAACGCGTTTTCGCTCATCGGCCCTCACCCCAACCCTCTCCCAAGGGGAGAGGGGGCATAAGAGTCACATCAAACAACAACCGACGCCGAGGGCTTCAGCCCCGGATTTCGTTCGGGAAATATCCGGCCCTAAAGGGCACGGCGTCAATGCGGTTACAATCCCCGCATGTCGGCGCTTGATTTTGCCATACAACATCGTGCTTCGTGGTGTGCAGCGCGGGTGGGTCGGGTGACCACGCCGCATGGGTCGTTTGATACCCCGGCCTTCATGCCCGTGGGTACACAGGGCACGATCAAGGGGTTGTTACCGGGGTTGGTGGCGGACACGGGGGCACAGATTGCGCTCGGCAACACGTATCACCTTTTGCTGCGACCTGGGCCGGAGCTGGTGGAACGGATGGGGGGGTTGCAACATTGGAGTTGCTGGCAACGCCCGATGCTGACCGACAGCGGGGGGTTTCAGGTGTTCAGTCTGGGTCACTTGAACAAGCTCAGCGAACAGGGCGTGGTTTTCAAAAGTCATATTGACGGCAAGCTGATCGACCTGTCACCGGAGCGATCGATTGCGGTGCAGAACATGTTGGGGGCGGACATCATCATGGCGATGGACGATTGCCCCCCGGCCACGGACCTGGTGCGGGTGCGGGAGGCGGTGGAGCGAACCCTGCGCTGGCTGGATCGATCAATCAAGGCTCACCAGCGACCTGAGGTGCAGGCACTTTTCGGCATTGTGCAGGGGGGCACGGATCTGGCGTTGCGAACATTTTGCGCGACGCAGGTGACGCAGCGGGAGTTGCCCGGTTACGCCATCGGAGGCGTGGCGGTCGGCGAGTCGTTTGATGCGATGAAAAGCGTGGTGGAACACACGGCTCCGCTGTTGCCGATGAATAAGCCCAGGTATTTGATGGGTGTGGGGTATGAGCGTGATTTGTGGATGGCAGTGCAGGCGGGGGTGGACATGTTCGATTGTGTGCTGCCGACGCGGAACGGTCGCAATGCCAGTGCGTTTACGAGCCGGGGGGCGATCAGGTTGCGGAATGCGAAGTTTGCGGAGGATGCGGGGCCGATTGAGGAAGGGTGTGATTGCGTGGCTTGTGCGGGGATGGCAGCTGATAGGTTGGTAGCGTTATACACGGCCGCGCCCTCACCCCTGCCCTCTCCCGGAGGGAGAGGGGGCATTAAAGGCTTTTCACGTTCATACCTGCGCCACTTGTTTATGACGGGGGAGATGCTGGGGCCGATTTTGGTGAGCCTGCACAATTTGAGGTATTTTCAAAGGCTGATGCTGGACATCCGGCAAAGTATCCGTGACAATGACCCTTCTGTGGTGACGCAGCGCTGGCCGGTGGTTGCGGAGATGGATCATGGATAAGGGATAATGGATGATGTTCAGAAAAAGCACTCATCGAGATGGGCTTAAACATTATCCATCATCCTTTATCCATTATCCTTTCTTCTCTGCGATCTCTGCGGTGAATAATCATCGCCGGGATACCCTTGGTGATCGTATTCATTAACAAACGGGTCATACTCATGAGCGAGTGTGTTCCCCCCTTTTAACAAGTGAGGCAATGATGATGAATTCAAGTTGGTTGACACTCGCGCAAGCCGCACCGGTTGGTGGTGGCGCACCCCCGGCTCCGGCACCTGCGGCTCCCGCTGCACCAGCCATGCCCGCAGGTCCGGCGGCAGGTGGTGATGGTACGACGCTGGCGCCCGGTGGAACGGGTGCAGGTGGCACGGCAAGCGGGCAGGCAGCACCAGCGCCATCGGCTGGGCCGAGCATGTTGCCGATGATTCTGCTGCTGGTGATCATTGCGGTGTTTTTGTTTGTTTCCACCATGGGTCAGCGTAAGGAACGTAAAAAACGGGAAGCGTTGCTCGCTGCGGTGAAAAAGGGTGATCGGGTGCAAACCATCGGCGGGATGATCGGCACGGTCGTCGAAGTGCGCGACAGTGATGTGATCGTGAAGGTCGATGAACAGTCCAACACCCGCATCAAGTTTGTGAAGTCCGCCATTCAAACGATTCTGGAAACCAAGACGGAAGCGTGATAAGGATCGTCGTTCCCCTCTCCCCACGGGAGAGGGTGGCCTCGGTCGCAGTGGCGACCAAGGCCGGGTGAGGGCCGATGAAAAAATCGGATACTCATGTTATGCAACACAATAGCGCCCTCACCCCTGCCCTCTGCCGGAGGGAGAGGGTGTTGAAGCAAGGTTCGTTTTTCGATTTCCATACCGCGTAGAGCCAAGTTTTATGAACAACATTGTGATTTTGCAGATCGTTCTTTACAGCCTGGCACTGGTGGCCTTGCTGGTGACATTGGCGGGTTTGGCCATCGGCAGGGCGATGCTCTGGCGACCGGCTTTGGTGGCCACGGTGTGCATTGGTTCCCTGGCGGCCCTGTACCCGATTGAACGCAAGCTCAAACCGGGGTTGGACCTGGCCGGGGGCACGGTGCTGGTTTACGAAGTGGAAATCCCCGAAGGCTCGGACACCCGCACCGCCATCGAACAAACCATTGCGGTGTTGCGTGAACGTGTCGATCCGCTGGAGCAGAAAAGCCTGGTCTGGCGGCGGGTCGGGTCCAGTCGCATTGAAATTCAAATGCCCGCCCCGTCGAAGGTGACCGCGCAGCGTCGCAGTGATTTCATTCAACAGCGCGATGCCCTGCTCAAGGACAACCTCGAACGGGCTTCGCTGAATGAAGTGCTGCGACTTTCTGGCTCTGCTCGTGATCAGCGAATTGAAGCATTGTCAGCAGGTCACCCGCAGCGACGTGAACTATTGGCTGAACTGATCGCGGGACAGGAAACCCTGGCTCAGGTGCGTGAGCCTTACGAAGCTGCCCAGCGAAAATTGCATGAGGCTGAAGCGCAACTCGCTGCTGCCGGCGAAGCACAAAAGCCGGCGTTGCAGGCGAAGGTGGATGAGTTGATCGCGGCATTGGAACCCAAGGCCATGGCCTGGTTGTCGGCCCGGCAGCGGTTCAATGACGCACAGGCGAAGTTGCTATTGACCAACATCGACCCGGCGGAACTGGACCGTATTTTGGCGCTGACGACACGAGCAACCGTGCCCGGTGCCCCCGGCCAGGGTGCGCGTTCGACCGTCACCAACCCCCGGTTTGAAGCCCTTGAGAAGTTCATGGCAACGCACCCGGACAAGGCAGCCGAGCTGCGTCAAGTGGCGGACAGCTATGCGTTGTATGAACAGGTGAAAGGGCCGTTGGACGACCCCAATGATTTGATTGCGTTGTTGCGTGGGTCGGGGGTGTTGGAGTTTCGCATTGCCCCGGCTGCGGGTTCGGTGCCGGATGTGGAAGCGTACCGGGAACAGTTGCAGACCAAGGGGCCACGGGCGGGGGGTGATCGGCCGTTCAGGTGGTTTGCGATTGACAAGCCCGAAGGCTTTGCCGAGGGGGACAGTCCGGCTCAGACGCAGACCAACCTGCGCATGATGGCGGAAAACACCAGCGAGTATTTCGCCACCCGGCGCAACCTGATTGGTGAAGCCTACGGGGGCGAGTTTTATCTGTTGCTGTTCAACACCGATGATGCCACGCTCACCAAAGCCAAGCCGGATTGGGAACTCACCCGTGTGGGCCGGGCGCAGGATGAAAGCGGTTTTCCCTGTGTGGCGTTCAACCTCAACGCCATCGGCGGCAGCTACATGGCGCAGTTGACATCGAGTCACTTGAAACAACCCATGGCCATGGTGCTGGATGGACGCATCATCAGTGCCCCGACGATTCAAAGTCGTATCGCCGGCAGCGGCATCATCACCGGGGGGCGGGGCGGGTTTGCCGAGCGCGAACTCGATTACATGATTCGTACCCTGTCGGCTGGTTCGTTGCAGGCACGCTTGTCGGATGCCCCGATTCTGATTCAACAAATCGGCGGGTCGTTCGGCGAAGACAATTTACGTTCCGGTTTACGGGCGGCTTACTGGTCATTGGGGTTGGTGGGCTTGTTCATGCTGGGGTATTACTTCATGTGGGGCGCGGTCGCCAACTTTGCTGTGCTCGCCAACCTGATCATCGTGCTGGGGGTCATGGCGGCGCTGGATGCGGTGTTCACCTTGCCGGGCATTGCGGGGCTGGTGCTGACCATCGGCATGGCGGTGGACGCCAACGTGCTGATTTACGAACGTATTCGTGAAGAATTGGAACGCAAGGCGGACATTCACACCGCGGTGCGTCAGGGTTTCAACCGCGCGTTTTCCTCGATTTTCGATGCCAACATCACGACATTGATCACGTGTCTGATTCTGGGTTACACGGCCACGGCGGACCTGAAGGGCTTTGCCGTGACTCTGGGCATCGGTGTGGCTGCCAACCTGTTTACGGGCGTGTTCTGCACACGGGTGGTGATCGAGCTTTGGATCGCCCTTTTCAAACCCAAACAGACACCGATGTTGCCGATGGTGCTGCCGGGGCTGCGTCGGTTTTTGACGCCGAGCATTGACTGGGTGTCGCTGAAGTGGAAGTTCATAGCGGTGAGTGCGGTGATGATCGTGGCCGGGTGGTACGCGGTGTTTGCGCTGGGCAAGGACTTTTTGGACATTGAGTTTCGAGGCGGAACGCAGGTGTCGTTCAAGCTGGATGACAACAAGATGATGCCGGTGGAGGAAGTGCGTCAGCGCTTGACGCAGGTGGCCCAGCAGACCAGCACGCCGGAGTTGGGCGGGGACCGTGCGGTGGTGGTGACGGTGGGGGAACGGCAGGGCACCAGCGCCAATGCGTTTTCGATTGCCACACTTTTGCAGGACCCCAAGGTGGTGAGTGAGCGGATCAAGGAGGCGTTTCGGGATGTGGTGAGCAGCCCTGAGCCGATCGACTTTTTCGGCATGGGGGCGCGGGAGGGTGATGCGCCAGCGGTGCGGTTGTCGCCGGTGTTCCCGGTGCGTCATGCGTCGCTGGGCAAGGACGTGAATCGGCCGGAGTTGTCACCGGACATTTCGCCGGTGTTTGATGTGAGTGATTACCTGGGCGGCGTGGCGGTGGTGATCGGGCAGATGAATCCGACGGCCACGATTGAAGATGTGACATCGCGGATTGCCCGCATGCGCAGTCAGCCGAACTATGAAAAACTGGGCTTTCGACAATTTGAGGTGATCGGCTTGGACCCGGCTGGGCAGAACGACCCGCGCACCGGCAGCCCGTTGTACAAGACGGTGGCGGTGGTGAGTCGTGACAACATGACTTCGTACATCGAAAACCCGGACACGTTCGGCGAAGAAGGCGGATTGGCAGCGACGGAATGGGCGATTGTGCGTGATGCGTTGCTTCGGGACACAAGCCTGGGCAGCATCACCAATTTTTCCAGCCAGGTGTCGGCCACGATGAAGCAGCAGGCCATCACTGCGGTGGTGCTTTCATGGATTGCGATTGCGGTGTATGTGTGGGTGCGATTCGGCAACCTGCGTTACGGGTTTGGTGCGATTGCAGCTTTGGTGCATGACGTGTTGATTGCGGTGGGGTTGGCGGCCCTGGCGACGTTTGTGGTCGGTTGGGTGCCGGGCACGGCTGACTGGCTGGGGCTGGAACCGTTTCACCTGAACCTGTCGATGGTGGCTGCGGTGCTGACGCTGATTGGTTACTCGGTGAACGATACGATTGTGACGTTCGATCGTATCCGTGAAAATCGCGGACGGTTGTCGTGGGCCACGCCGCAGATCATCAATGACTCGATCAATCAGACCTTGTCGCGCACGATTCTGACCGGCGGCACGGTGTTCATCAGTGTGCTTTTGTTGTACGCCATCGGCGGGCCGGGCGTGCATAATTTCGCGTTCGTGATGATGGTGGGCACGGTGGTGGGTACGTACAGTTCGATCGTGATTGCCGCCCCGATACTGTTGCTGGGTGCCTGGGGCAACATCGCCAGGGAACAGGCGGAAGCGGCGGGGGATTTAACCACGAAATAATGGATGATGGATAAAGGATGATGGATAATGTTCAAACCTTGACTGGTGTGCGACCAAGGTTTGTCTGAACATGATCCTTTATCCATGATCCATCGTGAACAGTGATGATGCAGATACTACTGAAACAGAAAATCTGTGAAAGCAACGCATGTTTTTCAATAATAATGACGTGATACTGTTTCAGGGGGATTCGATCACCGATGCGGGGCGCGATCGAGGCAAGGCTGATGCCAATAACCCTCAGGCATTGGGGCAGGGGTATGCGCATGATGCAGCGGCAAGGTTGCTGGCCGATCACGCGGACATGAACCTCGCCTGTTACAACCGGGGTGTCAGCGGCGACAAGGTCTGGCAACTGGCGGAGCGTTGGCGGAAGGATTGTCTGGAACTCAAGCCTTCGGTGCTGTCGATTCTGATCGGGGTCAACGATACCTGGCATGGAATGAAGTCGGGGCGCGAGGGCGTGCCGTTGGATCGATATGAGCAGGTGTATCGGCAATTACTCAGGGACACGCAGGCAGCACTGCCGGGGGTGAGGCTGGTGTTGTGTGAGCCGTTTGTGCTGCGCTGCGGGGTGGTGACGGAGCAGTGGTTCCCGGAAATCGATCAGCGTCGCGCCATCGTGCGAACTTTGGCGGATGAACTCAAAACGGTTTTCGTGGCCTTTCAATCCGCGTTTGATCAGGCACTTGCCCGCCAACCAAGACCGGAATACTGGCTGCATGATGGGGTGCATCCGACCATGGCCGGACACGCGCTGATGGCTGAAACGTGGGTTAATGCTGTAAAGGATAATGGATAAAGGATGATGGATAATGTTCAAACCTCAATGGTGTGTGACCAAGGTTTGTCTGAACTTTATTCTTTATCCATCATCCATTATCCATTGGTGATTCGCGTTGTAACGTCACTTGAACTATGCAGCACCTTTCGCAGATCAAATCGCTGCTTGCCGCGTACAACCTTCACCCCAGGCATCGGCTGGGGCAGAATTTTTTGATTGACTCGGCCAAGCTCGATGCGATTGTGCAGGCGGCGCAGATTGAGCCGGGGGAAGTGGTGCTGGAAGTCGGACCGGGCACGGGCGTGCTGACAAGTCGATTGTTGCAGGCGGGGGCACGGGTGTTGGCGGTGGAAATCGATCAGCAACTTGAGCCGATGTTGCGTGAACAGTTTGCTGCTCAGGGCGATTGCTTTCAATTGATCATCGCGGATGTGCTGGCGGGCAAGCACGAAATCAACCCGGTGGTGGTTGAGGCTTTGAGTGTCATGTGCGACGGGGACGAGCAGAAGGAAAGTGGGCGGGATCAGGGGCGTGGTTTCAAGTTGATCGCCAATCTGCCGTATCAGGTGGCTTCGCCGCTGCTGATTAACCTGGCGCTGGATCACCCGTCCATGCGTTTGGGGCTGGTGATGGTGCAGAAGGAAGTGGCCGACCGTTTGACAGCGGAACCGGGCGGCAAAGAGTATGGGGCGATGAGCGTGTTGGTGCAGGCGATGTGCGAAGTGACGATGGTGTTGACGCTGCCGCCGGGCTGTTTTTGGCCGCAGCCGAAGGTGACCAGCGCGGTGGTGCGGGTGCAAAGGCGTGAGCGGGCGCTCACCGACGACCCGCAGACGCTGGCGAAGCTGACGCAGCGTTTGTTTTCACAACGGCGTAAACAACTGGGCACGATTTTGGGTCGTGATCGTACCTGGCCGGCCGGGGTGACGGCTGACCTGCGCCCGGAACAGGTCAATGTGACGCAGATGATCGAACTTTCACGCGGTGAGTGGTGAACAGGTCCGTCATGGATGAAAGCATTGGTTTTGCCCGTTGACAAGAAAGACAGCCGTTTCGTGGCCATGCTCGGTGTTTTCGGCGATGTATTTCGGCGGTACGTTGTCGGCGATGGTGGAGTTGGTACACTGATTCATCGGCGGGGCAGCCCACTGCTGCCGCTGCCGGTTACCGTGAGTATGGCTGTTACCCAAACCCCTCCCGCGCAGCCGGATTTGGCATCGGCGCGCGATATGAGCAGTTGGTCGCTGCTTGGCCGTATGGCCAAGGTCGGCTGGCGCTTTCGTTACAGCGCACTTTTAGTGATCGCGCTCAACGCTGTGCTGCGCGGTTTTGAACTGGCCGGGCTGGGCATGGTCGGTGTCGGGGTCGATTTTGTTTTTCATACGGTCAAACCCGAGGCCCCGAAGCCGGACTGGCCGATGGGTTTGCAACCCCCGTCGCACTGGCCGGCGATGCAGGTGATTGCGGTGATCGCCGGGACGATCCTGCTGGTGGCGTTTGTGAAGTCATTCATCAGTTACTGGGCGCATGTTGCAGCCGGTCGGCTGACGCATACGCAGATCGTCGTGTACCTGCGTCACCTGGTGTACGACAAACTGCAACGGCTGTCGTTCCGCTTTTACGATGCCAACGAAACCGGGTCGATCATCAACCGCGTCACCGGCGATGTGCAGCATGTGCGCCAGTTTGTCGATGGCGTGATGATTCAGGTGGTGCTGCTGATTTTGACGCTCACGTTTTATCTGACCTACATGGTCAGCATCAACACCACGCTGACGCTTTACTGCCTGGCGACCACGCCGGTGCTGGCGATCACCGCGGTGGTTTTTTCACGATTGGTCAAACCGGCCTACCGACGCAACCGCAAACTGTACGACCGCATGATCACCGTGCTGTCGGAAAACGTGCAGGGGATTCATGTCGTCAAAGGCTTTGCCCTGGAAGACCAGCAAACGGAAAAATTCGCCACTGCCAACCGCGATGTGAAAGAACAGCAGCGTTGGATTTTCCGCATGGTCGGTTACTTCATGCCCGGCATACAGTTCATCACCCAGCTTAACCTGGTGATACTTTTGGCCTACGGCGGATTCGCCTACTACAACAACGCCATCACCATCGGTAACCTGATCATTTTCGCCACCCTTTTGCAACGCTTTTCCGATCAGGTGGCATCGACGGCTCAGATCGCCAACAGCATTCAAATGTCGCTCATTTCAGCGCAGCGGGTGTTTGAAGTGCTCGATGCCCCGGTGGAAATTCAAAGTCCGCGTGAGCCGATGCCGCTGAAAAAAGCGCGCGGTGCGGTCGAGTTTGATCATGTGACCTTCGGGTATCATGCCAACGACCCGGTGCTCAGTGATGTGCATTTTTCGGCGGAACCGGGGCAGATGATCGCCATCGTCGGGGCCACGGGCAGCGGCAAAAGCACGCTGATGAGTTTGATACCACGGTTTTACGACCCGCAAAAAGGGCTGGTGTGCGTCGATGGCATCGATGTTCGGCGGTATGACGTTGACGAACTGCGGCGCAACGTGGGCATCGTTTTTCAGGAAAGTTTTCTTTTTTCCAACACCGTGGCTGCCAACATCGCCTTTGGCCACCCCGAAGCAACCCAGGCACAGATTGAAAAAGCCGCGACCATCGCTGCTGCCCACGAGTTCATCAAGGAACTGCCCAAGGGGTATGAAACCTACGTCGGCGAACGCGGCAGCAACCTTTCCGGCGGACAAAAGCAACGGCTGGCGATTGCACGGGCGATTTTGCTTGAGCCTTCGATATTGCTTTTGGACGATCCGACGGCAGCGATCGACCCGCAGACCGAACATGAAATCATGGCGGCGATGGACAGTGCCATGAAAAACCGCACGACGTTTGTGGTGGCGCATCGTTTATCGACGTTGCAACGGGCGGACAAAATCATCGTGCTGGACCATGGTCGGATTGTGCAGACGGGCACGCACAGGGAATTGATGCAGCAAAAGGGGCACTATCAAAAGGCGGCGCAATTGCAGATCGCGGATGCGGAAAGCCTGATGCTTCTGGGCATGAAGGGGGACGAGGCATGAAAGGCAAAGGCGGCACCTATCGTTCGCTGACGGGCAGGCGGGAAGGGGCGGATGAAGAGGAAGCGGAATTTCGTCCACTTGATTTTCAGATCATTCGTCGGTTGTGGAAGTACACCAGGCCTTATGCGGTGATTCGCAACTGGTTGTTTTTTCTGACGATTTCGCGCGGGTTTCTGCTCAACACCCTGCCGGCGGTCATGGCGTGGGTGATCAATGGGCCGATGACGGAAAAAAACCTGCCGATGGTGATGGCGGGGGCGGGTTTATTCGGCGGACTGGCGCTGTTCACGCAATGGATGTTCATGTATCGGCATCGCCTGGGCCAGCAACTGGGCGAATATGTGGTGCATGATCTGCGCAATGAAATATTCCGTCATTTGCAGGGCATGCCGATGAGTTTTTACGGGCGCATGCGCCTGGGGCGGATCATCAGTCGCATTACTTCCGACACCGACATGGTGCGTGCCGGGGTGCAGGAAGTGGCGTTCGTGGGCATCGTGCAGGGCGTGCAGATGATCGTGGCAGCGGCGTTCATGTTGTACTACGACTGGAAATTGTTTTTGTTATTGCTGGCCTTGGCACCGGTGCTGTTTGCCATCAATCATGTGTTTCACAAACGGTTGTCGAAGGTGTATCGCACGATTCAGGAATCGTTCAGCCGGGTGACTTCGACGCTGGCTGAGTCGGTGACGGGCATACGTGTGACGCAGGGGTTTGTGCGCCAGGATGTGAACTCGGAATACTTCGGGGAACTGGTGGCGTCGCACGGCGAATACAACATGATCGCGGCCCGCACCACCGGTATTTTTCAGCCCTTGCTGGAATTCAACAGTCAGATATTTTTTGCGGGGTTGTTACTGGCCGGCGGGTACTTTATTTTGAAGGTGGATGCCGGCGAACCGGAGCAGCAGGTGCTTCACGCGGCGGCACTCGTGGCGTTTTTCTTTCAGGCGGGGCTGTTTTTCGGGCCGGTGCAGCACATTGGTCAGCTTTACAATCATGCGCTCATGTCGATGGCTGGGGCGGAGCGCGTGTTCAAGTTGCTGGACACCAAGCCGGACTGGGTGGACCCGGTGGATGCTGCGGTGCTGCCGCCGATACAGGGTCGGGTTGAGTTTCAGGAAGTCGGTTTTCATTACGTAGCGGATCGACCGGTGCTCGATGATGTGAGTTTCACGGCCCAACCGGGGCAGACCATTGCCTTGGTCGGTCATACGGGCAGCGGTAAAACCACCATCATCAACCTCATCAGCAAGTTTTATCTGCCCACGCAGGGCAAGGTGCTTATCGACGGCCACGACATCACGCGCATCACCACCGACAGCCTGCATCATCAGATGGGCATCGTGCTGCAGGTCAACTTTCTTTTCAACGGCACAGTGATGGACAACATTCGTGTGGGCAAAAACAATGCGACCGATGAGCAGGTGATCGAAGCAGCACGGCGGCTGGATGTGCTGGATTTATTGGAATCCCTGCCGGAGGGTTTCAACACACCGGTGGGCGAAGGCGGCAGCAATATGTCGCTGGGCCAACGACAGATCATCTGCTTCACAAGAGCGATGCTGGCCGACCCGCGCGTTTTGATTTTGGATGAGGCTACCAGCAGTGTCGATGCCATGACCGAAGCCCGCATTCAACAGGCATTGGCGAAACTGCTGCGTGGACGAACCAGTTTTGTCGTAGCCCATCGACTGTCAACGATTCGCCAGGCCGATCAGATTTTGGTGCTCGATCATGGGCAGATCGTCGAACGCGGCAACCATAAACAACTTTTGGCCACCGGCGGCATTTACGCACATTTGTATAAACGCTTCATCCGTGCCAGTGCGAGGTGATGAAAGAAAGTGGTCGAGTGGTCGAGTGGCCAAGTGGCCAAGTGGCCAAGTGGCCAAGTGATTGTACATTTTGCAGTTCATTGATCGCATGGGTGTCTTTGTGGCCCAGCCGCCCCCGGCTGGGTGAACCACTGTGATCAACCACACCGCCGAGGGCGCCGCCCGGGGCGGTGCCGCCTGTGATACCCAAACCATCCTGAACTTCACGCGGACCTGAAGTTCAGGCGTGTAAAATACAAAAATCATCAAATCACCAAATCTTCAAACAGACGCGATCAATCGCGGCGCTAAAACAACTGACGCCGAGCGCTTTAGCCCCGGATTTCACTCATCAAACATCCGGCCCTCAAGGGCACGGCGTCATACATTGACCCAAATCGGCCGCGTCAGACAATATTCTTCACTCGGCCACTCGGCCACTCGACCACTCGACCACTTCAGTTGTACGATATTTCCATGCGTGTGACCCTGGTGACGGAAACCTTTGCCCCGGAAGTCAACGGCGTGGCCATGACGCTGATGCGCTGGAGTTGCGGCCTGGCGCAGCGCGGTCATGACTTCACCGTCATTCGCCCTCGACAAAAAAGCGACCCCAAAAGTAACGGGGCGGGGTCGCGTCATGCCAACGTCATTGAACCAACGACAGAAGTGCCGTTGACGCAGGTGTTGGTGGGCGGGGCGCCGTTGCCGGGGTATCAGGGGTTGCAGTTTGGTTTTCCAGCCGGGGGTTTGCTCAAAAGGCAATGGCGGTTGCAACGTCCCGATGTGGTACACGTCGCCACGGAAGGCCCGCTGGGTTGGTCAGCGGTGCACACCGCACGTCGCATGAACATCCCCGTTGTGTCCAGCTTTCACACCAACTTTCACAGCTACGGCAAGCACTACGGCGTCGGTCGCCTGGAAACCGTCGGCCTGCGTTACCTCACCTGGCTTCATAATCAGACGGCTGCGACGTTCGTACCCACCCATGAAATGCGCACCACCCTTCGCCACGATGGGTTGCATGGCGTTCGCGTGCTGGCTCGGGGCGTTGACACCGCTTTGTATCACCCCGGTCGCAGACGTGATGATTTGCGCCAAAGCTGGGGCGTCGGGGCTGATGGTGCCGATGAGTTGGTGATCGGTTATGTCGGTCGGTTGGCGCCGGAAAAAAACATCAAGTTGGCGGTGCGGGCGTACCAGGCCATGGTCGGGCGAACGCAGGCACGGTTGCGTTTTGTGTTGGTGGGTGATGGTCCGAGTCGGGCGGCACTGCAGAAGGAACACCCTGATTTTGTTTTTTGCGGGATGCAGCGTGGTGCAGCCCTGGCCGAGCATTACGCCTCGTTGGATTTGCTGCTGTTCCCCAGCATCACGGAGACCTTTGGCAACGTGGTGACCGAAGCCATGGCTGGCGGGGTGACGGTACTGGCCTTTGATTACGCAGCGGCCCATCGGCACATCGTTCACGAACGCAACGGCTTGCTTGCTCCCTTCAACGATGCCCAGCGTTTTGTTCACCTGGCGGAACAGGCGATCACGCAACCCGATCAACTGCGACGCATGGGGCAACAGGCTCAGCAAACGGCGCAACGCATTTCATGGGTGCGGGTGGTGGATAAATATGAACGCATGTTGTTGTGCCTGCATCAGGCCGATGCCAAGCGTCCGCGGTAATAAATTGTTTTATCACTGGTTTGAGTGGGGCTTTGTGGCGCAGCCCCCGGGGGTGATGTGACAAAGCGGCGGATGGCATCCGCCGTCTTTCGTGAATCGCGCGATTATGCAACCAACTCCACCAACCGCCGATGCCATCGGCGACTTTGATTCATCCAGCCGAGGGCGGCTGGGCCACATTCACAGACGCGATCAATCGCGGCGCTAACTTTCGAGCACGACTCCGACACTCGACCAATTGGCCACTTCTTTCCGATGACTTTGGACTTTGGACCTAGGACTTTGGACTCGTCAGAATACCCAAGCCCTCGGCCTGTCGGCCTCGTTCTTGGTTTGGTAAATCCGATATTCGAAATCCGATATTCGAAATTCTTCCGCCACTTGGCCACTTCTTTTGTCCAGTATGTCGGCGCATCGCCCGGTTAATGCCTATTTTTTAGACACACATAAACGCCATGCGCGCAAAACGTGCCTGCCAAAATGAGCGTCGAAAATAAGTTATCAGGCTAAACAGCGATTGTTCAAGGTTTTAACAGGGATATGGGTATCCCGGTTTACTTATTGGCACTGTAGTTGCGTAAGTGGGGTAAGTGAGGCCTGCTGGGTGTCCAGCCGGGCTTTTGAGGTCCATGATTTTCTTGAGTGGGAAGGAGTCAACCCCATGGTGCGATGGAAAGGCAGGCTATTGTGTCTCTTGCCGGCATTGATGATGCTGCTGGCACTCTTATCAACCCCCGTTCTGGCTGAAGACGCAGCCACAACCGCAGTGACCACGGCTGCCACCGAGGTTGCGGAAGCGGTCGAGGAGGTGAAATCCATCCCCGATCAGATCGCTGCTGCTGCCGAGGCTGCTGCGAATGCCATGTTCACCGTCAACAACGTTTGGATGATGCTTTGTGCGGCACTGGTTTTCGTCATGCACCTGGGTTTTGCCACGGTCGAATCCGGGCTGACCCGTGCCAAGAACACCGTCAACATCCTTTTCAAGAACACCCTCATCCCCGGCATTGGCTTACTCACCTACGCCCTGATCGGTTTCAGCCTGATGTACCCCGGTGGGGACTTTGCCGGTAAATGGTTCGGCTTCGCAGGTTTCGGCCTGACGCTGCCTGAAAACGGGCTGACCGGCGAGTATTACAACAACAGCTACACCTACTGGACCGACTTCCTCTTCCAAGGCATGTTCGCTGCCACGGCTGCGACGATCGTTTCCGGTGCAGTGGCTGAGCGCGTGAAACTTTCCAGCTTTTTAATCTTCTCCACGATCTTCGTGGGCATCGCCTACCCCATCACCGGTTTCTGGAAGTGGGGCAACGGCTGGCTCAACACCATGGAAACCCCCTTCTACGACTTCGCCGGCTCCACGCTGGTGCACTCGGTCGGCGGCTGGGGCGCTCTCATGGGCGCGATCATCCTTGGACCCCGTCTGGGCAAATATTCCAAAGATGGGGGAACCAACCCCATTCCCGGTCACAACATGCCCCTGGCCACCATCGGCGTCTTCCTGCTGTGGCTGGGCTGGTTCGGGTTCAACGGCGGCTCGGTGCTGTCAGCCGACCCCGGCCTGGTTTCACTGACCCTGGTCACCACCAGTCTGGCTGCGGCGGCTGGTGCGGTGGGTGCGATGCTCACAAGCTGGACGCTTTCGGGTAAGCCTGACTTGTCCATGGTGCTCAACGGCATTCTGGCCGGGCTGGTCGGCATCACTGCGGGTGCGGATCAGATGGGCCCGCTCACCTCGGTCATCATCGGTCTGATCGCCGGCGTACTCGTGGTGTTCAGCGTCTTCTTCTTCGACAAGATCAAAATCGACGACCCCGTGGGTGCGATCAGCGTACACCTGGTCTGCGGTATCTTTGGTACGCTGGCGGTGGGCATCTTCGGTGCCAAGGCTGGTATGCCGCAGCTTATTTCGCAGATCATCGGCGTGGTCGCCATCGGTGTCTTCACTGTGATCTTCACCGGTATTCTCTGGTTCATCCTCAAGGCCACGATCGGCATTCGCGTCTCGCCTGAGGAAGAATTCGAAGGCCTGGACCTGGGCGAGCACGATATGGCTGCCTACCCCGACTTCCAGCCGACCTACATCAAGAGCTACCATATCCGGGAAGCCTGATCGACGAACCGATTGCAACCAACGTGTACGATTGATTTGTCACGAACCTGATTTTCAACGAGATACGATTTTTTGGGAGTTTCCACCATGCACATGATTGAAGCCATCATTCGGCCCGTGGCGCTGGATGGCGTGAAAGCCAAGCTCGCCGGACTGGGCATCCTCGGCTGTACCGCGATCGAAGTGAAGGGCTTCGGCAAGCAGAAGGGTCACACCGAACGCTACCGAGGCCAGCGCATGGACGTGGGCTTTGTGCCCAAAGTCCTCATCAAGGTGGCCGTGAAGAGCGAAGATTTGGACAAAGCCATTGACGCCATCGTCAGCTCCGCCCGCACCGGCAAAGTGGGCGACGGCAAGCTCTTTGTCTATCCGATTCAAAAGGTCATCCGCGTCCGCACCGGTGAAGCCGACAACTCGGCGCTGTAACAACCCTCACGCAAACAACGTCACCCACAAGTTCATACTCACGCTCGAAGCCCACGGCTAACCCCGTGGGTTTCTTTTTTCAATGATGTGTCATGTGACGGAGCCAAGCCGGGAACGAACCACGAGCGCAGCCAGTGGTGAGGGCCCGGGTATGGTTTGATTGATCGGTTCATCGGTTACTCGGTCAGAAGTGCCTTGGCTCTTTCCGATTAACCGACTTACCGACCAACCGATGAACCACACCGACCAGACGCGATAAATCGCGGCGCTAACCGATATGATTGACTCGACGCTTTGACATCGCTGTGATTTGCGGTTGTAATGTGCAACTCAAATTTGCAGGGGCAGTGTGCCTCTGAAGTTCCAGCACCGGGTCCGCGGTAGTCACCGCCTCGCCCTTTTGGAGCGTTCCCGCAAGCGGTCAATCACGACCTGCGTAACCGGGAACCATCACCCATGGCCAATTACACAGGCCCGAAGGTCAAACTGTCTCGTCGTGTCGGCGTGCCCATCGTCGATCTGCCCAAGCACACTTCCAAACGCGAACTCAACCCCAACGGCATGCACGGGTATCGTGGTCGTCGCTTGCGCGACTACGGTATTCGTCTGAACGAAAAACAGAAACTGCGTTACCACTACAACCTGTTGGAAAAACAGTTCCGCCGCTACCTCGATGAGGCAGGTCGCGCCAAGGGTAATACCGGTGAAGTGTTGCTCCGTTTGCTCGAACAACGGCTGGATAACGTGATTCGCCGGTTGGGCTGGGCGCGTTCGATTTGGGCGGCAAGGCAACTGGTCAGCCATGGGCATGTGATGGTCAACGGTCATAAGGTCGATCGCGCCAGTTGTCAGATCAAGGTCGGCGACAAGATCACCATCAAAAAAGAAAAGACGCAAAAAATTGTGCGTGAAACCCTCGAATCGCTGCCCGGTCATCAGGTGCCCGGCTGGCTGGGGTTTGATCCCTCGACGCTGACGGCTTCGGTGAATCTGATTCCGACCTCGGACCAAGTGCCGTTTGACGTGAACATGAACCTGATCGTCGAATTGTATCGGTAAGTGATTGCGATGGGTGTTTTACAAAGGGTGGTTGACAAAAGGCCCAGGCATGGCAATGCCTGGGCTTTGTTTTTTGGGTGGATGCTCACGGTGGTTGTTCGCCGGGGGCGTCAAACCTATGCTATGGGTCACGATTGCGGGAACCAACATGCGTTTGTCACGTAAAACCGATTATGCGCTACGAGCATTGATGACGTTAGCTGCCCATGAGGGCAGGGGCACGATTTCGATTCGTGAACTGGCGCAGCGGAACGATGTGCCCAAACGGTTCCTTGAACACATCATGCTGGAAATGAAGCAGCAGGGATGGGTGGTGAGTCTGCCCGGACGTGACGGGGGTTACAAACTCGCCAAGCCGGCGGAGCAGATCACCATGGGCATGGTGGTGCGGCATTTCGACGGGTTGCTCGCGCCGATCGGTTGCGTGTCGGTGAATCAGTATGAGCTTTGCACGCAGGAACCTTTCTGCAAGTTTCGAAGGGTGCTGTTGGACATTCGCAATTACACCGCACGGACGATGGACCGCGCCACGTTGGCACAGGTGATTCGCGGGACGCCGGTGAGTCGTAGTGAAGTGTTCGATGAGTCATTGGTCGGCGGCGCGGGGATTTGAGTCATCATAAAAGCAGGATGGTTTTCAAACAACAACTGACGCCGAGGGCTTTAGCCCCGGATCAATTAACAAACATCCGGCCCTGAAGGGCACGGCGTCAAATTCGCCGACGCAAAGCGTCCGCGCTAAACAAATCAATTACGACCATTTCTTTTTTTCATGGAACCGTTCACTGATGTATGCGTCCAACGGATTGAACCCCCGAGGATGCAGCCATGTACAAGCACTTTGTGCAATCGTTGATCGCTTGGTTTTTCATGATGACGGTTTGTTGCGTTTCGCTGGTACAGGCGCAGGGTTTGCTTGTGACCCAGCCGCCCGACAGTAGATCGATGCCGACACGGATGCCTAGGCTGACAATGGACCAGCATCATGTCAGCGTGCGCATTGATGGACAACTGGCGGTGACGACGGTCGATCAGGTGTTTGGCAATCCGACCGATCAGCGGCTGGAGGCGACCTACTTTTTCCCGGTCCCCAAGGGGGGCAGGCTCGACAGCTTCGCCATGGAAGTGGACGGAAAAATGGTCGAGGCGGAATTGCTTGACGCAGGCAAAGCCCGGCTGATTTATGAGGAAATCGTGCGCAAGGCACTGGACCCGGCCCTGCTTGAATATGCCGGACGCGACCTGATCAAGGTACGCATTTTTCCGATCGAACCACGCTCGACCAAGCCGGTGAAGCTGCGTTACACACAGTTGCTGACGCGCGATGGCAACCTGGTGCGCTTTGCATACCCGTTGCGCAGCGAATCATTTTCGCCCACGCCGGTGGGCAGCCTGGCGGTGAAGGTGGAGGTGAATGCGCCGCAATCGATTCAGACGATTTACTCACCGACACATGCCGTCGATATCACAAGGCCGACGGAGACGAAGGCGGTGATCGGTTTTGAAGCCAGCAACGCCAAATCGGACACTGATTTTGAATTATATTTTTCAGCCCCTCGGAAATCGGGCAAAGGGGATGCCGATGCCATCGACCTGTCGCTGCTTTCGTACCCGGATAAAAGCGATTCAGGCCAAGGCGGGTACTTTTTGCTGCTCGCCTCGGCGCCATGGAAAGCGGCGAATGCAGCGGTGATACCCAAGGATGTGGTGTTCGTGGTCGATACGTCGGGGTCGATGTCGGGGGACAAAATCAAGCAGGCGCAAAGGGCGCTGTTGTATTGCCTGCGCGGGCTGAACAACGGTGATCGATTTCAGGTGATCGGGTTTGCCACCGAAGCGCAGGCGGTGTTTGCAAAGCTGGTGAATGTGGATGAACAGACCCGCATACAGGCGGAACAGGCGGTGGAGGCAATGACGGCACGCGGGGGCACAGCGATTGAAGCGGCGTTGCAACGGGCGATGCAGACGGTGCGGGAGCGGGAGGAAAAGGGTAGGCCGATGTCGGTGGTGTTTTTGACCGATGGTCAGCCGACGGTGGGGGCACGCGATGTGGAAACGCTTTTGAAGGTGGCGCAAGCACAGGCGGACGGGCAGAATGTTCGGCTGTTTACCTTCGGCATCGGCAGCGATGTCAACACGCACCTGCTGGATCGACTGGCGTTGGAAACCAAAGCGGTGTCGCAGTACGTGCTGCCCAGCGAGGACATCGAGGTGAAGGTGTCATCGTTTTTTGCGCGGATCAACAACCCGGTGCTGACGGAGGTGAAACTGGCGGTGGAGGGAGTGAAAGTGAGCTTGATGTACCCGCAGACGCTGCCTGATTTGTTCGAGGGCGATCAGTTGGTCGTGGTCGGTCGGTACGTCGGCAGCGGCTCGGCGAAGGTGGCACTCAGCGGGCAGAGTCATGATCGATCAAGGCAGTGGACCAGTGATGCGACGTTTGAAGCACGGAACAAGGAAAATCAGTTCATTGCAGGGTTGTGGGCCACCCGGCGGGTCGGGTATTTGTTGGATCAGGTGCGCCTGCATGGTGAAAGTGGTGAGTTGAAGGATGAAATCACGCAGTTGGCAAGGCAGTTCGGCATTGTGACGCCCTACACGGCTTACCTGATTGTGGAGGATGAAAGCAGGCGTGATGTGCCGATGACGCAGCGCAGTTTGCAGAACATGGCAGTGCCGACGGCGGCCCCGGTGCGCGAGGAATTACGCCGTGCGGCGATGGATATGCGTGAACGCAAGGTGGGGGACGATGCAGTGGCCAATGCCCAGTTGGGGGCATCATTGCAGGCGGCGACGGCCCCGGCCCCGGCGAGCGTGGCGCAAAAGTCGATGAGTTTGTTGGGCGAGCGCGCGGTGGCGGGCAGTGGCGCGGCTGCGGAATCGGTGCGGGATAACCTGCGCCAGGCACAGCAACAGATGCGGGTGGTACGCGGGCAGGTGTTTTATCAGAACGGGTCGCAATGGATCGATGCCCGTGTGCCAGCGCAGCAAAATGCACGGAAGGTGCAGGTGACGTTCAACAGTGATGAATACTTCACGCTGTTGCGCAAACACCCGGAAGTGGCACCATGGTTGGCGCTGGGTGCCAATGTGCAGTTCATGCTGGCGGACACGGTGTATGAAGTGGTGGCACCGGCGGAAGGGTCGTGATGAATAAGTTTACGAAAACCCAGGCATTGCGATGCCTGGGCTTTGCACATGGTTTTGTTGTGATGGGGTTGAATGAGGCTTAATATAGGGTCATGACGACGGATGCGGCAGCATTGAAAATCGTGCATTACCCTCACCCGGTGCTGCGCGCCAAGGCACAACCCATCGAGGTCATCAACGACGAGGTTCGACTGGTGGCTGGGCGGATGCTGGAGTTGATGCATCAGGCCCCGGGGGTCGGATTGGCGGCCCCGCAGGTGGGTTTATCGTGGCGGATGTTTGTCGCCAATGCCACGGGTGACGCGAAAGATGATTTGGTGTTCATCAACCCGGTGCTCAGTGCGCCCAGTCGGCAAACGCATGAGCGCGAGGAAGGTTGTTTGTCACTGCCCGACATCACCGGCGTGATACGCAGGCCGATGGCGATCACTATCACGGCCATCGATTTGGAGGGGCAGGAATTTGTACTCACCTCGGCGGAACTGCCGGCCCGTATCTGGCAGCATGAAAATGATCACTTGGATGGGGTGCTGATTGTTGATCGGATGTCGCCGATGGACCGGTTGGCCAATGAAAAGAAATGGCGCGAATTGGAACGCGGGGGATGAGTGATTGGCGATAGGTCCCCTCTCCCCATGGGAGAGGGTGGCCGAGTGTCGCCGCGGCGACCGAGGCCGGGTGAGGGCCGAGAAACCCGGAGTAATGAATTCGATACTCCACATGCTTTTCCGCCCTCACCCCTACCCTCTCCCGGAGGGAGAGGGGGTTTTTCAGAGGCCCCGAAGATCATCAACCGCTCACTACCGGTCGCGGCTCAGTGAATCAAGCCACATGCGTTTGCCCTGCCGGGCCGACACGGCCCGGCTCTCTTTTTTAGCTCTTTTTGGAGCCTTGTGTTGTTCGGGGGATTGGGCATAGCATTTGAATGAGGTAGGGCAGTTCAACATCAGGGAGTGATCACATGTCAGAGCCAACATCGGCAGCCGGGACGCCATCAACCTCGGAGTCAACATCAACCACGGAGGCTGCAACGCCCTCAGTGGTGAAACCGAAAGTTGCTGCGAGCAAGTTTGCGGTGGTTGGGCGGTGGGTGGCGGGGGTGGTGGGGTTGGTGATGTTGCTGGGGGGTGTGGGTGCGGTGATGTTTGGCAATTGGAACCCGCCGCCGGAGCCGCCGACGGAGTTGGTAAGGCCGGTGAAGGTGGCGATGGTGGTGGATGCGGGGGCACAAGGGGAGCGACGTTTGCCGGGACAGGTGTTGGCGGGGCGGACGGTGGATTTGTCATTTCAGGTGGGCGGGCCGCTGGTTGAATCGGATTTGAAACTGGGTCGTGAGTTGGCGGAAGGTGATGTGGTGGCCCGTATCGACCCGGTGCGATTTGAGCAGCAGATTGCGGTGCTGGAACCGCAGATTGAACAACTGCGTGTGAAGTTGGAGCGGATTGAAAAATTGATTGCCGCCAATGCCGCCACGCCGCAGGAACTGACGGATGCCAAAGCTGCGTATCAGGGGGCACAGGCACAGTTGAAAATCGCGCAGCAGTCACTGGCGGACACGGTGCTCAAGGCACCGTTTCGAGCACTGGTGGTGCAGCGGTTTGTGGAAAATTTTCAGAACATTCAGCCGGGCACCGCGGTGGCACGTTTGCAGGACATTGCAACGCTCGACTTGTCGTTTGATTTTCCGGAAGCGATGGTGGCACTGTATCGCAAGCGGGCGGCGGCACGCGAAGGCGAGGTTTCGGCGCAGCCGTATGTGGTGTTCAGCGTGTTGCCCGACAAACGCTTTGATGTGAAGGTGAAGGAAGCGTCGGCGGAGGCGGACCCGGCCACGGGGATGTATCGGGTGATATTCACGATGCCCAGACCGACGGAGTTGACGGCACTACCCGGTATGGCGGTGACGCTGGTGCTGCCTGCCCGGCAAGGCGAGGCGCAGGAAAAGGCCATCCCCGTGGCGGCGATATGGGTAAGCGATGCAGGAAACAAACAGGTTTGGCGGGTGCGTGAACAGGGCGGGCAATATCAGGTGGAAGCGACGGCGGTGCAGGTGGTGCGGTTGGCGGGCGAACAGGCGATCATCGGCGAAGGGGTGGCGGCTGGTGACCGGGTGGTGACTGCGGGTACGAGCCTGTTGCGCCAGGGGCAACGCATTCGCCTGATGGAGCAGCGCCCATGAACATAGCAACCCTTTCGCTGCGCTATCGGGTGGTGGTGACGGTGTTGACGGTGCTGGCGATTTTTGCCGGCATCAAGTCGTATCAAACGTTGGGGCGATTGGAGGACCCTTCGTTCCCCATCAAACAGGCGGTGGTGGTGACCAGTTACCCCGGGGCATCGCCTGCGGAGGTGGCCAATGAAGTGACCGAGCCGATTGAAGCGGCGATCCAGCAACTGCAATATGTTGATTATCTGAGTTCGACCTCGACTGCTGGTCGGTCGATGGTGAAGGTGTATATCAAGGATCAGTATCGCGGGCATGAGCTACCGCAGATTTGGGACGAACTGCGGCGGAAGGTGGCGGCTGCGGCGGAGCAGTTGCCGCCGGGGGCCGGTGCGCCGATGGTGGACGATGATTTCGGCGATGTGTTCGGCGTGCTTTTTTACATTTACGGCGACGGTTTTTCGCTGACGGAACTGCATGATTATGCCCGCGAGTTGCGCAAGGAATTGTTGCTGGTGAAGGATGTGGCGAGTGTGCGGTTGTTGGGTGAACCTCGGCCGATGATTTTTTTGGATGTGTCGCCGGAACGATTGGCGGGGTTGGGGGCGGATTTGCAGTCAGTAGTGAGAGCACTGGAAGGCAAAGGGCTGGTGGTGCCCAGTGCGCCGGCCATGGCGGGGGATCGTCGCATCATGATTGAGCCGACGGGCGGGTTGGATTCGTTGCAGGCGATACGTGATGTGATGGTTCCGACGCAGACGGGAGCGTTGCTTCGGTTGGGGGATGTGGTGAAGGTGAGCAGGGGTGAGGCGGAACCGCCGGGGGTGATGCTGCGGTATAACGATTATCGCGCGATTGCGCTGGGGGTTTCGACGGTGGCGGGGGGCAATGTGGTGAACATGGGGGAAGCGGTGCAGAAGCGTTTGGGTGAATTGATGGAGCAGACGCCGGTGGGCATTGAACTGGGCGTGGTTTCGATGCAGTCGGAGGGAGTCAGGCAGGCAGTGCGGGGGTTTACCATCGGGCTGGTCGAATCGGTGGTGATCGTGGTGGGGGTGTTATTGCTGGCGATGGGGTTGCGGGCAGGGGTGCTGATCGGGGTGGTGCTGTTGTTGACGATTTTGGGTACGTTTATCGTGATGAAGTTGCTGGGGTTGGATTTGCAGCGCATTTCATTGGGGGCGTTGATCATTGCCTTGGGGATGTTGGTGGACAATGCAATTGTGGTGGTGGAGGGCATCATCGGCGGGGTGAAACAGGGGTTAAGCAGAGCACAGGCGGCGGAAAAAATTGTCGGGCAGACGACCTGGCCGTTGTTGGGCGCGACGGTGATTGCGATTTTAGCGTTTGCCCCGATTGGTTTAAGCCCCGACAGCACGGGCGACTATTGCGGATCGCTGTTCACGGTGTTGTGGGTGTCGCTGCTGCTCAGCTGGGTGTTTGCGATCACCAGCACGCCGGTGCTGGGCGCAGTGATACTGGGGCAAGGCTCGGCTGGGAGCGAAAGCGACCCGTATGGGGGATGGGTGTTTCGCAGTTTTCGCAGCCTGCTCGAAACCATATTGCATCATCGCTGGATGGCGCTGGGGGTGCTGATCATCATGCTGGTGGGCACAGCGGTGGGTTTTGGTAAAGCCAAGCAAGGCTTTTTCCCCAACTCAGCGCGTCCGCAGTTCATGGTCGAATTCTGGCTGCCGCAGGGCACGAGCATTCATGCGATGGACCGCGAATTGTCGAGCATGACCGCTTGGCTGCGTGAGCAGGAGGGGGTGACGGATGTGGCTGCCAATGCCGGTTCGGGCACGTTGCGTTTTGAACTGACTTACAGCCCGGAAAGCCCGAACCCGTCATATGGGCAGTTGATCATTTCGGTGGACGATGCCAAACGGATTGATGCGTTGATGGGGTTGATCAGGGTGCAATTGGCGGAGCATCACCCGGATGTGTTGGGTTGGCCTTGGCGCATGGTGTTGGGGCCGGGTGCGGAGGCGAAAATACAGGCCAGGCTGCGCGGGCCCGACCCGGCGGAGTTACGGCGGTTGCAAAGTCAGGTGGAAGCGATCATGTCAGCCGACCCGTATATCACCAACCTGCGCAGCGACTGGCGGCAGCGTGTGACGATGATTGAGCCGGTGTTGGATGCGGATCGCGCAGCAAGGTTGGGGGTGACACGACGTGAAGTGAGTCGGTCGATTGCCTTGGCATATGAAGGGGTCAACGTCGGCGTGTACCGTGAGGGCGAAGATTTGATACCGCTGCGGATGCGCAGTTTGGTGAGTCAGCCGTTGGATGCGGGGGCGCTGCCGGATGTGATGGTGGGTACAGCCAAGGGGCGATTGGTGTCGCTGGATCAGGTGGCCACGCGGACACAGGTCGGTTGGCAGGACCCGATCGTCATGCGGCGAGACCGTGTGCCGACGCTGACGGTGATGTGTGACCCGGCGGTGGGGGGTGCGGCATTTGTGTTGAATCGGGTGCGACCAGCGGTGGAGGCGATTGAACTGCCGACGGGTTATACATTGACGTGGGGTGGTGAGTTTGAAAAAACCAGCAAGGCCAGCGGGGGGTTGGAAGCGTTGCTGCCGGTGTGCTTCGGGGGCATGGTGTTGATATTGATTGCGTTGTTCAACAACCTGCGTCAGCCGATGGTGATATTGCTGACGCTGCCCTTGGCGATCATCGGGGTGACGGTGGGGTTGCTGACGACGGGGGCGGAGTTCGGGTTCATGCCGATTTTGGGCGTGCTGAGTTTGTCGGGCATGCTGATTAAAAATGCGATTGTGCTGATGGATGAGGCCAATGCGCTTCAGGCGGGCGGCATGAAACATTACGAGGCGATTGTGCAGAGTGCGGTGAGCAGAACGCGACCGGTGAGCATGGCGGCACTGACGACGGTGCTGGGCATGATTCCGCTATTGACGGATGTGTTTTTCAAGGACATGGCGATTGTGATCATGTTCGGGTTGAGCTTTGCGACGGTGCTGACGCTGGTAGCTGTGCCGCTGTTGTATGTGATTGCGTACCGTGCGTATCCGGAAGGCGGTGCATGAAGTGGTGAAGTGATTTTGAAATGCTGAGTGCGGAGACTTGGCGTCGGGTTTTGACGCCGTGCCCTTCAGGGCCGGATTGTTGCATGACAACGATTCGAACCAACCGGGGCGAAAGCCCTCGGCGTCATTCATATGTTAGCGCCGCGACTTGTCGCGTCTGGACGAAAATCAGCCTTCGATGCCGGTGATTTTCACCTTGAGGTAATCCTGTCGGTGACCTTTGCGTTTGAGCACGTTTTTTCGTCGGCTATAGCGCCAGCTTTTGACCTTGTCGGTCTTTTCCTGCGACAGTATTTCGCCGCTGACCTTGGCGCCGCTGACGTAGGGTTGCCCAATGCGGGCGGGGGCGTCGGCTTTGGGGTCGCTCACGAAGAGCACCTTGTCAAAGGTGATCGCCGCCTGACCGGTGGGCTGCTCACGCAGGGCCACGCGAATAATGTCGCCCTGGCTGACCTTGATCTGCGAACCGCTGTCTTCGATGATTGCGTACATGGTGTTACCTCGTTTCGTGCGAGCCGAGTAATGTACCCGAAACCGATTCGCTTGCCAAATGGCTGAAAAGCTTTTGTCATTGCGTTGATTTAATAGGATGCTCGTTCTGAATGTGATTGATTAGGACGCCCTCACCCCTACCCTCTCCCGGAGGGAGAGGGGGCGAAGATACAGCCCATGAGGAATTCACCCTGTTTTCGAGGTAATTATCATGTCCAACCCAACGCCCGATAAGCCCGCGGCAACGACCAAGGCTGATGAAACCAACCATCGTGCCCCGTGTCATCGTGATATTTATGTGTTGTTGGTGGGGGTGTTGGTGGGGGTGTTGCTTGGGCCGGGGGTATTGGGGCAGGTTTGGCCCTGGGCGTATGACCAGCTTTTTATCGGTTCGGGACCGGCTCGTAGTGAACTGGCAGCGTATGAGAAAACCAACCAAGACGTATTGACCCGGTTGGAGCAATCAGGGGCGACGGCGGAGGCGGTGACCGAAAAACGTTTGCTGATGGAATCGCAACGGCTGCCGATGGAGGCACAGATGCTGGTGTCGCAAAAACAGCATCGTGACTGGCTGCGGGGGCGGTCGGCTGCGCTGGTCGCGGCGGTGCTGGTGCTCATGGTCATCGAAGCGATGCTCGGTTCGATGCAGGGACCAACCTGGCAGCGGTTGCGTCATCGATTGACCACGGCCCGTTATGCGATCATGGCTGTTTGGGTGGCAGTGCTACTGGCCGAGCCTTCGGGGTTGGGGGATGCGTCGCTGGTGACATTTATCGCATTACTGGTGCTGGTGAGTCTGGTTTTTGCGTATTTGCCGATGGGTTGGTTGCGATATGGGCGAAGGACGGTAAGCTAAGGGATTCGGGTGTTCCCCCGCTTGCGCCGGAGCCATTAATGTCGCTGATCAAAGCCTGGGCGAATCACTTTCACAGCACCATCCGCATGCGTGGCCGGTCCTACCAGGCGCAGGGACGGGTGCGCCAACTGCCGCCGGAACAGGGGCAATGGGTGCGGGCAGCGGTCAAGGGCAGCGGCGATCAGGACCATATCGTCACCATCAGCGGCGCGGGTCCGACAGCCCGTGTGCATTGCAGCTGCGCGTTTTTTGCCAGGGGGCAATATTGCAAACACATTTGGGCGACGCTGCTGGAAGTGCATTACAACGGGATGAAGGAAAAGGTGGAAGGTGAAGGTGATGCCTCGACAACGACCGGTGGCACCGCCCTCAACACCCAGAGCGATGCCCCGGTATTGGCGATGCCCAAAGCCCGCAAGCGCGACCCCGGTGCGGTCAAGCCCGTGGCCCAGGAACCCGAATGGGTCGGTCGGCTGACGTTGTTGCGTTCATCGATCATCGAAACACCTTCGACGACCAGCGCACTGGTCAACGGTTTGCGACAGATTTGTTATGGAATCAATGCGGGCGCGACCCGACGGTTGGGGCAGCTCGTGGTGGAAATAAAGCAACGTCAACCAACGCGCACCGGTTGGGGGCCGATGCGTCATTGGCGGGCTTCGCCGCAGGCCGTGGGCGAACTGACCGATGCGCTGGACCGTGAGTTGGTGTCGCTGATTGTGGGTGGGCAGCGGATTCACTCGACCGATCATGATGCGTTGGATGTCGGATTGGCGATGGGGGCACGCGGAGCCGACACGTTTGCCCTGGTCAGCGGTGCCTGGCGGGCGCTGCTCAAACGACTCACCGAAACCGGTCGTGCGTTTGTGTTTGATGATGAACCCGAAGCCGGCGACGCGGAGAGCGTGACCTACCCGTTGCAATGGGTTGATGATGCGAGTTGGGTGCTTTGGCTGGTGGGGCAGGACACGGGGGACGCACTGGCGTTGGAAGTGGAGTTTCGTAAGGGGGCAGAGCGATTGGCGGTGCATGAGCCGGAGGTGGTGCTGGGCGGGGCGGATGGGTTGCTGATTCATCGGGGGGTGGTGGGGTTGCTGGATGATCGTGATTCGTATCGCTGGGTGCAGCATTACCGGGACGAGTTTTTCGCCCATGGCAAGGTTTCGCCGTTGAAAGTGGCACAGGGGGATGTGCCGAAGTTTTTGGAGAAGTTGTACACACTGGCGAGTCTGCCGGAGTTGGAGTTACCGGAGGGCGTTGGGCCACAGGAGGAACATGCGACACCGGTGCCGCATGTGGAGTTGTACAGTCCGGGTTCGGGGCCGGGGTTTGAAGGGGCTGGGGTCAGTGCAGGTGCGGGTGGAACCGGGGGTAACGGCGGGACCGGGGGAACCGGGGGAACCGGGGGAACCGGGGGACTAGCGCGGAATATGTTGTCAGCCCGGTTGTGGTTTGCGTATGGTTCGCACCACATCAAACCAGGGCAGGCAGGGCGATTTTTACCCGGTGAAGAAAACGATGATGAGGCGCAAGCCAGCGGTGAACGGGGTGAGGGTGCGGGGCGAGCATCAGGCGATGACGATGAATCGCACGTTGATCGTGTGAATGATGCGCTGGATTTGGCAGAGTCGGTGGAGGATGAACTGGCAGCACAGGCACGAGCGCAACACGGCAACATGGATGATGACGACGATGATGATTTTTCAACCGCCGCGATGGGTGAAAGTGCATCAGCGGAGGATGAAGGCGATATCGGGGCACGGGTGAGTTTTTCGCAGGGCAAACGGCCGATCATCATTCGACGTGATTTACGGGCGGAAGAGCAGGCGGTGGCACTGTTCATCAGTCTGGGTTTTCGCCCCGAACTGACCAATGGCAACAGCACGGATTTGTTGGGGTCGCTGCCGGTGAAGGCGATGCCGATGACGGTGATGCAGTTGCTGACGCGAGGCTGGGTGGTGTCAGCGGATCGCAGAATCATGGCTCGGCCGGGGGCGGCGAACTTGTCAGTGACCAGCGGGATGGACTGGTTCGAACTGCGCGGCGGAATGACCTTCACACGCGCCGACGGGGAAACGCAGATCGTGCCCCTGCCCGCCATTTTGCAGGCTGCCAAGGAAGGGCGAACGCTTATTACGTTGGGCGATGGTTCGCAGGGGTTGCTGCCTGAACAGTGGTTGGCGGAGCATGGGTTACTGGCTGGGGTGGCGCAAATCGAAGGCGATGTGCTCAAGTTCAAACGCACCCAGGCGGCACTGCTGGATACGCTGCTGGCCCGGCAGGAAATGGTGCAGGTGGATGATGCCTTTGCCGCAGCGCGGGAACGCTTGCATCAGTTTGATGGCATTGTGCCGCTGGAGCCACCGAGGGATTTCAAAGGGACGTTGCGACCGTATCAAAAAGAAGGATTGGGTTGGCTGGCGTTTTTGCGCGAGTTCGGCATGGGCGGCGTGCTGGCCGACGACATGGGGCTGGGCAAAACCATTCAGGTATTGGCGATGCTGCTGTCAGAGAGTGGCCAAGTGAAGGAAGAGGGAAGTGGCCCAGTGCAGCATGATGACGCCGAGGGCTTTAGCCCCGGATATGTCACATCCAGTGATTTCAAATCATCCGGCCCTGAAGGGCTGGGCGTCAATTCGAAATTCGAAAATCGTCCGTCATTGGTCGTCGCACCGCGGTCGGTGGTGTTCAACTGGATCGACGAAGCGCAGCGATTCGTGCCCGGCTTGCGGGTGCAGGCCTACACCGGCACGGAGCGTCAATCGTTGCGCGAGGCTTTTGCAGAGCATGACCTGGTGATCACGACCTACGGGCTGATTCGCCGGGATGTGGATGAGCTGCGCAAGCAGCGGTTTGCGTATGTGATTTTGGACGAGGCACAGGCGATCAAAAACCCCAGTTCACAGGTCGCCAAGGCAGTGCGGCTGCTTCAGGCGGATCATCGATTGGCACTCACCGGTACGCCGGTGGAAAATCATTTGGGGGATTTGTGGTCGATTTTTGAATACCTCAACCCCGGGATGCTCGGCGGAGCGGGACACTTCGGCCTTCTGCTCAAAAACGCCCTGAATGATGCTCGTAAGGATCGAACCAACGGTCACGATGATGCGTCGGGTGCGACGGGTGCGACAGGGGCTGCACTCAAAACAAGCTCGACAGTGAATGCAAACGCAGCCGCGCCGCTGTCGGAAAAGATTGATCAGCAAACCGGTGACGATGAGCACGACAGTGTGCAACTGAGCAGCGGCAAAATGTTGCAGAGCACCGATGTCGCCCGGCAGTTGGGGCAGGCGTTGCGACCCTTCATTTTACGCCGCACCAAGAAACAGGTGCTGCGCGACCTTCCGCCCAAAACCGAGCAGACCGTGCTTTGTGAAATGGAAGGCGAGCAAAAAGCGCTGTACGACCAACTGCTTAAACACTATCGCGGGTCACTTTTATCGCAAACGCAGACGCACGAACAAGGCGGGCTGGGTAAAAACAGTGTGATGGTGCTCGAAGCCCTGCTGCGCTTGCGACAGGCAGCCTGTCACCCGGGGCTGATCGATCCGACATTGGCCGACCAGCCTTTTGCCAAGCTCGAAGCCCTGCTCGAACGGCTGGACGACATCGTTTCGGAAGGGCACAAGGCTTTGGTATTCAGCCAGTTCACTTCGTTCCTCGAACTGGTGCGCAAACAACTCGACGCCCGTGGCATGGTGTATGAGTACCTCGATGGTCAAACCCGCCAGCGTAAACAGCATGTCGAACGCTTTCAGACCGACCCGAAATGCCCGGTGTTTTTGATCAGCTTGAAGGCAGGCGGTTTGGGGTTGAATCTGACCGCAGCCGAGTACGTGTTCATCCTCGATCCCTGGTGGAACCCAGCGGTCGAAAACCAGGCCATCGACCGGGCACACCGCATCGGCCAGCAACACCATGTGTTTGCGTATCGGCTGATCTGCCAGAATACGGTTGAACAGCGCATCGCGGAATTGCAGGCCAAAAAACGCCACCTGGCGGATGCGATCATCGGGCAACAGTCCGAAAGCCTGCTGAGCAGTCTGACTCGTGATGATTTGGAACGGTTGCTGAGTTAGGCCGGCTTTCACCGCAGCGTTTTCAATACAGAGTTTTTACCACAGAGACACAGAGAAATGGAACTGGGGGCTAGTAGCTGGTAGCTGGGTCAAGCAATCTTTATGATCGAATCTGCCCAGCCCCGAGCCACGAGCACCTAGCTACTCGTGATCGCTCTGTGGTAATTTGTTCCTCTGTTCGTTAAGCCAATTTCCTTCTCGCCGTGGTGCCGGCTTTGGTGGTTTGCACATCATAACCCTGGGCCTGTAATTCTTTGCGGATGCGGTCGGCGGTGGCAAAATCACGGGCAGTGCGGGCTGTGTCAAGGGCTTTGCATTGCTCGATGACGGTTGTGTCTGATTCACTGCGGCTGCCGCCTGCACCGGCTTGGTTCGCAGTCACATCACCCACCACCGCCAACACCGAATCGATTTTTTGCAGCACCGCCCAGCTCACCATCGGCGTGTCGCGCGGTTCACTCATCCACTTAAACACCTGTGCCAATGCCCCTGCTATATTCAAATCGTCACTTAAGTTTTCGATAAACGCCTGCACCGTTGCATGACCGTTCACATCCGGCAAATCACGTCCCTGTTGTTGGGTCGAACTGACTTGCTGATGCAATTCACCGGCCAGTTGGCGCAGTCGTTGCACGGCGTGGCCGGCTTCCTCCAACCCTTTGAGCGTGAAGTCCATGTTGGCGCGGTAATGCACACGCATGAGCGCCAGGCGGAGCACAGCAGGATCGACCGGGCGACCGGTGACACGACCTTCCAGCACATCACGCACGGTGTAAAAATTACCCTCGCGTTTGCTCATCTTTCGGCCTTCCACCAGCAGAAACCGGGTGTGCAGCCAATGACGGGCGAATTCGGGCTTTCCCGTGGCCCCGCAGGATTGGGCAATTTCGCATTCGTGATGGGGGAAAATATTGTCTTCGCCGCCGGTGTGAATGTCGATGGTTTGCAGTGGTTTGCCCGTCAGTTGTGAAAGCACGCTCAAAGCCATGGCTGAGCATTCGATGTGCCAACCGGGATAACCGGCCCCCCAGGGTGCGTCCCATTTCATCAGGTGCGACGGATCGGGCTTCCAAAGCAGAAAATCAGCAGGGTGTTTTTTGATCGATTGATTGGTTTCGCTGACGCGCCCGCCTGCGCCGCTGCGCAGTTTGTCGAGCGTGTTGCCGGAAAGTTTTCCGTATTGGGGGAAGCTCTGCACATCGTAGTACACGCACCCGTCGGAGCCGAGGTAAGCGTGATTTTTTTGAATGAGGGTGGTGATGATGGCCTGCATGGCGGCGATGTGCTGCGTGGCACGGGGCATGTGCGAAGGGTATTCGTCCGCCACGCGCAGACGCAGGGCCTTGGCATCGGCGACAAAGGCTTGCGTGTAATACTCGGCCACCTGATACGGGTCATCGGGGTTGCCCATGGCATCGGGCGGCAGCTTGCCGGATTTTTTGGCGTCTTTGAGGCGTTGGGCGGCGACGGCCATTTTGTCCTGCCCGGCTCCGTCGGCCACGGCATCATCGGTCATGTGCCCGACATCGGTGATGTTCATCACCTGTTGCACCCGATGGCCGGTGATTTCGAGGGTGCGACGGATCAGGTCCGCCAGTAGAAAAGCGCGGAAGTTGCCGATGTGGGCAAAGTCGTACACCGTCGGCCCGCAGTTGTACATCGTCACCCCCTGCGGATCGATCGGCGTGAACACTTCCACCTGGTGCGACAACGTATTGTAAAAACGAATCGGCATGAGGCTTGCGTCCCTGATGAAAAAGGTAATTGTAGTGTTGTGCAGGTGAAATCAGAAATGAGGCAATGCTTGATTGACGCCAAGTGACGAAACCAAGCCAAGGACGAGGCTGGCAAGCCGAGGACTTGGGTATGGTTTGGTTAATTGGTTAATTGGTTCATTGGACGGGATCGTGTTTTTCTTTTCTGACCGATGAACAGGTGAACCAGTTAACCAGTCAACAACTTTATTCAGACGCGATCAATCGCGGCGCTAACCGATATGATTTACTCGACCACTTCCAACAACGCGATCGATCGCGGCGCTAACCGCTACGGTTGCCGTAGTCGCCGATGCCAAGTTCAGGCGTGATTTTTGCATTCATGAAGGTTGGCAACGGCGGGTTGTGTGTTATGCTCAGGTTGGAGAAGGCTTGTGCCCACCAAAGGCTTTATCAACACGACAGGTCGTTGGGCCTCGGCTCGTGAAAACGCAGCCGGGGGAGATGCGTTGGTCAAGGGGGAGTTGACCAAAACCAGTTCCTTGGAAATTGTTCGCCCGCCTTTGCAGCCGACGTCATCGCAAGCCCGGCAGCCGGATACGACCCAGGCGGCGATGGAGGCGCAGGCGATTACCGAAGTCACCGACCCGCGCTGGGTGCTGGCGGTGCGTGTGGCCGAGGCATTGCAGGGGGCGATTCTGCCGGCGGAAAAACGGGAGCGATTGATTCGTGTCGGCAAAATGCTCGGTCTGACCGCTTTTGACGCCAACCTGATCGTGGCGATGGTGCAGGACCAGGCTCGCCGTGGCAATCGTTCGACGGATTGTGCCCATGCCGCCCGTGAGCAACTGAGTTTGATTCCGTACCCCGGCCGGGCCGCCGGTCATGGTGCTTCACCAAACCGTTCAGATCGCATGCGTTGGACGCACCTCGTGGCCGTGGCAGCGGCAACCATCGTGGCGGAATTGTTTGTGCTTTGGTGGTTGCTGGGTTGGCTGCGGCAGGGGTCATAATGAGTTTAATCGCAGGTGTAGTGTCTGCCCTATCTCTTGACGAGAGGTGTTTTCATACACACTTTGTTTCTAACAATGCAGCAGCAGGTATGCTTGGACAACCCATGGTTTGACGGTTGTCGAACCATTCATCATTAATAATCAACCATGACCAAGCACAGCGAACAACCCATCGAGCCGTTATTGCGACAGGCCAAGCTTTTGCACCGAGCCGGTCAACGAGCGGAAGCTGGAGCTTTGTACGCTCAGGTTTTGAAGTCCAAACCCGATCACAGCGACGCATTGTTTTTTTACGGCGTGTTGTTGCTGGAAATGAACCGTGTATCGCAAGCGATCGATTTACTGCGTCAGTGTTTGAAGGCTCAGCCCAACCATGTCACGGCTGGTTTGCAGTTGGCCAAAGCCTATCACCAACAAAATTCGCTGCAAGAGGCCTTGAAGGTTTTGAAGCGTGTGGTGGCGTTGGCACCACAGTCGGCAGTGGCATACGGCATGATGGGCAGTGTATGGCGCGATGCCGGTGAATTGAATCAAGCCATCGCCGCACATCGACAGGCCGTCGCTCTGCAGCCCAATGACGCAGTGGCGCATTACAACCTGGGCAACTGTTTGGCAGAAACATCAGAGCCGACTTCAGCACTGCATGCTTATGCACAAGCGATCACCTTGAACCCACGTTTTTACCAGGCTTATGCTGCGCAGGGTCGGTTGCTTTGTCAGTTACAACAGGTGGAACAGGCTTTGGTCGCCATCGAAAAAGCAGTCGCCCTGGCACCGCAGAGTGCAGCGGTGCTCAGTGATTACAGCTTTGTCCTCAATGCCTCCCGGCAGTACGCCCAGTCCGTGGAAGTGTGTCGCCGGGCCTTGCAATGTTTGCCGGACCATGCGCCAGCGTACCTGAACCTCGGCCAGGCGCTGGCACACCTTGGTGATTACCCCGCCGCGCAGCAAGCCTTTGAACGCGCTGCAAAACTTCAACCCAATGATGCGGTGCCGCCGAGTAATTTGTCGTATGTCCTTAAAGAATTGGGGCAGTGGGACGCTGCGGTGCAGCATGGCCACAAGGCGATTGCCCTGAACCCTACGCTTCCCGAGGCTTCCTACAACCTGGGCAACGCCCTCAAATACCAAGGCCGATTGGACGACGCATTGTCTGCCTATCGACAGGCAATTGAATTGCGACCCATGTTCCCCGAAGCGCACAGCAACCTGGTTTACCTGGCGCATTTTCACCCCGCCTTTGACACCGCCGCACAGGTTCGTGAGTTGCAGCAATGGAACCAGCTTCACGCCCGCCCGGTGTGGAGCCGAAGGACACCGCCAACGATCCGCGATCAACAGGAGCATCGGCGTTTGCGCGTAGGGTATGTATCGCCCGACTTCTATAATCAGGCCGAGTCGTTTTTCACCATCCCCCTGCTGGCTCATCACGATCATGAACAATTTGAAATACATGCTTACAGTTCCGTGCAGCGCCCGGATCACATCACCGACCGACTCCGTCGTTATTGCGATGTCTGGCATGAGGTGAACCATTGCAACGATGAACAATTAGCCCAGCAGATTCGCCATGATCAGATCGATGTATTGGTGGACCTGACGATGCATATGGGCCGACATCGCGCCCTGGTTTTTGCTCGTGAGCCTGCGCCGGTGCAGGTCTGCTGGTTGGCGTACCCCGGCAGCACCGGGCTGGATGCCATGCACTATCGGATCACTGACGCCATTATCGACCCCTTGGAACAGGCAGACCCTCATTTCAATGAAACGCCCATCCGACTGCCCCATGGCTGGGTTGCTTACGACCCGCTGGGGGACTATCCGCTGAGTACGACCACCCCGACAGGTCCGATCACTTTTGGTTCGCTCAACAACCCCGTCAAACATCACGATGCCCTGCTTGATCTTTGGATCAAGGTGCTGGAGTCTGTGCCTGATTCGCGCTTGTTGTTGCTCGTCTTCAGCCGGGAGCATCGTGAGCGCATTTTGCAACGCATGGCGCACAGTAACATCGCCCAAACACGCATCCAGTTCGCGGATCGGATGGATCGGCCCACCTACATGCACACCTACGAACGCATTGATCTGGCGTTGGACCCACTACCCTACAACGGCATTACCACCACCTGCGATGCCCTGTACATGGGGACCCCGGTGCTTTGCATGCTTGGCAACACCCCCGCCGGCCGAGCAGGTGCATCCATCTTGAAAACCGTCGGGCTGGAACCATACATCGCGGCCAATCCGCAAGCGTTCATCGAGTCTGCGGTAACTCTGGCTGAGCAGGCGGTACAACAACGTGGGCAGCGCTTGGCTCTGCGCCGGAAGATGCAACAATCCCCGCTCATGGATGGTCCCCGCTTCGCCCGCGACATGGAGGCAGCCTATCGACAGATGTGGCGCACAACCCTTGCCCGCTACAACCATTCGAGCTGAATCGAGAGCTGGCAGCACGATTGACAAACGAGGGCTCTGAAAAATCCCTCTCCCGGTGGGAGAGGGGTTTGTTCAGAGGGATCAAACCACTTGTTAACACTTCACAAACAAGAGTGTTGTCGATAGCAATTGTCTCACCGAACATCAACACAATCATCACGCATCGGCCCGGTTCGTGGGCTATGGTTGCCTTGTTGTAACACAGCGGTGCCTACCTCGTCGGCAAGGGGCTCGCGTTATTCGCCCAAGGCTCCTTGAAAAATGAAATCGGTTCATTCACCTGAACGACGGGCTGTGCTTACAGAAAACTCACGCAATCCAAAATATTCGCTAGCGGTAGATAAACAATCGGTGGTTAGGCTGCACCTACCGGGGGGCAAGCTGTGCAGGGGTTTCGACAACCAACGATTGCTGTGTCGGGAGAGTTCACCTGCGGTGGGTGAAGGTTGTTCAAGTCAAACCATGCAACGGAGGAGGAGTATTCAGCGAAAAAAGCGGTCATTCATGAACCATCCACACACATGAACGTCACGATGGTTTCACACCAATCAACCCAAGGAAAAGAGGAGAAACATGAAAAACAAGGCTTGTGTATTCGCAGCCGCGATTGCCTCGGCACTTCTGGCCGGGCAGGCGGTACAGGCACAGGAAAACGTGACGGGGTACAACGTTATCACCGTCCCGGCCAATTCCGATGCGCTGTTGTCCATGCCCTTTAACAACAAGATCGAAGCCAGCTTCACCGTGCAGTCCAAAGCCGGCACGACCCTGACGCCCACCGGCGGCACCACCGCGACCGATTTCAGCGGCGGAACCTACTACGTCCGCTTCACCAGTGGCAGCGGCGAAGGTCTCTGGACCACCATCACCACCGACAACGGCACAGCTTTCACCCTTGAAAACGCCACCGCTCTGGCGTTTGTGAACAACGGTGACAGCTTCCGGGTGTATAAGCACCATACCATCAATTCACTGTTCCCCGAAGGTGTCAAGGGAACATCGTTTGTGGATGGTACGGAAGTACAGATTTTTGCCAACAATGTTTCGGTTCCTCAGCAAAATAAACCGCCAGTGACGGCCGTGACATACTTCGATGGATTCGGTTGGTTTGACGGTGTGTTGGATGGCCAAACGCTCATCACGCCTGAAACGCAATTCACGGTACGTAACAACTCCGCCAATCCGTTGACACTTTTTCACTTCGGCGTTTCAAGTGATTTCCGCGTTGCTGTGATTCTGCCCGATAGCGGCGATTTGCAGATCGGTTCGGGGTATGGCCTGCCGTTCAAGCTAGCTCAATTGGGCTTTGAAGGATTGGGCGGCCCCTCTTCGGATGGTCGTGAAATTCAAGTTTTTGATAACGCCGCCACTGGCCAGAACAAGCCGCCAATTACCGCAGTGACATTCTTCGACGGTTTTGGTTGGTTCGACGGTATTGCGGACGGCGAAACGGTGATCAATCCGTCTGCTGCGGTTGTATTCCGTTTGCCTGCTGGTTCCGCAGGAACCAAAGTGACCATAAAAAAACCGTTTTAAGTTTTGTACTTTCGCAATGAACGAATTGTGTATCTACCAATCAACCAAAGAATAAAAAGGATCAACGAATGAATATGCAAAAAATGATTGCCGCAGCAATGTTAGCGATGCCTTTCATGGTTGCTACCGCAGACGCGGCGGTGACTTTCACCATGGCACACCGTGGTGCAAACAAAAACGTTGCAGGAAATATTACCCCAGTTTCACAAGGCACAGTCATCACTGTGATTGACCTGAACAACGATGGCTGGCTCGGCAATTCTTACACGGCTGCTCCATCGGGCGGTCGAGTCAATGCCAACAGTTGGCTTTGGGATCCAAATGATGTGATCATCGGTCGCTTTGCGTTTGGCGGTACCAATCCACAGTCTGCTAGCACCAACGGTACCAACGTCGATGGGCTCGCCAACTACACCCCTGGCGTGGATCGTTGGTACACCATCTGGTTTGATGTTCCCTTTAGCTCTGGCGCACTTGGGCCTGGTGCGAATGTGTCCTACTTCGTAAAAGACAATGGATTTGTCCCCGCAACGGGTGGATCGGCGACAGGTTCGATAACTTCGACCGTCGGCCCGATGAACCTCACCACCGTCATCCCCGAGCCGACCTCGGCGCTTCTTCTCCTGGCTGGCAGCGGTCTGTTGATCGCCCGTCGTCGTCAGGCCTGATCAAAATACGTTTCTCACAATTAAATGACCATTCTCTAACGTAATCTTTACACAGTTCGCTATCACTCTGTTTATAAAGGAATGAGAAAGATGAAAATGAACAAGTCCATTGCAGTGCTGGTTGCCTTCGCAGGCATGACCATAGCCACCTCGGCCAACGCCTTCACCAATGTGTCGGGCAATATCACCACCGACACCACCTGGACCAAGGCCAACAGCCCCTACTTCCTCAAAAACCCCGTGTACGTCATCAACGGCGCGACCCTGACCATCGAAGCGGGCGTGACGGTCATCACCCTGCCTGCGGACGACGGCGGTTTGACCATCACCCGTGGTGCGCAGATTTTCGCCTTGGGCACCGCTGCCGAACCGATCATCCTGACCTCCGCGGCTGACGTGGCCACTTGGACCGGCACTGTTTTCTCCGGTCCAGCCAGCGCCCCGATAGCCATCACCACCGTTGGTGATCGCAAGACGGGTCTTTCGCGTAACGTTGCCAGTGAATGGCGAAATCTCACTATTCTGGGCAAGGGCGTGCTTTCGGGTTCCGAATTCAAAGGTGTTCTCCAAGGCCCTTCAACCACCGGCGCGACCAACAATCCCACGGTGGTGGATGGCACCGCTCAGCGTCGTATGGAAGGATTGGATGCCACGACCGCTGGCGGCGACATCAATAACATCCGCTACGGCGGCAACGATGACAACGACGACAGCGGTGTCCTGCGTTACGTCTCAAGCCGATACACCGGACGAGTGCTGGGTACCGGCGATGAACTTAACGGCCTGTCGCTGGGTGCGCTGGGCGCGGAAACCGACATCACCCACTTTGACATCATGAACAACGTCGATGACGGCATCGAAATCTGGGGCGGCAAGGTCAACCTCAAGTACATCAACATCTGGAATATTGGTGACGATAGCTTGGATGTGGATCAGGGCTGGCGCGGTAAGGTGCAGTTCGGCCTGATCGTTCAGGGCGTGGCCACTCCCGCCAGCAGCGGATCGGGTGCTCCCGACAATGCCATTGAAATGGACGGCGGCGAACAGTCCAATGTTCAGCCTACCACCACTGCCACCATTTATAACATGACGGTCATCGGCGTTCCTCAGTCGCCTGACCATGCCACGGCTTGGCGCGACAATGCCAACGTTCAATTCCGCAAGTCGATCTTCATCGACTTCCTCGGTCGGCTGGTGGCTCACGATGGTACTGACACCGATGGTGGCAAGGGCTACACCGATCTGGCGACCGGCACGTTTGCCGCCAGCCCGACGGATTCCACGGCTTTGGGTCACTTCCTGGCACGCTTCACCACGGCTTACAACAGCTACCCGCAGTACAACGCCGGTTCGGGCATCTTTGCTCCGACCGCCAGCTTCTACTCGGCGCAGGTGGATGGCTTCCTGAACGAAATCTCCGACAGTGTTTTCCACAAAGTGTCGCTCTTGGGCGCGGGTTCTGGAGCCAGTGGCGATCAGGCCGTGGCCGCAGGCGTGTTGGCCGCTGGCTTCACCAGCAACCCCGCCAAGAACAATGTGGTGGACAACACCACTCTCCCGATCACCAGCATGACTCGTGGAACGGCATTCGGTTCCATGGGTTCTGGTAGTAACGCACGCGTCGGATTGCAAAACATTGTGGCTTTGAATCCGATTCCGGTGACGACGGCGGCGCTCACGGCTGCGAATGTCACCCCGGCTGACCCGTTCTTCACGCCCACGAGCTACCGTGGTGCTTTCAGCCCCACGCACAACTGGATTAAGGGCTGGACCGCAGCGGATGCCTTCACCAACATCACCATCGGTGGTCCGGTTCAGGCCGACCCGACCGCAGCAACGAACCTGACGGCGACGGTGTCGTTCGCAACGGTCAACGGTGTGATGTACGTCGTTGAAAGCTCCACCGATGGACGCACCTGGACCGCAGAAAAGGTGATTACCGGCAACGGCAGCACGATGACCTACACCGATACGGCTCCGCTGCAGAGCGCTAAGCTCTTCCGCACCCGTCCTCTGTGATGGTTCGAGATGGAGAGGAAATCGGCCGGAAGGGAACTTCCGGATGTGTGCACAACTCGATCTGCTGGCGGGTAACTCCGTCAGCAGGTCTTTTTCTAAGGGACGGCTACGTTTTGAGGTGTTTTCATGAGGCGAGCAGGCTTGCATTATTTTTGGGTGAGCGTAATGGCCTTGATCGGTTGTTTACCGATTCAGGCACAGGAAACGGGAGTCGATCCGACAACGACTGTCACTGCAGAGGTCGCTGGTACGCAAGTGACGTCCGTTGCCTGGGTGGATCAGCCGGTGGAAGAATATCGCGCCGAGTTGTTGGATTTAGCGTTCAACAGCGCCAGCGCATTTCCGCTGGTGCCGCACATCAAGAATCGTTCACGGGCGCAGGAGGTGGTGGTGATCGCGGCGCTGGCGCTGGGTCAACCGGTGCGTACCACGGGATATGTCCGACAGATTGTTGATTGGCGGCGGGGGCTTGGTTACGCCTATCTGGCCAATCATGCCGCCCGACTGGGTGCAATACAGGAGGCTCGGGCATTTTTGCGTTCTGCCGAGTTGGTGGCGACCGCCAGGGACTTGGAGGAACATCGCGCCAACATGGTTTTGCAGTCGCTGGTGGACACCTATGCAACCCTTGGCGACACAGACAAAGCCAATCAGGTTCAGGCGCAAATGCACGACCTGACACCCTTGCGAGCGGCGGCGATGCAGGCTTTGCGTGATCCGTCAGCCAGTCATGAAGACAAGATGATGGGTTTGGGGGCGTTGCTGGAATCGAAAAATTACGATTCGATGGTTTTTGCTTTCGAACGCTACCCCGAGTTGCTGGCAGTGAAGATCAAGGAAGTCGAGGCTTGGCCGAGGCTTTTGAGCGGAATGGTCGAAGGGATCGGTTCCATGCCGATTTTCTTTCAGATCGATCAGTTGTTGAAACTGGCGGATTTGTTGTCGAGCCATGATCAACATGACCAGGCGTTGGAACTGGTGAACCGTGCCCAGAGGTTGTTTGAGTCGGCGGCGTGGGAATTGGATGAATGGGGGTTGCGAGTCGGCCAACTGGCGACCAGTCGATATCTGGCGGGAGACCGTGAAAAAGCGCTGGCGGATTTGCAGGCGGCGCTGACCCGGTACGTCGCGGAAATGGAAACGATTTTTGATTACGAGCGAGCCAAGAGTCTGCGCAGCATGGCAGAGGCATACGCCCGCATGGGTCAGCGTGAACCAGCGCTCAAGGTATATCGGTTGGCGATGGATCAGGGGTCGCTCAACCCCAATCTTCGTCCGCGGATCAATGATTTGACAGCGTTGTGTGTGTCAATGGCGGTTCACGGCATTGAGCCGGATGCACCGTTGTGGGCGCAGATTCGAAAGCTGCACGCGGGATTGCACCAACCGTGAACAAACGGCCACTGTACATCGGCATGGAGCTGGGTTTGATATTGTCTCTCTCTGCGTCAGCCTTGGCGCAGGAGGTTGGTTCCATTCGTGGCATGGTGTACGACAAGGATTTTGAGGCACCGCTTCCGCTGGCACAGATAACGATTGTCGAAACCGGCGCGAAGGTGCAGGCGACCGAGCAGGGCAACTTTGTCATTGAAGGTTTGTCGGCTGGGGCGTACACGTTGATTTTCGTGAAGGATGGTTACACACGTCAGATTCGCACGGATGTGCTGGTGACGCCGGGACAGTTGACGGACCTGGACATCTGGATGAGCGGCGAATTCGTGGAGATGGAGGAATTCGTCGTTCGTGATGTGCAACTGGGTACGGGGACGGAAGCGGGCTTGTTGCAGTTGCGAATGGAAGCACCAGCACTGATGGATTCGATCAGTGCGGAGTTGATGAGTAGGGCTGGGGCTGGTGATGCGGCGGCAGCGCTGCGGCTGGTGGCGGGAGCGACGGTGCAGGATGGGAAGTTTGCGGTGATTCGCGGCTTGCCGGATCGATATGTCAATTCACAGATGAACTCGGTGCGATTGCCTTCAGCGGATGCGGAAACACGAGCGGTGGAACTGGACCAGTTCCCGTCTGCGGTGATTGAAAGTGTGCAGGTGAGCAAGACATTTACGCCGGATCAACAGGGGGATGCGTCCGGTGGTGCAGTGAATGTGGTGCTCAAGGGCATTCCGGACGAAAACATATTGCAACTGGGTATTGGAACGGGTGTCAATACACAGGTGCTGGACAACCGCAACAAGTTTTTGACTTACCGAGGCGGTGGGGTGGGCTTTTGGGGCATCGATGATGGGGGTCGTGATCAGGTCATCAGCGGGGTTCACCCCAATGGCAGAGACGTATTGGCCAACCCGCAGGCGATCGGTGTTTCGCGGGGTACAGCCCCGATCGATTACGACTGGGATTTAACCGCTGGGGGCAGACACGAATTAGAGAATGATGTGCGCATCGGCGGGTTGGTGAACATATTTTACAAACGCAGTGCTTCCTACACGGATAACAAGCGTGAAGATACGTTATGGTTACTCAACGGTCGAGGGACGCCGTTGACTCCGCGTTTTTCTGGGGAGGTTGACTCGGTTGGCGGTACATCCTTGCTGGATATCACCGAAGCTTCGGAGCAGCTGAAGGTGGGTGGGTTGGCATCGTTTGGGATTGAGACCGAGCATCATGGATTAAATCTGCTTTTTCTGCACACGCGTACAACCGAAGATGCCGCGATTCTCGCCGAAGATACGCGCAGCCGGGCAATTTTCAACCCTGATTATGATCCGAATGACCCGCTGGCATTTATCACACGGGGTAATGCACCGTTTGTACGATTTGAGACGCTCAAATACGAGGAGCGGATAACGCAGACTTTACAACTGTCCGGCAGGCATACGTTGGCGATTGATCCGCTGGGTGCGGAGGATTTCTTCCGGCTGCTGTCCCCGGAGGTTGACTGGGTGGTGTCGAAGAATCATGCCGGCCTAAACGAGCCGGATCGTCGACAGTTTGGTTCAAACTGGGTGCCCGAAGCGAACTTCTTCGATATTTTCATCATTCCATCACGTCACAGCGCTGAGACGCCAGCGGCACAATTTTTGTTGGGTAACGTGCAACGTACCTGGCAAGAGATTACCGAAGACAGCGATCAATATTCAATTAATTTGAAACTGCCGTTTGAACAATGGAGTGGGGACGAAGGGTACTTTAAATTTGGGATATTTGACGATCAGGTCAAAAGAAGATTTACGCAGGACAGTTACAGTAATTTTAATTCTTTTCCAGAAAACCCCAATCCGGGGTTGGACGGCCAGCCGTGGGAGTTTTTGTGGAGTAGTGTCTTTCTGGATCAAGGATTTGTGATCGGCCGTGGCCCGGACATCGATATAGGTTATCGTGGTACTCAAAATCTGAAGGCTTGGTATTACATGATTGATCTGCCGGTGAGCAGTTTTTTGAAGTTCATCGGTGGAGCGCGTTTTGAGACGGTGAGTGTTGGGACGCAGATTGATCCCGGGCGAGATGCGCGGGTGATCTTGCCGGGAGAAGATGGCGGTAGAACGCTGTTTGATCCGATCACAGGGCAGCGCGTGCTTGACCCTAACACGGGTTTGCTGTTGGGAGATTCCGTATTTTCGCAGAAGGATATGTTGCCGTCGATCGGGTTTGTGCTGACGCCTTGGGAACCGGTGACGATTCGGGGAAGTTACGCCGAGACGGTGGCCCGGCAGACGTTTCGTGAACTGACGCCGATTGCGCAACAGGAGTTTTTGGGCGGCGATGTGTTTGTGGGCAACCCGAATTTAAAAATGTCGGCACTGAAGAACTACGACATTCGGGTGGACTATCGGCCGTATCAAGGCGGACTGTTTTCAGTTTCGTGGTTCCGTAAGGATATCGAGCAGCCGATTGAGTACATACAGAGTTTTGCGGTGGATTTCGGGAGATATACCACGCCGGTGAATTTCCCCAGCGGACGAATGCTCGGATACGAGTTGGAAACACGTCACGAGATGGGCTATTTCTGGGAGGAGTTGCTCGGTCTGTCGATGGGTGCCAACGCCACGTTTATCAAGTCGATGGTGAACGTTTCGGAGACAGAGATCGCCACGCTGGATCGGGCACTTCAGGCACCAGTGGGCAGTAGGTTGATTGCCAGCCGTGAGATGTTGCAAGCGCCGGAATTTCTGGCGAACTTTTTTCTGACCTACGACATTGAAAGCACCGGTACGCAACTGGGACTGTTTTACACGATCAAGGGAGACACGCTGAAGGTCGGTCCGGGTCAGATCGCGGGGGTTTTCGTGCCGGCGATTTACTCAGCCGAGCACGACACACTCAATTTCACCCTATCGCAGAAAATCGGTGAATACATCAAGGTTAAGTTCGCAGCCAAAAATCTGACCAATACGACGTTCAAGGACATTTATCGTTCGGAGTTCATCCCCGGCGACACATTGCGATCGTCGTATCGCAAAGGCGTTGATTTATCTGTAAGTATTAGCGCGGAATTCAAGTTTTAATAACAATTTAATCACAAATTAACAGTACAAACAGGGGTTCGCAATCGGTCGCAGACAGGGATGAATGAGCTTATGAAACACAATCAAGGTCAAAAAAGAGCGGTTGCCAGGCAGGTGCGTGGGGCGGGCTGGAAGGGGTTGGGGGTGCTTTTGGCACTTCAACTGGGCGGGACTGCACTGGCGCAGGAGGTCAGCACCCGTGAGCAGGTGGAGACCACGCGTGAGGCGATGGCGCGCTGGGTGGAGACGCGCAAGGTGATTTCGCAGGAACAGCGCGACATCGTGCTGGGCAAGGAAGTCATGGTCGAGCGCATCGAACTGGTGAAACGGGAGATTGATAATATTCGTCAGCGCATCACCGAGGCCCATCAGAGCATCACCGATGCGGACAAACGACGGGCAGAACTGTTGCAACAGAACGATCAACTCAAGGCGTCGTCGGCAGCGCTGGCGGCCAACGTGGGCGAGTTGGAAAATCGAACGCTCAAGTTGCTGGCCCGGCTGCCTGAGCCGATTCGGGAACGCGTCAAACCCTTGAGCCAACGGATACCGGCTGCGGGCACGGCGGCGACGGAGATCAAGCTGTCGCTGGGCGAACGGTATCAGAACGTCGTGGGCATTTTGAACGAGGTCAACAAGTTCAACCGCGAAATCACCTTGACCAGTGAATTGCGGCAGCTGCCTGGTGGAAGCTCGGCAGAAGTCGCAGCGGTGTACCTGGGCGTGGGGCAGGGGTACTACGTGAGCGGCAATGGCAACCTGGCGGGATATGGTCGTCCGACGGAAGAGGGTTGGACCTGGACGGCGGACAACACGATTGCGGCGCAGGTGGGTCAGATGCTGGCGATCATGAAAAATGAACAGGTGGCGTCGTTTGTCCGTCTTCCGATTGAAATTCCGCAATCCAAATAAGTGAACTGACATGAAAAAACTTTTAACCAGTGTGAGTTTGATGGTGCTGTTGATGGTGCTGCCGATCGCGGTGGCACAGGAACAGACCAAGCCGACGTTCGATCAGGCGGCGGGGTCGTTGCAACAGCGGTTGGAGGAAAGCCTGCGTGAACTCAGCGCATTGCGCGCCCGGGCAGCGGAGGAAATGATTCCGCTTTCACGGCAGCTTAGTGAACTGGAAACGGAATTGACCAAGGTGCGCGGCGAGTTTCAGCAGACGACCCGTTTGCTGGATTCGCGCACACTGGACCTGACCAATCTGCGCAACGAGATCAAAAGCAGGCAGGATGAGACCGGCTATCTGACGACGTTGATGACCGAGTACATCCGCAATTTTGAATCACGATTGCACATTGCGGAATTGCAGCGGTTTCGACCGGACCTGGAAACCGCGCGACTGGCGATGGAGAACACGCAACTCAACGAGTTGGATGTGTTCACAGCCCAAGCCCGGCTGCTGACACTGTCGCTGGATCGGTTGGATATGGCACTGGGGGGCAAGTCGTTTGAGGGGAACGCGGTGGATGCGGGGGGCATGGTGAAATCCGGGCGATTTGTGGTGGTCGGGCCGTTGGCGTTGTTTGCGTCGAATGATGGGGCGACGGTGGGCACGGCTGAGCAGCGGTTGGGTTCGTTGGAGCCGACGGTGATACCGTTCAATTTGCCGGAGGATGCGCTGGCAGCGGGGGCGCTGGTGAAAACGGGCACAGGGTCGTTTCCGATGGACCCGACGCTGGGCAATGCGCACAAGATTGAGGCGACGCAGGAGACGCTTTTGGAGCACATCAAAAAGGGTGGGCCGGTGATGGTGCCGATTTTTGTGCTGGCCGGTGCGGCGCTGTTGGTGGCGTTGTACAAGTGGTTGATGCTGACGCTGCAACGTCGTCCGTCGCGAAAACATATGCAGGCGTTGCTGGATGCGGTGTCGAAACATGATGCCACGGGGGCGATGGCTTCGGCGAAGCGTATTGGGGGACACACCGGTGCGATGCTGGTGGTGGGCGTGGAACACATCAAGGAACCGCGTGAACTGGTTGAAGAGGTGATGTTCGAAAAAGTGATGACGGCTAAGTTGAAAGTGACGCGGTTTATTCCGTTCATTGCGATTGCTGCGTCGTCGGCACCATTGCTGGGTTTGCTGGGTACGGTCACGGGCATCATCAACACGTTCAAGCTGATCACGGTGTTCGGCACGGGTGATGTGAAAATGCTTTCCAGCGGTATTTCGGAAGCGTTGATCACGACGGAGTACGGTTTGATCGTGGCGATTCCGTCGCTATTGCTCCATGCGTTTTTGAATCGCAAGGCACGGAGCATTGTCGATGACATGGAAAAGGCAGCGGTGGCGTTTGTGAATCAGGTGAGCAAGGCTGGTAATGCCCCTGTGCCGACCACGCCGCCGCCCCCGCCGATCACACCTGCACCGACCACGCCACCGCCGACGCCCCCAGCCCCGCCGGCACCGGAAAGCAAAGCGGCGTGAGGAAGCGTGTTGTGTGAGGCATCGTCAGCCGGGCGGTGCGCGGGCAGGTTGAAGAGCAACGGATGTGTGAGGCAAGGGTTGTGGTGGTGAAAGCGTTGTGACAGGAACGGACATGAATCAATGGATGGTGCAAGTTCAGTCGTTGTGGGAGCAGGCATGGGTGCTGTGGCTGTCGGGCGGCTGGGCCATGCCGGCGATTGCGCTCACGGCAGTGGTGATGTTTGGCATCGGAGTACACCTGCAACTGAAGTTTTACGAAAAAGGTTTTTTGAGTGTGCCGGAGAAAACCTGGCGTCATTGGATTGATCACCCCAAGGAGCGCAGCGGGCCGATCGGGGAGATGCTGGAGTTTGTGACCGGGGCGCAGAGTTTGCGGGAGATGGGCGTGGTATTTGGAGAATTGCGTACGACGGAGATTGCCCCGCTGGCGCGTGATTTGAAGGTGATGAAGATATGTGTCGGAGTGGCACCATTGTTGGGCCTGCTGGGCACGGTGACAGGGATGATCACGACATTTGGAGCGTTGTCGTCGGGTTCGGGGGGTGAAAAGACGATGGCACTGGTGGCTTCGGGTATTTCGGAAGCGTTGATCACGACGATGACGGGTTTGGTGATTGCGCTGCCGGGGTTGTTTTTTCAGTACCAGTTGGCACGGAAGTACGACCGTTACAAAACTTTTTTGATGCACCTGGAAACGGTGTGCACGCAGCGGCTGTATCGACGGATCAAGGCGCTGGAAAAGTTGGCAGCCAAACATTCGATGTCGTCGTCGGGGGCGGCAGCGCCGACGGCGGGGGCATCGGGCGTGATTATTCAAAGCACGGGGCATTGACGGGAGTTGACCATGGGACGATTTCGGGATTCAGGTTCGGATGACAGCGGTGAAGCGGGCATTGATATGTCGCCGCTGATCGACTGCGTGTTCATACTGCTGATTTTTTTCATCGTCACCACGGTGTTCGTGGAGGAGACGGGCGTGGAGGTGGACAAACCGCAGGCGGCCTCGGCGGCGCAGCTGGAGAAGACCAGCATTTTGATTGCGCTGACGAGCAAGGGTGAAGTGGTTTACGGCGGAAGGGAGATTGGGGTGAGCGGAGTGCAGCCGCTGGTGAAGCGCATGCTGCAGAAGGAAAACGTCCCGGTGATTATTCAGGCGGATGCTGCGAGCCAGTCGGGTTTATTGGTGCGGATTATTGATGAGGCGAAGTTGGCGGGTGCAGAGAAGGTGAGTCTGGCGAGTTTGCCGACCAAGCGTTGAAAGACAAGCCGTGAAACAGCGAAGCGCGACACAACTTGTGAAGGGTTTATTGCACCGCGTGCTGGTGGTGGTTGGCGCGTTGGGTTTGACGTTGCTGTTTTTCATGGTGCTGCCGCTGATGCAGAGCATCAGTGGTGGGCCGAATGCGAACATGGTGGTGACGAGTGTGGATGTGGCGGACGTACCACCGCCGCCGCCCCCGCCGGAGGAAGAGCCACCCAAGCCGGAGGAGCCGCCGGAGGAGCCGCCGGAGTTGGAAGAGCCGATGGAGCAGCGGCTGGATTTATCGCAGCTGGAATTGGCGCTGAACCCGGGGGGGTTTGGGGATGGCGCGTTTGGTGGTGATTTTGCGGTGAAGTTGAACACGGTGACGGCATCGAAGGCGGAAGATGTCGATGCGCTGTTTTCGTTGTCGGATTTGGATCAGCAGCCGCGGGTGGTGTACCAGCCTGGGCCGACGATCGATGCGACGATTCGGCGCAAGGCCCCGGGGACGGTGCACATTATTTTCATTGTGGATCAGCGCGGACGGGTGGAGAACCCGATCGTGCAGCAATCGACAGACCCGATTTTTGAAAAGCCCGCATTGGCGGCAGTGCGACAGTGGAAATTTGAACCGGGCAAGCGACAGGGCCAGCCGGTGCGATTTCGAATGCGAGTACCGATTACATTCCCGAAAGATTGAGTCATCATGAAAAAAGCGGTCATCAGCGTGTTGTTGGTCGGCATGGGTGTGGGCACCATGACGGAGTTGTTGCAGGCGCAGGGTTCGTCTGCGCAGACGACACCCGTGGCAGCAGGGGCGTGGTGGAAGGAAGCGCCACCAGCGGCACAGGCTGATGCGGCGTCACAAGGCACGGCGAGCAGCGCAGCGGCGAGTGTGAACAGTGCGGGTCGTGGTGAGGCGATGGATTTGTCAGCGATCATGCGTACGCCGGAGTTTCAGAAACAACTGGCGGAAAGTTATTTGTCGGAGACGGACATTGAGCCGAGGGTGACGGTGAAGGAACGGGAGACGATGATCAAGGTGATGGAGTTCATCGCCGGGAACCGGATGGCGCAGGCGATTGAGCTTTTGGAAAAGAGCAGGGGCGAGGCGGTGAGCGCGGTGTTTGATTTCACGCTGGCGAACGTGCATTTTCAGCGTGAGGAATATGAGCCGGCGGCGGCGGCGTATGCGGTGGCGGTGAAAAAGTTTCCGAAATTTCGGAGGGCGTGGCGGAACCTGGGTTTGATTTACATGCGGCTGAATCAGTTTGACAAGGCGATACCGGCTTTGACCAGGGTTATCGAACAGGGCGGGGGCGATGGGTTGGCGTATGGGCTGCTGGGCTTTGCGTATGCGTCATTGGAAAACCAGCTTGCGGCGGAGTCGGCGTATCGGATGGCGATTTTGCTGGACCCGGGCACACTGGATTGGAAGATGGGGCTGGTGCGTACGTTCTACAAGCAGGAACGCTGGCACGACGTGATTGCGTTGGTGGGCAAGCTGATCAGCGACAACCCGCAGCGGGGTGATTTGTGGTTGCTTCAGGCCAATGCGTACATCGGGTTGAATCAGCCGATGCGGGCAGCGGAGAACTATGAAATTTTGGATCAGATGGGACAGGCGACGCTTGCGAGTCAGACGATGCTGGCGGACATTTATATCAACGAAGGGTTGTACGGACAGGCGGTGGATGTGTACCTGCGGGCGATGGCACTGGACCCGAAGGTGAAACCCGATCGCGCGGTGCGGGCAGCGAAGGTGCTGACCACGCGCGGGGCGCTCGATGATACACGCAGGTTGCTGGATTACGTGGATAAAAACCATGGGGAACAGTTCAGCACGGACGAGCGTAAGGATATTTTGAAATTGCGGGCGCGGTTGGCGGTGGCGCAGGGAGCAGGGGATGAAGAAGCGCGATTGCTCAAAGAGATTGTGGAACTGGACCCGTTGGATGGGGAGGCGCTGATTTTGTTGGGGCAATATCAAATGCGGGCAGGTGATCGGGACCAGGCCATATTTTACTTTGAGCGGGCGGCTGCGATGGAAAAGTTTGAAGCGGATGCGAAGGTGCGACATGCACAAATGCTGGTGCGCGAAGGCAAGTATGATCAGGCTTTGCCGTTGTTGCGCAGGGCGCAGCAGGTGAACCCGCGCGAAAACATTCAGACCTACCTCGAACAGATTGAGCGGGTGGCGCGCGGTCGGTGACGACAGCCAACCACTCGGAAGCGCCCCAGGGGATTGTCGGCGGCGCCGGATCGCAAGATCGAGGGGTTGGAGAAAGTCATGAACGTAAAGCTCATATCATTTTTACGCAGCCTGCTGGGGGCGGCACTGGTATGTATTGGGGCGACGTCGGCAATTGCGCAGACGGAATCAAACCTATCGAATGTGCAGGCCAATCATGTCGTCACGCCGACGACACTTGTGACAACACCTGAGTCAGCGGGTCAATCGGAACGTGCAGGTGCTGGGCCCGGGGCGGGGATGGTGACGCTGAATTTTCCGGAAAATGTTGATTTGCGGGTGTTGGTGGATTACGTCGGCAAGCGACTCAATATCAATTTTGTGTTTGATGAAACGGTGGGGGCACGACGGGTGACGCTCAAGGTGCCTGCGGCGATACCCGCCGAGTCATTGATGACGTTGTTGGAAGGCGTGTTGAAAATGCACGGGTTGGTGGCAGTGCAGACGGAGGTGCCGGGGTTGATGAGGGTGGAAAACGTCAAGCAGTTGACGACGATCGCGGTTGGGCCGGGGGCGAAGGAGGCGGGCGAGGCCAGGCCGACGCAGCCGGTGACACGGGTGTTTGAATTGCGACATGCGCCGACGGCACAGATGCAGCAGTTGATCACGCCGTTTTTGTCGAGCAATTTGGCGAGTGTGACGGTATTGGCGGATCGTGGACTGGTGATGGTGACGGATTACGCGGGCAACGTGGCGCGGATCGAACAGTTGATGAACGTGATCGACAGGCCCCGGCGGGATGTGGTGGTTCGACAGATACCGATTGTGCATTTGGAGGCAGCGGTGCTGGCGCAGCGGGTGACGCAATTGGTGGCAAGTAAATCAAAGGCGCAGGGGGGTGACGCACCGGGCGCGGGGGCGGGTACGCTTTCGGTGTTGGCGGATGAACGGACCAATCAATTGGCGGTGGTGGGTTTGCCGGGCGAGGTGGAGGAAGTGGTTGAGTTGGTTCGGTCGATGGATGTGTCGCTGGGACTGGAGACGAAGGTTTATGCACTGACCACGGCTGCGCCGGAGCAGGTGGATCGATTGGTGAAAAGTCTGATCGGGGAGCTGACGGCGAAAAGGTTGTATCAGTCAGCGACGGACCGGGATGCGAATTTGTTGATTGCGACGACCACGGCGGAGGTTCATCAGCAGATAACGAGAATGTTGGAAGTGTTGGATAAGCCGGTGGCGGAGGCGCAAAGCCCGATTCGGTTTTACAAACTGGAAAATGCCAAGGCGTTGGATGTGCTGAGCACGTTGCAGGATATCGAGGGCGAGGGTTTGGCGGGGGCGAGTTTGGATGGAGCGACCACGGCTGGTGAAGGAGCGACAGGCGGGGGGCGTGAAAGGCAGCGGCCAGCGGATCGGGTGTTTATTGATGGGCCGACGTCGGAGAGTGTCAATGCAACGTCGCTCGGGACGACGGAGGGTGGTGCGGGGAAGCAGCGTGGCGGAGGTGGTCGGTCGGTGCAATTGCGGGATGCGCGATTGATTGCGGACGAGGCGACGAACACGATCATCATGATTGCGCCCCCGGCGACGCATGCGGTGTATGAAAAGTTGATTCAGCGGTTGGATGTGCGTCGGCCTCAGGTGCTGGTGGATGTGACGATTGTGGTGATTGATACCAGCAACGACTTTCGGCTGGGGGTGGAAATCAAGCGGAAGGACAGTGTGGACGGGGGCGATTTGTTGAATTTCACGTCGTTTGGGTTGAGTACGAGGAACCCGCCGGGGACGGGGGCGCTAACGTTGCAGCCGGGGCTGGGTTTTACGGGGGCGCTGATCAGCGCGGACATTGCGGAGGTGGTGATAAGGGCGTTGGAATCGGACAGCAGGGCAAGGGTGATGTCGCGTCCGAGCATTTTGGTGAACGATAATGCGACGGGTTCGCTGGTGAGCGAGAACGAGGAGCCGTTCACGACGCTGATTGCGACGGGGGAGGCATCGCGGGAGGGGTTTGGCGGGTTTGTGAAGGCCGGGACGAATTTGACGATCACGCCACAGATCAGCGAGGGCGATTATTTGAAGTTGGAGTATGAAGCGACGCTGAGCAGTTTCAGTAGTGAAGGAACGGAAGCGCTGCCGCCGGCGAGGCAGAGCAACACGTTAAAAAGTGTGGCGACGATACCGGACGGGTACACGATTGTGGTGGGCGGATTGACGCGCGAAAATTTGTCGGAGTCGGTGGACCGGGTGCCGATTTTGGGGCGTATTCCGCTGGTGGAATATTTGTTTTCGAGTCGCAGCAAGGACGCAAGACAGGCGACGTTGTTTGTGTTCATCCGGCCGGTGATTCTGCGGGATGACAAGTTCAAGCATTTGAAAATATTGTCGAGTCAGGCGGCGACAAGAGCGCAGTTGATGAGTGATTTTCCGAGCAGTGAGCCGGCGGCGGTGAGGTAATACGATGAAGTGGCCGAGTGGCCGAGTGGCCGAGTGGCCGAGTGGCCGAGTGTTACAAATATCGAATTTCGGATTTGTGTAAAGCAGAGGCTTGGCAGCGGTTTTTTGACGCCGTGCCCTTCAGGGCCGGATGATTGAGCATGAAACCGGGGCTGAAGCCCGCGGCGTCAAAATAGAGAATGTGATGATAGCGATGCATAGTGGGTGATCCACCAAAATGAATTAACCGTGTCGTCAAGGGATTACAGGCGTTGATTCGATACCCGACTCGCTCTTTCGCCCTCACCCTAACCCTCTCCCGGGGGGAGAGGGGACGGAAAAAAGAGAATTGGATGACAGCGTTGACAGACAACTTGCAGTCGGCGACATCGCCCATGACGGCGAACATGGTGCCGGCGATGGGTGCGCCTGCGGCGGGGGTGGCGATGGATTTAGCGAAGTTGCAGCCTTCGGCGCGGTTTGTGCAGCGGGTGCCGATTCATTATGCGCGGAATAAAAAGGTGTTGGGGTTGGCTGGTGATGGTGACGAGGTGTTGCTGGCGATGACGCAACCGGATGATGCGCAGACGGTGGATGTACTTCGCCGCAGGCTGGGGGGTGGGGTGCGGGTGGTGGCGGTGGATGAAAAAAATTTGCACGCAGCGATCAATGTTGCATATGGGCAGCAAACGGGGGCGGCGCAGGCGTTTGTTGAAAAGCTGGATCGGCAGGAGGTGATGGCGGAAGTGGAAACGCTGGCGGCGCGGGAGGATTTGTTGAATGTGGCGGATCGGGCACCGGTGATCAAGCTGGTGAATTTGATTTTGTTTGAAGCTGTGCAGCAGGAGGCATCGGATATTCATGTGCAGCCGTATGAGGACCGGGTGATGGTGCGGATGCGTATTGACGGGGTGTTGTTTGATGTGTTTACGCTGCCGGGGGGCGTGAGGGAGGAAGTGACGAGTCGCGTGAAAGTGATGGGGAAGATGAACATTGCGGAGAAACGGCTGCCGCAGGACGGAAGAGCGACGGTGCAGGTGGGGGACCGGGTGATTGATTTGCGAATTTCGTCGGTGCCTGCGAGTCACGGGGAGCGGGTGGTGATTCGGTTGCTGGACAAAAGTGCGCGGTTGTACACGCTCAATGAGTTGGGGATGGATGTGCGGACGCATGATCGGTTTGCGAGGCTGATCGGGGTGGAGCATGGATTGATATTGGTGACCGGGCCGACGGGTTCGGGGAAATCGACGACGTTGTATGCGTCGCTGGGGCAGATTGATGCCAAGCAGCACAACATCATCACGCTGGAAGACCCGATTGAGTATCAGCTTGATGGTATCAGTCAGATTCAGATCAGCGACAAGAAGGGGATGACGTTTGCGGGTGGGTTGCGGAGTGTGCTGAGGCAGGACCCGGACATTGTGATGATCGGGGAAATTCGTGATCACGAGACTGCGGTGTTGGCGATACAGGCGGCACTGACGGGGCATTTGGTGTTCAGCACGTTGCATACGAATGATGCGGCCAGTGCGGTGACAAGGTTGTTGGATTTGGGGATTGAGCCGTATTTGGTGAGCAGTTCGCTGGTGGGGGTGCTGGCGCAGCGACTGGTGCGCAAGGTGTGCAGGCATTGCGGGCGGAAGTATGAGCCGACGGAAGCGGAGTTGGCTGCGTTGCATTATCAGCCGACGGTGGAGGAGTTGAAGGGGTATCGGAAAGGGGCGGGATGCAAGGCATGTCGGGGGACGGGGTATCACGGACGGGTGGGGTGTTTTGAATTGCTGACGATGGACGATCGGATTCGCGGGCTGGTGCAGGGAAGGGAGACGGCGTCGGCGATCAATCGGGCGGCGGTGGAAGCGGGGATGCATCACTTGTCGGATGATGGGTTGGTGAAGGTGGGTCAGGGGCTGACGACGTTGGAAGAGGTGATGCGGGTGTCAATGCGGGGGGTGATGTGATGGCAGTGTTTGTTTACACAGCGCAGGCGAGTTCAGCCAATGCAAGCGGCGCAGCAGGCGACGGCGGCGGGGTTGGCATTGTGATGGGTGGCGGGCTGGGTGGAACGGTGCGTGGGTCGATTCATGCGGATTCGCCGAGGCAGGCAAGGGACCAGTTACGAGCACGGGGATTGTTGGTGCGGGAACTGGTGCTGTCGAAAGCAGAGGCGGGGCAGGGGTGGTGGACGAAGTATTTGATTGGGCGGCAGCGGGGCCAGGTGACGGGGATGTTGCAGGAAATGGCCACGCTGTTGGGCGCGGGGATACCGTTGTTGGAGGCGCTGGAGACGATTGGTCGGCAGCATGAGGGGCGATTGGCGCAGGCGGTGATGTTGATGCGCGATCACGTGGCGGGCGGGGGAAGTTTGACGTCGGCGATGGCGGAGCAGCCGGGGTTGTTTGATGAGTTGTGTTTGAACATCGTGGAAGTGGGCGAAAATGCGGGGACGCTGGATGTGTCGCTGGTGAGGTTGGTGGAGTTTCGCAGGCGGTGGTCGGGGTTGCAGAACAAAGTGATGTCGGCATTGATTTACCCGTGCATTGTGTTGTCGATGGGGGTGGCACTTTCGGTGTTCATGATGATGTATGTGATGCCGAACTTGTTGGGGGTGCTGGCGGAGAGTGGCAAGCCGTTGCCGCTGGTGACGCTGATGGTGAAGGGTATGAGTGATGCGCTGGTGGGTTGGTGGTGGGCGATGTTGATGGGGGTAGGGGTGGTTGTGGCGGGGGTGCGGTGGTTTTTGGGGAGGGCGCGGGGGCGAAGATGGTGGCATGGGGCGAAGTTGAGGTTGCCGGTGGTGGGGGATTTGGTACGCAAACAGGCGATTGCACGGATGTCGATGGTGCTGGCGACGCTGCTCAAGAGCGACCTTGCGTTTGTGAAAGCGGTGCAGATTGCGCAGCGAACGGTGAGCAATGAGGTGTTGCGGGAGGCACTGGTTGCGTGTGAAAGAGCGGTATTGGCGGGAAGAGATATTGCGCCGGCTTTGGAGGAGACGAGGGCATTTCCGCCGCTGGTGATACAGGTGTTTGCGGTGGGGCAGGCATCGGGGAAGTTGGAGACGATGCTGGAAAATCTGGCGGGGGATTACGACACGCAGGTGGACATTGCGTCAAGTCGGCTGACGGCGTTATTGGAGCCGGTGATGATGATATTACTGGCGATCGGGGTGGGGTTCTTTGCGTTTGCGACGATACTGCCGATTTTGGAAGCGGGGGATGTGTTGTGACGGTATGGAAAAGAATTCACCACAGAGTATTCAAGTGGCTGGGAGCTAGTGGCTGGGGGCTGGGAAGAGTCGATGTCAATGGTTGGTATTACCAAGCTACCAGCTACTAGCACCCAGCCCCTTTTCTCTGTGTCTCTGTGGTAGGTATGTTGCTTTGCTGCAAGACAGTTTCGCCGAAGAGGACGCAGAGAGCGCAGAGAAGCAATGGAAAAGAAAGCGGGAAAGGAGAGGCAAATGAAAATGGAAAAGAGACACGAGCAATATTACCAAGGGGGTTGTCAGGCGCGGGCGAGCGCGGGGTTTTCGTTTATCGAGGTGATGGTGGTGGTGGTGATTATTGGATTACTGGCGGGGGCGGTGGTGCTGCGGGTGGCGGGGAATGTGGACACGGCGAAGGTGAACCGCGCCAAGTCGGACATCGCGACGATCGTCAATGGGATTGAGATGTTTTACCTCAACCAGAGTCGATACCCGAGCAATGAGGAGGGGCTGAGCAAGATAGATTTGAAAAGCAGAACGGACCCGTGGGGCAACCCGTATGAATACAACAGCCCGGCGGAGACCGAGCCGTTCGAGGTGATCAGCTTTGGGGCGGATGGTCAGCCTGGGGGCGAGGGCATCAACGCGGACATTTTCAGTTGGAAGTTGGAAACCAAAGCCAAGGGTGACTGATGCGGCGTGCATTTACGTTCATTGAGGTGATGGCGGTGGTGCTGCTGATGGGTTTGCTGGCGGCGGCGACGGCGTGGTCGATGGCGGGGCAGGTGAAGCAGGGCAGTCGACAAGGCGCGGTGCAACAGGTGGTGCAGGCGGAGCGGTCGGCGAGGTTGGCGGCATTGCGGACGGGGCAGGTGACGGTGCTTCGGATCGATTTGGACCGGGGCGAGCTGCGACGGATGACGGTGGTGGAGGGTGAGCTGAAAGCTGGGGGCCATGCAGTGCGGTTGACGGGGGGTCGGGGGGTGCGATTGGATAAGGTGATTTTGCCGGGGGAGTCGCAGTGGTTGGAGGAGGAGACGGGGAAGAGAAGGATCAAGGCAGTGAGGTCGGGGGTGGTGGAAGTGAGGTATTCAACGCAGGGGCGGAGCGAGACGTTTGCGGTGCGGGTGGGGTGGGTTGGCGATGAAAAAAAAGAGGAGGCGGGCGAAGGAGCGGAAGTGTTTCGAGGCGATGGGGTGTGGGTGGTGTTCGTGGGAGTGACGGGACAGGTGATATTGATTCATGATGAACAGGAAGTACAAAACTTGTTGGAGTGGGTGGAAACGGGCGGGGTTGTCGCTGGTTGAAGTGGTGGCAGCGATCGTGATTTTGGGCACGATACTGGTGGGCGTGGTATTGGCCAAGGCGCGACACACCCGGCAACTGGCGCTGGCTCAGCAGCAGCAGACGGCGGTGCGGGCTGCGGATGAGTTGTTGTCGGGTTGGTGGGTGAGCAGGGAAGGGGTGCCGACGGAGGGACGGGGACAGTTGGCGACGCAGCCGGGGATGGTGTGGGAGACAAGGCTGGTGGAGAACGGGGAGGTGCAGCGGTTGGGGGCGAGGGTGGTTCGGTTGGAGGTGCGGTTGGCGGAGGGGTTGGAGCGGGCGGGGGCGGAGGATGTGCTGGTGAAGGTGGATTTGGCGCAACCGGACCCGGCGGTGGAGGCGGCGAGGTTGGCGCGCCGAGAGGCGGAGCGGAAGGCGAGGGAACCAGCGGAGCGAGGGAACGGCACGCGCGGATCGGCACGGGGGGTTCGGCCATGAGAAAGCGAGTGGTGTATCAACGTGGGTTGACGCTGGTGGAGTTGTTGTTGGCATCGGCACTGGCGACGGTACTGATGGTGGGAGTGCTGGCGGTGGTGACGAATTTGACGATGACGGAAAGAGCATTGAACCCGTTGCGGGGGGAGAGCAATAAGAATGTGGCGATGGCGTTGGAGGAGTTGGATGCGTGGGCAGCGGTGTTGCGGGGGGATTTGAATCATGCGGGGCGGATTCATCGATTGCAGGGGGGTGAGATTGAGTTGGTGACGTATCAGTCGCTGCAGGGGGAGGCGAGGGAGGCGGTGCATCGGCCGGTGTTGGTGCGATATGAAATGGAGACAATCAATGAACGGTCATGGGTGGTTCGTCGGCAGAGCGGATTGGATGGCGGTGCGGCGGGAACGATTCGGCGAAGTGACCTGGTGGGGATGGGGGTGAAGCGATTTGAGTTGGTGCCGACGGGCTATGGGGGAAATCGGAGGTTGGGTGAGTCGGGGGCGACAAGCCAAATCACGGCGAGGGAGTCGGTAGCGGCAGAAGTGTTGGGTGGAAGCGGGAAGGTTGGCGCGACCCGAGTTTCGGGGACACTGCTGGATTTGTCGGAGTATCAACGCGCATGGCATCAGCAGGAGGGTCAGTGGTTGGTGATCGAAAACGCTCCGCCTTGGATCAAAGCGATTCGGCCGGATATGCATGGTCGTCCAAGTACTGAAACGACGGGGGAAAAGTTAAAGAGCGCTCAAGCAGATGAACAGCATTGGGGAGCGGAGTTGATCAGTGAAGTGGTGCCGGGCGGGTTTGTCTGGCGATTGCAGGTGTGGATGGATGATGCGGCGGTGCCGACGTATGAAAGGATACTGACGATTCAATGAACCCCCGGCCCCGGAAATATCGTGTTGGTGTGAGGAGGGCTGACAAACGTCAGCGCGGGTTTGTGTTACTCATGGCGTTGGTGTTGGTGCTGGTGGCAGGGGTGTCGCTGGCGGGGATTGCGGGGCGGAGCATGAGCAGCGCGCTTCAGGCACGCAGCGGGGTGGAGGAATTGCAAAGACGATGGGCGGCGATGAGTCTGCGGACGACATTGGCGGGGCAGTTGGAGGATGTGTTGCAACAGGCGGAGCGAGGTGATGCACTCTTGGCGGAAGCACGGGAAAAACAGAAGTTTGAGGGTGTGCCGACGGCGGAAAGACGGTTCATGGTGACCCTGGCGGAGCAAAATTACGAATTGATTGTCACGGATGAACAAGCGAAGTTGAATGTGAATCAATTGCTGGAAGGCAATTCATCAGCACGGTTGACGAGTTGGCTGCGCAAGGTCAGGCAGAGGAGTCGCGTTGGGGAGGTTGAAGCGGTGACGATTCGAGTCAGGCCGATGGCGGAGGGGTTGGCTGGGGGTGAATCGTTCAAGGGTTTGGCGCGACTGGGGGCGTATGGTCAGTTGTTTGCGGAAGCGTCGCCGGGGGATTTGATCGGCGATGAAAAGGGACGAGGGTTGGTGAGCGATATCACATGTTGGGGAAATGGGGCGGTGAATGCAAGGCGGGCAACCCGGCGGGTGGTTGAAGAGGTGTGTGGTGAGTTGCTGACGAAAAGGCAGATGGGGGAGTTGTTGGAAGCGGTGGCGGATCAGCCGTTTGGAACGAAGGCGCAGTGGTTGAAAGGGGTGGCGGATTTGGAGGACACAACCAGGCAAAAGTTGGAGGGGTTGCTGACGGATCAATCGGGGGTGCATGGGCTTTGGGTTGTGGCACGGGGCGGACAACGCGACTGGTACACGCTGATGGTGACGGTGGGCGGAACGGCGGGTGTGAGTGAAGGCAGTGAGATGGAAAAGTGGCGCAACGCGGAACAATATGAGTTTGCATGGTGATGATGAGCAGGCAGCAACAACAGCGATGGATGAAACGCAGCACGATCATATTGATCATGGCGGCGGGGTTGGTGCTGTTGCTGGGTTTATTGTTGCCCGTGAAAACGATGGAGGCGGAACCGGGGAAATCGGGTGCGGTGGTACCAACGGCGACGGCTGCGGCGGGTGCGACAAACCAGGGGTCAGCAAACGTGAACCCAAAGGCGGACCTTGCGGGGTTGCAGAAGTTGGCGAATTACAACTGGCGGCGACCGGTGTTTGGGGACGCAGCGGATGAGGAGTTCATGGCTGGTGACGGGACGGGGCGAGCGATGAGTTTGAAATTGGTCGGGGTGGTGGTTGAGCCGGGGCATTCGATGGCGCTTTTTCAAAAACCGGATGGGTCGGTGGAAGTGTGCCCGGTGGGGCAGATGGTGGACGATTCGGGAGGCAAGGTGAAAGTGACGAAGGTGGAGGTTGATCGCGCAGTGGTGGTGTTTGGCGGGGTGACGCAAACGTTGATGGTGCCGATGCAAACGGAGGGTTTGTCGGCGATGTCGGCAGGCGGCGCTGGGAATGCGATGACAACGGGTGGTGCGACGGTGGGAACGAGTGTGGGCACGACACGCAGGCCGTTGCCGCCGGAGGTGCAGAAGCGATTGGATGAAATCAGGGCAAAACGGGCCATGCAGAAAGCAGGTGGCAACAGCGCAACTTCGGCGAATCAGGACGGAACCAGTTCGCCGCAGCAAGGCGCAAAGCCGACGCAACCGATGATGATAAACCAACCCGATGACAACAATGCAGCCAACAACCCAGGATGACACACGGTCATGGCGTTGCTCGCGGAGTAAGCGTGAGATGATTCACACCGGGGCGACACGCCCCGGCTCTGATAAAAGAGCGATTATGGAATGCAGCCATGAGTGAAGTGATACTCATTTTGTTGGAAGCGAATCATGCACGGGTGCTTGCCCAGCGTGAGGGTACGTATTGCGCGGAGGTGGTGACATGGGTGGAAAGTGAAGCGGTGGAAGTGCGTGCGGGGAAGGTGAAAGAAGCGTTGGTTGCGAAGGGGTACGTCGATCAGCCGATGGTGCTGGCGGTGCCGTCGTCGATGTGTTTGTGTGCGAAGGTGGATACGAGCGGGTTGCCACGATCGGGGCGACGGCAGGCGATGGTGTATGGGTTGGAGGAACATTTGCCGGTGTCAGCGGAAGAGGTGGTGGTTGATTTTGTGGAAATCGACGAGACGCAGGCACTGGGTGTGGCGTGTGAAACGGTGACGCTGCAACCGATGATCGAGGCTTTGGAAAAGGCGGGCGTGTCGGTGCGACATGTCGTGCCGATGACCTTGCTGGCGGCGGGGCATGTATTGGAGGAACACCCGCAGTTGACCGGGCTGCTGATGGCAACGCCGGCGAACAATGACGATGAACGCACCGATGGTGGTAACGGTGCAACACCAATACAGAGTGATCACAATCAGGTCGGTTATGACTGGCTGAGTTTGCGTGAGGGGCGGGTGGTGGCATGGTCATGGTTGGCGACGGACCATGCGGCGGCGAAGGCGTGTGTTGAACAAGCGATGCGTGATGAGGAAGCAAAAACTTCAACCGACAAGCAACCGGTGGTCGTGCTGTTAGGGCCAGTGAATAAATCATGGCTGGAAGGAATCGGTTCACCAACAGTTTCACAACGTCAACGGATATTGGATTTGTCGGCTACCGGGCTGATGGATGCGGCTTGTTTGCAGGCGGAAAAAATCATCAACGGTTCCGTGCAGCCAATCATTGATTTACGACGTGATGCGCTGGCAGCACCGGATCATCAGGGCGCGTATCAGCGGTCGTGGATGATGCTGGCAGCAGCGGCGATGGTGCTTTTGGTGAGTGTCAGCGTGGTGATGCAGTGGCGTGGTCGGCTGTATCAGGGACAGGTGCGTGAATCATTGCAGGCCCAGGCGGAGGTTTTCAAGGAGGCGTTGCCGGGGCAGCGTGTGCCGGTGGGCAACATTCGCGGGCGATTGGTGAGTGAACAGCGCAAATTGGCGGGTTTGAGCGGGCAGGCGGAAACGGGTTTGCAGGAGGGTGCGGTTGATCATGCCTTGGTGCATTGGCAGCAGGTACTCGGAAGTGTGCCGAGGGATTTACGGGTGCGCGTTTTGGAGATGAGCATCGAGTCGGGCGTGGTGCGCTTGGATGGCGAGGCCCGCAGTCACAGCGATGCGGAACGATTGGCGACGGTTATTCGACAGACAGGCTGGTATGAGGTGGAACCGCCTCGGACACAGGTGCTGCGTGAACAGGGGGTAGGTTTCAGTTTCACAGCCAAACCCAAGGTGAGCGTCGCGGTGCGCGAGCGGGGTGAGCGATGAGTATTACATCATGGTTGCGGTGGAAGCGAGTCGCGGGTGTTGCGGAAGCAACCCGTACAACAACATCGGCGGGGGCGTTGAGGCGGCAGCAATGGTTGTTGGGTTTATTGGTGATGATACTGGCGGGGGCGGTATGGTGGAACTTTTCATGGATGACGGGTCAACGACGGCAGGCGCAAGTGATGGCGCAGGATTTGGCGGTGTGTCAGGCGGCGGCGGAGGAAATTGCAAGGTTGCAGGCTCAGCCGAGGGTGGCTGCGGTGCAGGACATGGGGGTGCAGGAACTGGGTCAGCGGATTGAAGCGGCGATGCAGAAGGCAGGGCTGTCGTCGTCGGCGTTGGAAAGCGTGGCACCACAACCGGGTCGTCGGGCGGGGAATACGCCGTATGTGCAAAAGCCGACGGCTTTGTCGTTGCGTGGGGCGACGCTGACGCAGGTAGTAACGATGCTTTATCATTTGACCAGCGAGACGGGGCTGAGTGTGCGTGATTTGCGGTTGCGGACACCGCGTGGCGAGGCGGATGAAAAAACGTGGGATGTGCAGGTGACGGTGGTGTATTTGTTGTACGCACCGATCAGCAGGGGACAGCGTGAAGGGCGAACACCGGGTTGATGAGAACGATTATGCGTGTAAGCGTGCGAATGATTTTCGGGCTGATCGTCGGGCTGAGTGTGTTGGGTGGTTGCGCTTCAAGCAAAACTCGGACAGGGGTTGGTGACGTTGACAACCCGACGGGCAACTATCGCACGATCAGTGCGGCACCGTTGCGTGACACGGAGTCAGCCCGGCGGTGGCATGCGCAGGGTTTGAAACATTTGGATGCCGGCGACCTGGAACAAGCGGAAAAGGCGTTCAAGGAATCGCTGGAGGCGGATGTCGATTTCGGCCCGGCTCACAACAATTTGGGGAAGGTGTATTTCAAGAAAAAGGATTGGTACGCAGCAGCATGGGAATTTGAGTTTGCCAAGAAGTTGATGCCCCGACAGGCCGAGCCTTGGAACAATTTGGGGATGGTGTATGAACAGGCGGGGGAACTGGACCGCGCGGTGGAGGAATATCGCAAAGCAGTCGGGTTGGATGGAGAGAACGTGAGCTATCAGGCGAATTTGGCGCGAGCCTTGGTGCGTCGGGGCGACAAGGGCGATGAAGTGCGAAGGTTGCTGACGGTGGTGGTGGAAAAGGACAGCCGACCGGAGTGGGCGAGCTGGGCACGTGAGCAACTGGCAAGGTTGGGGGAGTGAGTTAAAGCGAAGTGGTCGAGTGATATGAATTTCGGATTTCGAATATTCAAAACCAAGGCGAATACGAGCGGCTTGGCCGCGAGGGATCGGGTATTCGACGAGGTGCTCAAATGGCCAAATGGTCAAGGGACGGAACCGTATTCGGTCGTTAGTGCCGCGATTGATCGTCGGTGTTATTCAGAGCCACGAGCGGAAGCGAGTGGTTCTTCAAACACGCCGCTCGTTACCACTTGCGGCTCTGAGTCCCGCATCGATGTTGACCATTTCAAATCCGACCCGACATGAGTATCGATAAAACGATACGTTTGACATCAAAGTGGTATCAAATACCAAGCACGCCCTCACCCGACCTCGCCCCCGGGGGGGACTCGGCCACCCTCTCCCGGAGGGAGAGGGGGCGCAAGACGCTACACTCGAACTGAAACCGCTCTATGGTCAAATAATTACGCGAATTGCTCTATATCTGGTAATACCAATTGCCCAGTTCGTCGGCCATGTCCAGGCCGGTGGTGTCGATGGAGGCGCCGACGAGGCTACGGGCGCGGGTCAGGGCGTTTTTCATGCTGGTGAAAATGCCCGTGGCGGCTGGAAAGACATTTTGTGAGCCGAGGGTGTCGAGCAGGCCATAGGTGGACATGCGCTGCATCAGGTCGGGGCGAATGCCGCAGAGCAGCACGTGGCGATCAGTGCTTTGCATCATGCGGGCGAATTGTTCGAGTTCGTGCAGAATCGTGGCATCGATGCTGTGGGCGCGTTTGAGGCGAAGCACAATCACCTTGGCGCCGCTTTGAGCCACGGCTGTCAATCGTTCACGCAGTTCATCCGCCACGCCGAAAAACAAATTGCCTTCGACCTGTAATACCACGACGGACTTATTGCCCTCGGCATCGATGAGGGGGCGTTCGATGATGGTCCCCTTGTCATCGGTGACCATTTCGGCAATGTGGACGGTGCTGGTGCGGCGGAGGTAGGCAGCAATGTTGAGCAGCACTCCGACAAAAATGGCGAACTCCAACGGAATGAGCAGACAGCAAACCAGCGTCACCATGCAGACGGCAAAGTCGGAACGACTGGACTTGGCGACGCGGATGATGTGCCGCCAGTCGATCAGGCCGTAGGCGATGATGAAAAGGATGGCCGCCAGACAGGCCAGCGGAATATGTCGTGCATAGTCGGCCAACAGCAAAAATATGGCGGCGACGATCAGACTGCAATACATGCCGGAAAGTCGTGTGCGTGCCCCAGCCTGAAAATTGAATGCGGTGCGTGACAGGCTGCCGGAACCGGGAATGCACTGAAAAAAACTGGAGGTGAAGTTGGCGGCGCCCTGGGTTAAAAATTCACGGTCCGGCTCGATGTTTTCGCCGGTGTGTACCGCAATGGCACGGGCGATCGAATACGCTTCCAACACGCCCACCAGCGCAATGGCCACGGCTGCGGTCATGAGCGTGCGCATTTCGGGGCTTGTGAGTTCCGGGACGGTGAAGGAAGGCAGTTCACGGGCGATCGGGCCGACGACGGGCAAATGTTCACTGTGCCAACCCATCAGTGCGACCAGAGCGGCACTGAATATCACCGCCAATAACGGGCCGGGAATGAATTTGGAAATGCGTCGCCCGATGAGAACCAGGGCCATGGTGGATAAGCCGATCATGATGGCACTGGTGTTGGCATCGCCGAGTTTGTGATACACCTTTTCAAGTGCGGGGAGCAATTCGCCGGGCAGAGTGCTGATGACCCCCGCGGTGCGCACGCCCAAAAAATGCGGGATTTGTTGCACGGCTATCAAAATGCCGGCCCCGGCGGTGAAGCCGACAATCACTTCATGACTGATGTATCGCACCAGTGTGCCGATTTTCAAAAGGTAACAGCCGATTTGAATCGTGCCGACCAGAAAGGTGAGCAGAATGGCAAAGGGCACACGTTCCTCGGCGGACAGCGCCATGGTGCCGATGACCGAGCCGATGAGCAGACTCATGGCATTGACCGGGCCGGTGGACAGATGACTGCTGCTGGTGAATAAGGCGGCGATCAGACCCTGCACGATGGCGGCGTAAATGCCGTACACCGGCGGAACCTTGGCGATCATGGCGTAAGCCATGCTTTGCGGTAACGCCACCATGGCCACGCTGGCCCCGGCCACCAGGTCGGCTCGAAACAGGCGACGGTCGTAACGCTGAAGGTCGTGCAGAAACGGCGCAATCAGTTCCGTCGGCTTGGTAAGCGGGTTGGACATGTTGGCGGCGATGATAGCATCACCCCCGATGACGACGGAAGTGATCGTGATTTGTACCGCAACGCCTGAAAGCATTCACCACCGAGGCACAGAGACACAGAGCAGAGAAGAAATATGATTCAGAATGAAGCAAAAAGAATCAAAAACAAAAAAAACAAGCAAGTAAAAAAAGCCCGTAAACAAGTGATTCGGCGGTTTACCGGTTTATGAAAGGTTCATATTCTTCTCGGTGCCTCGGTGTCTCTGTGGTGAAATTTTCTTTTTGAATTCACACGTTTGTTCGCATATTGTTTGGTATGGCACGCAAGCGCTACGACAACCGCAAAGGCAAAGCTCAGGTCGGCGAGTATGTCGATGCGCCGTTGCAATTGAAGCCCCGTGAGGATGGTTTGTTCGCAGGCAAAGGGCGTGGCGCGGGACTCAACCCCGGCAATCGATTTGAAACCGTTCGGCTGCATGTGTTGGGCGAATACCTGGACCATCGTGCCACGGAAGCCGACGACCAGCCCCCGGCTCAGTTGCCCACGCAGGTGCTGCCCGATCAAGCCAAAACCATCATCAATGAAGTGCAGAGCGAACTGGTCGGCTTCGATTGGACGCTCAACCCCTATCGTGGTTGTGCGCATGGCTGCATTTATTGTTACGCACGTACCTATCACGAATATTTGGGCTACTCCTGCGGCATCGACTTCGAAACCAAACTCATGGCCAAGTACGACGCTGCCAACATGCTTCGTCGTGAACTGGCGCACCCGCGCTGGCAGGCGGCAACGATCATCATGTCGGGTATCACCGATTGCTGGCAACCCATCGAGGCCGAATTGCAGATCAGTCGGCAATGCCTGGCGGTACTGGCCGAGTGTCGGCAACCGGTATCGATCATCACCAAAAGCAAGTTGCTGCTGCGCGACCTTGACTATCTGATTGAGTTGCATCGGCACCAGTGTTTGGCGGTGACGGTGACGATCACCACGTTGGACAATCGTTTTGCATCGTTGTCGGAACCGCGTGCCAGTTCGCCGCGTGATCGGTTGGAATTGGTCGCTGCACTGAGCAAGGCCGGCTTGCCGGTGAATGTGAATATCGCGCCGGTGATACCGGGGCTGACGGACCATGAACTGCCTGCCATACTCAAGGCGGTGGCTGAGGCGGGGGCGGTGCGGGCGGGGTACATGTTGATGCGTTTGCCCTGGCAGTTGAAGGAGTTGTACGAAGATTGGTTACGCAGGCACTTTCCGCAACGGGCGGAGCATGCGCTGAATTTGCTGCGTGAGGTGTACGGGGGCAGGTTGTACGATGCAGATGCAGCCTGGCGGGCACGGGGCAAGGGTCGCGTGGCTCAGCAGGTGGGTCAGGTGTTCAAGGTGTTTGCCCGCAAGTATGGGCTTGATCAACCCATGCCGCATTTGAATCACGGTGCATTTCGTCGCCCGCAGTTGGACGGACAGGGGTTGTTGTTTGAATAGCAGTGATGGAGTGGTCGAGTGTACGGAATCGGCACGCAGTACAATTCGGTACGCTGTGTGACACTCTTTTATGAGTGTGTTTCTACTGGTTTTCCAAAAACCGCTGAATGCCCGGACGGAAAACCACCTTGCCATCGACCACCAGCAGTTTTTCATCCAAAAACATTTGCACCGCCTGCGACAGCACCGCTGCTTCCAGTGCCTGGCCTTTTTTCTTCACATCGTTGGCTGTGTCTTTGCCGACCTCGATATGAAACACGTCCTGCAAAACGACCGGGCCTTCGTCGAGGTTTTCGGTGACAAAGTGAGCCGTGCAACCGGAGACGCGCACGCCCGATTTCCAGGCCTGTTCATACGCATTGGCGCCGGGAAAGTAAGGCAGCAGGGACGGGTGAATGTTGATGATGCGATCACGATAGCTTTGCACCATTTCAGCAGGCAGCACCTGCATGTAACGGGCCAGTACTACCAAATCGACATTCAACTGCGCCAGTTTCTGCATCAGCCAGGCAAAGTGTTTCACCTTGTCACCGGGTTGACCTTCTTTGTTCACCGCACCACTGGCCGGTTGCCAGTCGTAGGGCAACCCCGCTTCACGGGCGATGGGTTCCATGTCCGGGTGGTTCGACAGCACTGCTACCAAATCACCCTGCAATTTACCCAATCGATGGTCTTCGATGAGCTGGTCCAGGCAGTGACGTTCCTTGCTGACGAGAAGGGCCACACGTTTGCGTGACCGCCGTTGCAGGGTGACGCGCACTTCCATTTCGAGGGTTTTGCCCAGCGCGATCAGTTCGGTGATCAGTTCATCCAGGCTCACGGACAGGTCCGCCAGATCGACGAGCATGTCCATGATGAACCGCCCGTGTACGACCTGTTGCTGAAGGTCTTCGATGTTGACGCCGTGCTCAGCCATGCGCGTGGCGAACTTGGCGACCACGCCTTTCTGATCACGCCCCACAACACTGACAATGGCTTTAATCATGGGCGACATAATACCCTACGTCTGAAAACATAGTGGCCCAGTGGCCGACGCCGTGCCCTTGTGCACCGGATGTTTTTTTACATGAAACCGGGGCCAAAGCCCTCGGCGTCACTCGAGTCAACATCTCACGCATCCGACTTGGGTTTGTTTTCCATCACCTTCGCCAACTGATTAAAACCCCGGTTGGAAATCACCATCATCAGTGTGGTGAGCAGAAACAGATGCACATGGATGCCATCAATGCCCGGTACTGACAGGTTGACCCAGGGCAAGGTGAACCCCGGCATGCCTTGATACAACCACATGCCCACAAACGGCACGATCGCCCCGCGTACACCGGTGAGCGTGACATGAATACCCATGTACACCGCCACGAGCCTGCGACTGGCAAAATCGTTGTGCCCCAGGTTCCAGGCAAGCATGCCCGCACCCCTTGTCGCACCTTGAATACACCGTGCCAGAGCCAGCAGCCAGAGTGAGCCGAAGTACAAACTCACCCAATTGGTCAATTGGTCGGCAATCCACCACCACGATTGCCTGGCGCGAAAGCGTGCGATGTGCATACGGTCCAATTGTTTGGCCCACAAGGAGAGCGTCAGCACGCTGACGATCATGGGCAGGGCGGTGGTCAGACCGATGGCCACGAAATAACCACTGGTCAGATGTCGCGTCATGTCCGCCACGATGTAAACCAGAATGGTTTCGCCCATCATGTTGCTGCCGCCGGAGATGAACTGCCAGAGCATGTAGCGACGATAGTGATGGTCATGGCGCAACACGTACCAGAATGTTTCCTGCTGCGGTGTGGGGTCGAATTCGTAGATGGGGGCGGGTGTGCCATGGGGCGTGGGCTGGGTGGAGCGACGTTCGAAGGCCAGTAATTCTTTTTCGCCGCGTAAACGTACCTTGCCGTAGGCGATGGCGCCGATGGTGCCGATCAAGGCCCCGGTCAGGTACACGTAGGGAAACGCCTGCGGGTACAGGTCCAGCAATCCGTAACCCAGCAGCGGTGCAATGGCGACGATCAGGCTTTGCATGAGCGTGATGCGACCGGTGACACTGGCACGCACATGGCGCGGGTAATTGTGTCGCCAAATGGTACTGCGCAACGTCACCACCCCGGCCACGAGGCAACGCATCACGATCACCTGCAGGGTCAACAACCATGCCCCGGTCGGACTGGTGGGTAGCAAGGCCACCCCGGCCACCAGCAGCAGCAGCACATATTGCAGACGATTGAGGAAGGCAACCTTGGGTTTGCCGCGTGACCATTGCGCCCAAAGAACGCTGGTGAGGTTGGCGAAGTTGGGCGCAGCCATGAGTGTGGCAAACTGCAACGGCGTCACATGAAAAGCCTTGGCCGCCAGAATGCCGATGACGCTGCCCTCGATCAGGGCCATGGCCACGGGGTAGGTTGAAGCGGTGATGATTTCATGCGCGTAGCTTTGCCGTGTGATCCAGGGTTGCGACCTCGGCAAAAACGAACGCAGATAATCAGCGAGCATGGACGTGATTGTGGGGGTAAATCAAGGTTGGGGCAAATGGGTTGGAAGCAGTGGTGGTGCGACCGAGTGATCAAGTGATTTGAAATGTTTAGCGCGGACGCTTTGCGTCGGCGTTGCGGTTAGCGCCGTGATAGATCGCGTTTTGTGAAGTGGCCAAGCCGGGAACGAACCACGAGCTCAGCGAGTGGTGAGGGCCCGGGTATGGTTTGGCGACTCGGCTGCGCAGACGGAATTGTATTTTTTCTGACCGATTAACCGACTCACCGACCAACCGATTAACCGCAACCGACCAGACGCGATAAATCGCGGCGCTAACTTCCGAATACTGTTTCGCCACTCGGCCACTTCACGCCACCTCACCAATTCATATCAACACTGCTCACCGTGCCCACCGCGGTGACGCTGGTGGAACCACGGGTGTTGACACTTGGATAGCATCGACTGCCCAAGGCATCCCCGGCACTCAGCGTCGAGCCATCGGCCGGCTGATTACGAACCTGTGTGGTCGTGGCGGTTTGGCAGCCGACCAGACTGAGTACGAAAATCACAGCCGTGGCGCAGCCGAGCACTTTGATGGTTTTGTTCAGGGTCATGACTTGGCTCCTGGCAGGCAATGGTTTGGGTGAGAACAGTTCCAACATCGTCAAACCAACCATGCAAAATCATCAGACGCCAAAGTATTTAATGACTTGCCTGCATAACCCTGTCGCCTCAGCCCGCAAAGGCGGCAAAGTTGAACATGGGGCCGTGGATTCAACCCAGCGACAAAGCACAGATCGTATGAAAGAGCGGCCACGAATACATGAAGGGCATGAAGAAAATATAACCAGACAATTGGTGTAATTGGCAGGTTCGAGCACGCTATGGATGCCGCTGACGGTGTCCAAGGCATGATCACCATGACCAGCTTCGCCCAAAGAATGAAACACGACACCGATATAACGTGATTGGTCTTCGCGGATTGCTCATACTGCCGGATTAGGTTGGTAACTCAACTATTGTGCGACCTTGCGTACACATGCCGCACGCTTGACCGCATCGAAGCGTTTGGCCTCAAGCCGACCGGTTATCACGTTCGACACCGTTTTGGACAAAATACCTGTGAGCTTCGCAATTTCATAAATGGTGGCAATCATCAATTGACATATCTTGCATCAACTTCATTGACATTGATGTAAGTTAGCTCGCAATTCATCAAAATCAGTGATTCATTGCTAAAAACAAACATTTTTCGAGTGATCAGCTTGCCTGTGTTGCCTGGTGTGCAGCGTGGTGGCCGGCTGCCTGACCCATGGCCACGGCATTGCCGGTAACCCGGTAGCTGGCATGGGCGATGAAGTCGCCGCTGATGCAACGACCGGCCATGAGCAGGTTGTCGATATCTGCTGCGAGCAGAGATCGCAAGGGCACGTCATAGGGTTGAGCCTTGACACCGGAGTTGTCATATCCGCCGCCCTCACCATGCTTCGGGCTTGTCGCATGAACGTCAACCGGAAACGTGACGCGGCAGACCGCATCGTCAAAGCGCGCACCGCATCGCAGATCGTCGGCAGTGAGGGTGTAACGGCCATGGATGCGTCGGCCTTCCCGGACGCCGATGTGTGCGGAGGTGGCGACGATCCGCAAAGAGGCGAACGGCCTGCCAGTGCGACAAAGAGTCTCGACCACACGATGAACCTCACGCCGGGCGCGCATGGTTGCGGCGGTGATGGCTTGGGCATCATCACAACGGATGCCATATTCGTGATTGGCCATCATCGCCAGCAGTCCGCGTTGGATGCGAAACAATGTCGGACGACTGTAACTGGGCTGAAGACCGACAGCGGCTAAACGCTCCAGCAGTCTGTTTTTGGGTTCATCAAAGCCATATTCTTGCCCGATGATGAACGGTTCAAGGTCGGGGTCGCTGGCGCCGCAAAGCACGGCCATGAGCGACAATGGCTGACACTGACCGGTTTGCGGATGCCCGATATCGAACCCGCAGCCAGCCTGTGCAGCCAAATCCCCGTCACCGGTGCAATCAATGAAAATTCGCCCCGCCCAAGCCTGTCGCCCGGACTTGCTTTCGGTGATGACGTGCGTGAGTCGGCGATCCGGTTGCACCTGTGCCGCCACGATCCGACTATGCAGTCGAACACGCACCCCTGCCTCGTCAGTCATGTCATCCAACACACGCTTCATCACCTCTGCCTCGTAACTGTGATCGTCCGGGGCCTTGCCGCTCATCGCGTCAAGTCGGTTCATGATTTCGATCATGAGTCCGGGCTTGTTGTGCCAGTCAATGATGTGACTGAGCAGGCCTGCCGTCCACACGCCGCCCAGCGCACCCTGAAGCTCGATCAGCAAGACCGAGGCACCGGATCGGGCAGCTGTTACCGCTGCGGCAACGCCGGCAGGGCCGCCACCGGCAACCACCACATCAAAGCGGCCAACCACCGGCGTGCTACGGGTTGGTTCGAAAATGGATTCACAAACAGGTGTTTGAAGTGGATTTGACATGGCAATAGGGTAACTCTGAAACATTCGGTTCACCAGAATGACGTGTGCGGCGAATGCAAGCGGGGGATTCGGACAGGGCTACGAAACTGTTTCATAACTCAGTACATGGTGGGGTGGCGTCCCGCCTGCCCATGAGCGCAAACCCATTTTAATGTTCCATTCGGACTCGGAGCCACGAGCGGAAGCGAGTGGTTCTTTGCAAAACCAAGAACCGCTCACTACCGTTCGCGGCTCAGAATCAAGCAAAGGACACCTGCCCCACTCAAACCAGTTATGAAACAGTTTCTAAATCCCTCGGCGTCATATGTTTTTTAGCGCCGCGACTTGTCGCGTTTGGCCGGGGTGGTTAATCGGTACATCGGTTACTGATGGCTTCCAATCGCGTGATCCAATCGTTGAAATGCGGACAAGCCTGGCGCAAGCGGGCGATTCCTATTTTTTCTGCCACGATCACGCCTTGGGCGACTTTGGCGTAACTGGGAACGATTTGTTGAATCTGTCGCGAAGGACAGGTTTCATATCCATCGTTGACGGCTTCAGGCTGACCTGCCTGTGCGACGATCCGCTGAAATTCGTCGCGCAATTTTTTTTTCGCTTTTGTCCGCCATACTGGCGACTGCGCTGGTCAGCTCCCCGATATCCGCAAAAACCAACGCTTCATACTCATGCAGTTGCACATAGGGAACAAAATGTTGCAGGTGAAAACCCGCACCCATTTTCGCTTGAACATCCGCGAGCATCTGTTTCTGAACGTGAGCCGCTCTTTGCTGCCAGGGATACTGCGAAGCCTCCGCTCGTCCGGGCCAATCCTTGGGCATGCCATAAAAATCAAACATGGTCGTGCAGCAGTGACCGCTTTTGAGCAGCCGTTGGATTTCATCGCAAGCAGCCGACCACGGCGGAACACCCCCACGTTTGCCCGGCAACACCGGCTGGATCGTCAAACCGAGCATTCCCAAATGAGGTGCCAATACCTGGGTCACAAACCCACGCTCGGTCTGTCCTTCCACCAAGGCATATATGAATTTACTCATGCCCCGGCCCCCCGCGAATCACATTCTTCTGCCAAAGCTCACCAATACTGTAATCCGCCAGCCAATCCTTGAGCTGTTTTTCATCCAGGCGTTCAAAGGTCGATTGCCCATCCGCACGGTTCACCACAATGATGTCGCTTGGTTCAAAATGATCCACCAGCGTCGGCGACTGCGTGGACACGATGACCTGCCGCCGCTTGGAGGCTGACTTCATCAGGTCCGCCAGGACCGCAAGCGCGTAAGGATGCAAGCCCAACTCCGGCTCATCAATGATGATCGTCGAAGGCGGGTCCGGTTGCAGCAGTGCCGTCGCCAGACAAATGAAACGCAAGGTCCCGTCCGAAAGCTGGCTCGGCTGAAAGGGAAAATCACTGCCTTTCTGCGTCCATTCCAACCGGACGACTTCGTTTTCACCCAACTTGCGAGGTCGGAGTAAAAAGTCATCGAAGTAGGGGGCGATCAGACGAACGGTATTGCGAATCAGTTCGTAGGCCTGCGGCGTTGCTTTCAACTTCAATAAAAAAGCTGCGATATTGGACGCATCGTGACGAAAGCGTTCATCATCACGGACGGATTGATCCCGTAACATTAAAGACAATGAACTTGTGTCATTTAAATGGTAGACAGACCACTCTAAAATGTGGTCGAAAATAACGTAAGACGATTGTTTCTCAGGTTTATGCCGAAGAGTGATTAAGAGCCTATCCGAATACCCCGCTTACATTCGCCGTATCGGCACGGCCCATTGCTTTGTCGGGCTGCATCGACGATGCACTGCGGCATCGCCTGCTTCGCCCTCCGCGCACTGAACCATGCCGATACGGCTCGGTGCTGACAGCGGGGTATTCGGATAGGCTCTAAGCCTGCCTCTAAGCCGGACGATGCATCATGAATTCTTGCATCCGAATCATTGAGTTTTTCCTGAACAAGGATGGCATTGAGATCTGTAGGAACTAAATGCAGAGTATATTTCACTTTGCCAAAACATAACTGCGCTTCAATCTGACGGGTTAACTTTGGCCCCAAATAAAAACAGATGTCCGCTCCTCCACGTAAATGAATGTATTCTTGAAATTTTCGTTGGATAACATGTCGTATCAATTCGAAAAATTCAACGAAATTACTTTTCCCCGCGCCATTGGCGCCGATCAGAACATTAAGGCTTCCCAGCTTGAAAGACTCAAGCGAGCGGATCGACTTGAAGCCCTGAATCGTCAATAAATCAAGCGGTGAACCGTCCATTGTTCTGCAAAGCATATCAGTAAATAATCGAACCAAGCAAAACCAAACCGCCAGTCATTGACGGATCAATCATGCCTCAGTGCCACGATCGGGTCCAGATTCGCAGCCCGAATCGCCGGGTAAAGCCCGAACACGATGCCCACGCCCATGCTGATGCCCACCGACAGTACCAGACTCCACCACGTCGTCACCGTCGGCATTTGGGCCAGCAACGTAATCACAATCGGAATCGTCACCCCCAGCGCAATCCCCACCGCTCCGCCGATGAGCGACAGCACCACCGTTTCAATCAAAAACTGGGTGATGATCTGTTTCTTTTTCGCACCAATCGCCCTGCGAATACCGATCTCGCGGGTGCGTTCGGTCACCGACGCCAGCATGATGTTCATGATGCCGATGCCCCCCACCAGCAGACTGATCCCCGCAATCGAACCCAGCACAATGTTGAACGTCCGCTTGGTCGCCTCCGCCTGTCGCAGCAAAGCCAGCGGCACACTCATGCGGTAATCCTCACGCTTGTGAAAATGTTTGAGCACCGCCTCCAGTGCCGCCGCCGTCTTTTCCACGTTCTCGCGTCCGTCCACTTCCACAATGATCTGATGCAGTTCCACCATTTCCCGTTCTCTGCTGCCTGCCGTGTTCCGCACCATCACATCGCCATACCGCTCCTTGGCCACCTCGATGGGTATGTACGCATCGACCTCCTGATCGGGCGTCTGAATCCCTCCCGCCTGTGACTGTTCACTTTGAATGATGCCGATGATCTGAAAAGCGTTGCCGCCGATGCTCAATGTCTGCCCCAGGGTATTCTCGGCTGCGAGCAACTTGCGGGCACCGAACTCCGTCAGCAACACCACATTGGCGCGTTCGCGCTGGTCCTGCGGCAGCATCACCCGCCCGGCAATCAGCGGCCGCTGCACCAACGCAAACCAGTCCGGCGTCGTGCCCACCACACGCAATTCCATCGCCCGTTCCCGCAATCGCCCCTCCTTGCGCACCACCTTCACCGGCACAGCCCGCTTCACCGTTTCGAAACCGCTTTGAATGCGATCCAAATCATCGTAAGTCAATCCGTAAACGCTCATGTACGTGCGCTGCCTACTGCTGCTGGCGGTGTCTTCCGTGGGCTTGACCGCGTTGATGATGATGTTGTTGCTGCCCAGTCTGCGAATCTGTTCCAATGCCTGCACACTTGCCCCTTCGCCCACCGACAACATCGCCACCACACTGGCCACGCCGAACACCACGCCCAGCATGGTCAAAAACGAACGCAGCTTGTGCAGCAGCAGGTTTTTGATGCCCAGCCGAATGTCCAACAGCAGCCGCATGGTTTTGAGGTTCATGTCAACAATTCCTGAATCGACGCCTGAACCGAAATCGAGCACAGAGCTTTGGCCACGAAACATAGAATGAGGGAGCTAGGGGCTAGGGGCTTGGCAGAACATATCGGCACATGAGCCCTCCTATACAATTTTCCCATTTCCCATCTCCAAGCTCCAAGCTCCCGGCTCCCTCTCTGGTGAACGTTTCATTCTGACTTACAACCCCTCGCCTTCCATGTGATGAATCAGGCCGTCCTTCATGATCAATCGTTGACGTGCGTTGGCGGCGATGTCGGCTTCATGCGTCACCATCACAATGGTGCGCCCCTGAGCATTGAGTTTTTTTAACAAGGCCATGATCTGCTCGCCGGTCGCCGAGTCGAGGTTGCCGGTGGGTTCATCGGCCAGCAGTATCGACGGATCGTTGGCCAATGAACGGGCGATGGCGACGCGCTGCTGTTGTCCGCCGGAAAGTTCCGAAGGCCGATGCCCCAGTCGTTGCCCCAGCCCGACCAGTTCTGCCAGTTCCGCAGCACGAGCCGAGGCCTTTTCCGATTCCCAGCCGAGGTAGTACAAAGGCAGTTCAATATTTTCCGCCACCGTCAGTTGCGGAATGAGGTTGAAGTTTTGAAAAATAAAACCCAGGTACTTCAGGCGAATGTCCGACAAGGCATCATCTTCCAGCGTCGCCACATCCGTGCCTTCCAGGTAGTAATGCCCCGTCGTGGGTCGATCCAGGCAGCCCAGTACATTGAGCATCGTGCTTTTCCCCGAACCGCTGGCTCCCATCAATGCCCAAAAGCTGCCACGCTTAATTTGCAGCGACACTCCCGCCAGGGCACGCACTTCCTGACTGCCCATCTGATACACCTTGGTCACCTGCCGCAATTCCAGCACGACATCGCTCGCGCTGCGTTGCACTGCACTGGCAGTTGTCTGCGGGGATGAATTGGCGATCGTCTGTGTCATGGTTGCCCTTCTGATCACGGGGCTTAAAGCAATTTGCGTAATATTGAAACCGCAGTGCGCCTTGTTCGGTCCCCTCTCCCCCCGGGAGAGGGTTAGGGTGAGGGCGTGTATGGTATTTGAAAACCCATTGATTCACGGACTTATCTGCATTGCGCCCTCACCCGGCCTCGCGTACTCGGCCACCCTCTCTCGGAGTGACAGGGGTTCCAAGCATTCTCGTTTATTACGCGAATTGCCCTAGGGTGCAGTTTGTGGCGGGTTGGCCGGGGGTGCCGGTGCCCCCGGTGCAGCACCGCTTTCACTGTTTTGCTGCTCACGTTGTCGGCGCATCTGCTGCCGCATGGCATCGCGCTGTTCGGGGGTCATACTTTCAAACCTCTTGCGCATCGCTTCACGCTCTTCCTCGCTCATGTTGGCCATGCGCTCCGTCCGGTTGCCCTGACGCTGGCCGCCGTCGGCTCGTTCACCCGTTGCGGTTGTCTCCGTCTGCGGGCTTGCAGCCGTTGTTGTGCTTGACATTTGTTCAACCGCAGGTGCAGCAGCAGGTTGCGGCCTTGCCGCAGGTTGCCCAGCGCTGACTTGCCCTGCCACCTTTGCTGCACCATTGGCCGTTGCAGCCTTGTTATTCGCACTACCATTGCCAGCCCCCGCCGGTGCAACCGCCGATTCCGTCGCTCCCGCAGCAGCCAGCGGTGGCGACAGACTCACTCGTTCACCCGCCGACAAACCTTCCAGCACATGCACCATGCGGTTGTTATCCAGCCCAATGCTCACCGTCCGCTGCGTCAGTCGATTGCCCTGTTGCACCCACGTTGTCGGACGACCGTTCACCCGCAGCACCGCCTGCACCGGTACATACACCACATCGTCATACTGTTCGATGATGACTTCCGCCCGGCAGCTCATCCCCGTGCGCAGATTGGTGTGATCGCCATCGATCTGCACCGTCGTGGTGTACACCTTCAGGTCCGGGTTCAGCCAGACGCTGGTCGCATCCGGCAGCGGCGCAATCCGTGATACACGACCTGTGAAAACCTCAACGGGCAAGGCATCCACCGTGATACGCACCGGCTGCCCCACACGTACTTTTTCCAAACTCGATTCATGAATCTTCAATTCCACATCAAACTCGGCGGCCGTGGGCAGGTAGATCAATTCCTGTCGCTCACGCACCTGCTGCCCTTCCGCCAATGGCTCGGTATTGCCCCGAAAACCGCCGCCCTGCGCACTGCTGGCATACACCACCATGCCCGCCCGTGGCGCGACGATGCGCGTTTTGGTGATTTGTTCCTGAATTTTATCCAGTCGTTGTTTTTGGCGATCAAACTCCGCCTGTCGGGCCCGCAGGTCTGCCTCCGCCTGCACGATGTCCGCGTTGGCCTTGCTCAAAGCCTTGTCCAGCGCCCGCTTCATCTGATCCACATTGGTGGTCAGCGAGTTGAGTTTGCGAATGCGTGTGAATCGTTCCAGCAAATCCTTGTTGGACACCGCCAGTTCATGATCCAGTGTCGCCCGTTGCAGCGCCAGCCGATCACTTTCAAACTCCGTCTGTGAAATGTATTTTTCCTGGAACAATTTTTCCGACCAGCGCAATTTTTCCCGTGCCTGCTCCATCTGTTCCCTGGCCAGCGTGATCCGGTTGTCCGCCTCCATCAGCAGCTTGGGGTATTCGCCATCGACATAGTTGGTCAGGTCTTCCTGCGCAAACTGGTAATCGAGTTTGGCGCGGGTCACATCGATTTCCGTCTGTGTCTGCGTCATCGAAAACTGTTCACGCGAACGAATGAAACTGGCCTCGGCATTGCGCACCGTGATCTGCTGATTCAGCAGGTTTTCCTCCAATTTCGACGCATCCAGTTGCACCAGCAAATCATCCTGTTTGACGACTGTTCCCTCCGGCACCAGGTAAATGATCGTGTTGCTGCCCTCGACATCCGATTTGATGATCTCCTGTTGCCGGGGTTTGATCGTGCCGGTGTCCAATACGTTGATCGTCAGCGGCCCGCGCTGCACTACAAACGTCGGTATCGCACCAGCCGCCTCATCCTTGCCGAACACACCTGCCGAGGTCGCCAGCACCAGTCCTGCCAACAGCACCACCACCGCGATGATCGCCACCTGAACGCCCCGACGCAGCGACTTGAACCATTGCATCAACTTCATGGCTGAACTCCCTGTGCAGGCTCGTTTTCACCTTCACCCGCATCAACATTTCCACCGCGATCACGCACCGAACCTTCATCCGTCATCACACCATTGGTCGCACCTGTCCGATCCGACTCCTGCGATATCGCCTCTGCCGGTGCCACCCACTTCGGCAGCACCTTCGCTGCCTCCGCTTCCGTCACCAATCCTTCATCGCTGACCGTCAGCACTTCCAAATCGCGCTGCATTTCCAGTTCCGCCACCCGGTAACTCACCATCGCTGAGGTGAACGCATTCTGAGCCGTCACCAGCGCATCCTGTGCTTCCAGCAGGTCACGAATCTGTGCCCTTCCTGCTTCCAAAAACAAATTCGTACTGGCCACCCGCCGCTCCGCCAGGCGCAATGCCCTTGACTGAATCCTTAAATTCTCCCGCTGTTCCAGCAACCGTCGCAGGTTATTACGTATCTCCAGCTTGACTTGATCTTCCGATTCCTGCAGCGACCGAATCGCCGCTTCCAAATCAATCAAACTGCCTCGATAACTGTTTCGCTCCGAGGTCCGCTCCAACGGCAAATTCAACGTCAATACCCCCGAATACGACCCATCATCCAATCGTAGTGCCGCGTCCTCACCACCTGCCGACCCCACTCCGCGCGTCGCCCCAGCCGAGCCGCTGGCCAGCAGTGTCAAATCCGCCCGCAACCGATCCGCTGCCACCGCCACCCCGCGCTGCCGATCCAGCACCCGACCCACCGCCACCTTCAAATCCAATCGATTCACCAGCGCCAACCTGATCGCCGGCAACTCATCAAACTCATAAGGCCCACGATTCACCATGTCCACCGGCTCCAACACCACCGGCGCATCCGCACTGGGCACTTCCTCCTCACTCCGCTCCACCACCAACGTGTCCCCCCAAGCCTTGGCACGCTGCATCATCGATTCCAAATCACTGCGATCCAACTCAATCCGCGCATCCACCGGCAAACCCAGTGTCTGCTTGAAAGTGTCAACCCGTCGGGCCAGTGTCTGCTGTGCCCCGATCCATGATGCCCTTGAACGCAATTCGTTCTGCCTCGACTGGTCCACCTCAATCGGCTTGAGCCTGCCAGCATCCTGCAAACGCTGCGCTCGCCGGGTTGATGTCACCAGCCGCCGGTAGTTGTCCTCCGCGTTACGCACCTGATCATATTGCTGCAACACCGCCAGGTAATCACTGATGATGCGCACCGCAAACGTGCGCTTGTATCGCTCAAACCGGTAAATCGCATACACCACATCGCGCTGTGCCTGCGTCAACGGCTCGGTCACAATGAACTCACCACTGCCTCGAAGCAGCGGCATTGACACACTCGCATCCCCCGCCAAACCCCGCGCACTGGCGCGATTCCCTGTCAGAAGCGCCACCAGGTTCATCGTCAAAGCCGTATTGAAAGTCATGCCGTTTTTCAGGCGTTGCGTCAGGTCCAACGTGCCACGGGTGTCGTTGGCATACACATCGGTACTTCCGGACAGGTCCGCCGAGGTGGTATTGCTGACCTGCCCGTCCCAGGTCAGTCGAAACGCCTGTTCCGCCAGGTCCAGGCGCAGTGCGGTGCGAAACACTTCCTCCTTTTGAGCCTGATAGTCCCTGCTCCCTGCCGCTGCAATCCGCAAAGCCTCCACCATATTGATCCGCAACGCCCCCGTCCCCGGTACTTCCATCGACTCCGTGTACGATGTCACCCCTTCATGTTTCAAATACTTCTTATCAGGGAACTGTTCAATCGGCTCCATGTCCGCACTGCCCAGCACCTCACGCACGCTCATCGGCAAATCCTGCACCAGCATCAACCGCCGACGCAGTGTGTCCGCTGCCGGTTCAATCGCTATCGAAGCCGGGTTGCCCGCCACCTCACCACGCACCTGGCTGATGATCCGCGCTGCCGTCTGGTCCGCTTCCTCCCGATACCCCGTTGGCGACTTGCACCCCGACAAACCGATCACCAGCACCGTCAGCAACAGTGGCGTGAACCGAACATCAATCAACCCTTTGCATGTATCCAACATCATGAACCTCATCCATTCATGCACTTCGACCCGGTTTGTTCATCGGCTCACAACACACCTTGGCTGGTCGCACCGCAGCCCCGCGCAAAAACAGCGCCACCGCCGCCTCCGGGCTTTGATACTCGGCAGGCAGACTGTCCCGATGCCTGAACCGTGTCCGCAGATTACCCAGAAAAAAAGCAGCCAGTACCAGCGAAGGCGTTTCCGGGCGCAGGTGTTTTTTCACCTGTCCCCGTTCCATGATTGCGCCCACCGCGCTCAGCAACCGTTGCCGACTTGCCTGCCAGTGATCGCCGACCTTCTTTTTGATCGCCGGGGTCATGCCCTCATCCGCAGGCATCATGCGGATCAACTGCCTGCGACTTTCAAAAAACTCACTGATCTGCCGGGCTGCATGACACAACTGATCCTCAAACGACTTGCCTTCCTCCACCTCGACTTTTTCCAGCACGTTGCACAAATCTTCAAAGCCCGCCGCCGCGGTGGTAAAAAACAGATCGTCCTTGTCCTTGAAATATCGGTAGAGCGTCCCCTTGCCGACGCCCGCCGCCTGGGCGATATCATCGGTGGTGATTTCGTGAAAACGCCGGGTGGCAAACAGCCGTTCCGCCGCCTTCATGATCTTTTCTTTTTTGTCACAAACGCACATTGGGGAACCAACCGGTGGGTGATACGGACTGACCAGTCAGTTCTAACCGGTTTTAACCGTCCATGCAAATGCACGACTCGCTTCTTCATAGCCGCGGGTGGCAACCCGCGGTATTCGTAATAGCGCATCACTGATCAGACGCGACAAGTCGCGGCGCTAACCAATACCATTCACCGTCTGCCTTTGCGATGTTTGTCCTTGCGCCGATCGCGTTTGAGTCGGATGCGTTCCTCTTTCACCTTGCGTGCCCCATCGGGCAGCGTCTGCCTGCGTTCTTTCACCGGCTGACCCACTTGACTGACGATCACCATCTCCAAATGCCTGCGCACCGGGTTCACGTTGGCGATGCGCACCACGTATCGATCCCCAATGCGAATCGACTTGCCCGAACGCATCGCCACCAGCGCCCCGGTCTGCCGATTCAGCCGCCAGCGATCCGCAGGTCCACCGCCCGGCAGGTCGCTCGATTTGATGTAACCATCCACCAAATATTTATCCAACTGCACATATAATCCGTCCGCAGTGATGCCCGTCACCGTGCCTTCATAATCCTCCCCCAGGTGATGCCGAAGCAAATCCAGCACAAGGTACGTGCGCAGATCATCTTCCGCAGCAGCACTCCTGCGCTCGGTCTGCGAACAATGCTTGCCCAAGGCCCGCAGCGCATCCTCCGACGGCAAACGCGGATCATCCCGCAAACGATTCATCACCCGCTTCAAATCCGCTTTCGTGGGCACTTGATTCGATACGCCTGCCGCTTCCTGCAAGGCATCCAGATACGCATCCAACCCGCGATGCACCACCAAATCCGGGTATCGGCGAATCGGGCTGGTGAAATGCGTGTAATGGTCGCTGGCCAGGGCAAAGTGACCGACCAAATCCGGCGCGTACTCCGCCCGTGCCAGGGTTTTGAGCACCGCCAGATGCACCGCATACTGTGCCGGTTTGCCCCGTGTACCATCGAGCAATCGTTGCAGGTCAAAGCGTGTCGGCTTGGCAGGCAAATCGTGTCCCGCCACCTTGGCGAAGCTGCGCATCTCGCTTAAATCATGCACCGGCGGATCGGCATGCACCCGCCGAATCATCGGCAAATCCAAATTGGCAAACACCCGCGCCGCCGCCTCATTGGCCTCCACCATGAACATTTCAATCAATGTATGCGTGAAAGCGTCATCCTCCTTCACCGCATCGACCACCCGTCCCGAATCGTCGAACACCAGTTCCACCTCCGGCAAACCCAGCACAATCATGCCCTCCTTGAACCGACGTTTCCGCAACGTGTGTGCCAATTCATTCATGTGCTTCAAGGCATCGAGCACCGGCTTGGCATACTTGGGTTCTGATCGGGCATGTTTGATTGCTTCACGCAACTCACCCTCGATCAGTGCCTGCGCTTCCAGGTAGGTCAGTCGTTTGCTGGAACGAATCACGGTGCGGGCAAAGTGTTGCGACAGTCGCTGCCCTTGTGCGTCGTAGGTCAGAAACACCGACAGACAAAATCGATTGACGCCTTCCTGCAGCGAACACACCCCGTTGGAAAGCACCTCCGGCAACATCGGCACCACCTTGCGGGGCAGGTACGTGCTATTACCCCGCTGATACGCCTCCTCATCCAGGGCACTGCCGCGTTTCACAAAGTGGGCCGCATGCGCGATGTGTACGCCCAGTTCCCACACCGCTGCGGGGTGAATCGGGTGCTTCAAATCACGTTCACGAATGCTCACAACCTCATGGCCGCGACTGCCCTGGTCCAGGCGACGAATCGAAATCGCGTCGTCATAGTCCTTGGCGTCGGGCGGGTCGATGGTGATGATCAGTTCACTGGTCAAGTCCACCCGGTCGGTCGGCACTGCGCCATCGGAAAAACTTTGGGCTGCGGTGCGGGCATCGGCCAGTACGTCATCACTGAACCCATCCTTCAAACCATGGGCACGCATGACGCCCAGGGTTTCAACATCGGGTTCGCCCTGTTCGCCCAGCACTTCGACGATCACGCCCACGGCTGGTTTGTCATCGCGGGGGTATTCCAACAATTCGATGACGACTTTTTCGCCGGGCTTGGGGCCTGCTGACCCTTTTGATTTGGTGTGGGCATCACGGACGATGACCGGTTCGCGCAGGGTTTGGCCATCGACATCGACGACCCAGTGCGAGCCGAGCTTGCGCAGGTTGCCGACGAAGCGGTTCTGGGCGCGCTGGATGATTTCGATGATGCGACCGATGTAGGGCGATTTGCCCGAACCGGATGAGGCACGATGATCATCGCGCTGCACCTTGGCACGCACGCGGTCGCCGGTGAGGGCGTTGCCGGTCATGTGCGCGGGCACGAACAGGTCGCCATGTTCGACGGGCGATTCGGGAACGATGAAGCCGAAGCCGCGCGAGGCTTTGCGAAACACGCCGACCATTTCACGCCCGGGTGGTGGAAGGGCGATACCGTCCTCACCACTGCGCAACACCTGGCCCTCGGATGCCAGTTGCGCGACGGTGCGACTGAACTCGTCCAGTTCATCGGGGGCAATGCCCAGTTGGTCGGCCAGTTCCTCCGCCCTCGTGGGCGTGTAACGGCGATCGGAAATGTGAGTCAGAATACGTTGGGTAAATCGAGACATAAAGAAAAAGAATCCTGTAAAAAGATGCGGTAGCCAGGGGCTTGTTGCTAGGGGCTGGGCAGATCATGCTTACATGTTTTGTTTTCCAAGCCCCTAGCTCCAAGCCCCTCTGTGCTTCTATGTTGAAGCGTTATTGTCGTACGGACAATTGGGTTCATTCATCATCGGCTGTCCACGCGACAACCGATTTGCGATTTTGTCATGGTCATGGGAACATCGGGGAAGGTTTACGGCTCACCATCGTGGTTGAAAATTCACGGACACTGATCATAGGAAGCATTATGGCGACGACGCAGGACATTCTTCAGGCGGCCTCGGCTCTGGGCAAAATGGTTTCGGAACACGAATCCGCCAAACGGTTGGAGTCAGCCGTCAAACTGCTGCAAAACGATCTGGAAAGCCAACGCCTGCTTGCGGACTTCAACAAGCTGATGCAAACGCTGGCACAAAAGGAAGCCTCCGGTCGCCCGATCGAGGTGGCGGACAAACGCACACTCGAAGCGGTGCAGAGCAAAATTGTCAAAAACCCGACCTTGCGCCAATTCCAGATCGCCCAGATGGACCACCTGGACCTTTTGCGCAAGATTGACGAAATCGTCTCGGGTGGCGGTGAAGTCGAGGCCCCGCAGGGCAACACAGTCGGGCATGATGTGGTCAATCGTATCGGACCTTCAGGCGGTAATGCCGGGGCTGCCGGGGGTACCGGGGGCGGGGCCGGGGGCTTTGGTTCCATCATCACCGGCCCGTCCGGCGGCGGATTTTAATTTCACTTAACCATACTGATTTTCAACACAGAGGACACAGAGAGCACCGAGGAACTAGGAAAGCATCTATGCCAAAGTGATCTGCCCAGCAACCAGCACCCAGCCCCTAGCCCCTTTTCTCTGTGACCTCCGTGACCTCTGTGTTGAAACTTTTTCTGACGCCCATCCATATCATTGAAAACTCATTCCACCTTCAAATCATCCGCGTTGAGCGACAGGGGCGGGCTGGTCAACGTCTTGAACATATCGTCCTGAATCGTCAGCAGCACGGTGCTCCACTGTGCTGTCTTCATCGGCTGACTATAGCCGGGTAGTTGAGTCTGGCCCGTCAAACGTTCATAAGCCCAGGGCAGCCAGATGTCGCCGATTTCCAGCACCGATTGATATTCACGAAGCAGATCACTGCCTTGCGGGGGGTTTTTCACCATCACCGTTGCCGTCGTACGGACATATCGGTACATCACCGCCAGGGCCTGACGCAGAATGTCGCGGGTCTGGGCATCGGGTTGATTGCCGCCCAGGGTTCGAGCGATTCGGCTGAACATCGTCTCCAAGGCCCGTGCTTCGGGCATCGCGGTGAGCGCCGGGTTGGCCACGTGTGCCCCGACACGAGCGTTGAGGCTGGCCAGCAGTTGCGTACTGGCATCGGGGATGTTGAGGTTGGACAGCCCCAAAAGCAGCGATTGCAACACCAGCCGATTGTCCTCCTTGACGATGTTGTCGGTCAGTTGTTTGACCAGTGAGCCTTCCTCCCCATGCGACAAAATCACTGCTGCGCCCAGGTTGCCAGCGGATCGACCCGCCCAGTAACGCACCGCTGGGCTTTCATCTTTGAGACCCTTGATCACCACCGGCAACAGGCCCTTGTCCACCATCACACTGGCGACGATCATCGTGTTCAAACGGTTCATCACCCGCGACGAACCCAACGGTTCCATCAAGAGCGGACTCACCGCAGCGGCATAGGCTGTTTTGAAATTCGCACTGGGCTGCCCGCGCAACGGTTCCATCAATCGATCACGGGCCTCGACCACGGATAGGTCGTCTTCGGTTTTGAGCTGAGCGACCCAGCGCGTCGCAAAGGTACTGACCACCTGCCGCTGCGTGGCGTTGAGCACGGTGGCGGAGGCGGTGATGTCGCCGGGGATGCGATCCCCCGCCGCTGGTTGCGCCCATGTGACGGAACTCAGGCACCAACATACGCAGACGAATAAGGTCAAGGACCCTCGGCTGAACATCATGGATTCACTCCAACGAACCCTGCGGACAGATTGGATCATGCGATACCTTATCAACAATACCCACGGCAACCTGCGCATCAAACAACACGTGACAACGCCCCCCTCACAATCAACGCGGGTCGGCGAAGATTACCACCATATTGAAGCGGATGTCAAACTTTCACATCGGCAAAAAGAATCGTACATCAACACAGAGCCGGGCCGTGTCGGCCCGGTGCAAATAGGGCAAACGCATGGGTAGCGTTACTGCAAGCCGCGACTGACAGGTGAGGGTGCCACATGGCGTCCCACCTCAGCGGGCGCGATGTGATACATGGTTTTGTAGCCCAGCCGCCCCCGGCTGGGTGAACAACCAACGACATACACACCGCCGAGGGCGGCGGTGCCACAAAACACACAGCGCCTTCCAAGCGGTACGCTGTGTGACACCCGACTTGACTTAAGGTGCTTCAAGGTCAATAAAACCGCCCGATACGACTTTCATTGTCGCGCGGCATTTGGCAGAATGTGTGACAGCGGCTATATTCTCGGCTCGTCGCTGCGGCGACGGGGAATGATCCCCATAACCTCGATCAAGGAGATTGGTCCATGGACGAAAAGGCCATCGAAGAAAAAGTGATCGCCATCGTGGCGGAACAGATGGGCAAAGACAAGGCGGAAATCACCCGTTCCACCAACTTTGTCACCGACCTCAACGCCGACAGCCTCGACACCGTCGAGCTGGTGATGGAGTTCGAAGACGAGTTTGAAACCTCGATTCCCGATGAGGAAGCCGAGAAGATTCAGACCGTCGGGCAGGCGATTGAGTACATCGTCAAGCACATTGAAAAGAGCAAGTCCAACTGAGTATTCCGCCCGTGAATGCGTGATCGCTTCATGGGCTTCCGCCCCGGTCGGCTGACGCTGATCGGTGGTCAGTTTTACGACTGGCGTAGGCGGATTCAACCCCTTGGAATTGATGATTTATCCATGGAAAGACGCCGAGTTGTTGTCACCGGAATGGGTTGGGTCACCAGTCTTGGATTGGGGGTCCAGCAGGTGTACGCTGATCTGCTTGCCGGCAAATCGGGCATCTACCCCATCACCAGTTTCGATACCACCAACTTTGCCGTGAAGTTCGCCGGCCAGGTTCAGAACTGGGAAGGCGGGCCCAACATCGATCGTCGTGAAGCCAAGCGGATCGACCGCTTCACGCAATTTGCCCTCAACGCTGCGGTGGACGCGGTGGTGGACAGCGGCATCGACTTCACCAGCGAAGACCCCTTCCGCTGCGGATCGGTGGTCGGGTCGGGCATCGGCGGCATTCATGAGTTTGAGGAAGGCCATGCGAAAATGCTGACCAAAGGGCCGGACCGCGTGTCACCCTTTATCGTGCCCAAATTGATGTGCAACGCCGCCAGCGGGAACATCAGCATTCGTTACGGATTGCGCGGCCCGAATTACGCCTGTGTGTCGGCTTGTGCCTCGGCGGCGCATGCCATCGGTGATGCCACGAACCTGATTCGCGTCGGCTCGGCGGATGTCGTGGTCACCGGCGGATCGGAAGCAGCCGTCACCCCGTTGGGTTTGGCATGTTTCATCAGCCCCCGTGCCTTATCAACACGCAATGATTCGCCGACCACCGCCAGCCGACCGTGGGACAAGGAACGCGATGGGTTTGTGCTGTCGGAAGGTGCTGCGATATTGGTGCTGGAAGAATTGGAACACGCCAAAAAACGCGGGGCACGGATTTATTGCGAAGTGCTGGGTTACGGGCAGTCGGCGGACGGCGGACACATCACCGCACCCGATGAAAACGGAACCTCGGCTTCAATGGCCATGACTTTGGCGGTCCGCGATGCGGGATTGAACACCGAGCAGATCGATTACATCAACGCTCACGGGACGAGTACGCCGCTGGGGGATATGGCGGAAACCCGGGCCATCAAACGTGCCTTTGGCGATCATGCCAAAAAAGTGCCGGTGAGTTCGACCAAGAGCATGACCGGGCATTTGCTGGGCGCAGCCGGGGCGATTGAAGCGGTCATTTGTGTCAAAACGCTGGAACAAGGCATCATCGCCCCGACCATCAACTACACCACGCCCGACCCCGAATGTGATTTGGATTACGTGCCCAACACCGCCCGGCAGGTGAAAATCAACACCGCACTGTCCAACTCGTTCGGCTTCGGCGGACACAATGTGTCACTGGTGTTCGGCAAAATGCGGTGAAATGAAGTGGTCGAGTGACTGTATTTGTTTAGCGCGGACGCTTTGCGTCGGCGATTTTGGATTGTGTGCCACTGGCACCCACAACGGACACCATCCGTCGCTTTACAATCACACCGCCGAGGGCGGTGGTGCCACTTTTTCAGACGCAACAAATCACGGCGACAACTCGTCAATTTGATTACATCATTTCAACCTCAACGTGCCCGGTGAATCAATCCACCAACCCGGCGAACCAGTCCGCGAATTTCCATCAGCGTCAAATCAGCCTGCAACTGTTGCACCGACAAGCCCGTGGCCCCGGCCAATTGGTCCAGCGCCAGCGGCGCTTCCAACGCACCGATCACCTTTTGCTGCGTCGAGGTCAAACCGCTGGTGAACAGGTTGGGTTGCGCGTCCGCTTTTTCGCCTTCACTTTTTGAAGTCAACCCCGCTTTGAGCAGCGACCCGGTTTCGCCCATCGCGTCGAGCACTTCCGGCAGGTTGGTCACCAGCGTCGCCCAGCCGTCACGGATGATTTTGTGGCAACCGGCTGAACCGGGGGCATCAACCCGACCGGGCAGAGCCATGACTTCACGATGATGTTCTTCCGCCGCCAATCGGGCGGTGATCAACGCGCCTGATTTATGTGCTGCCTCGATCACCAGCACGCCCAGCGACAACCCGGAAATGATGCGATTGCGTTGGGGAAAGTTTTCCGCGATGGGCGGAGCGGACATCGGCAACTCGCTCACTACTGCGCCATTGCCACCGGCCACCTCGTCAAACCATGTCGCATGTTCAGTGGGGTACGGCTTGGCCAGCCCCGAACCCAGCACGACGATGGTACGACCCTTGGCACGCAACACCGCACGATGGGCGGCTGCATCGATACCATACGCACCGCCACTGACGATACACAAACCTGCCTGCGCTGCCAGTGCTGCAAAACGATCAGCCTGTTCACGGCCATATGCACTGCACCGCCTTGAACCGACTATCGCCAGCGCCAGGGCGTCGCTTTCACGTATGTCGCCGCGCACATACAACACCACGGGCGGGTCGTTGATGTGTGACAACAATTTCGGGTATTCTGGCTCACCCATTACCAGCAACTTCGCCTGGTATTGCTCCATCAATTCAACTTCACGGGCCACGCGATTTTCACGGGCGATGTCGTCGAGGTTTTGTCGTATTGAACGGGCACTATTTGCACTGATACCCGGCACGGTGAGCCATTGGGTGTGCGTTGCGACACAGGCCGCCTCAGCAGAACCAAACGTTTCAATCGCGCGTCGGGTCAACACCGGCCCCAAACCCGGCGTCAGGGTCAACGCAATGTACGCATCACGTTCAGCATCATTCATGGTCAAAGTGTATCAAGTGATGTGTGAACGACTCAGTGCGATATGCCGCATGAAAGTGAAAAACCAACCGAATTGTGATCGTGATGGGTATCATGATGTTTCATCTGCGTGATGATGTGTCGGCATTGCCAACCATGACGGGGTTTGTGCATGACATTCTGGCTGGCATACACCTTGGTGGAGTGGGCCATTCGCATCGTGATGGTGCCGGTGATTTTGCGCAGGCGGTTCAAGCCGACGACGGGGTTGGCCTGGTTGTCGCTGATTTTTTTTCTGCCGGAGCTGGGGTTGGCCTGTTACCTGCTGGTGGGGGGGCATCGGTTGGGGCGTAAACGGGTTCGACTGCATCGGCAGACGGTGGCGGCGATGCGTTCATCGCAACGACTGGCCGGTCAGGGCCGACATCGCAAACACCCGGTGATCGAAACCGCGCACGCCCCGGTGATCAAACAGGTTGAATCGATCGGCGGGTTCAACATTCTGGGCGGCAATGACGTTGAGTTTTTGGGCGACAGTGAAACGGTGGTTCGCCGACTGATTGAAGACATCGCGCAGGCACAGCATCATGTGCATCTGCTTTTTTACATTTTCGCCAACGATGAAACGGGCAAACGGGTGTGCGATGCGATGATCGAGGCGCAGAAGCGCGGGGTTGCATGCAGGGTATTGGCTGACGCTGCGGGTTCATGGCGGTTTTTCAAACGTCAGGGGTTGGCGACCTACCTGCGTGAACATGGCGTGGCGGTGAGGCCGATGCTGCCTGTCGCGCCGCTGCGACGCAAGTTGTCACGACTGGACCTGCGCAACCATCGCAAACTGGCGGTGATCGACGGGCACATCGCCTACACCGGCAGTCAGAACATCGTCAACGCGGACTACGGGCACAAGGATTTGCGTTGGGTGGATTTGATGGGCAGGTACACCGGGCCGATTGTGCTGCAACTGCAAATTGTTTTTTTGGAAGATTGGATGTTTGAAACCGGGGAGGATTTGGACATGCCCGATGTGCTGCCGGTGCTGGGCAGTGTGCCGCCGCCGGATGCAACGCCACAGGTGCATGGGCTGGTGGCTCATGGGGTTTGGGCACAGACGGTGCCGACCGGGCCGAACCATGAAACCGAGGCCCTGCCCCGGGCGCTGCTGGCGGCGATCAATGCGGCACAGAGGCACATCATCATCACGACGCCGTATTTGGTGCTCGATGAGCCGACGTCATTGGCGCTGGCGATGGCAGCCGACCGTGGGGTGGAAACCACGCTGGTGGTGCCGCAGCGCAGCGATCACCCATTGGTGGCGGCTGCGGGGCGAGCCTATTACGAAGAATTGCTGGAAAACGGGGTGCATGTTTTTCGTCATCAAACCGGCTTGCTGCACGCCAAGACGATGACCGTCGATGATTCGCTGGCGTTATTGGGGTCGTCGAATTTGGACGTGCGCAGTTTTTATTTGAACTTCGAATTGAATGTGCTGATGTATGGTTCAACGGTGACACGCAAATTGCGTCAGTTGCAACAAGGGTATTTGAAGGATGCGGTGTCGGTTGATTTGGACCAGTGGCGTAAACGACCAGCAAGGTTGCGGTATGCCGAGCGAACTGCGGCGCTGCTGAGTCCGTTGTTGTGAGTTGAGCGGGAAAGTGGTCGAGTGCAAAAAGAAGTGGTCAAGTGCCGAAGTTGTATTCGGGAGTTAACGCCGCGATTTGTCGTGTCAGCGAATGTTCGTCGATCTTCCAACACGCAGGCCTGCGCCGACTTGCTGCGGTAGTCCAAACCGACGAAACACGCTAGGCTGTTCATGTTGTTGCTTGCGAATGCGTGGCTCATTGTTGGAACACCTGGGCTATGATCCGTGACCACGGCTTATCGCCCCATCACCGGGTGGGAGAGTTGAAGACCTCGCCGTGCGGGGGATAGAACAAGGCGCCGTGTTCCAAAAAATCATGCGAATCGCTCTCATATGAATAGAACGCGCGGACAACTGGAATCGGAAGTGAGCGCTTTTGTGACGCGCTTTGTACGAGAGTACATGGGTCGTGGGCCGGTGGAAACGCGCACGTTTATTTTGGAGGACATGGTGCTGGTGCGTTTGCGCGGGACACTGACACCAGCTGAGCAGCAGTTGGTGAAGGATGACACCACGCAGCGCGGGCGTGATTTGATCAAGCAGGTGCGGTTGGAATTGTTTCATCGAGCAAGACCGATGCTCACGGCTGGGGTGACGGATATCGTGCGTGTGCCGGTGCGCTGTTTTCACACGGACATCAGCACGCGCACGGGTGAACAGATCATTGTGTTAACTTTGCATCAGCACCCGATTGTTGCGGATTGACATATTTTGTTGATGCTTTATAATCAGCGGATCAATTGGTGGGCAGAAGTCGTGGAGGGGTTTAGCGACCCAGCTGCGAATTAGGCCGACTCAGCTTTGGAAGCAAGCAGAGTCGGTTTTTTTATGCCCGCAAAATCCCTCTCCCCTTGGGAGAGGGTGGCCGAGTCGGCGAGGCCGGGTGAGGGCCGAAGAGCCGATAGGCCTGATAACAAGGGGTATCATTAAAAGATGCGCCCTCACCCTAATGTGAGCGCAGCGAGCACACCTACTCTCCCGGAGGGAGAGGGGGTAGCCAGAACATTCATTCGATAGCAATGTTATTGAAAAGGAGTCACCCAATGACCGCTCATAGTACGCCCGCAGCCGAAGCCGACGTGAACGGATTATGGAAACAGATGACGCTGCCCGCGGAGGTGCGTCAGGTTTTGCAGAGCGCACCGAGCGTGAGCATTCCGCGCACCCGTGATGACCTTGTCGAATGGGCGCTGGGCGGCAAGGGAGGCGACCATTTTGAAGTCGGCTACGATGTGCCGGGCAGAGGGTACGTGGCCGAGGCATCGGTGGTGCGTTGTCGCAACGGGGTGGGGGTGAATTACCTGGAACCCTACATGCGCCGGCGCGACCCGGACTGCATGGTGATCGCGGACACGGTGGAAACGGAAAAGCCTCGCTTTGAAGATCGCTTCAAGCAGCCGTTTGAACCGGTGCGCAAAGACATTTTGAACTGGCTTGCCGGACAGGAACTGCTGGTGCTGCCGTTCATGGCAGGGTCGGCTGAGTTGGGCTACGACGCGATTTTGATCGCTCCGAAAAACGCTGGTTTTTTTGCAGCCGGGTTGGCGGATTTGCAGGGCATGTTGTTGCCCGAGCAGGTGCCGGCCAACTTCACACCCCGTGCGATCATTTACCTGGCGCCGCCGTTCCGTCACACGCTCTGTGAAGGCAAACAGATTGTCGTGCATCGGCGGACCAGCACGGTGCATGAACTTTTTTCGCTCAACCTGTACCCCGGCCCCAGCGCCAAAAAGGGTATTTACGGCGTACTTTTGAACCTCGGCGAACAGGAAGGCTGGGTCACCATTCACGGCTCGACGGTGCAGGTGATCACGCCCTATGACAACATCATGACGCTGACGCATGAGGGCGCATCAGGCGGCGGCAAAAGTGAAATGCTGCAATACCCGCATCGTGAACCCAACGGACGACTGATGCTCGGTCACAACACGGTGACCAATGAAAAGCGCTACCTCAATTTGCTTCAGGGCTGCACGCTGCGACCCGTGACCGATGACATGGCTTTGGCGCATCCGCGTTTGCAAAACGAATCGGGCAAACTGGTGTTGCGTGATGCCGAGCAGGCGTGGTTTGTGCGCATCAACCACATCAATCGTTACGGCATCGACCCGCACCTGGAAAGTTTGTGCACCATACCGGGCATGCCGTTGGTGTTCATGAGTCTGTATGCCGTGGCCAAGGCGACGATTCTGATTTGGGAACATACGGAGGATTCACCGGGCAAACCCTGCCCCAATCCGCGTGTGATTGTCCCGCGCAGCATTGTGCCGGACGTGGTGGATGAGCCGGTGGAGGTGGACATTCGCAGCTTCGGCGTGCGTACCCCGCCCTGCACGAAGGACAAGCCCAGCTACGGCATTATGGGCCTGATGCACATTCTGCCCCCGGCCCTGGGCTGGTTGTGGCGATTGGTCGCACCGCGCGGCCACGATAACCCCAGCATCACCGATTCACAGGGCATGAGCAGCGAAGGCGTCGGCTCATATTGGCCGTTTGCCACCGGTCGGCGGGTCGATCAGGCGAATTTGCTGCTGGAACAGATTCGTCGTCACCCGCGCACGCGCTATGTGCTTTGCCCCAATCAGCACATCGGTGCATGGCGCACGGGCTTTATGCCGCAGTGGTTGGCACGTGAATATCTGGCTCGCCGTGGTGGTGCCAAGTTCCGCCCGGAACAGCTTCGTGCAGCTCGGTGCCCGTTGCTGGGGTATGCACTGTTTTCGATGCAGATCGAAGGCGTGACGATTCCGCACTGGTTTTTGGAAGTCGATTCACAGCCGGAGGTCGGCGCGGAGGCGTACGACAAGGGCGCAGCGATATTGCAGAAGTTTTTCAACGACCAGTTGAAGCCCTATTTGGATTTCAACGACCTGGACCCGATGGGCAAACAGATCATTCAACAGTGCCTCAATGGCGCGGGCATGAGTGAATATGAATCGCTGTTGCCGATGACCTGAAGCAAAGTGGTCAAGTGGTCGAGTGGTAGAGTGGTAGAGTGAAAAACCCAAGCCAGGCACGAGGCCGACAGGCCGAGGACCTGGGTATGCAAAGAAGTGGCCGAGTGTTGTAGCCCAGCCGCCCCCGGCTGGGTTTTTTTATGAGGCAACCATCTCCGACCGCCGAGGGCATCGGCGGTCGGTGCTGCTCAATCAATATCGCGTCAAAGGTTTGATGCAGACGGCGGATACCATCCGCCGCTTTGTCGAACTCACCGCCCAGGGCGCCCCCGGGGCGGTGCCACATTGATCAGGCACCCCCAGCCAAGGGTTCATCACCACGGCAGCGCCAGCATGCGCCAGGCGGCAATCGTCATGATGATGACAAACGCGATACGCACATAACGCAAGGGCAGACGATGCGTGAGCGATGCACCGATACGTCCGCCCAAGGCACAGGTCGGCGCCAGACACAAGCCCAGTATCACCCCAGCCTGCCAGGTGATGCCGTGTTGAGGCAGCGTGCTGTTTTTCATCACCGCACCCAATGCAGCACTGAACACCATCACCGCGGAACTGTTGGCAATCGCGTTACGCAAGGGCAAACTCAAAAATTTTTGTTGCAGTGGTACGGCCAGTGCTCCGCCACCAATGCCCAGCAAGCCGCCGATGATGCCCATGAGTGAACCAACGCCCAGGGAGCGCGGCACGGTGATGCGCGCCCCGGCCAGGGGTTCAACGATGTGATCGCTGCGCAGCTTTTGCAGGTGGGTGATCACTTCCCAAAAAAGAAACAGTGCCAACAGGCGACCCAGCCAAAGCCCGCCGTCGCTGCCTTCGAAAATGGCCAGATTGCTCAAACCCACGCCGATGAGCACCGCGATGATCGCTGCGGGCAGCATCCAACGCATCACCTGCGGCACGATGGCGTTTTGCCGACGATGACGCAGCGCCGCAGGCACGGCCACGGCCACGTTGGCAATCATCGCAGCGGCTTGATACAGATGCTGATCAGGCCCCAAAGCCAGCGTCAGCCCCGGAATCATGATCACACTGCCGCCGACGCCGAGCATTCCCCCGAACGTGCCGGCAAACAGGCCCAGCGGCAGTGCGATGATGATGATGGTCCAATCAGGCATGATGAAACCCTAGTCGCATCATCGGGGAAAGTGAGTGATTGGACAAATCAATGATGAAGTGGCCAAGTGGTCGAGTGCAAAAATCCAACCCGGATCAGAAACAGTTGTTTATCGCGGTTGATGACGCCGTGCCCTTTTGGGCCGGATGATGGCGATTGGCTGTCATGGAAACAATCCGGGGCTAAAGCCCTCGGCATCCAATGGATGGTCAATCCATCAAAGCACTGGCTGACAAGCTGACGGTCGTGCTCGCCACACTCTCACATCATCGCATTGTTGGTAATCGTTCAGTATGTTGACGATTATCACTTGAAAGTAATGCAAGGTATATTGAGCTGACATTTATAGTTGTAGCAGTGAATTGATTGTTTTGTCACTTGGGGGTTTGATATGCCGATTATTTTTGCCTGCACCTGTGGCAAGCGTTTCAAGACGGCTGACACTCACGTCGGGCGCAAGGTGCGTTGCAGTGGTTGTGGTGCGGTGTTGACGGTGCCATCGTCGGATGACGCTGCGACACAAGTGTCAACCGTTGGCAAGCCGTTGAAAGCCGACGATGGTTATGACATTGCCGGTTCGCCGGATGAACAGGGTAATCAGCCGATGGGGGTGAAGTGTCCGGGTTGTGACACGTTGTTGCCGCCGGGCACGGTGATTTGTGAATGCGGGTATTCGCTGCGTTTGGGCAAGTATGTGCGTGAATCGTATGCGCAAGGCAAAGGCCCCAAGCCCTGGTTCAACCTGCTGGGCATCGAGTTCACACCCGTCAAGGCGATTCCTTTTTTCATCATGGTCGGGTTGCTGGTGACGTTGGTGACGTGGGTGTTTGTCGGGCCGCTGAACAAAATGAAGGTCGGTAAAATCACGCCCGTACACATGGCGGAGTTGGTCGGGTCGATGGGTGTCATTCAGCCGGGCAGTTTGTTTGCGGGCACTTTTTTCACTCAGCAGCGCGGCGGTGTGACGTTGCCCGGCGGCGCGACACCACCGCCCAATTCAAACGTGCCGGTGGCGCAAGGCGAAGTGTATGAAGTCGGTGGAAGTGGTGATTGTCTGGCGATTCGCAAGGCGGAGGCGGGTGATTTTCTGATGGTGCAGGTGGCAATCGGCGAACGTTTTTTACGTACCCGCAAAGCGTTTGCCGGCATCGGCATGGACCTTGTGGCCGAGGCGAATCGGTTTGAAATCGAAGTGGGCGGACAGCGAATCAAGCCGATGGTGTTGTTCAAACAAATGCCCGATCAGCCGAGTTTGATGATTGACCGTGCGGGCAATTTGTCGGACGTTTGGCCGACGGTGGTGCAGCCGCAGGTGCATCACAGTTCAAGGCAAAGCGCCAGTGACGAATCGGTTCGAGCCATGGCCAGTTACGACGGGTTGCCCAACGCCGGCGGGCAGATCGAGTTTTCCATGTTCATCACGGACATGGGCCAGATCGTTTCCAGCACACGCGGACAGGTGCAGGTGAAACTGCCCGAAGGCTTTGACCTGAACTATCAGTACCAGGGCGGGCAGTTGAATATCACCGCTGACGTGGACACGCAGCTTTGGCGGTCGGATACGCAGCAAACGTTGGAGGCATCGGTGCTGGGTTATGCGCATTACCCGATGGCGCTTTTGTTTCCAAGGCCGGATAAAAACGCAGGGCGCATGACGATTTATTTTGACGGGGTGAAGGTCGGTTCGGTGTCATCAAGGTATGGGGGCTCAGCTCCGCCGGCGGCGACCAGTTCGCGCGGGGGCAAGGTCGATCCGTATGACTACCTTGGCGCGATGAGCAAGGCCCGCATCATGGCGAAAAACACCGTGGCGGCCAGCAACATGAAACAGCTTTTATTGGCCATGCAAACCTATCAACAAAGTCAGGGCGGACAATTGCCTGATTCGCTGGACACCTTGCTGCGGATGATGCCGGAGATGGACATCGTTATGACGCACCCGCGTTCGGGTGAAAAACCCGGCTTCGTGTACGTCAATCCGCAAACCATGCCATCGGGTCGTATCCCGGTGTTGTACGAAGCACTGAATGGCCAGATCGACCCCCATGGTTCGATCGGTTACAGCGACGGCACGATTGATATCAAATGAGAAGTGGCCGAGTGGCCAAGTGGCCAAGTGGTCGAGTGGTCGAGTGGCGGATGGATTTCGGATTTAGCGAGATGCCCCGCTGTTGAAGCCGTCGAATTTCGGATTTGTTTAGAAACTGTTTCATAACTGGTTTGGGTGGGGCAGGTGTCCTTTGCTTGATTCAGAGCCGCGAACGGTAGTGAGCGGTTCTTGGTTTTGCAAAGAACCACTCGCTTCCGCTCGTGGCTCCGAGTTCAGAAGGAGTTATGAAACAGTTTCTTAGCGCGGACGCATGATGTCGGTGAACTGGTTGGCGCTGCGATTGATCGCGTTGTTAGAAGTGGCCGAGTGGCCAAGTGGTCGAGTGGTCAAGTGACGGAACCATATACGGAAGTGAGCGCCGTGATTTATCGCGTCGGTTGGTTAACAAAGACGCCCTCACCCTCTCCCGGAGGGAGAGGGGACGGAAAAGAAGGTTACCCTTTACCGGAGGAAAAACATGAACACCCCTCGTTCGACCGATGCTGATCAGAAGGCTGACGCATCAACGACAGCCACCACCGAACCGCCGACGGCCGTAGTCAGCTGCACCCAGTGCGGCAAAAAGTTTCGCGTGAAGGCTGCATCGCTGAAAAAAACCTTGCAGTGCAAATGCGGCGGCAAGTTGCAAGCCTTGACGGAAACCGAAGGCCAACCAGCACCGCAGGTGGTGGTGAACAGTGTGTACGCCAACGCCCTGGCATCACGCCGCAAGGTCGCACAGGCGGTCGAACGTGGTGAAGGCGATATTCAAGCCAACCCGGTGACCGAAGTGTATATACCCCTGGCGGTGGTGGCAGTGTGCATGGCCGTCATGGTGTTTCTGACACCGCGACTGCTTCCCGAACACGTATCGACCTGGCTGTACCTACCCATCGCACTGGTGCTGTCGCTGGTGGTATTCATGCCCGCCAGTTTCGGGGTGCTGCTCATGGTGGCTTCATTCTCCGGCACGGGGCTGGGCACGTTGCGCAATGTGCTTTTAAAAATCGCTGCGGTCACGCTTGGCACGGGCCTGATCGCGGACCTGATTTTTTTCTGTGCCGCGTTGCGGGTGCAGGACTACGCCCCAGCCCCGTTGTACGGGGTGATGCCTTACCTGCCGCTGGTCGGTGCCCCGCTGGGCATCATGCTGGGGTTGTCGATTGCGGAAACCGTGGGCATGTCTTTGTTGCTGGTGGTCCCGCGTTTTGTGGTGTTTATGGTGCTGCTGTTTGCCGCGCCCAAGCTGTTTGCGTGAATTGTCGGTTCGCCGGTTTTGTGGTACTTTTAACCGATCTCCGTGAAGCGCAATGCAGAGCATCAAACCCCTTGATCGGCGCTCCGCCTGAACGCCGGCGCACCCCACAAGGAGGCCCCAGCCACGATGACGCCCAGCACTGGCACACTGCACGAAACCCCCTCCGCTTCGACGCTTTTGAGCGCGCCGGTGGCGGTGTCGGCAGATCGGCCTGTTGTGCCGGAACCCGCGTTGGAGGAACAGGTGAGTCGTGTGCTGGATTCAGCCGTGGGCAACCTGCTGGCTCAGCAGCACCCCGATGGGTACTGGTGTGCGGAACTCGAAGGCGATTCGATTCTCGAAAGCGAATACATTCTGCTCAAGCACATCATCGGGCAGGAAAACGACCCGCGCTTACCCTGGATTGCCAACTACCTGCGCACGTTGCAACGCGAGGAAGACGGTGCGTGGTATCAATACCCTGGCGCAGCGCCGGATTTGTCCGCCACGGTGAAGGGGTACTTTGCCTTGAAGCTGATGGGTGACAGGGCGGATCAGCCGCACATGCAAAAAGCAAGGGCGCTGATTCACAAGCTGGGCGGGGCGGAGCGTTGCAATACGTACACCAAGTTTTACCTGGCGGCGTTGGGGCAGATCAGTTACGACGCAGTGCCGTCGATTCCGCCTGAAATTGTTTTTCTGCCCAAGTGGTTTTACTTTCACCTGGACAAGGTGTCCGCCTGGTCGCGGACGATGATCACGCCCTTGTCGATCGTGGTCAGTCACAAGCCGGTGCGGCAGATTTCGCCCGAGCTGGGCATTGACGAACTATACCTTTGCCCGGAAACGCGCAAAAAAGTGTTGCGCAACGGGCACAGCATGACCAAGCGCGATCGCACCTGGGCGACGATTTTTTTGTCGATTGATCGGGTGCTGAAACTGGTGGACCGTGCGGGCATGACGCCGTTGCGACGACGGGCGTTGGATCGATTGGAAGATTGGATTGTGGATCACACGGATCGGTCGGACGGTTTGGGGGCGATTTTTCCGCCGATGGTTTACATATTGATTGCGTTGCGCTGCCGGGGGTACCCGGAGGATCACCCGGTGATTCGTGCTGCCCACAAGCACCTGGACGATTTGATGATCGTCGATCACGCAAGGCAGCAAATTCGCATTCAACCCTGCTTTTCACCCATTTGGGACACGGGCATCGCGGCCTACGCCCTGACCGAAGCGGGGCTTGATCAATCGCACCCGGCGATGCGTCAGTGTGCCCAGTGGCTGCTGGAAAAGGAATGTCGTCAGCCGGGGGACTGGGTGGCCAATGTGAAGCAGCCGGTCGCACCCAGCGGCTGGTACTTTGAGTTCAACAATGGTTTTTACCCGGACGTGGACGACACCGCCATGGTGGCGATGGCACTGCGCCGCATCGGCGGGGACGAGGCGGTGGCAGCGGGCAAACGCGGCGTACGCTGGATGCTGGCGATGCACAATCAGGACGGCGGATGGGCAGCCTTCGACCGTGAAGCCCACAATCGTTCGCTGTATGAGTTTGTGCCCTTTGCCGACCATAATGCGATGCAGGACCCCTCGTGCCCGGACATCACCGGACGCACGCTCGAATGTCTGGGTCACCATGGTTTTCTGCCCGATGATGCGGGCGTCGCCAAGGCCATCAACTTCATTCGTTCACGACAGGAACCCGACGGCTGCTGGTTCGGGCGCTGGGGCGTCAATTACATTTACGGCACGTGGCAGGTCGTCTGCGGGTTACGCAAAGTCGGTTATGACATGAAAACCGATTGGGTGCAGAAGGCAGGGCAGTGGCTGCTGGATCATCAGAAAGAGGATGGCTCGTTCGGTGAATCGGCGGACACCTACGAAAACCCCGCTCTGCGCGGACAAGGACCATCGACCGCCAGTCAGACGGCCTGGGGCACCATGGCGATGATGGCGGTTTATGGGGCTGATCACCCGGCAGTACTCAAAGGCATCACCTGGCTCGTTGGTACGCAAAATAATCAGGGCACATGGGACGAACCCTGGTTCACCGGCACGGGTTTTCCGAAAGTGTTTTACCTGCGCTATCACCTGTATCGGCATTACTTCCCCATCATGTGCCTGGGGCGTTGGATGAAGATGCGTGAACGGTGAAGTGATCGAGTGGCCAAGTAGTTAAGTGTGGCCCCACCAATGACGCAGAGATGGATGATGGATAAAGGATAATGGATAATGTGCAAACCAAGAGTTGCTTGAACTACACTCTCTCTGAACATGATCCATCATCCATTATCCAGTATCCATCATGTACAACCATCCGGCCCTCAAGGGCACGGCGTCATGAGCACTCATATTCAGCCCCTACGGCTGATACATGATGTCAGCCACCAGTTCGCCTTCATCATCACGGTACCAAATCAGTGTCGGCTGCGGTTTCAAGCGTGGGGCGGTGATGCGCCAGGGCAGGTCGGTGCGTTCGGGTTTTATGAACTCGAAGGAGCCGCGTACCGGGCCGGGGTGTCCGTATTGGTAAAAGGTTTCGTTGCGTGCGTCGAACTCGGTGGTGACGCCGTTGCGTGTGCGGGTGGCACGAAAGCCGATGCGTTGCAATGAACGACGCAGCGAGGTGATCGAATCAGGCACCGGGTCATTTCGGCTGCGCAAAAAGTCCATCGCGTCGCCCAGAAATTCAAGCCTTGAAACCGCGGTCGAAAGCGGGTCGGGTTCCGTGGTGCGAATGAACCGTTCCCAGTCGCGCTGCAACACCCGCAGGTCAATGCGTTTGAACCAGGGTTCAATGCTCTGTTCACGCGGTTTGCCCGCCGCCAGGGCTTTGAGCATGTCCTGCATGGCGTCGAGGTATCGGCCCCCAGCCTGGGTGATGAAAAACACCAGTGACCATGCCTGATCGTAAAGCCGGGCAGCCTTGGTCGGGTCGGTTTGCAAAAATCGATTCCACTGTTCGTCAGTCAATCGCACCAGTTCGCCCAGCGGCATGGATGTGCCTTCGTCAAGTGCAGCACGAGCGCCGCGCAGTCGGTCGGCATTGGCAAACCCAAGGCGCATGGTGCCGTTGGACCCGCCGACGATGATGCCGTCTTCGAAATACTGGGCCAGTCCCTCGTTGAGCCAGATGGGAATGTTCGGCCCGATGTGGTTGTAAGCAAACTGATGAAACCCTTCGTGCTGCAAAGTTTGGTAAGTCATGCTGCGATTGCGACCCTGCACCCATGTCGCCAACCCCCGGCCCTGCCGCTGCACAAAAAAAATGCCCGCGGTCGGGGTCGCATCCAACCCGAAGCGACGCATGAACGCCAGGTAATGTTCACGGGTGCGCAGCAGATACAAATTCATCGGCTCATCACTGCGTGAGCGGAACGAGGCAAAGCGGCGCTGATACTCAGCGTACACCGCGTCCATGTGCCGACCGATGCGGTTGGCCTGATCGGGCGGAAGCTCCGACCATATGCGGTAAAACCGACTGTTCAAGCCGACCAGTCGAACGGTCTGCCCATCAACGGTGAAGGTGATCGGCCGGGCGGGTTCCGCCTGTGCGACATGAACCAATGTGGTGCTGAATAAGCAACACCAAAGCAGCAGGGCGGTCAGGGCAATGGTGCGGTACAAGGTGCGGGGCATGGGGGGTATTTGGGTGTGTTGGTGTCGAATCAGAATTTTTCGCTGATAAGTAACACACGGATGGATGATGGATAAAGGATAATGGCTAATGTTCAAAACCATTACGTCGATCGCGTCAGCTTTGCGCTCATTATGACCCTTATCCACCATTGATTTTGCTTGGCGTCTTGGCGGCTGTTCAACTTGGCGCTGAATGATCTATCCGTTCAAACCTCTGCGTTCTCCGCGTTCTCTGCGGCGAATTCTTCTCTGCTTGACCACTATCGGCAATACCCAAGCCCTCGTCCGCCTGCGGCGAGACTCGTTCTTGGCTTGGCTCAGTCAATCCAAAATCCTTCCGTCACTTGACCACTTGACCACTTGACCACTCGACCACTCTGCATCATTTTCCCGCATAATCAATCAATCGGCTGATTTCGCTGCGCAGGTCTTTGCGATGCACAATGCGATCAATAAAACCCTTGGCAAGCAGATGCTCGCTGCGCTGAAAACCTTCGGGTAGTTCCTGTCGAATGGTATTGGCGATCACGCGCGGGCCGGCGAACCCGATCAGGGCTTTGGGTTCAGCCAGTATCACATCGCCGAGCATGGCGAAGCTGGCGGTCACGCCCCCGGTCGTCGGGTCGGTGAGCACACTGACAAACAACCCGCCCGCTTCGTCGAGCCTGGCCAGGGCAGCGCTGGTTTTGGACATTTGCATCAGCGACAGGGTGCTTTCCTGCATGCGTGCCCCGCCTGAACAACTGACCACCACCAGGGGCAAATCGGCATCGGTGGCGTACTCAATGGCACGGGTGATTTTTTCACCGACCACGCAGCCCATCGACCCGCCGATGAATCGGCCGTCCATCACCGCGAGCATCACCGCCCGACCTTTGATGAACCCCTTGCCGCACACGATTGCATCCGGGTGGCCGGTTTTTTTACGTTCGCTTTTGAGCTGATCGGGGTAGGCTTTGAGGGCGGTGAATTTCAGGGCATCGACCGGGCTGACATCGCGCCACTTGGGTTCGAAGCTGCCGGGGTCGCATAATTGCTCAATGCGTTCGTCGGCCCCGATGCGAAAATGAAAATCACATTCCGGGCAGACATGCAGGTTCTGCTCCACCATTTTGCGATACAACATCGCTTCGCAATTGGTGCAGCGCATCCACAAACCCTGGGGCACTTCGACCCGCTTGGTTTCGGTCGGCGTGCCGACGGTTTCGCCATTGGCAGTGTTCGATGCAGTGGCTGTATCACTTGCCGTCTGCACCGAAGTGCTGGCGTTGTGCGAATCGGGTTGGGTTGGGTTTTGCTCGTCGTTCACAATGATTTTCCGTCATCGCCCCGGCGGGTACGTACCACTGTGCTTCGGGGCGATTTGGTTTTTTGGCCGATTGCCCGCATTATAGCCCTGTCAACCCTCAAACACCGTTGGAGCAGATCATGCGCATCGTGCGATTTTTCGATGAACAGGGCAACGTTCAGCTGGGTCGTGAAGTGAATGCAACCCAAGCAGAACTGTTGCAAGGTGATTTGTATCAATCACTCAAGCCGACCGGCAGGGTGGTGACGATAAGCAAACGATTGGCACCGGTCCAGCCGATGAACATCATTTGCGTCGGCCTCAATTACAAGGAACATGCTGCCGAGTCGAACTCGCCGATACCCGAGCACCCGGTGCTGTTCATGAAGCCTGTGTCGGCGACCAACCACCCCGGCGAGCCGATCCGCATCCCCGCCTGTTGCACGCATGGGCCTGAGGTCGATTATGAAGTCGAATTGGCCGTCGTGATCGGGCGTGAAGGTAAAAACATTGCGGAAAACAAAGCCTTTGAACATGTGCTGGGTTACACGGTGGGCAACGATGTGTCGGCCCGTCGCTGGCAACGGCACAACGGCGGGCAATGGGTGCGGGGCAAAAGTTTCGACACCTTCTGCCCCCTCGGCCCGGTACTGGTTACCGCAGCGCAAGGCCCGCTGGGTCACCTGGCCGGTGATCACATCGGCGACCCGCAACACCTGCGCTTGACCACCCGGCTCAACGGTCAGGTGATGCAAAGCTCGGTCACCAGTGACATGATTTTCACCGTGGCACAAATCATCGCATTCGTCAGTTTGGACACGACGCTGTTGCCCGGCACCGTCATACTCACCGGCACACCGCAGGGCGTCGGCTTTGCTCGTAAACCCCCCGTGTTCATGCAGCCTGGCGACCGCGTGGCTTGTGAAATCGAGTCGATCGGCGTGCTCGAAAACCCGGTGGTGTAACGCAAGGCCTATCGGGCAATACACTCGAAAATGAGAAGCGGTCAAGTGGCCCAGTGGCCGAGTGCCGCGAAATGTTTAGCGCGAACGCTTTGCGTCGGCGTTCCGGTTAGCGCCGCGACTTTTCGCGTCTGTGCATGTGGCACCGCCGCCCTCGGCGGTGTGATAGACAAAGCGGCGGATGGCATCCGCCGTTTTTTGTGAACCATTGATTCATCGTTCATCGAGTCGATCCGACCACCGATGCCATCGGCGGCTTTATCAACCCAGCCGAGGGCGGCTGGGCCACAAAGACACTGATGCAATCAATTCACTGCAAAATGTACAGCCACTCGACCACTCGACCACTCGACCTTGGCGATTACACCTCATCTTGCCTGCTGATGTGCAGCGGCAGGGGGCACCAGGCTTGCAACACCCTGACTGAGGCGGGCAACTTCATCACCATGGCCGGGTTCCACGCCCCCAGCAAGAGTGCGGTGGCTCGGGTCGCGTCGAGTTCAAGGTCAGCCTGTTGGTCGGCTTTCGTGCAGCGGGCTTGCGTGTCATTGACGGACAACTCAAAGCAGCCTTGACCGGTGATGTTCACGACCACGCGCCCCGATGGCAGTGGCTGTGACTGATGTTTGATTTGCAACAGCGATGACAACACCGGTTGCCAGTCGTACACCTGCCAGTTGCCGTTTTTCACCAGACGAATGTCCTCCGCCCATCCGGCGATGTTCAATGACAATGCCGAAGGCAGCGGCGGCAAATTGACGTTCATTCCATACGGCTCGCACATTTCCCGCAACACACGAAGCATGTCGATCACCACATCGTCACTGCTGCCGACGACTTCCGTCACTGTGTCCATTTTCGGCGTACATACCGCATACCCGACGACCCTGCCTTGCGCATCACGTGCGATGTAAGGCAGATTGCGCCAACTGCGCATACGCAACGGCAACGGTTCACCCGGTCGTTCCATGCGCAGGGGTTGTGCATCATGCAACTGTTGCAGTTGGTGCAAAGTGTCCATATCAACCGGTTCAGTCAGTGGTGTCAGCGTGACCGCGGGCGGTGCGGCTTGGGCAAATTGATGACGTACATTGGCCTGAAGCAGGTTGAATTGAAACCGTGAGCCGGCGATTTCCCATCCGTGATTTCGATAGCGCTGCCGTTGACCGCTGAGGTATGAAAGGTGGTAGCCCTGGGCACGCATGTCGGCATTGGCCTGATCCAAAAGCATGCTCATCCAACCTTTGCCGCGCTGATCGGGGTGACATGACACACCGCCGATGCCGCCGACTTTCAGACGTATTTCGCCGACGCACATCATCAGCGGAAACAAACCCACCACGGCGACGATTCTGCCCTGATCGCGGATGGCCAGTTGATGGTTCATCGCCTCGTCCGTCGGCTGATACAAGGCCGGCAAACGATCGGCAAACCAGTTGGGTTCGGGTTTCTGAAAACACAAATTGAGCAACGTCATCAGTTCATCAAAATCATCAGCCCGCAAACGCTCAATACGAGGGTTCATGCTTCACTCCTGATTACTGCAACATGATTCTTTTTGATTGTACTATGACGGCATGTGATCAGTTTCCCTGCCGAGGCGGGCGATGTGTTGCCCCCGGATCACTGATAAAAAAATCAACCAATGCCAGATCGGCAGATCGCCGAATCGTTGATAAAACGCGATAAACCGCGGCGCTAACCAGTTCGCCGACGCCAAGTGTCCGCGCTAAGCAAATCCGAAATTCGAAATATTCTTGCTGCTTGGCCACTGCTTTTTGCCTGTGCTACACCTTGAAAATCGCCCCCATCTTTTTACCCATGAGCAGCCCGGCTCCGACCATGGTGATCGTCAGCAGCACCATGCCCCACACGCCCATGGCACTGGCGATGTAAGGCCCATCACCCAGCCGATTGAAAAATTCGAAGATGGCTTTGGTGATCGGAAAATCTTCCTGTCGCTGGGCCAGTATCAGCGAATCGCTCACTTCCAGCATGGCAAATGAAAACGCCAGTATGCCACCGGCAATCAGGTTGGCGGCGATCAGCGGCATGGTGATTTTACGCAGCGTGTGCAGTGTCGATGCCCCCAAGTTCTGTGCTGCTTCCTCCAGCGTCACCGACGTTTGCTCCAACCCGGCGGTCGCGGAACGCACCACATACGGCAACCTTCGCACCGCATACGCCACGATCAAAAACGCAAATGGGTCGGGGGCTGAACCGGTCACCGCAAACAATGAGCCGACGCCTTCGAGGCCCTGATCGGTGAACCACTTGGCCAGTTGCGGGAACGGCCAGTGCAGGCTCATCGCCACGTAACCAAAGGCCATGACCAACCCCGGTACGGCCAAGGGCAGCATCGCCAAAGTGTCGAGTATCCAGCCGCCCCTGACCTTGGCGCGCACCGTCAGGTACGAAATCGACACGCCCATGATCATGCAAAGCACCATGGCCAGGGATGCGTAAATCAGGCTGTTGCGGATGCTGCTCATCGCCAGGTCATGCGACAGTGCCCCGGCATAGTGCTGCGTCGTCCAGTAAGCAGGCAGCACCGAGCGATACCATGCGCCATCGACGGTGAACGATGACAATATCACGCCGATGTGCGGCATCACCGCTGCCCCGGTCACCACGATAAACGCACCGGCTGCCAGCAATGAACCCACCACGCCCAGTTTGCGCGGCTGGGCGGCAATCGATGCCCGTGACTGCATCGCATACGCACGTCCACCGAGCACCCCTTTGCTGAGCAGGTATAACCCGGCTGCCACTGCCAGCATCACCACCACCAGCGCATACGACCGCGGGTTGGCCTGTATTTCATTGATGCCCCAAAATATTTGCACCGGCGTCACCGTGTAAAAATCGAACATCAGCGGCGTGCCCAGTTCTGTGAACGACCAGATGAACACAATCGTCGAACCGGCAAACAACCCCGGCAAAATCAGCGGCAACGTCACCTTGCGAAAGCGCTGCCAACGACTGGCGCCAAGGTTTTGTGCCGCCTCTTCCAACGCCGGGTCGAGGTTGGCAAGTGCTGCTGCGATGTTGAGGTACAAAATCGGGTACAGGTGCAACGCTTCCATCAGCACCACACCTGCAAATCGACCACCCAAGGCGCCACCCAAAAAATCAATGCCCGGCTGATTCGGGTCAATTACGCCCGCTTCGCTCAAAGCTGAATTGAGTCCGCCGAAGCGACCCATGATCGCCCGCATACCAATCGCGCCCACAAACGGCGGCAATATCAAGGGCACCAATACCAGGCTGCCCAACAACCCCTTGCCCCAAAAATCAAATCGGGCCGACAATATCGCCAGCGGCAGCGCGATCAGCAGACACAAAATCGTCGTGAACGTCGCGATCAATAAACTGTTACGCAGGCCCGCCATCCAAACCGGGTCGCCGGGCACACTCGCCAGGTATTTGAGCGTGAAATTACCCTGCGGATCAAAAAACCCGCCCTGCACCGTCATCACAATCGGCCAAACCAGAAATACCGCCAGCACTGACAACAGCAGTGCAAACAACCCGTAACGGTAAACGTCCCTTGCCCTCATGGCCAAAGCATATCCCGTAGTTGAACGCAAAGAAAAGCCGACGCATTAAAACGATGGCGGTGTTCGTGTTTCCGCTGCTGGTTCACGTATGTTTGTGTTGCAGTGATTTCGTCGAATCATACCTTTGCGCAATCGGCATCCGTCTGCCGAAACCAAAAGCCCGCCCCGTCACCTTGATGCCCGGGGCCGCCTGTTTGCGTTTGTATTCATTGCCATCGATCAGCTTGATCACGCGCAGAATCACCTGCTGCTCCACGCCGGGCAATTCCTTGACAATCTGCGGCGCTGATTTTTCCTGCTCGACGTATCGCTCCACAATCTGGTCCAGCACCTCATACGCAGGCAGCGAGTCCTGATCCGTCTGATTGGGGCGCAACTCGGCACTGGGTACTTTGCTGATCGAATTTTCGGGAATGACTGCGCCGCCGAATTGTTGATGCAGCGGGCAGGCCGGGGTATTGATCCAGCGTGACAGGTCCCACACCATGGTTTTGGGTACATCGCTGATGACCGCCAGTCCGCCGCACATGTCGCCGTATAGCGTGCAGTAGCCCACCGCCAGTTCGCTTTTGTTGCCGGTGGTGACCAGCAATGAACCGAACTTGTTGGACAAGGCCATCATGGTCACACCGCGAATGCGTGCCTGAATATTTTCTTCCGTCGTATCGGGGGCTTTGCCGGCAAAGTGGGGCGTGAGGTTGCGTTCAAAGGCCTCGTGCATGTCGCTGATGCCGATGATGGAAAACTTCATCTTCAAACGCTGTGCCACTTCCCGCGCATCGGCTATCGAATGTTCCGAACTGAAACGCGAGGGCATTGCCACCCCGTGTACATTTTCACTGCCGATCGCCGCGACACACAATGCAGCGGTCAATGCCGAGTCAATGCCGCCTGACAACCCCAGCACAATCGACTTGAACCCGCATTTGCGCACATAATCGCGCAAACCCAGCACCAGGGCGTGATACACCGATTCGATGCCCGTTTTGTGATGCTGTTTTCGGTTGATGTTGCCACTGGTTGCGCCCTGTGACGTGCTGACGGGTGCTCGACTTGCACCTGCAGCGTCGATCGGCACATCCACCATCAACAGGTCTTCCTCAAAATCGCGTGCCTGTGCAATTACATGCCCCGCCGCATCAACCGCACATGAATTGCCATCGAACACCAGTTCATCGTTGCCCCCGACCTGATTGCAATACAACAATGGCAACTGATGCGTACGAGCCGCATTGGCAAACAGTCGGCGACGCAGGTCATGCTTGCCCACCACAAACGGCGAAGCCGAGCAGTTGATGAAAACCTGTGCCCCTTTTTCCGCCAGTTCCGCAATCGGGTCTTCGTGATACAGCGAACGCCCCAGCACGTTCGGGTCGTTCCATAAATCTTCGCAGATGCTCACGCCCAGCCGAACCCCCTCAAACGTCAGTATGTCCACCCTCGGCCCAGGTTCAAAGTACCTCTGCTCATCGAACACGTCATACGTCGGCAGCAAACTTTTCACATGTCGCCGCTCGATGCGTCCGTGCTGACAAAAAGCCGCAGCGTTGTACAACGGTCGCCCCTTCTGCCCGTCGTCCGACCAGCAGGGGTAGCCGATCAATGCCGCGATGTCACCGCACTGCCGGGCGAGTTGCTCGACGGCTTCAACACACTCATCGATCACCGCTGGTTTTAGCAATAGGTCTTTGGGCGGGTAACCGAGTATCGCCAGTTCCGGGAACACCACCAACTGTGCTTTTTCAGCTTGTGCCTGTGTGATGGCGCGGGCAATCCGTCGGCTGTTGCCGGCTATATCACCCACCGTCGGGTTGATCTGTGCCAGTGCGAATCGCAGGGTGGTTGACATCAACATGATTGTAAACGCAACTAACCCAAGTGGTGAGCAGGTTCTACGGGTATTCAGGCTTGCCGAGTGCCACACTGCGTCCCGTTCTGGCGGATGCTGTGAGTTTTAATGTGGCACCGCCGCCCTCGGCGGTGTGAGCGACCATAGTGGTTCACCCAGCCGGGGGCGGCTGGGCCACAAAGACACGTGTGCGATTCAATCAACAGCAAAATGTAATATCACTCGGCCACTTCTTGCTTCGTGTTCTTCGTGTCATCGTGGCCCATTGCCGATGGGCCCCACTATTTTCCCGCCAGGGCATTTTCAAAAAGCCGTGCAAACTGTTTGCCTTGTCGTTCTTTCCACCCGCCGCGATGCCAGGCGTAACCGGCAATCAGCGGCATCGCCAGCGTCGCTTCGCTGTAAACCATCTGTTCGTAAGCCGTATCGACCTTGCCCCAGCTCGACGCTTCCTTGAGGGTCGAACTCGAAAGCGCCCCGTCGCGCACATCCGCCACCGTCACCTGAATCGCGTACTTGTGCATCGGGGCATCGTGGCCCAGCACGTCGGCTGCGACGACGATGTCCTGCGTGAAGTTTTTGGGCACACCTCCGCCGATCATGAAAATCCCCGTCACCGGGTTTTTGATTTTGATCTGTGTGAGTTCATAAAAATCACGGGCCGAGTCAAGGCTCATCATCGGCTGCCCCGTGCTGGTGCGGGCATGTTGATGGGCCACCAAACCGAAGCCCGCCGAGCAATCCGAAAACGCCGGGCAGAAAATCGGCACCCCGCACTCATACGCCGATTCAACCATCGTGGGCACGCCCTTGTTCTGCTTTTTCAACCACGCACCCATCGCATGAACAAACTCACGGCTTGAGTAGGGGCGCGGTTCCAGTGAATCCGCAATCTGCCGCATGATGTCGTCACAAATTCGCAGTTCATCTTCATCAATAAACGTGTCGTAAATACGGTCGATGTGCAGGTCGCGCAGTTCACCATCGAACATGCCCGATCGATACTGTTCAGGGGCGATGTAGTGTTTGAACCCCAACCCTTCAAAAAAATCCTGATCGACGATGTTCGCGCCCGTGCTGACGATGGCATCGACCATGTGATTGCGAATCAGATCGACAAACACCTGTTTCAACCCCGCGCTCACCAGCGACCCGGCCAGACAGAGAATGACCCCGCAGTCACGATCGCGCAACATGCGGTCGTAAATGTCCGCCGCCCTTGCCAGATCACGGCTGGAATACGCCATCGACCCCATCGCACTCACCATCGACACCACATTGTGCGCCTTGATGTCGATATGTTGAATCGGTTGACGGAGCAATTGTTTACGGTCGGTCATGATCGGCCTCCTCTGATGGAATAGGTCAATTTGCGATATTCAATGGTTCTCAACAGGCAGTGCTCTGTCCCCTCTCCCTCCGGGAGAGGGTTAGGGTGAGGGCGTCTGTCATTTTCGCACTTGCGTATAGCAAACAATATTATTGGCACGCCCTCACCCGGCCTCACGGACTCGGCCACCCTCTCCCGGAGGGAGAGGGGGATTAAACATGATCATCATGCTGCATATTGCACCTGCAACTCCGCGAGAACCCGGCTGGCGATGCGCGGGCTGAGGTATTTACGCGTCACCAAGTCCACCTTTCGCCCGTTCATTATTGCCGACAATTCCTCGTTCATCGTATGCAATTCAAAAAAGTCCGGTGTGGCTCCCGGTGAAAAACTGACGAGTACATCGACATCCGATTCATTTGAAAAATCATCGTGCAACACCGAACCGAACAACGCCAGCTCGGTGATGTTCCAGCGCAGACAGAAGTCTTTCAACTTCCGTTGATCCAATTGAATGTGCGGCGAATTCATCACTTGATTGTACGCATGTCATGAGCCTTTGCAGCACATGTTTTCACACCCTGCCGCCGACCACCGGCAAACGCAGCCCCTGTTCATGCGGCGTCACCTGCACACCTGCCGACGCTGATTCGAACGCTTCCGGGGGCATCTGCAAATAACGCTCCACCTGTTTCTGCGCCGCCTCCATTTTCGGATACCGCACTTCACGATACCCGGTCACGCTTGCGGGGGTTTGCAGAATCGCCAGCCACTTGCGGTAGCTGCGCGGGTCCGATGCGTTCTGCGGTTCAAAGCGCGTCAGCAAGGTTTCATACCAGTCACGGAAAGCGCGCTCGCGCTGATGCCAGCCGGGCAGCAGCCCACGCAACACACCCATGCGCGCCATCAGGCGCAACTGCCAATCACTGCTCTTCCACTGAAAACGGATGCGCTGCCCGAAAATCGTGAATTCGGGTCGGTTGTAATGCTTGTACAAAATGCGGTCGCCGTTGGCCGGGTTGACGTTGAATCGCCTTCGATCGCGCTTGTACTTTTCCGGGTTGGTGAGCAGGGCGGAAACGTAAACCTCATCCTTGATCAGCATCACCTTGGCCAGGTTCCACACCGCTGCACGGGTGATCTGATACCCGTAAGCAGGGTCATCTTTCTGAAAAATTTTCACCAGTTGATCGCAATAGCGCTGTGCATACCCGATGCCGCCCCACAGCCAGCAGTCGTAGGCACGAATGATCACATCGCGCACCAGTTGATCATCGACCTTCAGCCCCTGCGTTTGGCGGAACGTCTGTTTGAGCAGCACACGAAACTGTTTGGTCAATCGCTTGCCCCGCCGAGTGTTGCCGACCTGTGCCCGCACCAGGTTGACCTTGCGTCGAAACGCCTGTCGTGCGGTTTCGTATTCGTGTTGCAATTCCACCACGAAAAGGTCGGGTCGCACAGCGATTTTGCGTCCGATGGTAAAGGCGCGCAGGTTGCGTTGCGTGTCCTGCCGCACGATCGTCCGAATCGCCTTTTCAATCGCCTCCAGTTTCAGCGGCAGGTAACCCTTCTGGTACGCAATGCCCAGCATCATGATGTTGGCGTACAACTTGGTATCCAAAATCCGCTGACACAAATCGCCGACATTGAACCCGAAGTAATTCTGTTCCTGCGTGTAGCGACGCAGCGTCTGTTCCAGGTCGTCCACCGAAAAATCATCGCGTCCCATCAGCGTCATGATCGTCGGCGTTTTGGCGGTGTTCACCACCGTTGCCGTGCGCTGCGGCGAAGCCACGCGGTAGGGGTGTTGCGGGTCGATGGCCCGCACCGATTCCAGTAAATCAACCCCCAACAGCAGGTCCGCCTTGCCGTAGGGCACCATGGGCGTCGTCTGAATTTCGAATTTTGAATTTCGAATTTCGGTTTTGTCAGCACCGGAATCAACATTCGCTGCCAACCGGTTGAACACAATCTGCGAATACACTCCGCCGTTGCGTACCGCCAGTCCTTTTTTATCAAAGAACTGCACCGCGTAGCCCATTTCCTGCCCTGCCTGGCACAGTATCGCCGTCGCCACACCGATGCCCATGCCGCCCACCCCGGCCAAGTAGCAGCGCCAGGTGTCCTGATTGGCGTGAATCGGGGCCGTCGCCTCCGGCAGGTCCGACAAATTGACAAACTCATCCCCCGCCCGCGGCGCCTGCTTGCGCACAATCGTCACTTCCTCAAATGACGGGCAGGCATGAATCCGCTGACAGGCGCCATCATTGACGCACCATGACAAATCGGTCTGCACTTTCGGGCCGTAGTCGGTATCGGTGATCGTCAAACCCGGGCAGCCGGTCTGGTTGGTGCATTCCAGGCAATACTCGCACACCTCCGTCGCCACGTTCATGTGCGTCTTACGCGGCAGGTAACCATGATCCCGCAACGTTTCGCGTTCCTCGCTGCGCACCCGCCGATGGTACGTGATGCCGCATTCCTTGTCCGCAATGACGATTTTCACGCCATCGGCCAATAACGTTTCCTCCATCAACTTGCGATAGCGATCACGCTCCGCCGGGTTGATGCGCACGATACGCACGTCCTTGGCCAACGCCTTGGGTATCATCCCTTCAACAATGCGTTGAATGTCCTGCGCCACCATCGGGTTGCCCCGCAGGTCCAAATCCAGCCCCGCATGAGGCTGATGTCCGGTCATCGCGGTGGTCTTGTTTTCCAGAATGATGTACGTGATGTCCTGCCCGGTCTGAATCGAATGGCTGATGGCCACCTGACCCGAATGAAAGAACGTGCCATCGCCCATGAACACCAGTTGCTTGTTATCGATGAACGGGTCGATGCCGCTGCCCGTACCGCCGCCCAGCCCCATGCCCGAATAGTTGTGCATCAGCGGCTTGGTCGGTTCAAACATCAGCATCGTGTAGCAGCCGGTGTCCCCGTGACAGACCAGGTCCACCGGTTTGCGTTTGTGCCGATCCAGCATGTACTGCGGGTCACGCAAATCACGACGTAATTCCAGCAGCACGCTCGACGAATCACGATGCGGGCAACCGGGGCAGAAGGTCGGCGAGCGCGTGGGTATCTGCACCTCAAACTCAGCGGTGCTTTGAATGCGTTGCAGTTCGTTGGTCAGCCTGCCGTTGGTCAGCTCACTGGGCAGCGTCGCATGTTCACGCAACACCGGCACCAATCGTTCAATCAATATCGACGGATTCAACCCCCGCGTGGCGGGTATGCCCGGGTGCGGTTTGGGGAATTGTTTGCCGAACACCTGCGTTTCCAATTCACCAGCCTGTCGCAACGGTGCCAATGCTTCGAGTATTTGCCGTTCGACAAAACCGCGTCGTTCCTCGATGACAATGATCTGCTGACAGTGCCTGGCGAATTCGGTGACAATCTGCTCGTCCAGCGGGTAGTACATGCCCAGCTTCAATATCGGCAGCCGACCTGACAAACCCAGTTCATTCAGGGCGTGAATCAGGTACGCATGCGCACTGCCTGCCGTGACAAAACCCAAGGGCACCACTTCACCTTTTTGCGGTCGATGCAGTATGCGGTTGATGCCCAGTTTGCGAGCCTCAGCCTTCACCGCATTAAGTCGCTCTTCCAACCCCAGTTCGCGCTGCCAGGTGCGCGGCGGAAGCAGCACCGTCTGTTCCAACGTCGGCTCAATATCCTTTTCATACGAAAGCGACCGTCGCTGGTGCTCATTGACCTCCGGGTAATGATTTTCGTAACAGGTGACCGTCCCTCCGCCGTCAGCCAGCAGGGTGGTCATTGAGTACCCGATGTAAATGCGCCCCGCCTGTCCGAGTTTGAACGCCAGGGGTATCCAGTCTTTCACTTCCTGCGGGCTGCTCGGCTCGATGATCGGCAGCCGAACATGCTCCGCCAGGTAACGTGAGTCAGCAGGCACTTGGGTCGAATCGCTCCAGGGGTCATCGCCGACCACGATGATCGCCCCTGAATCATCACGTGTGCCTGCCAGTACACCCAATGCCAGCGCATCGGACGCCACATGCAGGCCGACGGACTTGAAACAGGTGATCGCACGGCAACCGGCCATTTGCGCCCCGTTGACCATGGCCACCGACAGCGCCTCATTGTTGGCGATTTTGGCGACGATGCCGCGTTCGTTGAGCAGGGGGGCGATGGTTTCCAGGGCGTCGAAAAAACCAGCCACGGGCGAGCCGGGGTACCCGGTCAATAGGTGAACGCCGCCCTCGGTTTCGAGAGCGCCTTTCACCAGCAGTTCGCTGCCGGTGAACAGTTGCGTGCCTGATTCCAAATAAAAACGTGGGTCCTTGGCCATGGTTGGGTAAACAGTGAGGCGGAGGGAAGTTCACGGAACTTCACTAACCTTCGCGGGGTGGATGGTCAAAGAACCAAAAACGCATACAGGCTGTCAGCCGACTCCGCCTCCGATTGCCTCAATGATAGGCGATGTGCGTGATTGCGCCAATGATGAAATGTTTCGCAGGTGGTTGATCATCCGGAACAAGAATTTAACATAGAGGGCACAGAGCCACGAGCGGACATCGGTGTAACTCAGAGCCACGAGCGGAAGCGAGTGGTTCTTCATATACACCGCTCACTGCCGTTCGCGGCTCTGATTCATTCCAATCATGAAAGCATGAATCATCACCGCAAAGCGGTGGGCATGTAAACGCAATCGGGTTCGCTGGCCAGCGGGTCGCGGGTCAGGGCATAGGCCCTGGCGCGACTGCCGCCGCACACCTGTCGATATTCGCACTCGCCGCATTTGCCATGAAACCCATCGGGGTTGCGCAGTTGCTGAAGCAGCGGGCTGTTCTGGTAAATCGACACCAATGATTGCTGCGGAAACCTGCCACAATCAATCGGCATGAACCCGGACGGAAACACCTGGCCGACGTGACTGATGAACATCACCCCTTTGCCATCGTTGACCCCCAACGGGGCGCGTTGTTGTTGATGTTGGTGAACCCCCTGCGGGTTGTGCTGCGGGTTGCCCATTTTCTGCAACACAAATCGGCGATAGTGATGCGCTTCGGTGGTTTTGATGCTGAAGTTTTGCTGTTGTGCGTGGTGCCAGAGTCGTTCGAAAACCTGTTCACATTGTCGCCCGGTGATGCGCTCCTCGTGCAGCCCCCGGCCCACCGGCACCAAAAAAAACACCGACCAAAGCACGATTTTTTCACGAGCAATCAATTCCGCAATCGCGTCCACCTGTGCGACGTTCCGTCGGGTGATCGTGGTATTGATTTGCAATGACAAACCCACCGTGCGGGCGTCAGCCAGTATTTCAAAGGTTCGCTGATAACTGCCCGGCACGTTGCGAAAATCATCATGCGTTGGTGCATCCGCCCCGTCCAGCGAAAGTGCCAATCGATGCAGCCCGGCGGCGTGCAATTTCTGCAATGCCTCATGCGTCACCAAGGGCGTGGCCGAGGGCGTCATCGCCACGTTCAACCCCTTGCCCGTCGCATAGGCTGTGAGGTCAAACACATCATCACGTTTGAGCGGATCGCCCCCCGTGAGCACCAGCAGCGGCGGCTTTTCAAAACGTAACAAATCATCGACCAGCCCACGGCTTTGCTCCGGTGTCAACTCATGAGGGTGTCGCTGTGGCTGAGCACACGCACGGCAATGCGCACAAGCCAAATCACAAGCCCGCGTGATTTCGTAAAAAACCAGAAACGGGCTTTTGGCAAAGTCGGCAGCGGTGTAGTTTGGTTGCATCAAGCGCTCACAAGTGACAACAGGGTGACATCATGCATAGTAATGTCACCATTATCACGAAACCTATTACTTACAGCAAGCATTTTGAGGTACTTGCAAAAATGCAATACCAGGCCAACGCATGGCCTACGAGGCTGAAAAATTGTTTTGACGTTCAGGGAACCAGAAGGTATTCTGTGCATCTAAACCAAAAGGTGCCCTTGGCCTTGTTGGGATTGGGGTTCCTTTCTCATTCCTCTGGGGATATCGAGATGACTCAAACAACCAGTAGCAACTCTGCCTCTGCAACCGTGTATCCGGTGATTCCCGGATATCAGGTGATTGATCGCTTGGGCGCGGGGGCGACGGCCACGGTTTACAAAGCAAGGCAACTGACGCTCGATCGATTGGTAGCCATCAAGGTGCTCAATCGTCGGGCCGGCAGCGATGTGACGTTTGCCCGCAAATTGCTTTCGGAAGGGCGGGCGGCTGCGAAGTTGAATCACCCCAATGCGGTGCAGGCGTTTGATGTCGGACAAGCCGGTGAACTGCTCTACTTTGTGATGGAGTTCATCGAAGGCTCGACGGTGCAGCAGCGGTTGCAAAAGCAGGGGCGATACCCGCAGCAGGAAGCGTTGCAAATCGTTTTGCAGGTGGCGCAGGCATTGCAGCAGGCTCATCGCGTGGGCATGATTCATTGCGACATCAAACCGCACAACATCATGATGACGCCGCAGGGTATCGCCAAATTGGCGGACCTGGGGCTGGTGCGGCAGGTGACAGGGGGCGATCCGCGTTCCAGTTCGTCAGCCGGCAAGCCGTTTGGAACGCCGTTTTACATCAGCCCGGAACAGGTGCGCGGCGAAGCCAATGTGGACGGGCGAAGTGATATTTACAGCCTGGGGGCGACGCTGTATCACATGGTGACGGGCAAGGTGCCGTTCGGGGGCGACAATGCGAGTCTGATCATGCGGCAGCATCTGACGGCCAGGCTCACGCCGCCGGACCAGGTCTGTACCGATGTCACCCCTGCGGTGGCGGGGGTGATTGAAAAAATGATGGCCAAGGAAGTGGATGAGCGTTACCCGACGGTGGATCAGCTCATCGAAGACTTGCAGGCGGTGCTGACCACCGGCACGCCGATTCATGCCCAGCGTGATTTTGATGTCAGTGCGCTCGATAAACTGGAACAGAAAGCCCCCGAAACCAAACCAAAAGCCAAAGCCGGTTCGTTGGAAGAGCTGATGCAGAACCCGCTCATGTGGGCATTGGTGGGTTCCGTGGTGCTGAACATCCTTCTGCTGCTGCTATTGGTGTTATGATGAAGCAGCGAGGATGCCATGGCTGACAATCTTTATCTGCGCATCATCACCAAGGAGGGGTCACGGACCCTGCCGCTGGGGAGTGAGCCGATCACCATCGGTCGCAACCCCGGCAATTTGCTGCGCATCACCGATGAACGTTCCAGCCGGTATCACTGTGTCATCGAAAATCGCAATGGTGCGGTAAGCATCACCGACCTTGCCTCACGCAACGGCACGTTCGTCAACAACCAGACCATCAAAAGCACTTCGCTCACCGCCGGGGATGTGGTGCGCATCGGCAATACGCTGATTGAAATTTTGGATAAACACCCGGGGCGGGCAGCCCCCAATCAGGTGCGTTTGCCGGGCAATGTGCCCCCGGTGGCGATCAATCAGGCGGCGGACCACGCAGCCAAGTTGTTGCACGAATTAGATATGCCGGCGACCAACGATGAGCCGGTGGCGCCGATGGTGGACGGGGGTACACCGGATGAGTCGCAAGCGGTGCCGGCGCTGGCGTATGAACCGATGCCGTCGATTGATGAAGCACCCAAGCCGGCTGCGGAAGTACCGCAGGCTGCGTCGCAGGCACCTGCAACGCTGACCAATGTGCCGCCAACTGCTGGGCCGACCACTGCCGTACCATCGCAGCCGACGGGGGCAGCGATGGGTTTTGAGTTTGAAGCGAGCAAGCAGCCGATGGACGCGGCAGCCACGCAATCGGGCGGTGCCAGGGCGGGGCATCGCAGTGTGGATGTGGCCGATGATGTGAGTCAGCCGGTGGCGTTTCGCAGGGGCATGGAGTTTGGCGGGGGACGTGATCAGTTCAACGACAACGTCGGTCAATCACTGGGGTCGGTGGCGGATCAGGAACGACGTTTACGCGCCATCATGGATGAACTGGACGATCAGACGTTACAGGAAAAAGACATTGTTTTTTGCAACGCACGCGGACAGCGGATGAAGATGCCGCAGACGACGGAGCCGGGCACGCATCAGGGGGCGGAGGCGGTGGTGATTTTGCGGTTGCTGCTTTTGCTGTGCGCTCGCACCGGGGCGTCGGATGTGCATGTCGAACCCAAGCGCGATCATGCGTTTTTGCGGGTGCGTATCGACGGCATGATGGTGGAAACGGTACGCCTGGCACCGGAAGCATGTCAGAAAATCGTCGGTGTGGTGAAAATATTGGCTGATTTGGATATCACGCAGAAACCCACCGTGCAGGACGGTCACTTTTCCGCAGAGCACGATGGTCGGCGGGTTGATTACCGTGTGAGTTTTGCCCCATCGATGTTCGGGCAAAGTCTGGTGATTCGTGTGCTGGACATGAAAAATGTGCCGGCGCACATCAAGGAACTGGGCATGCCCACGTGGATGTACCAGAGCATTTACCAGACGGTGCAGCAGGACCAGGGCATGTTGATATGTTGCGGGCCGACGGGCAGCGGAAAAACGACGACGTTGTATGCGACGATTCGTGATATTGATGTGGCAAGAAGAAATGTGATCACGATTGAGGATCCGCCGGAGTTTAACATTGAGGGCGTCACGCAGATGGCCTGCAATGAGCAACAGGGCAACACGTTTGCGACGTTGCTGAGGTCGGTGCTCCGGCAGGACCCGGACGTGGTGCTGGTGGGTGAAATTCGTGACGCGGAGACGGCTCGTATTGGTTTACAGGCTGCGATGACCGGTCATTTGGTGTTGACGACGGTACACGCCAAGGATGGCATCGGTGCGGTGTTTCGCCTGCTGGACCTGGGGGTCGAGCCGTTCCTCGTGGCCAGTGCATTGAATTTGATGCTCAGTCAACGGTTGGTGCGCTGCTTGTGTCCGCATTGCCGGGTGTCAGCCAAGCCCAAGGTGGATCAGATTTCACGTTTGGGTCGGTATGCGGAAAGTCTGACCAAGATTTACTACCCCGGCGGATGCCCGCATTGCATGCACACCGGTTACATCGGGCGGCGGGGGTTGTATGAACTGCTCACGGCTTCGGAAGAATTGCGCGATGTGATTTTGAAGCAGCCCAGTGTGCAGCAGCTTCGCCGTGCGGCACAGAACACGGTGTTTTCGAGCCTGCGCGACACGGGTTATCAGTTGGTGGCAGAGGGACACACCTCACTGGATGAAATCGACCGGGTACTGGGGTTTGAGTGAGTCGGGTTGATGATGCGGGTGGTTTGGGTAACCCAGGCCCCTTGAAACAGCGGCGACCGGCTTCATTTCCAACGGTTGGCAGAAAAAAGGAAAAAATAATTGACAAGTGCCAAAAGCGGCGATATATTTAGATAAGTAATCGATTACTTAAATAAAAATCGAATACACAAGTGGTATGGAGGCGGGGTTACCTGAGTAAGTGGATATGGAGTCGGATGGGGTGTCAGGCTGGGGGTTAATGGGGGGGGCCGGGGAAAACGGGCGGTCGTGCGTTGTGTGGTTCAATTTGGTTTTTAATGTGATTCACGTTTCAGGTTGGTGACACAATTCGGTTGGCATGAACCCATCGTGACGATTTTTTATCACAAGGTATGAGGAGAGAAGTATGAAGCGAGGCATCATCGGAAGCGGGCTGCTTGTATCGACACTCATCGGTTCTACTGGCGTGTGGGCGTCGGGGATACTGGTCAACCCCAGTTTTGAAGCCAACACCGGAGGCAACAATGCCTCCGACAATGTGACGGTGCGAGGTTGGCAAAACCTGCAATGGTCGGGCACATCCAGCGGCGCACGCACCGGCAAAGACGGCAACAACTATTATTTTCAATGGCAAAATGCCACGCTGCGTACATCGCCGGGCTTGCGTCCCAACGCGCTGCCCGGTCAGCAATTCAATCTTTCGTTTCTTTTCGGGATCGAATCGGGTACGACGCTGTGGGAAGACTCCTACGTTTACATCGATTTTTTCGACACTGGTGGAGCGCTGCTGAGCAGTCATCAGCATGTATTGCCAAGAACCCCTGCCGACAGCGTGCTGAGCACCCGAAACGCCAATGCCACGGCCCCGGCCAACACGGCTTTCGTCGGTGTGCGTCTGCATTCACGCAGCCTCAGCGGCAATGCGGTCAACATGGATCGTGTGGTACTCAACCGGGTGACGCCGACGGGGATTGTCAGTTACAACTTCGGGGCGGTGGGCAGTCATAGTTGGAACCCGGTGGTGACGGGGACCAATCTCAGTGCGTTGGCGATCACCAAGGGAGCGGGATTGGACGGCAATTCACCGGGGGGCAACCTGCTGGTGAACACCTCCGAATTCGTCGGCACGATGACCTCGGCGGGAGTGGATCGTCCGGGCATGTTCGTACGCACTATCGGCACTGCTGCGACGGTGGATGATGCGGTGGCCGGCAACGACTACATCGAGTTTTCGGTCAACCCTGATGTCAACTACGCCCTGAATCTGACCGGCGTCAGTTTTGATTCGCTGCTTCAGTTCAACCAGAACGGGACGATGACCAGCACGATTCAATTGCGTTCGAGCGTGGACGGATTTGCTTCGTCGCTGGGGCAGGTCACGCGCTCGCTGACCAGTGCGTATGGTGCGGGGGCGGATGCGGTGACGGCTTGGAATTACGACATGCTGACGCTGGGTTCGGGTTTTGAAAGCCTGACCGGGCCGGTGCAGTTTCGACTTTACTTTGCGGACAACATCGATCTGGAAAGCGGTGTGGTACGCATGGACAACATTCAAATTCACGGCAGCACGGCATTGATACCCGAACCGGCGAGCCTGGCGTTGCTGGCGATGGGTTCGCTGCTGACCATGTCACGCCGTCGTGCTGGATGACGGATTTCATTTGCTTGCAAACCCCCATAAGAAGGAGGATCGGGAGATGCTTGACAAACAGTTGCGAAGGACAATGGCGGCAGGGACACTGGCGATGGTGATTTCACCCTTGACGATGGCGGTGGATTCTGCCGACGCATCAACGATTGCGGCCACGTATCGGCAGGGCGTTAACGGTTATGCCCATGCCGGGGCGGGGATTCGTGATGGTGCCAATGCCTTGGTGAACTGGGGCAGCAACGAAGGGTATGTGATCGGTTGGACGGCAACGGATGTGCGTTTAAGGGCTGTATTTGATTGGATATTGACGGGGATTCCGGACTATGCCATCGTCACCGATGTCACGATCGACTACGTCAAAGGCACTGATGGCACTTCCGTAAACGCCAATGCCAATTTGTATTTGCATAGTTTGACATCCGCTTTCACCGAGGGAGACCGAACAGGGCTTGTGCTGCCTGCTGACAGCGGCATAGCCGTGAACTGGATCAACCGGATTGAAGCCGGTGTCAATGACATACCCTGGACGGCGCCGGGCGGTGATTTTGCCCCGGCAGTGCTTGCGCAGGTTGCAGCCAACCCGACGACGACCACGCCGGTTTCGTTCACCGGTTCGGGGCCGGCCAATCCGTTGGTGGCAGCGGTGCAGGCAGCGGTCACGAGCCAAACGAGTTTCAGCTACCTGCTCAAGTCGGATGAAACGCTGGGTGGTTCACGGGTTGTCTTTCAAATTCGTAGTGATGACAACCAGACGATTACCTCGCGGCCACAGTTGACCGTGACGTACATCATTCCCGAACCGGCGAGCCTGGCACTGCTGGGTTTAGCCGGGGTGCTGATGTTGTCCGCACGTGGGCAGCGTCGTTGACCGATATTATTGGCGATGGGGCTGCTGAACCGGCCTCATCGTATTGTCGGGTTGTAAACCATGGCCGGTGAGCGGGGCGTGCAAGGAGTTGCATCATGTATCAATCACGTCGCTGCGGCTTCAGCTATGTAGCGACCTGTCAACCCGGGTCGGGTTGTTCATCGTTGATCG
>CAZJMK010000002.1:0-129715 GCA_964547135.1 uncultured Phycisphaeraceae bacterium | reverse complement strand
CGGGTCAAGCTCAAAAAACTATATCCATCAATCGAGATGCAATGAAACACTAGGTGCTAGGTGCTAGGCAGATTGTATTGGTATATATAATTTTCCCAGCTCCCAGCTCCCAGCTCCCAGCTCCCAGCTCCCAGCTCCCAGCTCCCAGCTCCTCTGTGCCTCTGTGCCTCTGTGGTGCGTATTTTTCTTTGCTGTAAAGAAAAAACCAGAGCGGGCGGGAAACATAACCCAACCCGCCCCGGCTTCTTGGGCTCAAGCTGCGGTCATCGCGGTGTTGAGCCTGCGCCCGACCCGGAGGGCTGATCGATACCCACGGCGGGAATGGTTGAGGTTGCCAACTGGTGTGAACCCCCCGGCCACACGGTTTGGCCAACCACTTCCCGCTCTTGCACCTTCGGTATTTATCCTAATCGGATGATTTAGATTTACAACACAAAAAAATGTGTCAATAAAATAAAAATGTATGCAAGTTATTAGCTGGATGAGACTTGAAGAAAAAGCATAAATGAGCATGATCGTCCGGGTGGAAAACAAACCCAGGCAAACTGTCGAAGTCACCCCGGACGCCAAAGCCGCGTTGGAAGCGATGGCCCAGTGGACTTCGCTGCCCCAACGCATCGTGTTGGAACGCATCGTCAAATGGGTGGCTGGTCAGGACAAAGCGGTACAGGGGATTATTTTGTCATCGGTGCCCAAGGAGTTCATTCCCGATCTGGCACGGGCGATTTTGAGCAAAATCGCTGGGGAAGAAAAACCAGACGACGAGGCGAAAAAAGATCAGGCGAGCAAGGATGGGACGACCGGCGGGATGACCAAGGCAGCGATAAAAAGTGCCGACCTGCCGGAAAAAAAGCTGCCCCGGTTGGCGGCGAAGATGGTGCCGCCGACGCATGTCAGCAAGACGCCAGGCGGAGCACGGGGATCGGCTGGGAAACCCCGCGAATGAGCATGACATCGTCGGCTTCGATGCCGGTGGTCAAAAGCACATGAATGCGACCCAACGTCGCAGCGTCCATTCGGCTCATCGCCAACCCGACCAGATTGGCCATCGATTCATCATCGAGTTCGTCAGCCTGATGCACGTCCAACTCGCGCCAGGCGTGTGCCAGTTCATGCCAGAAGGTCGCCAGTCGCCGGGCCGGGGGCGGAACCATGCTGATGAGGATGCGATGATGCAAACGATCGCAAAGCCCCTCCGCCAAACCCTCGCCAACCGGAATCAGATCGCGCGTGATCGCCAATTCATACATCATCGGCCCAACAGGAATACGCATCACCCACCTCCGATTGTTTGGGCAATCATACCGTACAAATACCAAACTATCAAGCTGGACGTGCAAATGGTCGAGTGGTCGATGAGTTTATGGGTGCCTGTGGCACGGTCGCGTGCCACAGTGAATCACTGCTGTGGGCAGTCGAAGACGCCTGCCCACAGGCACTCGACTGGGTAAGGTTGTAATTTTCAAACCACCCTGCAGGCTGTGGTACGATGCCGGTTTGTAGTCCGTGGCAGGGATTTGCACCGATCATGCGTTATCTGGCGATTGATCTGGGCGACAAGCGCACCGGGTTGGCGGTGGGGGATGATCGACTGCGCTTGGCCACGCCGGTGGTGGTGATCCAAACCCGTGAGCGGCAAGTGTTGCTGGATCGATTGGCGGAGGTGATAGAGGAGCATGGGCCGGGGGAATTGGTGGTGGGGCTGCCGTTGAATATGGATGGCAGCGAAGGCCCGCGCAGCAAACTCACCCGCATGTTCGCCAAACAATTACAAGAGCGATTTGGCTTGCCCGTGCATTTGCATGATGAACGATTGACCAGTCACGCAGCCGAGGAAAAATTGCAGCAGCGTGAACTGTCACGCGGTCAGAAAAAAGAACGTCGTGACGCTCTGGCAGCGGCGGAATTACTGACATCGTTTTTGAATCGGCTGCACTGAAACAGGCCTCGCATTTGATCGGACGGATGATGGGTACAGTATAGAGCCTTCTGAACAATCCCCTCTCCCCCGGGAGAGTTGAAAACCTCGCCGTGGCTGGGGCCGATGAAGAAAAGGCATTGAAATATGCTACTTCCAATAACGCTTCCGCCCTCACCCTAACCCTCTCCCATGGGGAGAGGGATTTATCTGAGCCCTCCATTATCCATCTACCTTATGCTGCGCAACCTTTTCATCCTTCTGCTGTTACTCGTCGGGCTGTCGATCTGGCTGTGGGTCAGTGGGGCTGGTCGCGGCGATGCTGATTTGCGTTACATCAGTGCGGTGGAGTTGCGCACGCTCGATCCGCAGCGGATGACCTGGCTGGAAGACATTCGCGTGGCTGAGTGCATGTTCGAAGGCCTGGTGCGCGTCGAGGTGCCCAGTCTGCAAATCGGTCCGGCCACAGCCAGTCACTGGTCCATGTCCCCCGACGGACTCACCTACACCTTTCACCTTCGCCCCGATGCCCGCTTTACCAATGGTGACCCGGTGACATCGGAAGATTTTCGCTTTGCCTGGCGACGGGCGATGATGCCCGATTCCGCAGCTGACTACGCCCAACTGTTTTTCGTCATCAAGGGCGCCCGTGAGTTTTTCGCCTTCCGTTCCCAACAACTGGCCACGTTCGCAAAATCAACCAACACCCCCGGTTCCCCCGGTTCCCCCGGAATCCCCGGTTCCCCGAACGCACGCAATGCGCAAAAACTGTTGGACGAGGCACTGACTTACTTTGATCAGCACGTCGGCATCAAGGCCCCCGACACGCAAACCTTGGTGGTGACGCTCGAAAACCCCTGTTCCTATTTTTTGGAATTGCTGGGGTTCATCACCTTTGTGCCCGTGCATCGTGAAAGCGTGCAGACACAGATGACCCTCGATGCAGGCACCGGGCTTTGGTCGTTGGACCCGATGTGGACGCGGGCTGGCAGAGTGATCGGCAACGGGCCTTATGTTCTGGAACGCAGGCGATTCAAGCGTGACATTCGATTGATTGCCAACCCGCATTACTGGAATCGCGCCGCCATGGGCAACCAGAGCATTTTGATGCAGATCGTCGGCGATCACGGGGCGGCCATGCTGGCGTATCAGCGCGGTGATGTCGATTGGCTGCCGGATATACCCACCGCCTCGCCCCTGGCGGCAGACCTCATGCGGCAGGCTCGTGAAGGCTTGCGCAACGATGTGCATGTGGTGCAGGGAGCAGGCACTTATTTTTACAACTTCAATTGTGCCCCGACGTTTTTGGATGGCAGCAAAAACCCGTTGCATGATGTGCGGGTGCGCCAGGCACTTTCATTGGCGCTGGATCGCAGGACGATTGTGGAGCGGGTGACGCGCGGGTTTCAGCCGATGGCAACAACGTTCGTTCCGCCGGGGGCGCTGGCGGGGTATGAGCCGCCGGTGGATGCGCTGATAGCCGGTGATGATTTGCAAGTGAACCTTGCGCGGGCGCGCAAGTTACTGGAGGAAGCGGGTTACCCGGGCGGGCGGGGTTTGACCGGGCTGTCCATTTTGTACAACACGGAGGGCGCCCATGGTCAGATCGCCCAGCAGATTAAAAATCACTGGGAACAGACCCTGGGCGTGTCAGTGAATTTGACGGGCGTGGAAAAAACCCAATTCGGACAGCGGTTACGCTCACATGACTTTGCCATCAGCCGGGCGGGTTGGTTCGGGGATTATCGTGACCCGACGACGTTTCTGGACAAGTTCATTTCCGACAACGGCAACAACGACGCCCAGTACCACAACCCGCAATTTGATGACTTGATGCGCCAGGCGGCTCGTGAGTTGGACCCGCAGGCACGGATGCGCATTTTGGAAACAGCGGAACGATTGATGCTGACCGAGCAGCCGATCGCCCCGATTTACCATTACACAATGTTGTCGGTGCATGATGCCGAAAAAGTGCAGGGGTTGTTGCCCAACGCCTGGGGCAATCGTCGGCAGGAGTGGGTGAAGGTGACGCGGTGAATGGCCAGCAAGACACGAAGTGGTCGAGTGGCCCAGTGGCCAAGTGGCCCAGTGACGAAACCGTATTCGAATGTTAGCGCCGCGATTCATCGCGTCTGGTCGTTGATTTGGTGATTGCGTGATTTTCAAATCACCCACGCCTGATGTGGCACCGCCGCCCCCGGCGGTGAGCATGTCATGGTGATTTACGCCGGGTGCCTGTGGCACGCGTTGGTGCCACAGATGAATCACTGCGGGCAGCACAAAACGTCTGCCCACAGGAACCCGGGGCACAACGTCATTCATGAATTGTGCCGACGCAGAGGAAATTGACTACAATTTAGTACTTACCTTATCGCGTAATTCCGCAGGAGATCAGCCATGGCTCGTCCCATGACCATGACCGAAAAAATCATTGCTGCTCATTCGGGGCGCAACGATGTCACCCCCGGCGAAAACGTCTGGGTCAATGTCGATGTGCTCATGACCCACGATGTCTGCGGCCCGGGCACCATCGGCATTTTCAAAGAGCAATTCGGCCCATCCGCCAAGGTGTGGGACAAGGACCGCGTGGTGATCATTCCCGATCACTACATTTTCACTGCGGACGAAAAGTGTCATCGCAACATTCAAATTCTGCGCGACTTTGTCAAGGAACAAGGCCTGCGTTACTACTACGACCCGGACTTCGTGCAGGGGTCGGGCATGCCCAGTCCATATCGTGACCCTACGAAGACCTCGTACAAGGGTGTTTGTCACAAGGCTTTGCCGGAGGAGGGCCACTGCCGACCGGGCGAAATCATGCTGGGCACGGACAGCCACACCTGCACAGCAGGGGCGTTCGGGCAATTTTCCACCGGCGTGGGCAACAGCGATGCGGCATTCACGCTGGGCACGGGCAAAACCTGGCTCAAGGTTCCGCCCACCATGCGCTTCAATTTTCACGGACAGATTCCGCCTTACCTGACCGCCAAGGATTTGATTCTCGCGGTGATCGGGGAAATCAGCGTCAGCGGCGCGACCTACAAAGCGATGTACTTTGCCGGCGAGGGCATTGGTAGTTTGACGCTGGAAGACCGCATGACGCTGACCAACATGGCGATCGAAGCGGGGGGCAAAAACGGCGTGTGCGATGTCGATGAAAAAACCCTGGCGTATGTCAAGGCTCGTTCCACGCGCCCCAACTGGACGGTGCAACGTGACGATGCCGGGGCCGAGTATTGCTATGAACACACGTGGGACCTGGGCGTGATGGAGCCGATGGTCGCCAAGCCGCACAGCCCGGATAATAAGGACACTGCGCACAACTGCCGACATGTGAAACTGGATCGGGCCTACATCGGCTCATGCACCGGCGGCAAAATCACGGACATGATTTTCGCCGCCGCGATTTTGAAGGGTCACACGGTGAAGGTGCCCACGTTCGTCGTGCCCGGCTCGACCGAGGTACACGCGGACATGTTGCGCTTGAACCTTTATGGTGAAGAAATCAGCACGACGCCGAGCCTTTCAGGGCCGGATCAATGGGCGAGCAAATCCATCTATCAGGTGCTGGTCGATGCCGGTTGTCAGGTCGGGCCATCAGGTTGTGCTGCGTGTCTGGGTGGGCCTGCGGACACGTTTGGACGGTTGAATGAGCCGATCACCTGCATCAGCACGACCAACCGCAACTTCCCCGGACGCATGGGGCACAAGGATGCGGGCGTGTACCTGGCCAGCCCGCTGACCGTGGCCGCCAGCGCTTTGCGTGGCACGATCACCGACCCGCGTGAATACGTGAGCAGCCCGATCATGACGGGTTCAGCGGGGTTGGTGTGAAAACTTCAAATATCTTTTATTTGAATACCATACTTATGGGCGGTATTGATCAACGCCCGGTTCGGGTTTTGCAAATGGCCCGATGACCGATGGAGACTGGATGTTGTTTGCTACAAGTTGCGCCCAGCTTTTGATTTTTTTCTTGATTTCGACATCTTTGTCGTAAACTTGGCGGTTAATCTCCTGAATGATGCAATGCGCCCATGGCTCACCAAAATCACAATCGAGTGAATCCGGTGTAGGCGTGACATGAAGATCACCCAGCCCGACTTCATGCGCAATGCTATTGATCAGGCCATACTCCAAAACGATCAAGCGATATCTTTCATCGGGGTTCTCCTTACGAAAAGCAGCCCATATGTGGCGCCGGTATTGACAAGATATAATCGACAGGCCATCAATGTCACATCTGTTGGGAAGAAATACAGATGAGTGTATTGAGGGACCCCTACCTTCTTCATAATAAGTTGGATTGCCGCCCCTTCCCACTTGGCGATAAAAACGTTCATTGGGCGCCGGCAATGATGAAACGATTTGATTCTGAGTCATTGCCGCCCCCGTATCGTTTCTCAGTGGAGCCTGGATGGATCAGGGGTGATCGTATTCATATCAACAACCCGGCCGTTGAGGTAACGGGTTATTTCAATGACTCCGTTGTTGTACGTGGTAAGTTCAAAAATAACTTCATCACCATTTGATACTGTTTCACGTCGCTCGATAATGATTCCGCCGGAAGGCTCTGCGCCGATTCGCGTAGGGAGCAAAGTAGGGTTATTTATTTGCCACACCTTAAGCCATTCCATTGCATTACATACGGAACAAGTGTTTGGCGGCGTAAATAGTCCATCATCAACATCCGACGGATGGCTATAATAGTAAAGCAGGGCATCAAAGCATTTTTGCCACAACGCCGATTGATTATCCATTCCCTCGGTGGCAATTTCTCGATGGGCCATCTCGGTAGTTTCGTATGCTGGTTGATCATTGGACCAACTTGCGATGGCAGAGGATGTAAACGTAGTCATTGTCTTCCCCAATCACGCTTGGCGTTCGTTGATACGACCGCATCAAACATCATTACGATCAACTCGTGCCCTGTGTTTAATCTCGTTTGAATTATCTCCAAAGAACCAGCACCCGATTCATTTTTAATCGGACCTCTGGCCGTAAGCTTGAGCAGTAAAACATCATTCGGTGATGGAGTAATGGCCTGAGCAGGCAGGGTTTCAACAAAAAGTCTTGCTCTTGGACTTTGCTGATCCCATACCCATTGGCTTCGCAGCCCATTCAACTTCAATTGGCCAATAGACGTAAATGGTCCACCCCACAGGCCCGGGAGGACACTGGGAAAATCATTGACAGTTTGCCACAACTTTCCCTGAGGGATTCGATTGACATAGGTTAATTCCCACAGACGTGGCTTGGGCGCATCAAACTTTTCACTTTGCAGTAGCGATTCGAACGTACTCCAAATCTGGGCGAATCGATCCAATGTTGCCCCATAACGAGGGTAATCGGAAGACCGCTTTCTCCAATTGATAACGAAGCGATCCGGCTGCAATTGACACATCCACTGATCATCTTCGGAGATCATTTGCAAGCGGCAGACCGGATGATCGCTGAATTCCAAATGTAATTGAGGCGGGAGCCAAACCCCTTCTTCTTCAAAATCTTTGGCAGATGAAGGAATAGGTTGGACCGCTTGAACACGAGGAAAATCAGTTTTCAACTGAGACCAGAACAGACCCAGTTGAGGCAAACTGAATCCTTGAGGTTGCTCAAACTCCACAGACATCGCCACTTCGACCAGCGGTGGATGGGCATAATTCGGAAGGCTCTTTTCAGAATCGCGCACCCCTTAACTCCATTGGACTTTTTTCATAATCGTCATTATTCAGCAACACGTCAAGTATAGGCGACAAAAAAGGATGGCGAATATCGGATCCAATCCATGAAAAACCCCGACGAAATCGCCGGGGTTGAAAGGACATTGCTTGATCAAACACTTTTTTTTGTCGGCACGATCAATTTGAAAACCCGTTGCACTTGCCGACCACATCGCTGCCCGATCACTCCCATCAGCCGATCAAATGTCACCGGCTTCGTTGATGGCGGTGAACACGCTGTTGGCCTGGCTGCGCAACGTGCTGTTGTTCATATGCAACCAACCATTGCTCGCACGATCATTGGCGCGTTTGAGCAGTTCAAACACGCTGACCACCGAGTTGTTCGCCAAACCGAAGGCAGCACCGTTGGAACCAACGTTCCACACCGAGGTCGCCAGGGTGTGGCCGCTGTAGTCAAACCCGTACTTGGCGCCATACGTGCCGCCGGCCAGGGTCGTGTCGGTGGTGTAAACCGCCAGGGCCACGGCCATCATCTGCGCTTCGAGCTTGGTACCGCTCTGCTTGAACAACACCTTGAACAAGTCGGCCACCTGCTTGTTGGTCTTGCCCGTCAGGTTGTTGCTGCCGGCACTCGAACCGTACAGTTTGGGGAACGTTGCCGCCAGCCAGTTGCCCAGTTTCTTGCTGCACTCGTCACCGTTGAGGCTCTTGATAAGCTTCTGGCCGTTCTTGTTCTGCCAGAAGCCGATCGTGGCGGTCTGACCTTCGTACACATACCGGGCGCTGATTTCACCAAAGTTGTTCAGTTTGCCCTTGGTCGTGCTGGTCACCACGATGTTGGACAGCACATCATTGCCCGTGGTGCCGCCCTGTGTGCCGATGGCGTCGAGGCCATCGTCGTAACCGGTGGGCTGCACTTCCACCAGTTTGTACGTCCCCGCCGCGATGTCCTTGAAGGTGTAACGACCATTGCTGTCGGTGGTCGTGGTTTTGACGACGGTGTTGGTCGCCTGGTTGATCAGCTTGATGGTGACGTTTTTGATGCCGCGTTCATCTGCATCCTTGATGCCGTCTTCGTTGTCATCCTCATAGACATAGCCGGAGAGAATGTTCTTGGACAGGTTGGGGGTGCAGACGGTGCAGCCGTCGTTATCCGCGGAGATCAAGCGACCCTGCGGCGAGTAGAAGATATTGCTGCCCTTGGGTCCGAGCTGATCGATCACCGTGCCGCAGACAAAATCCACCTGGAAGTTGCAATCGGGCACCACCACGGTCATCGAATGCGTCCCTGGGCCGAAGGTTCCGGTGGCCAGGTCGTAAATGCGTTGCTGGCTCGCGGTGTCGGCATTGAAGTACGATTCGGGTGCGGTGTAGCTGACCAGGGTGTAAACGCTGGGCAGCGAGTTGGGCTTGACGGTGAACACAACAGTAACTTCATCACCCTGATCGACGTTGCCGCGCAGGTTGCTGACCACTTCGCTGCCGTTGATGATGAAGTAGTAGTCGCAGAGCACACAGACCGGTTTCTGGAAGTTGGCAAAGTCCAGGTCGCCGATGTTCTGGCCGTTGGTGACCGTCACGCCGTAGTAGTTGTCAAACAGCGGTGCGGTGCGAACAAAGCCTTCGGGCACGACTTCTTCAACGATGTATTTGCCGCCGGTCAGTCCGGTGAACTCGTAGTAACCGGTGGCGTTGGCGGTGGTGGTGCTGGTGACGAAGGTGTCGCCGCTGTCGAGTTTGCCATCACCGTTGACATCGCGGAACAGTTTGATGGTCGTGCCGCCCAGGGCCGTATCGTCCTGCGTCAGGCCGTTGCCGGTAAGGTCGCGGAACTTGCGTCCCGACAGGCTGCCGGTGTTGGTCTGTTTGGGGTTGCAATACGACGACTCATCGCTGTCACTGGCGCCGGGCACGCTGACCACGGCCTTGTTGACATAGCAACCCAGCGTGGTGACCGCCTGCATGACCAGCTTTTCAATCTTGAAGCGATCATCCGGGCACTTGTCGTCCACCGAGGCTGCGATGACGATCACGTTGCCGCTGACGTTGCCGCTGTTCACGTCGGCTGTGCGGGCGCTGCTGGAAGTCGTGTTGTTGACTTCATAGAAACCCAGGCTCGAAAGCAACGCCGCATTGAGCGTCAGGTTGGTGTTAAAGCCGTTGGGGATCGTGCCGATCCACAAACTCATGTCGCTGTCGTTGACCACGTAACCCAGGCGGACTTGGTCCAAAATCACGTTCTGGTCGATCTGGAACATGATGTAGTTGTCACGACCGACGTTATCGACGGTGTGCGTGTTACTGCCGCCGGAGCCTTCGATCTGATCGGTGACACCCAGCCCGCCACCGTAGGCACCCAGGTAGCTGCTGAAGAACTGGTTGGTCGATTTATCCCGGCTCCACGCACTGGCCTTGACGTTGATGCCGCCTGCGGAGTAGGTGCGTGTATTGCCCGCATTGCCGCTGGTGGCTGTGCTGCCGCTCATCGTGACCGTCACCGGCGAACCCGTGGCCACCGACGCCAAGTTCCACGCCAGGTCCGACGCAACGAACGTCCACACTTCGCCCACCGAGAGAATGCCGTCGTTGCCGATGTCGCTCATGGGCAGCAGGGTGACCTTCCCGTTGGCGATTGAGTAATCATCGCTGGTATTCGAAGGCGTTCCCGCATCGTCCACCAGACTGATCTGGCTGTACTGGAAGGCGACATTGCCGGTGTTGGTGACTTTGTAGGTCCAGGTGACGACGCTGCCGGGGGCGATCTGCGGGGCTTGTGACGGGTTGGTGACATCGATGCCGTTGGTGAACTTTTCGATGTCGATGCCCGGGGCCGGGGGCGTGGTCGTGCTGGTCCAGCAGGCCGGGTCGTTGTCGGTCACCGTCTGACTGGGGTTGTTGACATTCGTACCGACCACCGTGCCGAGGTTGCAGTAGCTGCCGGCCACCACCATGGTCATGGCGGTGTACTGCCAGGCTTCGCCCACATCCAAAATATTGTCCTGGTCCAGGTCGCCGACGTTGAATCCGCCGGCCAGCACGGGCGTGGGGTTGAAGTCGTCACTGGTATTCGCAGGCGTGGCATTGTCATCGGTCACAATCACATTGGTCAGGCCGACGTTGCCGGTGTTGGTGACGATGTAGGTGAACACCACCTTGTCGCCGACGCTGACCACAATCGCTTCGCCGGGGGTGTCCGCATCAAAGCTGGGGCCTAAAACCGGATCGGTCATGCCGCCGGTGCCCGGGCCGCTGGTGATGTCCGCCCCCTGATTATTCCAGGTATCGAGCTGATTCTTCAGGGGTTCAAAGTTGTTGGTCGCATACGCCTGCTGCACCGCAGCGATAATCTGGCTGACGGTCCAGTTGTAGGAAATATGCTCGTGCGACGCATTGAGAATCGCTGCCACCGCATGACGACCCAAAGCATTCTTTCCGCCGCCGCCGCGTTCCAAGGCGCCCAGCAGCGTCAGACTCGGATCATCACTCACCCCGAACACCGTGTTGTAATTGTTCGTCGGAGCAAAGTTGCGCCAATCATCAAAATGATGCGACTGCTTCCAGTACCCAGGCGTCAACCCTTCACCGCCCGTCGGCTGACCGGGGATCAAACGCGCAATCAGTTTTTCAATGTCAATCCCCGGCACTTCCACCACCTGACGCACCAAACCCGCATCCAATGTCAGGTCTTCGCCACCGCTCAAAAGCGTTGTGAAAGCCGTGATGCCCAGCGTCGCATCGTTGGCATCACTGTCGGTCACATCACTGCCCACGTTGATCAGCGTGTAATCAAACCCGCTGGGCTTGACGAACTGCACCGCATACGTGCCCGGCGTGAGGTTATCAAACAGGTAAAACCCATCACTGTCCGTCAACGTGTCGTCGATGACATTGCCATCTTTATCCAGCAACTTCACCGTGACATTTTCAATGCCCGGTTCATTGTTCTGCTGCTGCCCATCGTTGTTCAGGTCTTCCCAAACGTAGTCACCCAACCGTGCCAGGCGGTAGTACCCCGCATCGACGGTCAGGTCTTCATCGCCCGATTGCAGCGTGTAGTTGCCGGTCTGGCCGACACCATTGGCATCGCTGTCGGTGATGTCACTGCCTGTGTCGATGCTGGTGCGAACGTAACCGGCCACCGGGGCGAAAATCACGTAGTAGCTGCCGGGGGTCAGGTTATCAAACAGGTAGTAGCCGGTGGGGTCGGTGAACTGCGTGGCCAGGTAGGTGTTGGTGGTTGCATCGTACAAATCCACCTGCACGCCCTGAATGCCCGGTTCATTGTTCTGCTGCTGGCCATCCGCGTTCAGGTCTTCCCACACGTAATCACCCAAACGGGCTAAACGGTAGAAGCCCTGGTCGAGGGTGAGGTCTTCGCCGCCGGAAATGAGCGTGGTGCTGGCGGTGGTGAGGGTCACGCCCACGCCATCGCTGTCGGTGACATCGCTGCCGACGTTGGCCGGGCTGGCGAAGTAACCGGGGGGGGCGACGAACATGACCGAGTACGTGCCCGGCGTGAGGTTATCGAAAAGGTAGTAGCCGGTGCTGTTGGTGAAGGTGGTGTCGATGACATTGCCGTCTTTATCCAGCAACTTCACCGTGACATTTTCAATGCCCGGTTCATTGTTCTGCTGCTGGCCGTCGGCGTTGAGGTCTTCCCAAACGTAGTCGCCGAGCTTGGCGGGGCGGTAGATGCCGGCGTCCCAGGTGAGGTCGATTCCGCCGGAGGGCAGGCTGATGTTGGTGGTGATGCCGGTGGTGGGGTTGGCATCGGAGTCAAAGGAATTGGAGCCGATGTCCTGCTGGGTGAACTGGTAGCCTGCGGGGAGAACGAACTCGACGTAGTAGTCGCCGGGGGTGAGGTTGTCGAAGAGGTAGTAGCCGGTGGGGTCGGTGAACTGCGTGCCGACGAGGGTGTTGGTGTTGGCGTCGTACAGGTTGACCTGAACATTTTCGACACCGGGTTCGTTATTGTCCTGTCGGCCATCCCAGTTGAGGTCTTCCCAAACGTAATCGCCGAGCTTGGCGGGTTGGATGAGTTGCGAGACTTTGCCGAGGTTACCTTTGGCTTCACCGATGAAGTTAACGCCGAAGTTGTTGTTGAAAGTGGAGCCTTCACTTGCCATGAATATGGCCAAGTCAGCGCCTGAATACAGCCCGGCCATCAGACCGCCGGTGACGGTGAAACGGAAGTCGTACTGGTCGGTGGCACCGTTTTCGAGATAGCCGAATGCCGTGATTTCGCCAGTGAGCAAAACGCCGTCGTAAGTGGTCACGCCATCGGTGGTGCGACCAATGACCACCAGGTCATCCCCCGCCACGCCGCCGACGAGGTTCCCGGAATTATCGACCTGGGCCTTGATCTCCAACGAGCGCAGATTGCCCACGGTCGTGCGCCGTACATTGGTTGCCGTCGGATTGAAATACGCCAAGGGCTGGGCATTGACCACCAGCGCCTGTGTCCCGGCGTTGTAGCTCATCGACCCATCGTTGTCGAAGAAAAAAGATGGGTCTGTTGGATTTACACCTAAAAGACTTAAGAGCTTACGTTGTTCCAATCCTTCCATTCGGCAACCGATGTCACTGATTCGTTTGGTTGATTCCGTCTCACCCACCCAACGCAGCAGCCGCTTCAAAGTAAAACCCATCTTCCGCCTCCTTTAATTCTCAGGGATCAATCACGGTGAAAAATTTCGACCACAGCCCAAGGGTGAAGTGCAAAACAAGCCAAAAGAAAACCCGCGGGCATCAACCCGCTGGTTGAGCCAACCTTGGCTAATTCAGGCTTGCATTTCGAGTCACTCCCACCCTCGTTCCGATTTGCGTACCAATCATGCGAAGCTGTCTTTTGATTATTCCGGGTAAAAACCCTAAGTCAAGTTTTGTAGGTTGAATCGTGCTTGAATGGTTTTCTCATTATTTAACCCCTCTCCCCATGGGAGAGGGTGACGAGGTCGCCCTAGGCGACCGAGTCGGGTGAGGGCCGAGGTCATGCGGTCGTCATAAACTCGGATGCTATCACGCACTTCCGCCCTCACCCCACCCTCTCCCAAGGGGAGAGGGGGTTAAAAAAACCCATCCGCGTTTAAGCGGATGAGTTTGAAGGTTGAAACATCAGGCCCGACGGCGGGACGAAGCCGCACCGGCCAAGGCGAGCAGACCCATCATGCCCAAACCCGCGGACAAGGGTTCGGGAATGATCGTCGTCGGCGGTTCGGGTAACTTGAAAGCATCACTGAGACCAATGACTTGATTGGTCAAGCCCAATGACTGTTCAAGATTGAAAGTGGCCTCTTGCAAGTTCATGATGACACCCACTTGACTGCCGAAGATACCCAAGCTGTCGGTATCGACGCTAAATACAAACTCGAGCGATGTTGAAGTAAAGCCCCAATCCAGCAAGTTCGCCGAAGTCAGACTCAGGGGCGTATCGGTGCCGCTGCTGGGGTAATCAAGCACCAAACCGGCGATGGAGAGAGAGCCAGTGTTGTTGTTCAAATCAGCCGACAGGCTAAAGGTGCCGGGCACAACCAGATCAAAGTCATAATCCGCACCGGGGAACAAACCCAATTCCAAAGAAATAGGGTTGCCAGTCGCGGTGAGCATGCCGGTGCCACTGTTGTACATCACGGTGTGCTTGGCGCTGATATCCGGCAACAACCCGCCCGGCAGATTCAAGGGCAGAGCCGACACCATCGATGTTCCCATCACGCAACCACCCACCGCAACAGCCGTCAAAAGTCCGAGTTTCATCACTTGTTTCTCCCCTCCCAAGGCACAAGCGCACCACGGGAATTTCCGCCGGGCTGCCCCAACCACACGGCTGAGCTTTCTTCCTCACTCCGGCTTACCCCGCAAGGTTAGCACCATTCCATCCCAATTCCAGTAATTGACGCAAAACTGACAAATATCGCTTATGTTGTTTACACACCTATGGTTATGTGTTTCCGCCAAGCCAAGACACCCGCACAGGCACTCCCCAGCACGACCGATCAGGTAAAATAGGTAATACAAGGGCTTTGGCGAACCCTCATTTTGAAGGGTTCCAAATAACAAAATGGGGGAACTGGCGAAACTGGGGCGAGTTGGGTCGTGATGACATCACGGCTGGGCTTGCGTCGGTGTCTGCGGCGGCAACCGTTTCACCGGCACGTCCCTGAACCACATCGGCTCACCCCAATATTCAACCACATCGACGGTATTGATCGCCACGTCACCACTGGGCACCAGTTCAATATCAACCTTGTCTGCCTCGCCGAGCGTGACATCGCCGCTGACGTGCCACTGGGTTTGGCCGTTGGGTTTGAGGTTGACACTCCCGAGCTTGAAGGGTTGATCGCCGACATGGGCCACCACTTGATAAGCCACACCCGTGGGCGGATTTTTCAATTCGACCATCATCGACAATTCACCCGAACGTGTTTCTTCCACCTGCATGACCTTCACCGCTTTTTCCATGTCCGACTGCAAAGCCGCATCATGCACCGCTTTCACGGTGGGCTGGTCTGCGGGGACAATTTGCAGTTGCGCGGTCAAGGTGTGTTTGAAATCGATCTGCACTGTTCCACCGTGTTGATTGGAGACTTTGAAGTTCGCTTGCAGTTTCACTGGCAAAGGCTGATCAGACGCTGACAGAGATGCCCATTCATTTGACGATAAACGAAAAATAGAACCGCTGTGTCCCGCACTGGTCGAACAAAGAGTGCTGCCCATGCCGCCGAATTGACGGACTTTTGGTGTTACCGAACCGATCATCGGGTCAGCCGCAGAAAGCTCCAGCCAATATCGCGCCTGGCTGCCGCAACGTGCCCCGGTCATGCGCAAGCGATAGGGTATTGGATCACCGATGCGTACCCGGGGGCGTAATTCCAACACGATGCCTGCCAGCACCACTTGTCGGAGGTATTGTTCCCAGCGGGCCTGGTCGAGCATGCCCATGCCATGGGTGACTTCGACGACCTCGCCCCAGGCTGGTTCCCACGGTTGATTCATGTCCGTTTGTCGTCGCAAGGTTTCATCGATCAACCCGTTCACCTGCGACAATGTGGTGATGCTGCTCTGACTGATGCGTCGCGTGATTTCCACCAGCGCTGCTTTACCGACGGCGGCACTGCTGTGCATGGCCTCAGTCCGCAACAGCCAAATGGGTTTGTATTGCTGAAGGTTGACCTGGGTTACCTGTGACACAACGGACATGCCCAGCGGGAGCAGCGGTATGAGTAACACCATCAATCCCGCGAGGAGCAGGCCCCGACGTTTCACCCGCATACCTTGGCGCACCGCCCTGTGGTTCAACAGGTTGTGACCGCATTCGGGGCATTGCTGACGATCGCTGGGCGAGCCGACCAAATCAAACCCGCATGCCCGGCAATAGGGGTGATCATTCACCACGCGCCCCAGCCAACCACGAATGATCAGCACCAAGCCCAGCGGAAAAAACAGCAGTACCAAGAGCAAGACAAATGAGCGAAAGAACATCATGGGCGTCTCGCTTGTGTCATCGGTTTGGGGGCCTTGGCTTGGTTGATTGTAATCATGCTTCGCAGGGTGTAAGCGCCATTCGCATGGTTCTTTGGAATACGGCACCGGAGCACTGGTGCCCAATAAAAAACCCCCTTGGGTGGTGGGTCCCAAAGGGGCATAAGGGAGGGAGAAGCAAGCGGTCCGTGGCCAACCCTGGCCGATCACAGTTGCATCAAATCGTCACCACCCACTTGATCGCATCTGCATCCAATCCATTGTCAACATCCTCCGTGACCTTTTCCGACCTCGAATCGTCGGCGGCTCCATGCCAGGGTCCGCTTGATCCTCTCCGTTTTCGACCACACATTCCGATTCGTTCACTCAAAGGTGGAGGGGAAACGCAGAGGTGAGTCCATCCAGCCGTGGCGCGGCATGATCAATCCTTGATCGCCTCTGCGTTCCAACACCTCCACAAAAATCATCCATGCGCTACTCCTCCAAATCTTGATGACGCCGAGGGCTTCAGCCCCGGATCAATTCCCGATCATCCGGCCCTGAAGGGCACGGCGTCAATCACTTCTGCCACGCCTGATCTTCGTCTTCAAAGATCAGGTTGGTTTTTCACTCGGCCGCTCGGCCACTTGACCACTCGACCACTTCATCCGGTCAGCTGCACCCCATCGAATTGCCGCAATTCAGGCACTTGTAGCACGTGCCGCTGCGCACCGTGATCGTGCCGCAAACGTCACAGGCCGGGGCATCCGACTGCATGTCACGCATCGCATCCTGAAGCGCCGACTTGGTCTCCGTCACCGCCACTTCCTTCACCGCCGTGGCTGCACCAACCGGGTTGGCACTCCGAGCGGGCGTGGTTTCCTTGAGCGTGATACGTGCCGGTGCCGGGGGCGATTCACTGGTGCTCAATCGTTCCAATCCGCTGCCGCTGCCGCAGCCACAGGCCGGGTCCTTGCACGTTTCCGCGGCCTTGCCCTGACCGTTGCCGTTCCCGTTGCTCTTGCCGGAGGTGTTGTTCGAATGCTCCGCAATTTCCTGAGCCTTGGTCTGTGCCAGGCTCGGCTCCGCCGGTCGTGACACCACCCGATTGGCGCGGGCCGGGGCGTTGGCATCCCGGTAACCAGCGATGAACTCCATGCCCATCCAGCGGAAAATGTAATCCACCAGACTCTTGGCAAACGGAATGTCCGGGTTGTGCGTCATGCCCGCCGGCTCAAACCGCTGATGCGTGAACTTGCCCACCAGCGATTCGAGCGGCACACCATATTGCAAGGCAATCGAAATCGACGTGCCCAGCGAATCCATCAGCCCGCCGATGGTCGAACCCTCCTTGGCCATGGTGATGAACAGTTCGCCCGGCTGACCATCCTCGTACAACCCCACGGTCAAATAACCCTCGTGACCGGCAATGTTGAACTTGTGCGTCACACTCCGCCGGGTGTCGGGCAAACGACGACGCATCGGCCGATGCACAATTTTTTCCACGATACGTTCCACCGATGCCATGCTCGCCGTGCTGCCTGCCGGGGTGCTCGTCAGTGCGTCACTGGCTGCAACCTCACGGGCCACCGACACCACCTGCTGGGCCACTTCCTCTTTCCCCGCAGCGATCCCATCCTCATCCTCCACATCATCCACCGCGGCATCACTGGAGGCATTGAGCGGCTGACTGAGTTTGCAACCATCCCGATACAACGCATTGGCTTTCAACCCCAATTCCCATGACAGCCGATACGCCGCCTTGATGTCCGCCACGCTCGCCTCGTTGGGCAGGTTGATCGTCTTGCTGATCGCCCCGCTCACAAACGGCTGCGAGGCCGCCATCATGCGAATGTGCCCGTCCACACTGATAAACCGTTGCCCCTTGCGACCGCACTTGTTGGCGCAATCAAACACCGACCAATGTTCCTCTTTCAAGTGCGGTGCCCCCTCCACCGTCCCGGTTCCGCACACCAGCTCATTGAGCTTGTCAATCTGTTTGCGATTCAAGCCCAGCGCTTTGAGGAAATCCTTCTTCCCTTCCAGCCGCAGCCGTTTCACCGAGTCATTGCCCAAGGTCCAGGCGTTGAGCGCAAAACCCAACTCCATCGCCCCGCCCAAGGCATTTTCCACCTTCGCCAAATCATCGTCCGTGAAATCCCTGGCCTTGAGGTACTCCCGCAAACTCTGCGTCGAACCCGACGTCGCGCCCATCCGGTCCGGCACAGGCACTTCCAATGTCAGATACCCCATCACGTAATTCAAAATGTCACGAATCTGACCTTCGTTATACCCCAGCGTCACCAGCGCCGGCTTGACCGACTGATTGACAATCTTGAAATATCCGCCCCCCGCCAACTTCTTGAACTTCACCAGCGCAAAGTCAGGCTCAACCCCCGTCGTATCGCAATCCATCAACAACCCGATCGTCCCCGTCGGCGCAATCACCGTCACCTGCGCGTTGCGATACCCATGCTTGACGCCCAGTTCCAATGCCTGGTCCCACGACTGTTTGGCATGAGTCAAAAGGTCCGCCGCGTTGGCCAGATTGTTACCCGAAAGCAGGTACTGGCCGTCAATCGGCACGGGCTTGATGTCCAGTTGTTCATAATCGCCCAACGTCTGCTTGCCGGCGATCGCACTGTCACGGGCCACACCATGCGCGGCCCGACGATGATTGCGCACCACCCGCAGCATGTGTTCGCGGTTTTTGTAGTAACCAGGGAACGGGCCGTGTTCCTCCGCCATTTTTGCGCTGGTGCGGTAGCTCACGCCGGTGAGTATCGCTGTGATCGCCCCGCAAATCGCCCGTCCCTGTTCGCTGTCATAGGCAATGCCCGCCTGCATCAGCATCGCGCCAAGGTTGGCATACCCCAAACCGAGCGTGCGATATTCATAGCTCAACCGGGCGATTTCCCTGCTGGGGAACGCAGCCATCAGCACGCTGATTTCCAGCACGATGGTCCACAACTCCGTCGCATGTTCAAAGCCCGCCAGATCGAACGTGCGCTTGTCCGCATCGTAAAACTTGAGCAGGTTGAACGATGCCAGGTTGCAGGCGGTGTTGTCCAAAAACATATATTCCGAACAAGGGTTACTCGCATTGATCCGTCCCGAAGTCGGGCAGGTGTGCCACTGGTTGATCGTCGTGTCGTACTGCACGCCCGGGTCCGCACATCGCCATGCCGCAAAAGCAATTTCTTCCCACAGTTCCGTGGCCTTGAGTTGCTTGATCGCCTTGCCGTCGGTGCGCCGTTTCAAATCCCACGTGCCGTCGCGGTCCAGGGTTTGAAAAAATTCATTGTTGATGCGCACCGAGTTGTTCGAGTTCTGCCCGCTGACGGTCTGGTAGCTTTCGCCGTTGAAATCGTAATCGAGCTTCAAGCCCAGCCGGTTGGCGATGCCGCGCTGATCATCGGACAGGTGCTTCATGCCCTCGACCATGGCTGCGACCTTGATCTCTTCGCGTACCTTCCAGTTCACAAAGCCTTCGATGTCCGGGTGGTCCAAATCCAGGCACACCATTTTCGCCGCCCGACGGGTTGTTCCACCCGACTTGATCGCCCCTGCGGCACGATCGCCGATCTTCAAAAAGCTCATCAGCCCCGAACTTTTCCCGCCGCCCGACAACGATTCGTTTTCGCCCCGCAGGCGTGAAAAATTGGTACCCGTGCCTGAGCCGTACTTGAACAGGCGGGCTTCGCGCACCCACAGGTCCATGATTCCGCCGGGGTTGACAAGGTCATCATCGATCGACTGAATGAAGCAGGCATGAGGTTGCGGGTGCGTGTAGGCATCGGGTGCCAGTTTCACTTCGCCCGTGGCCGCATCGACAATCCAATGTCCCTGGGCCGGGCCGCTGATGCCGTAGGCAAACGCCAGTCCGGTGTTGAACCATTGCGGGCTGTTGGGGGCGGCAAACTGCTCGAGCATCATGTAGGCAATTTCATCGTAAAACGCCTGGGCATCGTCGGCACTGTCAAAGTAGTTGTGCTTTTCACCCCAGTACCGCCAGCAACCGGCGAGGCGATGAATCACCTGCCTGGCCGACTTCTCCGGCCCGGTCACCACCTTGCCCGACGCATCGCGCAAAGCCTTGCCATCCGCCCCGGTCTGCGGCACGCCCGCCTTGCGGAAATACTTGCTCACCATGATGTCCGTGGCCAGTTGCGACCACCCAGCCGGTATCTCCGCATCCTTCATTTCAAACACCACCGACCCGTCCGGGTTGGTGATGCGACTGGTCCGCGTGGTCCATTGAACCTGATCAAAAACGCTTCGTCCCGCCTGGGTGAATTTGCGTGCGATTTTCATGCTGCCATGCCCCTGAGTTAAAAACGATTGTTGTGATGCGTTTGTATTTGGCCCGATCCGTATTGCGCCCGATCCTTGGTTTTTTCACGCCTGATCTTCGTCCGCATGTCCGTCCCCTCTCCCTCCGGGAGAGTCGAAAGACCTCGCCGTGGCGGGGGTTAGGGTGAGGGCGTGTCTTTCACTCGCCCTGCTTTATTGGTGGATCCGCTCGAAGACGCGCTTGACCCACGCCACTTACTGACGATTTCGTCCCCTCTGTGACCTCGATGCACAGCATCGAGGCTAAACGTTCCCTTCTTCCACGCCTGCCGGTTGGTCATAACCTTGGCGAGGCAACCTCATCCAACACCGATTTGCCCAACTGCATTTTGATAAACTCATTCCTTGTTTCCTGGTCCTGCATCATGGACGCAAACAGTTTGTTCCATTTGGGCAACGCCACAGGTTCCTGGCAGCTTCCGCCCTTGGCTACCGGCACATTGATTCGATATGCTTCCTGCAATTCCAACGGCATATCACCAAGGAATCCCCGCGCTATAGCCTGATCAAATCCCCCCGCCGCCTCCACCGCCAGAATCACCGGCGTCATGATGGCGATGAAAAAATCATTCATACTCTCTTGCTGACGATTGCTTAACCTCGGCATCGGTTTGTTTTTTCGATGGCTCATGTTCCGATCCCCTGTTCCCATTGCTTCCACGCCTGATCTTCGTCATCCGCGACGAAGATCAGGATGACTTACCACTGACGATTTCGTCCCCTCTGTGACCTCGATGCACAGCATCGAGGCTAAACGTCAATCCAAAACGCCCCATCAACTGCTGACTGACCGCCCCTGCAACAATGCCACCACACGCGCAATAACTGCCTCCAATACTTGGGGCCGAACGACTCCCGCCGGGCGGGTCATCAACGAGGCGTGGGCGGTGAACAATTTGCCGGTCTGCACGTAGCTCACCAAAGGCAAACCCCCTTGGGCAAAATCCGTCGGCGCCAGCGTAATTGCCTGCGGGTCTGCGTAATTTCTGCTGCTGATCTGGCAAGTAATCATGTCGCCTTTGCTCGTCGGTTGAAGCACCAACACCGGTCGATTCTTCGAAGCTGAAAGATCGCTGAACGGAAACGGCAGAAACACTACTTCGCCCCGTTTTGGAAGTCTTTCCATGCCTCATCCTCCTCCGGGGTGTCCCAGTATTCACGCAGCGATTTTTCACTCATCAGCATGGTCACGGGGATTCCGCCGAGGGTTTCCTCATCTTCGACAATCGACACATACACCTGTGCGTTGAGCGGCAAATCCGCCGGTTCGGTCAAACGAATCACCCCACCCTGTTCCACTTTGGCTTTATACGTTTTGAGCATGGCCAATCTCCTTTGCCTGACCATTTCTCCGGGTGCGTCCGCTCGCAAACGCGCTTGACCCACCCTACTTGCTGACGATTCCGTCCCCCCTGTAACCTCAATGCCTTGCATCAAGGCATCACAATCACTCGGCCACTCGGCCACTCGGCCACTTCTTGTTCAATCCACCTTCGGCAGCACCAAACCGCGCTGGTCCTGATACTTGCCCTGTTTGTCCGCGTACGACACGGCACAAATCCGGTCGGCTTTCAAAAAAATCATCTGGGCGATGCCTTCGCCCGCATAAATCTTCGCCGGCAGCGGCGTGGTGTTGCTGATTTCCAACGTCACCTTGCCGCGCCATTCCGGTTCCAACGGCGTGACGTTGACAATGATCCCGCAACGGGCGTAGGTCGATTTGCCCACACAGATCACCAGCACATCCCGCGGTATCACAAAATGTTCGACGGTTTCCGCCAGGGCGAAACTGTTGGGCGGAATGATGACGTAACCCGATTCATCACCCTTGGCGTTGACCGTGGCATCGATGGTGACAAACGATTCGTCGGTGAAGTTTTTGGGATCGACGATCGCCTGGTTGCCGGTGGGCGAAACGTTGGTGAATATTTTGAAGATGTTGCCGACGCGCACGTCGTACCCGTAACTGGACACGCCGAAGGAAATTTTCCCCGGACGTTTGACGTTGCTTTCAAAAGGTTCGATGCTCACCAATTCACGAATCTGCGTGTCACATAAAACGCCCATTTCCAAACTCCCTGTAACGCAATGCCCTCTGCCGCCAATGCCCAACTCCGCCATTCCACCAACCCACGACAAAACATCCGCCCCTGTCGGGACGCAAGGTCTTTTGATGCCTGCAATCCGGTTTCCCTCGCCACAAGGCATCACGTATTGGTCATCAAGCCAAAGAACCTAGACCCACCATAAAGGTCAACCGACCCAAAAAGATAACTACGAAAACGATCATGCCCACAACCAACGCGACTATGGATAATACCACCATTGATTGTGGATGCAATAGGTTTCTAACACCAAATCTTGTGCTTTTTTTCTCAACGTTGGTAAACCTCGGAATTGTGATGATTTAAGGCAAAACGACAGGATGCAAAAACTTTGGACCCCGGTCCAGCCGGGGTGCGTTCCGGGACAAGTTTTCCACTGAAATCGCGTTCAGTTCAGCGGTGAAGCGCGGTGATTTTGCCGCCAAGTTGATGTCAGTTCATGAGTAAGCGCCGGGAAAGCCCCGCCAAAGTGACTGGTGTTGCTCTGAGCCACGAGCGGACATCGGTGTAGATCAGAGCCACGAGCGGAAGCGAGTGGTTCTTCCAATACACCGCTCGTTACCACGCACGGCTCTGAATCGCGCGTGGTGTTTCAAATACACCCGCTCACTGCCGTTCGCGGCTCTGAATAACTCGACTGCCGTTCGCGGCTCAGAATCATTTGATGGCCTGACGCGCCCCGTCTCTACCTGCATCTATGCCGGCAATTCCAGTTCCCAGCTCCCAGCTACCAAGCCCCAAGGTATCATGTACGCACCCTGGGCAGTCGATGGGTGGCGGTCATGCCCGCACAAGGAACGATTATTTATGAAAGTGGTTGTGACCGGCGCAGCAGGTCGGCTGGGCAGTGTGGTGACCCGTCATCTGTTGCAAAGTGGTTTGGAAGTCATCCCTACGGATGTGAACCCGAACGACACCTGCCCGGTGCCGCTGCGAGTGGTGAACCTGTTGGACGCCGAGGCAGTGCAAACGCTGCTGGAAGGGGCGTCGATGGTGGTGCATCTGGGCAATCATGCCGGTCCGCGTAAACATATCGGGGCACTGGCCACGATGCAGGAAAACCTGCACATGAACGCCAACGTCTTTTACGGCGCGATCCTCCAAAAGCTGAGCAAAATAGTTTTCGCCAGTTCGATTCAGGTGATCGCCGGCGAGTATTACCGCCACCCAGCCGATGTCCCCACGCCCAGCCCCGCCTACCTGCCCCTGGACAGCGACAGCCCAGCCAACCCAACCAACCCTTACGCCCTGTCGAAATACCTCAGCGAACAGATGCTGGAAAAGTTTGTAACGCATCACCCGATTCAGTGCATCTCGATCCGTTGGCCGGCGATCGTCGAACCCAAGCCGTATATCAGCCAGGTGCCGCCGTTGACCTTGCCCCGCGACACCGCACGCATGGCTCAGGGGTTTGCCTACCTGAGTTACAACGACGTGGCGCGGTTGGTCGAGGCGGTGTTACGTGCCGATTTGCCGGGGCATCGGGTCTATCTGCCGACGGTCAGTCGCGTGGAACCGTCGGCTGTCCCGTTGTTTCTGCAAACGCTCTACGCCGGCGTACCGCTGAAAAAACCGGCGGAAACCATCACCAGCCTGGTGGATGTATCCACCATCACCCATGAAACCGGTTGGCAGCCGCATGATCTGCCGACGCAGGCGTGAAGTTCAGGATGGTCATTCAAATCATCATTGACGCCGAGGGCTTTAGCCCCGGATTGTTTGCATGATCAACAGACAAACATCCGGCCCTAAAGGGCACGGCGTCCAAACACCAACACAAAGCATCCGCGCGAAACGCGCTTACAATCCATCACCATGCCGACGACCACTGCCCCCATCACGCTCGATGATCCGATCAACGCCCGCATTTTGTCCCTGGCGGAAGACCAGCTCATGGGTTTTTATCGTCACCCGTTTGCCGAGCTTGCCCGGCGGTGCGACCTGCCCGAACCGGTGGTACATGAGCGCTTGCGGGCGATGTTGCAAGCCGGGGTGATTCGACGCATTCGTCAGACGCTCCAATCCGGCAACCTCGCGGAAGGGGCACTCATCGCCTGGCAGTCACCGGAAGCACGATTGCAGGCTGCTTACGATTGGCTGGTGCAGAACGATCCGTTCACCGGGCATGTGGTGATTCGTTCGACCCAATCGGGCACCCCCGGAGCCGAGTATCGCTTGTGGACGACCTTGAAAGTGCCCCAGGGCTATGACCCCCGTAAACATTGTCAGGTACTGATGGAAAAAATCGGGGCCGATGATTATCGCTGGTTGCCGACGGTACGGGTGTTTGCCCTGGGGGTGGGTCATGTACGCCGGGCAGGGCTGGCCGTGGGTGCGATGACTGCGCAACCCGCGGCGGCCATGGCCAAACACGACATCCAACTGAGCGATGAACAGTGGCGCTTTTTAGCCGTGCTCAAAGGTGATTTATCGGTGCATGAAATCACCCATGAAACCTGGGCTGGTCGCGCACAGGTGTTGCATATGACCGTCGATGATTTTGCCGCCATGGGGGAGCAATTGGCACAGCAGGGGGTGTTGCGCCGATTTTCGGTGTTTCTGGAACACACGGTCATGGCCCGCTCGGACAAAGAGCACCAACGCAGCAACGGGTTGTTTCAATGGTCGGTGCCTGCGGGCGATGAAATACGTGCGGGTTCACAAATCGGTCGATTCCAGGCCCTCACGCATGTTTACTGGCGAGCAGCCGACCCGGTGTTTGCAAACGCCAATCTGTTTGCCGTGGCCCATGCCGACGATCAGGCCACGGTACTTGCCCACAAGGCCGCCATCGACGCCCACCTGCAACGCGAAAAGATTGTGGTGCAGCATTCAGCTGTGTTTTGGGGGACACAGGCGGTGGTACGCCCTTCCGAAATCCTGCCTTCGGAATACCCCGCGTGGTGTAAGCGGATGGGGCTTGGGTGATTGGGCGATTTGGTGATTTTTCATTTTTTTTCGTAGGGACGCTTGAAAACCATCGCAGGGTGTGTTACTTTATCGCATATGGCACCAAAGCTCAAGGACATTGCCTCCGCCGCCGGGGTCAGCACCATGACCGCATCGCGCGCGTTGCGTGGGGTGGGGCGGGTCAATGACGAAACCCGCAGGCGTGTTCGGGAGGTCGCCAAGCAATTGGGCGGGGTGCGTTACAGCGGCGTGGTGATGTCCCGCGTGCTGCATCAGAGTATGGCTGAGTCACGGATGCGCCTGCTGATCCCTGAACTCACCGGCGGTCGCAAAGTCACCGACAGCGTTTATGGTCGTTATTTTTTACGTGGTCTCAATGAACATTTATCCCAACGCGGCGGGGTGGCGCATGTCTGCGAAGTCCGTCATCTGGAGGAACTCTTCGGCCTGATGGACAAGCATCGCACCCATGGGGTGGTACTGCGTCAAGCCTGGCCACACGCCTGGGTTGATTCACTGCTCAAACATGGCCCGGTGGTTTATGCCTTGGCGCATGACTTTCAACTGCAAACCGACACCGTTTATTCCAACGAACATCGCTCCGCCGTGTTGATTGCCCAGCATCTGGCCCAACTGGGTCATCGTGATCTGGTCTGGTTGGGCATTCTTGACGAAAATCCCGCGCAACATCTGATTCATGAAGCATTCACCTCGTCCGATGTCGGGGATCGTCAATCCACCACCAGTCATGCCGTGCGCTTTGCCGCCTGGGCCAACCTTTGTTATTGCCAGCACGTCAAATATCGCCATCCCATGCTGCTTTTGCAGCGTGACTGGCGTTATCAGAGCATGGAGGATGTCGTTGAAAATGCCGTGGTTCAACTGTTGGCGCTTCGGCCCCAGCCCACGGCGGTGATCACCCCTTCCTCGAACATCGGCTTCGCCTTGATCCAATCACTGGAAGCCCGCGGCCTGCGCATTCCCCAGGATATGAGTGTCGTGAGCTATGGCGTCAACGAGGAGCAGCAAGGCCTGCCCAAACGCCTGACCCTGATTGATGTGCCGATGGAGCGTATCGGGCAGGTGGTGCCCGAACTGATCGAGCGTCGCCTGGCCAACCCGGATGCGGTGGCCGTGAGCATGCAGATCGAGGCGGCACTGGTCATCGGACAAACCACATGCCCTGCACCACGCTGACGCCCTCAGGGTTGAGGCGTCTCCTAAATCATTAGCTCAGCTCTTGCATCAGCAATCTGACGGACGGTCATCGAAGCCTCTAACGCCATCTATGGCAAACCCAATCGGAATGTTTCATCTGGTAGCTTTCACCTATGAGGGCTCTGAAAAATCCCTCTCCCCTCCAGCCTTTTTCATGCCGCGTTGTAAGTGCTTAATCAATCGCATATAACGAATATAAACGTCTCAATGCACAGACGCCCTCACCCCGTCCCTCTCCCGGAGGGAGAGGGGGTAGATTGCCAACACCACTTTTGCCCAATATGAAAAAGGCTGATGGGGAGAGGGATTTTTCAGAGCCCTCAATTGCTGGTGGTGATATCAATCATCGCCCTGCTCATCGCAATCCTCCTGCCGGCGCTGAGCAGCGCCCGTGCCGCATCCACCAAGGCGCAATGCCAGAACCAATTGAAGCAGATGGGTCTGGCCCACGCCATGTATTCCTCGGATTATCGGGAGGCCTTGGCGCTGTGGAATATGGCCGAGTGGAATAACGAAACCACCTTACAATATACCACATGGTCAGCGGTCATCTCCCCCTACCTGAATCAATTTACCCGCGAGGTTGCCGGCAGTACAGGCAATATTTTTTATTACTTCGCTCCCACCGGTGAAGGTAACTACAAAGGCGTATTCGTCTGTCCCGATCACGCCGCCATCCTCGCCACGCAGGATGCACGGTACATGCCGTATGGTATTTTTCGTTACGGGGTCGGTGGCGACCGATGGGATTCCTCATCAACCGGTTATCGTAAAGTCACCCAGGTGAACAGACCCGCAGGATCGATCCTGATCGGGGATACCCAACATCGGGGTGGCTCAGGCGCCAATCGCTACTACATGGGTGGGCCGACACTCGATCCTACGTTGGACGTCCTGCGTGATTACCGACATATTGGTAATACGCAGAATGTTCTCTACCTTGATGGTCACGTCAAGGACGGCACTCATGAAACGCTGGTGGTGCCCTATGACCCGTCACCGTCGTCCCTTTGGCGCAGTAACAGCAATGGGCCTTGGTACACACGGACGAATTGATTTCAAGCTCGTGGGAATCGAACCATCGTTTGGGTTGATTCGGGCCTGAACCGGCGGAAGGATCGGATGACCTCTGAGCTGACACCTGCATGAACTGCCCGTCCACGATGTACGGGCGGTTTTCTTTATACCGACAGCCTCGAACCCGGAGCACCTTCATGACCAAAACCATTCTGCTGCGATCCTCCTGGCAGACGGTCAATATCGGAGACATCGCACACACGCCGGGTATGTTACGGCTGATGGAGCGGTACATGCCCGACACCAGCGTCATTCTCTGGGCCAGTCATGTGGAAGAGCGGGGCGTTGCCCAAATGCTGCGACGCAACCATGCCAATCTCCATGACATTGTGGTGGTGGGCAAGGATGCGGATATGACCACTGTCTTTGATCAGTGTGACATGCTCATTCACGGCTCAGGCCCCTATTTGGCGGGCCGAAAAGAGGTTGATCGCTGGTTGGCCACGGGCAAGCCCTGGGGCGTGCTGGGGGTGACGCTGGATGAGATCTGATCGGAGATCGGTTCACTGCTGAGGCAGGCCAAGTTTGCCTACACGCGCGAGTTGCGATCCCTGAATAATCTGCATCAGGCCGGGGTTGCTCAGTCATGCAGCGGCTTCTTCCCTGATTCAACCTTTGCCTGCGACATCCGGGATGACGCCAAGGCCCGGGCTTTTCTTGATCGCGTGGGCCTGACGGGCAAGCGGTTTATTTGTGCGATTCCGCGCTATCGTCGAACGCCCGCCTATCGCTATTATGCCGAACATCGCAATCCGCAAACCATGGCCGACATCGATACGTTCAATGCACAGTGGGCCGAGCACGACCACGCGCGCTTGCGCCAGGTCATGATCCGTTGGGTGCGTGCAGAGGGCGGGATGGTGCTGACCTGCCCGGAAATTGAATATGAACGCGAAATACTTCGTCCGATGTTGATCGATCCGCTTCCGGACGATGTCAAACCCTTCGTCGTGACTCATGATGATTACTGGATCACCGATGAGGCGGCCTCGGTCTATGCACAGGCGCAGGCGGTGGTCAGCATGGAATGTCACAGTGTCATTCTGGCGATGGCGCTGGGCAGGTTCGCCTTTTATTTGCGTCAGCCTCAGGACACCTGGAAAGGCATGATGTACCCGAACCTGGGTCTGCCACAATGCACGCGTAATGTCGAGGAACTGACCCCGGAGGCATTGGCGGACCATCTCATGCCGTTGCTCAAGGATCAAGCTGGTTCCCGGGCCGCTGTGCACACGGCCATGCAGCAGGTCCATCGCCTGTATGAACAGGCGTTCGGCCGGGTGAATCAAGTGCTCGGAGGCCTGTCGGAGGTTTCAGTTCATCAAGGTTGATAGTGTCAAGGCTCCGCCGTGGGCTGCCAACCGAAGGCATCATGCAGAGCCTGCACACTCACCAGTCCGTCATTGTCCCCAATCGCTTCGCGTAACGGGATGCCGGGGTAAAAGCGTTCAATGAGTCGAGGGGCGGGTAGTTTGAGCAGATTTTGTCGCGATGCGGGAAACAGCGTTACCATACCGGTGGAAGCGCGTGTCAGAAGTCTCCCAATCAGATCGTTGGCATCGTTGAATCGAAGAAACGAAAACAGCTCGTCCGGATAGACCATCCTCTTTCGCCAATTGGTAATTTTGTCGTAATCAAACGCCATGTCGTTGATATGGTTCAGCATGGCCGGGAAACGCAGGGCCACGGCGGAAAGGTCCCTGTGCAGTTCACAAAGGCAGCGCAGATGTTCCTCGGCGAACTGTTTGCTCAAGCCATACACGCCGCTGGGTCGCGCCGGTAGGTGGCCATCCGCCGGTAGATAGGGAAGTGAGCTTTTGTGAATAACCCCCTCATGGCCGCATCTGATATACCGGAACACCTGGGTGGAACTGGCAAATAGGATTCGGCGGATTCCGCACTCGATCGCCGCAGTGAAGACGTGGGCGTTCATCGTCACATTTTCCGTCAGGAGAGAGGAATCGGGATAGCGCTTGCCTTCGTTGGGATGATTGGCCAGATGGATCACGACATCACGCCCCTCCATGAGCTGGTAAACCTCGGATCGATTGAGCAGGTCGGCGACACGAAACGGGCCGGGACTGCCGCCGCTGATGGGAAAGGATAAATCGGTCGCCAATACATCGTGCCCCAGGGCAAGCAACGCCGGCCAGAGGTGTGAACCGATGCGACCCGTTGCCCCAGTGATTAATAGTTTCATGAATCAATATCACCGATCTAAGGCGGCCGGCCCGGTAATCTGATGATCTTACTTTCCAGCCATGAATGAAAGATCCTTGCCCAACACGAAATACCGTCCCGCGCTCATGGATTTTCAGAAACCTGTTGCGATTCATATATCACCAACCACTCCTCATAGCCGGGCCAGGGGGCCTTGTCGGGATCGAGCCAGTGGGGGAAGTGGGAATACTTGGCAATCAAATCCATCCATACGGCGCCGCGTTGATCAGACCTTTGCAAAGGACTGGTGATCGCCAGGAGGGCGGCATCGCCCAACCGATCTCGTAGTTGGGCCAGATATAAAGAACGTGGTTGAACAAATCGATTCCGTGCCTCGATGTGCCCTGTTTCTCCCAGGGAATCGGCTCCGATCTTTCCGCTGCCGCGAATGATATTACCAATGGCATAATTCTGTACCAGTCCCTTCTGTTTGTTAACAAAAAGGTCCGGTTCCCAGGTTCGCTTATTGAGGATCAGATTGTTCCATGCCACGGCAAAGGCTGATTTCTGTCCATGACCGTGACCCTTGATGCCGGCAATGCCGATCTGGGCGTCGCAACTGATGTTGTCAAACAAATGGCCGTGCCCCCAGCGCTGATGCCATTCGTTTTTCAGATGATCGTATTCCGATAAACTATCCAGAAATACCGTGCTTCCCTTGGCGCCATTGCCTACAAACGCATGACGGGCAAACCTCCCGTAGCAACGCTGGAAGAGCATATGTTCGCCGTTGGCGTTGAAATAGTATTTTCTGGACCCCTTATGATTGGCCGGGGTGTCCTGGGACACGCCATCGATCATGGCGCAGTCCTGCACCGTCAGATGCTGGGACCCGCCGGTTGCCACCAACCCCCCGCTGTAAAAGAAGCCGACGCATCGGCGCATCCAGCCATCGCGAGCCGAGTAGAATCGGAAGGCATAATTGGCGTGATTCTCATCATTGTAGTATCCCTTGTTGTCCTTTCGAGTTCTGTCATAGTCGGAGATGAAGAGAATATCTTCCATACCTATGTTTTTGATTCTTCGGTCACTGGTGATGGTATGTATCTCGGCCGTGGCATAGCCGCCCTGAATGTCGATCCGTGAGGTGATTCCCACCGTGAAGGTAATTGTTCGGCGATCGGCATCCACCGCTTTGACGATACGGGGTATTTGCAATTCAAACGGCAATTTCCACACGCCGCCAACGCCCAGATCATCGATCCACTTCTGCGTATGGCCAATGACGACCACCACCTGATCACCAACCTTGATTCGGCTTGTGTCGCTGACAGCCATGCGTTCAAACCCTGCGGGAACCAGCCCCTGGGTGACATCCGCGATCTTTTGCGTATCCATTTGACCGCCATGACTCTCAAACGTGGGGATGATCGCCTTGTCCGGCTGGGTGATATGTACAAACAGGCCGGGCGTTGGGTCCTTGATCACCTTGGGGCGACGGTGGAGTATCCAGGTTCCTCCAAAGCCCGCACCCTCCCCGCGTATCACCACACCATCGGCACGAAGGTGAAGTGTGTCGGTCACAACATACCTGCCCTTTTTGAGCAGCAGTGCTCCGCGAAACCCGGCGCTGTCGGCCGGCATCCTTGAAACCTGATTGATCGCATCCTGCAACCGCTTGGTATCATCCAGCGTTTCCCCCGCTTGCGGTTCAATCGTGAGTACGACAGGAATCTGCGGAATGGCTGCTTCCCCACCACGATAACCCGCGTGAGGGCTCTGAAAAATCCCTCTCCCCTTGGGAGAGGGTGGCCGAGTCCGCGAGGCCGGGTGAGGGCCGATGAAGAATATGCCTTGAAATACAGTACGACCATACGCTCTTCCGCCCTCACTCTACCCGCAAAGCGGGTCTCCTACTGCGAAGCAGGTCTCCTTCCTCTCCCGGAGCAGCCTTTTTCATATTGGGCAAAAGTGGTGTTGGCAATCTACCCCCTCTCCCTCCGGGAGAGGGACGGGGTGAGGGCGTCTGTGCATTGAGACGTTAATATTCGTTATATGCGATTGATTAAGCACTTACAACGCAACATGAAAAAGGCTGGGAGGGAGAAGGGATTGTTCAGAGGGATCAAAGGAATGACCCAGCCCGCAAAAGGCGTCCGCATCCAGCCCATGCGATGGATAGTTATGCAGATGCGAGTTGTAGCTGCTGGCGATCGTCAGAAAACGCATGGTCCAGTCGATACGATCGCGCTGATCGGGTGAAAGCAGGTTCCACACGGCTGGATTGCGTTTGGCAAGCGTGGCTGCGACCGCGAAATGAACATTCTCCCAAAAGCTGTCCATCGCGCCATTGCAGCCGGGTTCACTGGTGAACGGTCCGCCGGTCCCCGAGGTCACGTAAGCCAGGTGCTCGGCCACACGGGCAGCCAGCAGATCGCCTTTGCTGTCAACCCGCTCCGGCTGATACCAGGCGACCAGCGCCAGATACGACATGGCATGTGCATAGGCATGATTGATCCAGGTACCAGTCGTCTGTCCCGCCGCCACACTGCGGTTTCGATATCCATAATCCGCCAACGGACTGGTCATGTTCTCGTCGATGAGTCGGGGGCTGAAGTCATGCCCCGGTAATAGTTTGCCGGCGACCTCCCGCCAGACCAGTTCCCTGCCGTCTGACGTGCGATATACCAGGGGTTGGTCCAGTTGCAACGGCTTCTTCCCGGCATCGGGAGCCACCTGATCCCAGCCGGAACTGACAACTTCCCCCGGCTCGGCAGCATGACACATGCAGGCCCCTATGCAACTCGCGATCAATACCAAACCCGATGCCAATCCCGTTGGTGGTGACGATTCCAGAACAAAAGTGAAAATTCTGACCATGTGTCATGACCTCGCAAAAAGTTCGGAGCCGTAACATCATCCGCCCATCTATACATGATGTGCGATATTTTATCACACACTATGAAAAATGCAATACCCCGGCCGATTTTTGGTTGGGGTGATGTCTGCACCGGTGTTGTCATGTATTTCATGGGCATCGCACCCTAAAATGACCCCATGCCTATTCGCGCGTTACCGATGCTCTTGGTGAATCAGATCGCCGCCGGGGAGGTGATCGAACGGCCGGCCAGTGTCATCAAGGAACTGGTCGAAAACAGCCTCGATGCCGGGGCGACGCAAATCGACATCACCCTCGAAGACGGCGGACGCCAGCTCATGCGCATTGCCGACGACGGCTGCGGCATACCCCCCGATGAATTACCCCTGGCCCTGGCGCCTCACGCCACCAGCAAACTGCAAAACGCTGAGCAACTGGGCGCGATTGCCACCCTGGGCTTTCGGGGTGAAGCCCTGGCATCGATTGCCTCGGTGAGCCGATTGAAATTATCCAGCCGGGTACGGACGACGAGTGCCGATGCCCATGCAAGCTCAGCTGATGAAACCCATGATGCCAGTCATGGGTATGTGTTACAGGTCGAAGGCGACATCACCCAACCGTTGCAACCCTGCGCGATGAGTCAGGGCACGGTGCTCGAAGTACGCGATTTATTTTTCAACACACCCGCCCGGCGCAAATTTTTGCGCAGTGCCCCCACCGAGTTCGGCCACATTGCCGAAACCGTCGATCGCATCGCCCTGGTTCACCCCCACGTCGGCTTCACCCTCCGCCACAACGACCGACTCGTCCGCGAATTGGCGCCCGGTTCATCGCCGCGTGAACGTTGCGTGGCGGTGCTGGGCAAGGAACTGGACCCAGCCTTGCTGGAAGTCGATGAAGTCAACCTGCAAGACCGGTCGTACCGCGTTTGGGGATTGATCGGTTTGCCGGCTATTGCCAGGGCGACCGCGCGATTTCAATACCTTTACGTCAACCATCGTCCGATTCGTGATCGCAACCTGACCCATGCTTTGCGCGAGGCTTACCGTGGGCTGATGATGCCCGATCTGCAACCCGTGGCCGTGGTGATGATTTCAATGCCCTTTGCCGAGGTCGATGTGAACGTTCACCCGGCCAAGAGCGAAGTGCGTTTTCGTGAACCCAGCCGACTGCACGGTTTGGTGCTCACCGCGCTAAGGCAACGACTGCTCGGAGCCGACCTGACGCCCAAAGCCGGGTTCAGTGTGACGTCGTCATTGCATGCGACGTTGAGTGCATCACCGGCTGCCACGCCGTGGGACTTTGCCACCCCTACCCCCGGTCCCGCCCCCGAAAACATCAGCCATGCAATTTCGGGCAATATCAATGCACCAGCCGACCCTTCAGCCAATTCGGTGCGGGCGTTTGTTGATTACTTCAAGCGTATGGCCCCGCAGCAGCAGGGGTTGGTGTACGCGCAGGTGAAACAAACCTTGGCGCACGAACAGCCGGGGCTGTTGGAAAATGATGCGACGCTGCTCAACGCTGCCGGCACGGGGCAAGCCGATTCAACTGCGTCGTCACCGGTGAAAAGCACACCGATTTTGCAGGTGCATCAGTCGTATGTCGTCACGCAGGACCATGATGGACTGGTGATCATCGATCAACATGCCTTGCACGAACGGGTGATGTTTGAAGAATTGTCACGACGTGTGCTGGGCAGGGGTGGCAGCAACAAGGGCGATAGCAACAAAGATGATGAGGTGAGCAACGCACCGGGGCGGTTGGAAAGTCAGCGGTTGCTGATGCCCGAGGTGATCCAGGCGGATGCGACGACCCAGGCCTTGGCTCAGTCACTGTCACCGTTGTGGGAGCGTATTGGTATTGAAATCGCGCCGCTTGGGCCGACGTCTTTGGGGGTGCAGGCTTTTCCGACGTTTTTGTTTGACCGGGGGGTTGAGCCGGTGGAATTCATCACCGACCTGCTGGACCAGGCACGGGAAGGGGCACTCGATGCGCTGATGATTCATACACCGGACAGCGCTGATTCAACAAAATCATCACGCCGGCAATCGCCACCGACCCGTGAACAGCAGCAGCAAACGCAACTGGCGATCGAGGCGGCATTGCACAAGGTGTTGGACATGATGAGTTGCAAGGCGGCGGTCAAGGCCGGCGACCGACTGTCCCCCGATGAATTGTCAGCTTTGCTGGCGCGACGTGATGAAATCGAACGCAGCGGCAGTTGCCCGCATGGCAGACCAACCACCCTGCGCCTGACCCTCCGCGATTTGGAAAAACAGTTCAAACGCACGTTGTGAAGGGGTCCAGTGGCAGTGAATTTCGGATTTCGAATTTCGAATTTGCCGAACCAAGCCAAGGACGAATCGCCTCGGCGATGAGGACTTGGGTATTCTGACAAGTCCAAAGTAGAAGGTCCAAAGTCCAAAGTCATCGGAAAGAAGTGGTCAAGTGCGTTTACATTTTGCAGTTGATTGATTGTCAAATTCCAAAAATCGCCCAATCGCCCAATCGCCCAATCGCCAAATCGCCAATCAAAGCATACCCAAGTCCTCGTCGCGGACGCCTCGTCCTTGGCTTGGTAAATCCGAAATTCGAAATCCGAAATTCGAAATTCGAAATTCGAAATTCGAAATTTGCATCACCCCATCCGTCGTGCCTGTCGTGGCAGCGCGGCTGTCGGTCGCGGCGCGGTACGTCGTGCGGGGGTGTTGCCCAAATAAGGTCGCAAACAGCGCGGAATGTCACTGCGCCCGCCACGCTGATAATCGTCCCACACATCAATCGCCACTTGCCCCGGCTCATGGCCACGTACTTGCGTCAGGTAGGCAAACACCTGTTCGACCAATTCCGTCAGACTGATCTGATGCACCCGCCCGAGTCGCGCAAACACCCAGTCCGACCAGTGCAACATGGCATGAAACGGTGAACCCTGATTCGTCGCATGATCGGATGGGGCGATTTCCCCCGACCAGAACCGGGGCAGGGTTTTGACAAAGTTCCCGCTGTTGGCCAGTAAATCCCACGAACGGGCAAACCGCCTTAAACGCTGCATGGTTGGAAAATCAATGGCACTGGTGCAGAGCACTTCATAAGGCGGATCGGGGCTGTACACCATGCCCCAGGTTTGATCGTGTCGCGCGATGGGTGTGCCGCGTAGCCGTTTGAGCAGTTCGATTTGAATTTCATGGGGTTGCAAGGCGACGAGCTTGTCAAACCCCGCAGCGAAGCTGGGCAGGTCTTCGCCGGGCAGACCGATGATCAGGTCCGCATGCACATACACCCCGGTGTGCGCCCGCAACCATTGCAGATTTTCCGCCACCTTGAGCGCGTTCTGCCGCCGACTGATCCGCTGGGCGACTTGCTCGTTGAAGGTTTGCACGCCCACTTCAAATTGCAACGCCCCGGGCGGAAACTCGGCGATGATTTGGCGCAGTTCCGTGGGCAGCCGATCGGGGATCATTTCAAAATGCAGAAACAACCCCGGCTCATACCGCTCCAAAAAAAACGCCAAGATCGCCCGACTGGTTTTGATGTTCAAATTAAAAGTGCGGTCCACAAACTTGAACTGACGCAACCCCCGGTCCAGCAGCCGTTGCATCGCTTCTAAAAATCGATCCAATGGCACCTCACGCACCGGCACGTCCAGCGACGACAAACAAAACTCACACGAAAACGGACACCCCCGCGAGGCTTCGACATACACCGTCCGCTGTTTCAGGTCCGTGTCGTCATACAAATCGTAAGGCAGTGCCAGGTCCTGCAACGCAGGCAATTCACCGGTGATGATGATGGGGCGGAATGATGCGCTGACGGAGAGCGGTTCTGAATCACCCCCTCTCCCTCCGGGAGAGGGCAGGGGTGAGGGCGCGGCTGTTGGGGGATAATCATTGTTTTTAAGCTTATTTACTTTTCGGTCATCCTCCGGGCTTTCATGCGCCAACAGGCGTTCACACAACTGTGCAAAACTTTGGTCGGCTTCGCCGGGCAGTACATAATCCGCCAATTGGGGGATGGGTTGTGCTTCGATTTCGTGGCTGACCTCCGGCCCGCCGACGATGATGATGATCTGCGGCGCGATGCGTTTGAGTTCGGCGATGAGTTGTCGGGTGGGTTGTGTGTTCCAGATGTAAACCCCCAGGCCGACGATACGCGGGTTGTGACGGAGCAGGGTTTCGATGACATCGACCGGGCGATGCGAAATTTCAAATTCAAGGATGGTGCAGCGCGGTTGCAGGTGCGCCGGCAGGTTGGCTTTGAGGTAGCGCAGACCAAACGCGCAATGGGTGTAACGGGCGTTGAGCGTGGCAAGCACAATGTCGGCCATGGTGAAATGGTAGCGGAAGAGAGTGGTCCGGTGGTCAAGTGGCCGAGTTAAGTCACGCCCTCACCCTAGCCCTCTCCCGGGGGGAGAGGGGACAGGCAAGTGGCGGAGTGGCGGAATCGTGTTCGGCGGTTAGCGCCGCGATTTATCGCGTCTGGTCGGGGTGGTTAATCGGTTGGTCGGGGAGTCGGTTCATCGGAAAGAGCAAAGGCAACTCTGACCGAGTAACCGATCAACTGACTCACCGATTAACCATAAAGAATACCCAAGCCCTCGGCTTGCCAGCCTCGTTCTTGGCTTGGTTCGGCAAATCCGAAATTGACTCCCTTTCTTCTCTGCGCTCTCTGCGTTCTCTGCGGCCCATGCCTTTTTCTGATTACTTGCCAACTGGGGTTTCAACCGGTGTGTTTTCCGTCGGCGGCATGTACGCAGCCGGCAGTTCCGGTCCGGGGCGGTAACTGGTTTCCAGCATCACGGGCATGCCTTGCAAAGTCATTTCGCCCTTGTCCGTCGGTTCACCGCGTTTGCTGCCATACAACATCCAGGTCATCGATGTGGCTGGGCGACCGCTGACGCTGGACATTTCGATGTCGCCCTCGGCATCCAGATCGACCACCAGCACGCTGTTCACCGGTATGTCGTAATGCCAAAGCACGGTGCCCGAGTGCGTTTCTTTGAGTTTGACCGTGGCGGGCAGGTAAGGCGTACTTTCAAATTCATAGCGATCATCACTGATCAGGCTGTAACGCGACGACTTGAAAGCATAATGATCCGGGCTGCAACCGGTCACCAGCAGCGCGGTGAACAGACCCAGGGCAGTGGTTGCAAACAGGGAGGTTTTTTTCATGACAAGTTCCTTCGTGAGTGAGGTAGCTGAACAGAACCGACGACCTCATGTTACAACAAACTGGTTTACCCTCGCAGCGACGGCCAGCCAGGGTGATACGATAATTCATCGGAGCCTTGGAGCCAACCCTTGACCTCACCCATACACAATTCACACACCCCCGCCCCCACCCCCGGAGTTACCCCCGCCCCCGGCTCCAAATCCGTACCCGGTGCTGCCCCCGGTTCCGACCCCGGTTCCGTACCCAGTTCCGCCCCTGCTTCCGACTCCGCGCCCGGGGGCACCCCTTCGGTTGATCGTCGTGCGTTCTTTCGGCAGTTGCTTGCCAGGGGTGTGGGTGAACTCGAACAACGCACCCGTGACATCACCCAGCGTGTGCAACAAGCCATGCAACAGGCACAGGTCCGTCCGCCTTCACAAGTGCCCGACCCACCCGCAACACCCCCGCCGGGCACACGACCAGCACCGCCGGGCACCAGGCCCTGAAACCAAATGCCCGCAAGTAGCATGACCGCGAGGGTGATCTTCAGGGCACCGACGAGATACATAAATCAGACAGGCAGGCCGTAAGCCTGAAATTCTTCACGCATATTTTGAGCGCCGCCGCCGCGATATTGGGTCGAACGATTGAACCGGATGATCCAGACATTGAGAATACCCAGCGCCACCACCACTTGTGCCAGCAGGCCGATGGTTTCCATGCGTGATAGTAGTCTGGAAGGGAGGATGTCAGGCAGAGAATCGATACCGGGAATACAGGCCGATTCCGAACTGTGCGGGTCAGTGCAAAAAGAGTACATTTTCAACGCCGCCAACCTATGTTAGTTTTTGGTTCGCACCATCCCATTGATCAAGCTGTGCGCTATAGTCCAAGCACTTTAATTTCGCAGAATGTCTGTGAAAAGTGATGTCGTCGCTTTGGGGAGAAAATCTATGTCCATGCGTCATCGTGTCTCGCTCTGCGGACTCGTATTGGCCACCGCTGCCACCAGTCATGTCAACGCCAATTTGTTGCAATTCCTTGGCCGTTCGCCGGTGTTGCCGGCTGCCGAAATTTCCGCGTTTGATCCGTTGAGTGATCGCTTGCTCACCGTCGGCCCCGGTGGCGTTGAAATCCTTAACTTTGCCAACCCCGCCGCCCCTACGCCCATCGGTTCGCTGCTGTTTAGCGCTCCAGCCGGGTTCGTGGCTGAACCCAACAGCGTCGCCATTCACAACGGCGTGGCCGCCATTGCCGTGGCTGTAAAAAATGCCACGACCAACGCTCACAGCAACGGCTTTGTCCGCTTTGTCAACGTGGGCACCGGCCTGCAACTCGGCAGCGATGTCGCCGTCGGTCACCTGCCCGACATGGTCACCTTTACGCCCGATGGCAAGCGCGTCCTCACCGCCAACGAAGGCGAACCCAACAGCTATGGCCAGGCCGACAGCTTCGACCCCGAAGGCTCCATCAGCATCATTGACATCAGCGGCGGCTTTGCCAGCCCCACCGTGCAGACCGCCGGGTTCACTTCATTCAACTCACAGATCAACACCCTGCGTAACGCCGGGGTTCGCATCTTCGGCCCCGGAGCGACCGTCGCGCAGGACCTGGAACCCGAATACATCACCATCAACGGCCAAACCGCCTACGTCACATTGCAGGAAGCCAACGCCCTGGCTTACGTGGACATTCCCTCCGCCACAGTGACGCAAATCGTTCCCCTGGGCTTGAAAAACCACAACCTGCCCGGCAACGGCATGGACCCTTCCGACCGTGATGGCGTCAACATCCGTAACGTCCCGGTTTTTGGTATGTACCAGCCCGATGCGATTGCCAGCATGGAAGTCGGCGGGGTGGTCTATCTGTTGACCGCCAACGAAGGCGACAGCCGTGATTACACAGGCTTCAGCGAGGAAGTGCGCGTGGGTAGTTCCGCGTATGTGCTCGATCCGACGCAATTCCCCAATGCCGCTGCACTCAAAAACAATGCCGACCTCGGCCGACTGCAACTCACGGGTCTGGCAGCAGGCTTGGCCGGCGGTAACCTTGACGGTGATGGCGACATCGACCGCATTCAAGCCTTCGGTGCCCGTTCCTTCTCCATCTGGAACGCAGCCACGGGCGAGCTGGTCTGGGACAGTGGCGATCAATTTGAACAGATCACCGCGGTGACCTCACCGACCACGTTCAACTCCGACGGCACGACCAGCTCGTTTGACAGCCGATCCGACAACAAAGGCCCCGAACCCGAAGCCGTGGCCGTGGGCAGTGTGGGCGGGCAGACCTATGCCTTCATCGGGTTGGAGCGCATCGGTGGCATCATGGTTTACAACGTGACTGACCCGTTGGCACCAACGTTTGTGCAGTACATCAACGCCGGCGACCTGGGGCCTGAAGGTTTGATCTTTATCTCCGCCGACGACAGCCCCAATGGTCAGCCGCTCATTGTGGTTTCCAATGAGCGAAGCAATACGGTGGCGGTGTACGCCATTCCCGAACCGACGACCATGGCGCTGTTAACCCTCGGCGGCATCGCCATGCTGCGTCGTCGTAACAACAGGGCTTGAGCATGTTCATTGATCGCTGAGTAACATGAAGTCACACCGCATTGAACCCCTGGTCCATGACCGGGGGTTTTTCATTTCCCCGGTTTTTATGGGCAGTGATAATGTACTGCCTCGAAAATGTGCTCATGCTTTTGCGAATCTCGTAAGATAAGAAGTGATCGCGTGGCCGAGTGGTCAAGTGTTCAGACAAGCCGAGTCGGAGGCGTCCTCGCCGACGGATCGGGTATTCTGGTGAATCCAAGGTCCAAAAACTGCATACGACTTTGGACTTTGGACCTGCGACTTTGGACTCATCAGAATACCCAAGTCCTCGTCGCGGACTCCTCGTCCTTGGCTTGGTTCTGACCCTCGACTACTTTGCGGGTGGTTCCGCTCGCCGACGCGCTTGAGCCACTCTATCTGCTTGATTACATGGAATCATCAATACGAAACACGGGGAGCGTGACAGGCGGAAGTCCCATTCGTGCCAGCGTTGTATAAACATACTCACGCCAGAAAGGCCAAGCGTTGTAAACGCCGTTCACCTCTCCAAACGCCTTGGCTTTTTCGTAATTGACGCCTTGATCGTTTTTCAACGTATATAAAAGGCCGTAGGAAGCCTCGACCAAAAGGGCATTCTCGGTGTTTTGGTTTACATCTGCGTCCAAAACCTCGAATCGAAATTGCGCGATGACACGAATACATCGGTTACTGCTGTCATAGTGCACTTCCGTATGATGCTGAGCATTGGCCTGCTTGGCGAGCTTGTCAGGATTGGCCGGCCGTTGGCATTTGGATGTAAGCATGCACACATCCACAATATCAATTTGGCTGGCAACTTCCTCCACGTGACGGAGGCGATCCTTTTGCTTTATTTTTGCTGATTTCTTTGGATTCATGTTGGTTATGCAACAAATCAAAAGTTAGGCACACAGTGCTTTGGAACCCGATACCTGGATGTTGGTGGCCGTAGTGGAACCCTCGCCCCAATGATCGTTGCGGCTCAGATCAACCGGGATGGAAACATAACGGCGTGGTGCCTCGTCTAAATGAACCGCCATCGGTTGCAGTTTCTTACCAAGAACAAACAACACATCACTCACCAGCCGGAGAGTCATGTTCCGTTCGCCGGCAAGCATCTGCGTAATGGCGCTTTTGGAAACCCCCATTTTTTGCGCAAGCTGTGCCTTGGTCATTCCCTGCTTTTTCATCTCTTGGCAAATCAACTCCGTCACATCGAGAATCGTCTGCTCCTGCTGCAGAAGCCGCCGTCCCTCCTGAGTCGCGGCCATTTGCTCATAAACCGTTTGAGCCACTGGTTCCCTCTTCTTTCTTCTAACTGCGATTGATTGCTTCGTTCATGATCCTTGTCGCTCGCGCGATTTCATTCGGGTCTGCCTTGTTGCTTTTTTTGAAGCATCCGTTGGTCAACACCCAATCGTTGCCGTCTCGAAAACAATAGATGCGCGCCTTGAAAATCTTGAAAGCATAAAGTTTGTCCTGCTCATGCTTGAATTTTTCTTCATCATGGATTTTCCCATGATCACCCATGCGGGTAAACAAAGCCATGAATTTTCTTTGCTGCTTATCGTTCAATTCATGATAAAAAAAGTCCGAAGCCGGCATCTTTGCGTTGTCGCCAACGGCAAATCGTATGGTGCAGCATGGCCCTCGATAAACCGTTGTTGTCGTTGGATGCCCATCCATGGAGTTTAGTTATATCTTAACATCGGGTTTTTCACATGTCCAATTTATCGGGCCACTTCAGCAATTTATAACCACGATTTTGTTATTGCGCCACCCCCTACCTCGGCAGTGACTTATCCAAGTCATGGTCCTGTCGAATCAGCATCAGGCGGGATGCCAGTGAGCGGCGTGTGGCTGTGCGCTGGGCCCAGTCGAACACCCGGCTGGTCCAACCCGGTGCCTCCAACCCCCTGCCCTCGTAACGCCTGCGCAGCGCCTTGGCCAAACGCGGGGCGTACTTGATCACCAAATCATCCTCGAGCGCACAAAACACCTGCGACGACCCCGGGTCGCCTTGCCGACCGGCTCGACCGATGAACTGCCGATCCACACGCCGGGCCGTGTGACGCTCGGTCAGCAACACATGCAACCCGCCCAGTTCCGCCACGCCGGCGCCCAGCTTGATATCCGTGCCGCGACCGGCCATGTTGGTCGCCACGGTGATCGCTCCGCGTTGGCCAGCCTTGCTGATAATTTCAGCCTCCACCTTGTGATGCTCCGCGTTCAAAATCACCGCGGACAACCCGCGCTGTTGGAGCAGTTCGCCCAGCTTTTCCGACGCATCAATCGAGCGGGTGCCCACCAGCACAGGCCGACCCTGCTGGTGCAGCCTTGCCACCTCATTGGCGACGGCCGTCCACTTGTCCGCCGCCTTCACAAAAATGCGATCGGGCATCGCCCGGCGTTGAATCAGCCGATGGGTCGGAATGATGCGCACGGGCAAACCATAGGTGCGTTCCATTTCCGGCGCTGCTTCCGCCGCCGTGCCCGTCATGCCGCAGAGGTGACGATATTGCCTGAAATAGCGTTGAAAACTGATCGACGCCAGCGTGTCACGATCCGCGGTGATCGGCACCTGTTCCTTGGCTTCCACCGCCTGATGCAGCCCATGCTGCCACTGACGGTCGGCCATGAATCGACCGGTGTATTCATCGACGATGACGATTTTCTTTTCGACCACCTGGTAATGCTCGCCCTTGTGGTAACACAGGTCGGCCACCAGGGCCTGACTCACCAGTTCCGCGCCGCGCCTGGGTGCACGAAACAACGCATGGTCATTCTCACGCACCAGCTCCGCCAATTTTTCACGACCAGCTGTCGTGAGTTCCGCCTGTCTGTCATCGAGCTTGAGTTTGAAATGTTCGCCCTGCGTCAGTTGCAGTGCCAGTTCCCTCGCCCGGCTGTAAATCTTTCCCTGTGCATCTTCGCCACGGTCCTGCGCGATGATGAGCGGCGTGACCGCTTCGTCAATCAATATCGCATCGATTTCATCCACAATGGCAGCAAACAACCCCGGCACCATCACCTGCGTCTGCCTTGATCGACCCAGCCGCCAATCCTGCCAGACCTCCGGCTGCAACCAGCGCGTCGAAACCGGGTCGGTGATCCGCCCCAGGCGCAGTTGATCGCGCAGCCAGTCGGCCATGACCTCCTTGGCGCTCGTGTAAACGATCGGCAGACGATACACCTGCAGCCGCTGCGGCTCCTTGGTTTCATTCACCACCGCCCCGGCCACGAGCCCGCAACGTTTGAAAATCGGGTTGCGACTGTCCGCATCGCGCTGCGCCAGATAATCATTCACCGTCACCACATGCACCGGTTGACGGGTCCAGCCGAGCACGGCTGCTGCCAATGATGCGGTGAGCGTTTTGCCTTCACCGGTCACCATTTCCACGATCTGCCCGTGAAACAGCCCCATCGCCCCCATCACCTGCACGGGGTACGGGTGTTCGCCGGTGGTCCGCCGGGCCACTTCGCGCACGGCTGCGAAGGCTTGTCGCACATGCTCATCTTCATGGCGACGACGTGCAAAAATCGCCCGCAGTTCAACCAACTTTTCATCGAGGGCGGTTTCCGTCAGCCCTGACCAGGTGGGTTCCAATGCCACCGCTGCCTGGGCTTGAGCGTGCAGGTAGCCCAATCCTTTTTTGGCGTGCCTGGCACGGGCCACCCAGCGGTTGGCGGCGGCGTCCATCCCGCGCAGCATTTGTATTTGCCGCCTGCGTGTCCGCAGCATCGACCAAAAGTCCAGGTCAGATTGAATCGGTGTTGCGGTCATGTTGATTCATTTGCACGCGATCAAGCCGGGGACGAAGCTCGCCGCAGGCGAGCAAGGACCCGGGTATTCTGAACTGTACTCGGCGACTCGTTCAAAATTGTATTTGCCTTTTCTAACCGATTCACCGATCAACCGACTCACCGATTAACTACTCCGATCAGACGCGATCAATCGCAGCGCTAACTTCCGAATACTGTTTCTTAACTTGACCACTCGGCCACTTGACCATTTGCCTGTCCCCTCTCCCCCCGGGAGAGGGTTAGGGTGAGGGCGAATCTTTACTCGGCCACTTGGCCAGTTCGTGCAATACCCAAGTCCTCGTCGTCACCTGCGGGGACTCCTCGTCCTTGGCTTGATAAATTCGAAATTCGAAATTCGAAATTCGAAATTATCATCACTTGGCCACTTCGTTGATTCCATTCAAATCATCACCATCTCCCGGAACAACTGGCGCAAGCGATGCGCCCACTGGTGCAACCAAGGCCGACGTTCCGCCAATGTGAAGCGCACGTACACGCGCTCCCCCGGCAGGGTGTTCACCTGCTGCGATTCCGTCGGCAGGGACAACCACAACGTGAACTGCGGGCGCAGCGTGGTCATGCCATGCTGGTCCTGCGAATCCGTCGGTATCAGTCCGCCGCCCTGATAGCCCAGCGCCGGGTGGGGCAGTTGCGACCAGCCGGAGTCAAACACCTGCTGCACCCGTCCTTCGATGGCCAGCGACTTCTGACTCGCGGTGCGCATTTCCACTTTTCCCACCTGGTGCAAACCCACCAGCGTGTTCTGTGCCTGATCCACCAAAGCGGTGACACGCAGCGATTGCGGGTCGATGATCTGACCAATCTGCTTGCCGCGCTTCAAGTACGCCCCCTGCAAGGCGCGCAAGGCCGGGGCCACGAGCCTGCCGTTACGCGGGCTGATGAGCACCAGGTCACGCATTTGCTGCGCCAACTCGGCTTGTTCCTCCTGCATCGCTTTCAAGCGTGCGTCGGCCATCTGTCGTTCGGTGGGTTTGCCGGCCAGGGCTTCGCGCTGGGTGATTTTCAAAGCGGTGATCTGCCCTTCCAATTCGAGTTTGCGGGCTTCCCATTCCGGGTTGCGCAGGCGCATCAGCACCTGTCCCTGCTTGACAAAATCACCAGCCTCGACTTCCACCGTTTGCACGAAACCGTCGGCTCCGACAACCACATCCTGTCGCTGGGCTGCCTCGACCACGCCCTGGGTTCGGCGATGTTCGGGCATCGGCCAAATGCCCAGCACCAGCAGCAACACCGCCAGCACTCCGCCGGTGACGGCAAAGGCACGGGCACGTTTGCGATACAAAGCCGGACTGGTGAACAGCCAATGTAAAAATTTCCCTGTCGGAATGCACAACCAGGTAATCAGCGTCCAGGCTGCGAGCATTAAACCAATGGTGAAGGCAAACCCTGCGATGTAGAGCGTGATACCGAACATGATGATCACCCGGTACACCGCTGCCGCGATGCCGAACAGCGTGAGCAGCGATTTTTCCGACTGCTGACTCGACACCGGCTGGGCATGTTTCAACCCAAACGCATATTTCTGTGCCAGGTAGTGCAAGTGCCGATTCGACCGTTCATACAGGTTGGGCACTTCCAGCACATCACTAAGCATGAAGTAACCGTCGAAGCGCATCAGCGGATTGGCATTGAAAAGAATTGTCGCCACGGAAGCCAGCAGCACCACATTGTGGGCCAGTTGTTTGGTGAGGGTGCCCGAATCGGCGTTCACCCAGACAATCGCCGCCCCGGCTGCGAGCGTCAGTTCAAACATCATGCCTGCGGCGCCGACCAATATGCGTTTCCATTTGCTGTCAAAGCTCCAGGCACTGGTCGTGTCCATGTACGGACAGGGCAGCATTACCAGCATCATCACCCCGGTTTCGGGCACCGCTCCGCCGAAGCGGCGACACATCAGCCCGTGCCCCAGTTCATGCCAGGCCTTGGTCACGATGAAAATCACAATCATCCAGCCCCAGTTGGCCGGGGCCAATAGGCTGCCGGTGTCGCGCCAAAACTCTCTGAAATTGGGCAGAAAAACGCTCAGGGCGAATATCAGCCACGCCGCCCAGAGCACCAGCCCGCCGCGGGACAGCATCGGTCGAAACAGGGGGTAAAGTTTTTGCAGCAGGTGGTCCGGGTTAAACAGCGGAATCTGCAAAAACATCAGACTCATCGCACTCTGACCGATTTTTTTCGCAGTGCGTTGTTGTTGTCGCGCCAGCAAGGGTTGTGCGTCCGGCGGAAGGTCAATGCGCAACAGGTTGGACTGATTCAACTGGCTCAACAGGCCGATGACTTCCTGCTGCGTCGGGGCGTCGTCGCCGAACTTGTCGAGGGTCATTTTCCAGACCTCATCGACACTGCGTTTGCCATCAAGCAAACCAACCAGGTGATAGGCCACCGGGTTGAGGCGGAAGAATTGGTTGCTGATCGGGTCATGCACGACGTACCAGGCCATGCCGCGAAAACTGCGGCGACGAATCTGTACCTGCGGGCGCAGCGTGGGCGTCAGCCGATTGACCCGCGACCATGATTGTGAAAAAGTGGGACGTTCCATAAACAAATTTCGAATTTGGAATTTCGAATTTCGAAAAGATCGAACGAAGAAAACGCTGCACGGCTAATCTTCAAATCCGAAATTCGAAATCCGAAATTCGAAATTTCATAGCCACAACCACAACCGCAACGTATCAACAATCCGGTGCGTCAGCAGCCAGAAAATCGGGCGATGGTCAATCTCCAGTTTGGCAATGCCCTCCATGCCCGGACGCATCCACGTCGCAGGCTCCTCCATTCTGCACCATACTTCAAACACGTTTTTACCCTCGACCGGTTTGCCCAGCGGCACAATCCGATCAAACGATATCGCAAAGCTCAACTCCGGCACACTGCGCGTCGCCAATTCCCCCTTCAATCCCTCACGCCCATCACCCAACGCCTGCAAAATCGCGTTGATGTCCGACTCATGCACCTTCAGCACCGGCGTCAGTCCCGCCAACGGCGCCACCTCAAACAAATTGGTGCCCAGTTCCAGCATCGACCCGACCTTGTCCACCCAATACCCCTCCAGCACCACGCCCTCCACCGGACTGGTGATCCGTGCCATGCTGATCTGATAAGTCAGCAGATCGACCCGTGCCTGATTTTGCATGATGTTGGCCGACGCCTTGGCCGCATCCGCCTGCTTGCCCTCGGCCTTGGCCTGATCGTGTTCCACCTGTGACAAACGCAACCGCCCCGTCGCCTCCGCCAACTGCAAGCGCAATTCCTGGCTGTCCAACTCCGCCAGCAACTGCCCAGCCTTCACCTTGTCCCCCGGACGCACATGCACCACCGCCAGTTTGCCCTGATACGGCACAGGCAACACCTTTCGCTCATGTGCCTCCAACCGAAAGTCCGAACTCACCCGATACGGCCAGGGCACCACCAGTGTCAGCATCAACACCGTCAATACCGTCAAGCCCAATAATTTCCAAGCCACATGCTTGGGGCCGACCAGGTACGACCCGGTCCACTTCACACTCCGCCAGGCGTGACCCACCAGCAGCCGATCGCTTTCATAACGATCCGCCAACTGCGGCCCAAGCACATCCGCCAACAGTTGCAACCGCTGCACCAGTGCCGCATCAAACGGCTTGCCCTCACGCTCCAGCGTGAACACCCCGACATGCTCATCCCCATGACGCAACGGCACCGACAACACGTTGGCATTGTCACGACCGCTGAGCAATTTTTTATGACTGAAAATCACCGCCTGTGAAAGCAGCGGCTCGACATCCTCCGGCAACGGCGCCACAAGCGGCTGCTTCTGATCAATGCACTCGGCCATGGCTATTTCAAGCGCCCCCGCCTCGTCACTGTGACGCTTGAGTTGATCGGTGTCACTCATCGCCACCAACTTCACCAATCGCCCTTTCTGCCACCCGACGCTGACCCGATCACAGCGCAGTTGCCGTGCCAGTTCGTTGACCAAATTCAGACATGCGCCCTTGAAACCCTTGCCTTCCTGCGCCACCGCCAGCACGGCCATGGCCTGACGCACCTGCTCGGCTTCACGCGCCCGCGCTGCCGCATCCAACCGGGCAAAAAAACCTTCGTACAACCCGCCCGCCAGTTCACGCATCGGTACGGTTTTGTGAATCACTTCGGGGTCACGGCAGTCGGCCACCACCGTCGTGCAACCCACCGGCTGACCACCCACGCGCAGTATCGTCACAAAAATATGCGCGCCCGAACCGCCTGCCTGTTCGCCTGCCGTCTCGATTTTGAGCACATGCGAAAGCCCGCGCTCCATGCCCCCCTGAGCTGCCTGCCCCAGCATTTTCAGCACATCACTGTCCGCCCCCTGCTGTTCCAAACTCGCCGGCCAGGCGGCGGTCGGCACGGGTTTGCCTTCCGTCCCCAATTCCCAGATCGCCCCATATTCCGCCGCGACGATGCGGCATTGCAATTCAAGGATGCCGCGCACGAAAGCAGGGCGCTCGGTCAGCGTGGTGAGTTGCGCAATCAAATGGTCCCAGCCGCGCGGCTGGCGCGTGGCCGTCATGGTTTGACTCATGGCCGCACCTCCTGCGCCCCGCTGCTGTGATGGGCCGTGCTGTCATTGTCGGTCGTCGGCAGCGCGGGGTCTTTGAAATACACATCGACATGCCCGCCCGCCGGCAAACCTTTGGGGTTGGCCAGTTCAATGCGCACCATGCGCGTCTGACTGCCCGACTCCGCCACCTGACCGACGGAAATGATCCGCCCCATCACCGGCTCGCTTTCGCCGGGCAGCCGATGTTTCACCCATACCGATTGCTCCGCAGCCAAGGGCATCGACTGTTCCAACGGCACCCATGCTTCAATGAGCAGCGGGTCGATCACCACCATGCGCAACACCGGTTTGTTGGCTTCGACCGATTCCCCCGCTGCGACAGCCACCACTTCCACCACTCCCGCCCGCGGTGCCTGCAACTGATATCGTTCATGGCGGGCCTTGGCCTGATCGTATTGCAGTTTCGCTTCCAACTTTTGCTGCACAGCCGTGGCCAGTTCGAGCGTTGCCACCGCCGCGCCCAGTTCCGCCCGGCGTAATTCCTGCGGGTTGGCGGCATTGCCCGTGCGCAATTCTTTGAGCATTGATTCCTCCAACTGCGCCAGCTTCAACCGCTCCTCACGGGTGCGTACTTCCAAATCGCTCTCGGCCCGCAGCTTCCACAAATCGACGAGTGCAGCCCCTTCTTCATCCCGCAACGCAATGAGCGTCTGTCCCGCTTCGACACGCTGGCCATGCTGCACCGGCACTTCCGCCACCTGTCCTTCAACGGTGAACGCCAGTTTGAGGTCATAGCGTGCCTGGGTGAGGGCATCGACCTGCGCCGATGCGATGCTGGTGATGATCGCTTCAAAAGCGAGTATGAACAATAACGTCAAAATGAACCTTGGCAGTTGCTTCAAGTGGGCCTCCCCCCGTGTCGTACTGGTTGGCAAAGTGTCCGGGTTACAGGTGTGTCCAACCAAACCATTATCGGCTATTTATTCGCGTTTGGCTACCACGATTGAATAACATGGCCGAACGATCGAATGGTCTGATTTTGACGCCGTGCCCTTCAGGGCCGGATTCTTATCTGACGATGATTTGTATGATCCGGGGCTGAAGCCCTCGGCGTCATTTGTTCTAGAGCGGTTTCAATTCGAGTGTGGCGTCTTGCGACGATTCTCTCCTCGGTGGAGAGGGGCCGAGTCCGCGAGGCCGGGTGAATGCACAGTGTTGTTCCAAATGGGCTTTCGCTCATGGGCAGGCGGGTTGCCCACCCCATCGTACACGGTGTAATAATACCGTCCTTTATCAAGGCAGGGGGTTTGTATCGCTTATAACGTCTTTTTATCTGTCGTTGGTGATGCTTCATAACCGGAAGGTGATTTCAGATGATTGGTATTCCGATATCACCATAGCCTTCACCCATTGTCGTGTGCCATCGTTCGCACACGGATGCGTCGGTGCAGGCGGGGTGGGTCGTGAACCGCCGTGTTGGGTGACGGGTGGTGTTGAATCAGCATGATCGTAAGTTCAAGCCACCACATCATGACGATCACCCTGCACGGACGGATGAGGCGATGTCCATGATCCGTGCCACCCATGAACAACCCGTGAGTGAGCCGACGACGGCACAGGTTTTCGTCGGTCGTCAACCCATCTTCGATCAGCGTCAGAACGTGTACGCCTACGAACTGCTGTATCGCGCCGGCTCGACACACAACGCCTTCAACCACGCCGACGGCGATCAGGCATCACGTCACGTGATCGACCGAACCATGAACGTACTGTCGCTGGACGACCTGGTGGGCAAACACCGCGCGTTCATCAACGTTCCCCGTGCGATGTTGCTGGATCAGACCTACATGGTGCTGCCCAAAGACCGGGTGGTGATCGAGCTTTTGGAAAACGTCGAACCCGATGCGCAGGTGGTGCAGGCTGCCAGGCAACTCAAACAGGCGGGGTACACCCTGGCGCTGGACGATTTTGAATTTCGTGCCGACTACCGTCCGCTGCTGGATTTGGCGGACATTGTCAAGGTTGATTTTCTGGCGTACAACACCCGCCGGCGGAAAAAGGTGATGTTGCAATATGGTATGGGCGACATCGCGCTGTTGGCGGAAAAGGTGGAAACCCAGGCCGACTTCAAGGAGGCGGTGGAACTGGGGTACACCTATTTTCAGGGGTATTTTTTCTGCAAGCCGCAGATCATCAGGGGCAGGGAAATACCTTCTTACAAAACCAACTACCTTTTGTTTTTGCAGGAACTCAACCGCAGCCCGGTGGATTACGATCAGCTCGAAGCGATCATCAAACGGGAAATGTCGCTGTCAGTGCGGTTGCTCAAATACCTCAACTCCGCAGCCATCGGCATACGTCATCGCATTTCGTCGATTCGGCATGGGTTGACGCTCATGGGCGAAGGGCCGTTGCGCAAATGGGCGTCGATCGTGGCCATGATCGCCATGGCTGACAACAAGCCGATGGAACTGATGACCACCTGTCTGGTACGGGCGCGCTTCTGCGAACAGATGGCGGCACTGTTGCAGCGGGAGGATGAGCAACTGGATTTATTCATGCTCGGACTGTTTTCGGGAGCCGATGCCCTGATGGACCGACCGATGGAGGAAGTGCTGGCGACCATGCCGTTGCCTGCGGATGTGACCGCGGCACTGCTCGGAACCGAGTCGCCCTTGTCGGTGGTGTATCGCCTGGCACTGGCGATGGAACGCGGCAACCTGACCCTGGTGAACATGTACAGTGTGCAACTGGGCATAGACGCGGAACAAATCAGTGCTGTGTATCGACAGGCGTTGCACTGGACCGATGAAAACATGCCGGGGTGATGGCTTGTTCTGTCCCCTCTCCCTCCGGGAGAGGGTTAGGGTGAGGGCGTCTGCGATTCTGATACATACCTTCATCCGTCATTTTGATGACACGCCCTCACCCGGCCTCGAAGACTCGGCCACCCTCTCCCGGGGGGAGAGGGGTTTCAAGCACTACAGCAATTGATACAAATTGATCTATCCGCTAACCCGATCGCCAAATACGTCATCAATCATCGTCGTGGGACGCTATACTCATGGGTCTAGCTGGAAAGGACACCCATGGCACAGGCAATTACCGGTCAAGCGTTCGTGCTCGGCGATGATATTGACACCGATCAGATCATCCCTGCGGAGTATTTGAGCTACAACCCGTCGGACCCCAAGGAACGGCCTTACTTCGGCATGTACGCCATGGCCGGGGTGCCGATCAAGCAATGCGGCCTGCCCACGGGCAACCTGCGCTTTGTGCCCGAAGGAAAGTTCAAAAGCCAATACACCATCGTCATCGGCGGACGCAACTTCGGCTGCGGTTCGTCACGGGAACATGCCCCCCTGGCGATCGCCGAGGCCGGGGCCACGGTGGTCGTCGCTGAGTTTTACGCACGCATTTTTTTCCGCAACTGCGTCAACGGCGGATACCTTCTGCCCTGTGAATCGGAAACCCGCCTGGTGGAGGAAATTCGCACCGGCGACAATGTCACCGTCGATATCGAAGCCGGCACCCTCGTCAACCAGACCACCGGCAAAACCTATCGACTGAAACCCCTGGGCGATGTCAAACCCATCGTCGAGGCCGGCGGCGTGTTCGCCTACGCACGACAAACCGGCATGTTGGCCGAGTGAGAGAAAATTTCAAAAATTGACGCCGAGGGCTTTAGCCCCGGATGGTTTTTCCTTGATGATGCATCAAACCATCCGGCCCTGAAGGGCACGGCGTCAAAATCACCGACTTTCCCCGCAGGTGACTCATGAGTTTGAAACGCCCTGAACCCTTGGAAGCGTCGCCGAGCGTGACGATTGAGTTTCATTTGGAAGACCCGGTGCCACTCACCGGAAAGTCGGAAAAAATTGTGACGGTGCGGGCACGACGCGGTGATTCAATCCTCGGTGCAGCGATGGATGCGCACATCGACATCGAACATGCCTGCGGGGGCGTGTGTGCCTGTTCGACCTGTCATGTGTATGTGATGGAGGGCGAAAAATTGCTGACCGAAGCGGAGGATGATGAACTGGACCGCGTGGAGGAAGCGCCCGATGTCAGGCGCAACAGCCGACTGAGCTGTCAATGCCGAATCATGCAGGCGGGTAAAATCGTCGTGGCGGTGCCGGCCTGGAATCGCAATGCCGTCAAAGAAACCCCGCATGATTGACACTTCATCGCGCTGTTGAGTGCAACATTTGTATTTGTTTAGCGCGGACGCTTTGCGTCGGCGGTTTTGACGCCGTGCCCTTCAGGGCCGGATATTTGTCATTGATCCGGGGCTGAAGCCCTCGGCGTCAATGGTTGTTGTTTGAAAAACCACCCTGAACCTCACGCAGACGCGCAAATAGAGGTGTGACAATCACACCCCATGATTCATGGGCAACTGAAATTTCGTGAACACCCGGCTACAGTATGCGTTGGTCCATAAGGTCATTTACACGATGCAAGGGAGACGATCATGAGTCAGGTTCCAGCACAGGGTTTGGGCACACGCGCACTGCATGCCGGTCAGGGCAAAGACCCGGCCACCAACGCACGGGCGGTGCCGATTTACGCCACCACGAGTTACCTTTTCAACGACACCGATCACGCAGCGAACCTGTTTGCCCTCAAGGAATTCGGCAATATTTACAGCAGGCTCATGAACCCCACCTGCGATGTGCTGGAAAAGCGCATGGCTGCCCTCGAAGGCGGTGCCGCAGCCTTGGCGTTTGCCTCCGGTCAGGCGGCCATCACCGCCACCGTGCTCACGCTTTGCCACAGTGGGCAGAACTTCATTTCCGCCACCTCCCTCTACGGCGGAACCTGGACCCTTTTCACCCAAACCCTGCGCCAACTGGGCATCGAAGTGCGATTTTTCGACCCCGCACGCCCACAGGACATTGCCAAACTCGTCGATGCCAACACGCGCCTGGTCTATATGGAATCGCTGGGCAATCCGAAAAACGATGTGCCTGATTTTCAAGCCATCACCAAGGTGGCTCATGAGCATGATTTGCCGGTGGTCTGCGACAACACGGTGATGACGCCGATGCTCTTGCGCCCCATCGAGCACGGCGTTGACATCGTGGTTTACTCGACCACCAAATTCATCGGCGGCCACGGGGTACACGTCGGCGGTGCGGTCATCGACAGCGGCCAATTCCCCTGGGCCAAAAACCCCAAAAAATGGCCTGAATTCTGCGCCCCCGACCCGGCCTACCATGGCGTGGTTTTTGAAGAGGCCCTGCGCCCCATCGGCAACATCGCCTTTATCATTCATGTGCGCACCCACCAGCTGCGCGACACCGGGGCGTGCATGAGTCCGTTTGCTGCGTTTCTGTTTTTACTGGGGCTGGAAACCCTGCACCTGCGCATGCAACGACACGCTGAGAACGCGCTCAAGGTCGCGCAGTGGCTCGAAAAACATCCGTCAGTTTTGTGGGTCAATTACCCCGGCCTGCCTTCGCACAACGATTACGCACAGGCACAAAAGTACCTGCCCAACGGGGCGGGTGCGATCATGGGTTTCGGAGTCAAGGGCGGCATCAAGGCCTGCCGAAAGTTCGTCGAAAGCTGCAAACTCGCCTCGCACCTGGCCAACATCGGCGATGCCAAAACCCTGGTGATTCACCCGGCTTCGACCACGCACAGCCAACTCACCCAAGCCGAGCAGGCCCGCGCCGGCGTGACGCCTGAATACATCCGCCTGTCGGTCGGCATCGAAGACCTGGCCGACATCCTCGCTGATTTGGACCAGGCCTTGAACGCTGCGACGGGCGGGTGAGTGATTGAGCGATTGCATTTGTTTGGCGCGGACGCTTTGTGTCGGCGACAAGGACATGATGGATAATAGATAAAGGATAATGGATGATGTACAAACCCAGAGTTGATTGAGAAACATCCTCTCTGAACATTATCCATCATCCATGATCCATTATCCATCCATGTGCAGCCATCCGGCCCTGCCCCGGTGGGCAAGGCGTCATACACCAATATTACCCAATCATGCAATCACCCCCACATCGCCTTCAGCGCATCGTCACTTCCACCCGGCGCTCTTGTGGCGTCAGGTTCACTTGAATCGTGCGTGGCCCAGCGCTGGTCGGTAAAGTCACTTCATAGCTCCCGTAAAAACCGCGGAACCGTAACTGCCCCTGCGCATCAATGTTTGCCTGGGTGCGCGTGCGCCATTCTTCCAGCAACATTTGTTGCAAGCGCTTGCCCGCAGGCGTGAGGTTCCAATCATCATCCACCAGGGCGGCCTCGTCCTTGAACCAGTGTCGCTTGCTCCAAAAACCCCAGACCAGAATCGCGTCCACCTTCGGGTGACTGAAAGCGGTGCGAATCATCACTTCCAACCCGTCGGCCCTGATCTGATGATTGCGACTGCGCGAACTGATCTCCGTCAGATGAATCGGCACCCCGGCCACGGTCAGTTGATCCAGCGTGGCGTAAATATTGCGCGATGACTGGTCCATCCGTGCCTGCCGCTGTGCTTCACGCTCCTCCGCTGACAACGTCACCGACCCATCGGGCGTTGTCGTTGCTTCTTCGGTTGTCGTTGCTGTCTCCGCCGGTGCATCGTTGTTTTGCCGGGCGGGTGCGGGCAGACGGGCAAAGCGTTCGCATCCATGTTCCTGCACCCCCAGCCCGTCGATTTTGCAGCCGCGCTCTCGGAACCAGTTCACCTGATCCAGCAGTGCCTGGGTGCGTACCTGATTGCCCAATATCGAATAGTCATTGAGGAACAGGGGCGTCACCGGGTCGAGCTTGGCCACGCGCCGGAAAATATCCGCGCGAATTTCTTCGCCCAGTTGCTGCGAGTAAAAATTGCCGTCGAGCATTTCGTTGTTGACATCCCACGCAATCAGCCGACCTTTGAATTGGGGAACGACCGAATCGATGCGGGCCTCGATCGCCTGCCGCAGGGCATCGCCGGTGAGTTCACGCACCCATTTGCGATTGAACTCGCGCTTTTCCCAGACGATGCAGTGGCCGCGCACCGCCAGGTTGTGTTGTGCCGCCCATTGCATCATGCGTTCCGCCACGTCGTAAGTCATCGGCCCCGGCTCCGGCTGGTTGCGGTTCCACTTCATGTCGTTTTCGGAAACCAGGGTGTTGAAGTGATCCAAAATGAATTGCCGATATCGCACTTCGACCGGGTCCTCGGAAAGAGCATCGCCGGCGAAGCAGGTGCCAAAATGAAAGTGGGATCGCACCTGACGAATTTCCGCCGGACCGTTGAGCGTGACGGGCTTGCCCTGTGCATCGGTCAGTTGCACCACAAAGTCGCCCTGCCTGAGTTCTGCGATGCGCTGGTTGGCGATGCTGCGCCAGTCGTTGTCCGCCTGCGTGGCCGGGGTGAACATGATGAGGCTCACAAGGAACGTGGTGATGGTCGAGGCAACGCGCATGATGATACCCTTTCAGTGTTTCAGGCCGACCTGTTCGAGCAGCCAGTTGCGTACCGGTGGCAGGTTGTTGCCGGGGGTGAGTTGGTTTCCGTCCGTCAATTTGTCATCGGGGCGTTGACGCAGTACCTCAATCATCGCCGCCCGACACTGCTGCAGCGCGGCTTGATGTTCAGTATTGGTACTGCGAATCAGGTTGTGCAGTTCATCCGGGTCGTATTGCAGATCAAACAAAAATTCACGCCCCGAGCCGGTCTGCCAGATGAACTTCCAGCGTCGTGATACGACAAACTGCCAACCGCCGCCGGGCACCCGGCTTTGCGAATGTTCCCCGTGAATAAACGCTCGCCAACTGCTGACATTTTCACCCCGCAAGAGCGGCAGCAGACTTTGCCCCTCCACCTTTTGCGGAATCATCGACGACAGCTCGGCCATGTCGAGCATCGTGGGCAGAAAATCATGCAGCCCCACCGGTTGATCGCAGCACTGATGACGCCTGATGTCACGATAAGCCGGGGTCGTCGGCGGACGCACAATCATTGGCACACGGGCCGAGCCTTCAAACCCATTGAACTTGCGCAACAGGTTGTGATCGCCCAGCAACTCACCATGATCGCTGGCGAACACAATCCAGGTGTTTTGCAGGCATTTGCCATATTTTTGCAGCCACCATATCACCCGTCCGATTTGAAAATCCAGGTGCGCGATCTGCGCGTAATACGCCCTTCGCATGGTGTCCAATTGCGCTGCGGTCAACTGGCCGTGATACGCCTGCAAATCGACCACCGGGTCGTTCATGCCCGGCAATTCGTGCACCCAATCACCCGCCGGCGCCGGCGGCAGCGCCTTGTTCATGAACCGCTGATACCACGACAAGGGCGGGTCAATCGGCGGATGCGGGCGGTGATAACTCAGCATCATGAAAAACGGCCGCAACGGGTCACGCCGTTCCAACAACTCAATGCTGCGCGAACTGGTCCAGCAGGTCGGATGCAAATGTTCCGGGTGAACCCACGGCTGCACCAGCCATGAGTTGCTGTTCATGTCAACGGTGGTATCGACGATCTGCCCTTTGGTTTTTTCCTTGAGCCAGCGGTCGTAGTCGGCTTCGAACCAGGGGTCGGTTTTCTGTGTGTCATAAATCTCATTGATTTCAAAACCCAGATGAGCGCGTTGCGGATGAAAATGGGTTTTGCCGACGTTGATGGTCTGATACCCCCCGTCGCGCAGCAGACGAGGCAACGTGTCGGGGTACAACCAGGTCACGCCGTCGCGGTAACCCAGCCGACCGGTTGAATTGGGTGTCAGCCCGGTCATCAGCGAGGCACGGGCAGCGATGCAACTGGGGCAGTTGCTGTAAGCTCGTGTGAAGGTGACACCCTGCGATGCCAGTTCATCCAAATAGGGTGTTTCGACCACCGGGTGACCCAGCGAACCCAGACAATCGCCCCGCCATTGATCCGGGAAAATAAACAGAATGTTCGGTCGTACCTCCGGCATGAAAAACTCCTTCATCAATTCAACCATTCACCGTTCTTCGCTCATCACAATTCACCGACAACCCGTACATTCACCGCATGGACCGCCTCCGTTTTCGGCATCACCCATCGTTTTGACTCGCCCGCAGACTGCCCCGCCGTCACCCGATACATCGGCCCGATCGTCACATCATCTATGTTGTGCGTTTCATCAACACCACGCAGCACGATCGGTGCGATGGCTGAATCACGATGATAGTTTTTCACCCGCACCCGAACAATCCTTCCGCGCTGATCGTCCGTGCTGTACCGTGATGATGCAATCTGCAACCCGACATCACGCATCGTTAAAAAACCTTCGACATAAAACCCGTCATACACCACATCCGCCACCGTGCAGTGGTCCACCAAAAAAATGCTGATGATAAACCGATCGTCCTTCGGCGACTCCGCGTGTACCACTTCGATGTTTTCAAAACGAACATCCGACAGATAATCCGCCTGTGACGTGTGACCGATTTCCACCACATTGCCCGGGTGATCGTTCCATAGCACCAGTTCACGAAACCGCAACCGCCCAAAACGCATCGCCGCCGACCGCCTGCTTTTAATCGCCACGCAATCGTCCGCACATTTGAGGAAGCACTGTTCCACCGTCATGTCTTCACAATTACGTGGCTGAAGGCCGTCGTTATTCATCCGCCAACCGATGCACTTGTATCGACGCACCCCAATGTCGCTTCCGCCATGCAACACCCAATTCCAAAACGGCGCATTGTAAATCGTCGGCCCGTTCCATCGCACCTTGCGCCCATGTCGAATCAACACAAACGCTGCGTCACCATCGTCACGCCATTCCTTGCTGCGACAGTTGACGCCCGTGCCGTCAATCACCCCATGCCCATCGATGGTCAAATCCTCCGCCCCATCCGCATGCACATACGCACGCAGATACGCACCCCCTTCCAAGTGCAAACGACACCGCGAATGCAAACGCAACAGTTCCCCCGCCACCGTATGCACCCCCGGCCTCAGCCAGTAGGTGTGATATCGCCCATCCTCAAAAACCGTCGGCTCATGATGCCCCGCTTCCAACCGACACACCCCCACGTCATCGTTCGCCGGCGTCGCCTCGTCCGGCGCTTCGGTCAGCAAATACAAGGTGTACCTCGGCAGCGTCGTCGGCTGCCCCAGCCCATCGACATGGTTGATTTCCACCACCACGTAACGCGGCTTTTCAAGGGTGAACCTGAGTGCACAACCTTCCGTTTGCACCGCCACCGGTTCACGCAGCGACGGCCGAATCATGGCGTGAACCACCGTTTGCGCCATGGTCACACGACATTCGATGGTTCCGACAAACGCCAGCACCGCCCACGCCTCCGCCCCGCCATGGGCATGAGGCTGCTCCGACATCGAATCCGCCTTGGCTAGCGGCACACGCTGCCAACCATCATCGCCCCGCGCGCGCACCTCCAGCGCGATCGCCTGCTGCAACAGGTCGTCGGGCACGGCATACAGGTTGATTGGTGTTTGCTTCATCATGGCTTGATGCAACACGCAAGCGCCGCTTCCGTCGGTTCCGCTCCAACCCCCGGCCCCGTCGGCAAATGAAAATATCCCTGCTCGCAGCGCATGTCGGTTTTCACATAACCAAGGTTTTTGTCGAAAATCGAATGCTGATATTCGTGATACGGCACATCGCAAAGCGCCGCAGCCGCATGCAGGCTCGCTGCCTGAAACAACCCGATGCCGATGCTCGCATGAGGCATCAGCGGACAACCAAACGCCCGCGCCAGTTGACCGATTTCCATGAAACTGGTGACGCCCGTTCGCCCCATTTCCGGCTGCGCTACGCCGACGGCGCGTCGTTCAAACCGTGGCAGAAATTCAAACACCGTGCGCAATTCTTCGCCGATACCCACCGGGCATCGCACCGCTGCCGCCACCTTTGCCTGACCTTGCACATCCTCCGGTCGGCAGGGCGCCTCGGCGACACACAAAGCAAATTCATTCATCTGATCAATCAGTGCAATTGCCTCAGCAGCGCTGTGCTTCCAGTGCATGTCGCACATGATTTTCATCCCCGCGCCCAGTCCCTGTCGCAAGGCCTGCATTTCCTTCACCGTGCCTTCATGCGCCACCGCAGCCGCGAACTTGATCGCATCAAACCCTCGTGCCTGCCACTGCCCGGCAAGGGTCACGCGCTCCTCCAGCGTCGGCATCGGCAACCCCGACACATACGCCTTGATCACTTGACTCGACGCCCCGCCCAGCAGGTTGCACAACGGCTGACCGACCTGTTTGCCAAACGCATCCCACAACGCGATGTCGATCGCTGCCAGGGCATCGTGATAGTCGCCGCCGAAGAAACCGCGCACCCGCATCAGGTCGTACAACTCATGGTAAATCACCGCCGGCGTGCAAACCTGCCGCCCGACCACCAACGGCCCAAGCACTTCTTCAATGAACGCCAGCGGTGCCTGCGGTGCGACAAAGGCCACACACTCCCCCCAGCCGACGACGCCCGACTCGGTGGTGATTTTCACCAGCAGCGATTGATCGTGAATCGAATACACACTGCGATTGCCCGGGCGCACAAAATACCCCTGCGCGGTCACCTTTACCCCCTTTTCCAACTTGCCCAGGTACGGGGTGTCGCGTGGTATGCGAATCATCATTGCTTCGACTTTTTCAATGCGATCATTCACTGCGATTGTCCTCTGTTGACCCGACAATTCGACACCCTTGTTGCCCATCCGCCCGACTGCGAATGGTTTGAACTTCATCATGAGCCAATTGCAATTGCTGCACCAGGGTTTCATGCGGTAGCAATTGTTCATTCACCAGTCCGCGTTTGGTCAGTCCGCGGGCTGGGTCATAACGATCCATGTATTGACAGCGCTGATAACCAACCACAAAGTTCAACCGTGCGGCCGCCGTTTGAAAATTCGCCTCCGCCTTCGCAGCCGCAGCTTGCGTGGGCATTTGATGCCAGAGCGTGATGGGCGAATCTGTTGACGGAAAACTCACCTGATGATCCGACACCAGTACAGGCTTGCCTGTGATTTCGTGCAGCTTCCGGAAATAGTTCGTATCAAAAATCAATTCATCACACCCCGGCCCCGGCGCAGGCCCGCAGCACGGGCCGGGTTGAACCGACAATACATCCGCATACCTTGCCGCAGCCCACAACACCTCCGGCGGATGATCGTTGGCTTTATAACGTTCCCCAAGCTGCAGAGCGTCACGGTCATGTTCATCAAACGCACGGGCGATGATTTGGTACAGCTTTGCTGCGATCCGTCCCAAATACGACAGATCGTCATCACGTATTTGCGGACGATGGCGGTCCAGCGTGAACAACGGGCTTGCAAGCAGGTCGGTTCGTTCCCGAAATGCCGTGCCGTAGGCCCGGTTGAGTTGATCCAGTGATCCATATTTTTGCAGCAACCACTGAATATAGTCCTGCTTGCCCGCTGCCTCTGCCGATAGTCTGCGAACGGCGGTGACCCAATCCGTACCACGCGTCGCTTGTGCTCGATCCAGGTCCCACTGCGGTGTATCCGTCCAGTAATAGCCCACGCATTGCGGGTCACCCGCGACTTCACGACACACCTTGCCGACCTGTTCGCCAACCCGCTGCGCAAACGCCGGTGTAAACACATCCGGGTACACGAATCGCCCTGGTGTCAGCCAGTGCGAATTCGTCGTCACATCCACCTCAGCCATATACGGCCAATCAGCAAACCATCGTTGTACAAACCTTGGTGCTAAACCACTGCCCAGACAGTTGAACCCCCACCTTCGCAAATGATGCTGCACTTCCTCGCACCGTCGTTGAATCTCGCCTGCACTTCCTTCGATTGTCTGACCCTGAAATACGGTTTCCAGGTGATTGATACCCTGCAGGTACGTTCGCTTTCCCTGCGGGGTGACAAAGCCCCATCCATCTTCATCCCGGCGTATGCTGAATCGGCTCACATTCTTTTCCCCGCGTTCACCTGTTCTCGCACCCGTGCCTCGCGCTGTCGCAGCGACTTTAATACCTCCGCATAACGCACATCATTCACCCCATTCCTCGTTTCGCCGGGGTCCGTCGCCAAATCAAAAAACACCTCCGGCGTACCATCCCCGAACGTCATGTACTTAAACTCATCCTGCTTCACCATCACGCCCTTGGATTGCGATTCCCAACTCAACGTCACGTTCTCCCACGAACCGCCATCCCCCCGAATCAGCGGCACAAAACTGCGACTGTCCAACCCTTCGGGCACGCTGATGCCCGCCAGTTCGCACAACGTCGCAAACAAATCGATCAGGTTCACATTCTGCTCCACCGACATTCCCGCGGGCAGTATTCCCGGCCAGCGCATGACCAGTGGCACACGAACACTTGCCTCAAAAAAACTGTTCTTTTCCCACAGCCCGTGTTGCCCCAGCATTTCGCCGTGGTCGCTGGTGTAAATCACGATCCAATCGTCCAGGCTCTGTCCGACCTGATGCAGTGCATCGATCACCCGTTGAAATTGCTGATCGATGGTTTCGATCATGCCGTAGTACGCTGCCGTCGCCCGCCGACGTTCCCTGGCCGTCGCCTGCACCAACGACTTGCGATGCTTTTGACACAACGGCTCTGCCGGTGCCTTTTCATCAAACACCGGCACACGATTCAGGTAATAATCAAACTTCGCCTGATCCGTGAAAAACGGGTAATGCGGCTGAATCAAACTCACCTTCAACAACATCGGCTGATGACGCTGCGGTCGATCGTAAGCTGACGAATTGAAATGCTCGTATATGAATCGAATCGCCCCGTCCACCGCAGCCGCATCGAAAATCTGGCAAGGCCCATCGCCCACCCCCGCCCGTTCGACTTCCTTTTGCATCGACCATTTCCCCGTGCCCGCCTCTGCCGGGGGTCGGTCATGCTCACATGCCACCCGTCCTTCCACGTATCGCGCTGCCACGCTCAAATCCCCCACCGGGCGATGCGTCCAGCCCTGCATCTGGTCCTGCCCATGATGATGCAGTTTCCCGCAACACACCGTGCGATACCCATGTTGCGCAAACCGTCTTGCAAACGTCATCTCAAACGGGTGCAGGTCGTCCCAAAAACCCAGCACGCCCAGCGAATGACAATATCGCCCAGCCATCATCGCCTGCCTGCCCGGCACACACACCGGCGACGGTGCATAACAGTGTGAAAAGCGAACCCCCGTCTCCGCCAATCGATCCAGGCAAGGCGTACGCACCACCTTGTTCCCCTCAAACCCGCTCACATCCGCACGGTGTTCATCGCTCATCAAAAACAAAATGTTCGGGCACTTCATGGTTCAATCCTTTTTCCATGTTTCCGCCGTGGGCATCACCGCCTGATCCACCAGTGCCTGCAGGTAGCCCAGTGACCAGGCCTGCCCCACCCACTGATCATCATCCCCCGCCAGCGTCGGCACATGATCAATCGATATCAACCCTTCGTACCGATGCTCTGCCAATAGTCGCACCAACCCCGCGACATCCAGTTGACCGCTGTTGATGAAATCTTCCTGATAACAGGGCACCGTGCCATGCACATTACGCAGGTCCACATCGAACACCCGGCCCATCCGTAAAAACGTGCGCAAACCTTCCGCCACATCGACCCCAGCCTCCGCCATCGTCCCGCAGCAATACAACAATCCATGCCACGGCGAATCATGCAGCGCCAGCAGCCGTCGCAACCCTGCCGGCCGATGCAGCACATGTCGCTGTCCCCACAACATCTCCGTCGGCGGGTCATCCGGGTGACAAGCCAACATCACACGATGCGCTTCCGCCACCGGCACGATGTGTCGCACAAATCGCTCAATCCGCTCCCACATCTGTTCACTGCTGATCACACTTCCATCATCACCGCCGACTGCCAACGTCGCATCAAAGTGTGTCCGCACCGCACCACCCCGACCATCGCCCACCTTGAAATACCCCGTCGGCTCATGCCCCCGACATCGCACCACCGCCGACGCGAGCAGGCTGTACTCCACCCTCGGCACACCCGCCGCACCCGCCGCTGCCACCATGGCTGCCACTGACTCCAATTCTTTTTGCCAACCCGCTTCCCCCAGCAGCAAACCTGCGCTGTCGAGCTTGCTCAGGTACACCGCACTCAACTGCAAATCATGCCTGGCCAATCGTTCCCTGACCATCATCAATGTCGCTCGATCAAAATCGATATTCCGCATGCCCCAGCCGGCCGTCGGCGCGTCTGCGTCCAATCGGCAATTCGCCAGCAGACACACATGCCTCACGCCCAGTTGCCGAATACGCAACAGCGTTGCCTGGTCCAAACTTTTCAGTCGAAACGTCGGCTTCATGTGCGACCTCACATGCAGGTGGTTTGCATTCGATTGCCATGATTCGCCCCCTCTCCCTCCGGGAGAGTCGAAGACCTCGCCGTGGCGGGGGCAGGGGTGAGGGCGTCATGCAAGGGTGCGCTACCACGGAAGGTGGTGATCCTGTTGATTGACCATGTTCACGGCACTCACCCCTTGCTTTGCAAAAGCGGCTGCAATCGTTCCCACACCCGGTCCATTTCACGTTGATCATCGCTGCTCACTGCTTTGCCCACGCCGCGCACCCGGTCATTGCGGAAAATGCCCCGTCGCATCATGACGTGTTTGCAGTATCGCCGACCCAGCAGTTGTTCAAGGATGAGTGCCGGCAACATTTTTTCGTGCATGTCACGCGCATCCTCATCGCGCCCCGTTTCCAGCAACACCCACAGCCGTTGCAACAGGTCGGCAAACTGACAGGCGGTGATGATGCCCGCTGCACCCCGTGCGTGATCCGTCGGCAGGTACATGCCCCCATGCCCGGTCATCAGCCCCACAATCGCTGAACACTTGCGCGACAACAAAGCGGTCACCGCCTGCGGTGGCGGCGGGGCCTCCTCCTTCACCCAGCACACCCGTTCAATCGTCTGACACATCTGAATCACCTCGTCCACCGCCAGGGCCAATCCATGCAGCGGCGCGTTCTGAATCATCACCGGCAGCGTCGTCGCCTCCGCAATCGCCCGAAAATAGTCCCGCACCGATGCAAAGTCCCACCGCCGCATCGTGAACGGCGGCATCGCAATCAAACCATCCGCCCCCGACTCCTCCGCAAACCGCGCATAACTCACCGCCAACGGCGTGTTCACCGCGGAGCAGCACGCGATCACCGGTACACGACCCCTTGCCGCCTCGATCGGCAACTTCACCATCAGCCGACGTTCCTCCTCCGACAACGCATCGAATTCGCTCACCATCACCGGCGTACACAATCCGCCCACGCCGGCCTCAATGCAAAACTCGATCTCCGCCCGCAACACCTCCGCATCGATCCGGTCCGCATCGTCAAACGGAGTCATCGGAATCGCAAACACACCACGCCAGGGGTACGCTTTTTTCATATGGGTTTCCACCTTAATAAACATTGAACGCATGAATCATCAATGCCCCGGTTGGTTGAATGCAAGTCACTGCAAGCCCCGCTGGTCTGCTGGTGTTGCTTGTTTTGCCCAGCCCCTAGCCCCCAGTTCCCAGCCCCTTCTATGGGTACCTCATCGTTAATTTTTTTACTTTGCTCGCGCGGTTATTGCGTGTTGATTCATCACGCATTCCGCGCCCACAATCCCCCGTCCACCGGCAGACTCACGCCCGTCAGATATTCATGCTGAATCAGAAAGCACACCGCCGCTGCCACATCCTCCGGCGAACCCTCCCGGTGCAGCGGTATGCGATTGTCGATGTTGTTTTTGCGCACTTCCTCACTCATGCCCGCGTGAAAATCCGTGCGAATGATGCCCGGGCTGACCGCATTCACCCGTATGCGATCATCCGCCAGTTGCATCGCCAGCATGCGCGTCATCTGTTCCACCGCCCCCTTGGCCACCCCGTATGAAAATGCCCCCTTGATACCCCGAACCCCCGCCACCGAACCCACCAGCACCACCGACCCGCCCCCTTTTTGCTTCATCCCCGGCAGTGCCGCCCGTACCAAATGAAACGTCGAATCGACATGCGTTCGCCATGCCATCTGCCAATCTTCCTCCGTGCAATCACCAATCCGTCCCTTGCTCGGCCCGCCCGCACAATGCACCAGCACCTCCACCGGCCCCAGTTTCGCCATCGTTTCTTTCACCAGCGCTGCACAGGCCTGCGGGTCGCTCACATCACACGCCATCGCCGCCAAACCCGTCGCTGCCGCCGTCCTCGGCTCAACCTTGCGCGCCGCGATCATCACCTTCGCCCCCGCCGCCGCCAGTGCCCCGGCCGTCGCCGCCCCGATGCCCTTGCTTCCACCCGTGACAATCGCCACCCGATTTTTCAAATCCATCATGCTCATGATTCGCTGCGTCCTTTCTGTTTGACTTTGCTCATTGATGTCGAACATCGAACCTGACTGTTCACCTTTGAACGACTCCCTCTCCCGTCGGGTGAGTGCGTTTTCGTTCATTGATTGACATTCATCTGTAAAACGCTCCTTATCTGCCCAACTCCCTCGGGTCCAGTTTCAAACGCACCTCACCACCCCACAACGAATCTTTGGGCATCGCCATCGTCATACGCAACCTGAGCGTTCCTTCGTCATCATTGCGTTCACATTGCACGACCCCGTTCACGCTCAGTTGGTCCTGTCCGCTGAACTGCCGCCAACTTTCCAAATGATGCAGCGGGCCGAATTCACTCACATGAAACGCCGACGGGCAGCGGCGCAGGTCATACACATTGCAATCAAACACGTTCCCCATCCGAGGCTGATGCGCGATCATCGCGCTGTCCACACACACGTTGTCCGTAAACACAAACCCCAACCCCAACGTGCTCCGCCCTTGTGCCACGCGCTGCGGTTTGTCAATCATGATGTGCAACACCGGCCCATCCGCCCCCGCCACCACATTCCCCGTAAACGTAACACCATCCGACACGATCGCCCGCAGCACCTCGCCCCCCGCCAACACCCCCGGCAAATCCTCCCCCTTTCTGATATTCACAAACACATTGCCATCGATCACAATCGGCTCGGTGCACATTTCCACCACCACCGCGCCCCGTGGGGTACGCATGTCCAAAAACACGTTTTCCGTCACCCGTGTGTTGGCGTTGTCAATGTCAAAATACACCCCCGATGTGTCCAGCGAATCACGAAACAAATTCCGCCGAACCACACTGTCCAGCGTCGTGTACAGCTTGGTGCATGCCGCGTTCCAGCACCATTCAAAGTTCTGCCAGCCGATCCGCTCAAACAGGTTGTCCTCCACCAGCAGGTGATGATGCGGGTGACCCATGCCCGCCAACCCGCACACGCCGCAGTCCGAAATCACATTCCGTCGAACGATGTCATACCCCAACCCCGACGGTGCCAGCGCATGCCAGAATTCACTGCCCAAATTGATCCCCGTCGCATTGGCCTGTCTGACCGTGCAATCCTCAATGATCCAATGATGTCCGCCATGGTTGGAAAGGGCGCCCTTGAACGATACCGGAAACTCATCCGCAGCATGTTCGATTGTCAATCCCCTGACGCGAATAAACCCCAGTCCCGTTTCATCCGGACAAAACACCTGGTCCTGCACCGTGAATTCCCACACGCAACCACTCGGCTCAACATCCCCAAAGGGTCGAATATGAATCGTGCGCCCGTCACCTTCGCACCAGTACACCCCATCGCTTTGCAGCAAATCCGGCGAACTATGCCGAACCTGCCGCAAACGCCTGCCATCCTGAAACACCAGCCCCCGTCGCAGCATCATCTTTTCCCGATGTTTGGGGGCCAGCTTGTTCACGTCATAAAACGGGCTTTCCCGGTAATACGCCCGCATCTGTTCGTTGCACATCCCAAACGGCAGACATCCCACAAACCATTCCCGTGGCAGCCTCACCCGATGCGTTTTCGCTGTTCGCTCCCCCGCACCAAAAATTTTCACCCCCGTAAAACTTGACCACGGTCCCTCATACACCCGTGAACCCTTGATCACCACTCTTTCCCCCGCTGCCGCCTCATACGCAATCATCTGCTCCGGGCCTGTCCCCCCACGAGCCGGTATCACCCGCTCCCGGTACACACCTTCATGTATCACCACCTTTTCCCCCGGCTTAAGCGCCGCTGCCGCCCGACCGATCGTCCGCCAAGGCTTCTCCGCCGACCCGTCGTTGGCATCATCCGCCAGCGGATGACCATGTTTCACGTGAAACACCCGACTGTAAACCGTCAGATCGTCCCATGTCGTAAACACCTTCCCATCCGGCAGCTTCACCGTTGGTTCCAATTCACGAATATGCTCCGCTTTCAACCCGCCCAGCGTCGGGTCCGCATCCTCATATCGATTATGACTTACCTCCGCGGGCACCACATATTTGGGGTGACGATACGGCTGATCACGGTTCCACTCGATCGCCAACCCATGCGCCGCCAATAGTGCCTTGATCGATTGCACCTGCACCTGCAACCCCGCAAACTTTTTCGATGATTGATCCATGTACGCTTGCTCCCATCAATACCGCACCGCCGGGCTGGGTCGCACCATCGTTTCGACCGCCGGCAAATCACAGCACCTTGCCACAAACCGCGTCACCCCCGGTTCATACTTCAACCCCTCAAACACCGCCCGCCCCTTCTGCCAAACTTGACACAACCGCTCCATCACCTGCCCCTGTTCATCGCACACTTCCAACACCACCTGCGCGCCACTTTTTTCATGCGAACCCGTCGGGGGTGTTTGGGTGAGTTTGCCCTCAGCGGTCAACCAAACGTGAATGTCCGCCTTCATCGGCAACCAGCGACCATCCTTCAATGCGATCCGCTCCGGCGGGTTCGCCAACACCCGCAACCCATCCGCCGGCCGATCACTTACGGTTTGCCACGCCCCCATTTCCACCAACCCGCCGACATCATGTCCCGCTTCACGCTTCCCCTGATTTTCCTGATCCACCAACGTCACCGTCACCCGCCCCGCATTCACCGCTTCCCCCGCCCACTTCACGCTGTCGCATTCCCTGTCACCTGCCATTCCCCTCTCATCCGGCCCAAGTCGCCAACCCCCAATCGCTTTCACCCACGTGATCCCGCTGCTTGCATCATGCCACCAGCCCGCACCATCGCCCTCACGCAACAACGCACTCCGATCCCTCACCCTCGGCAGCACCACTTCACCCAACCGATCATCCCCCAACCGAACCTCCCTCGGCTGCGCACTCCGATGCACTTTCAACACATGCACCCGTCCCTTGCTCATCCCCTCATACCACCCCTCCCGCGCACCGATATGCACCGTCACCCTGCCCGCTTCGCTTACCATGTCACACGATGTGCGCACCCATTCCCCCCGCTGATAAGCCGGGGTATCGCCATCGTCTTCATACAACGCAAAAACACTTTCCCCCTCCGCCTGCGGGTACAACTCCCACGTGATCAACTCCTCCGCCTCCGCTGCCAGCCACGGACTGTTGCACCGCGTCGGCAGCATCGCCCCCTCCTTCACCAACATCGGCCCACCCGTCGGCTCCTCCGCCCTCACCTCCACCCATTCCCCCTGACTCGCATACACCTTCCCCGTCCACGCATCCACCCACCGCCCCATCGGTAAATACACACGACTCGCCTGCCCCACCAGCAGCCAATCCCCCAGCATGTGCTGCGTCGTCAGGTTGTGTACCTGCGTATCCTCCGGGTCGTTCATCACCATCGCCCGCATCATCGGCTTGCCCGTCTCATAGGCCTCCCTCAGCAACGTGTACAAATAGGGCACCAACCTTTGCCGGAGCTTGGCATAAAAACGATGCGCCTCCTCCAAATACGGCGGATACAACCACGGCTCATCGTAATACGCCCATGAATCATTCAACACAAACGGCGTCAAATACGCATAGTGAACCCCACGTTGCGTATGCACCTCCATGTCCAGACTCACCATCGCATGACCCGACAAACACGCTGACAACAACCCGCAGCCTGCCGCGAAATCCGCCGCCCAGGCCGTGGGCCAGCGCTGCGATCCCACGCTCGCCCAATACGAATTGAAAAGCACCATCCCCCGCTGCCCGGTGCGCTGTTCGTACCCCTCGATCACCGTCCGACTGAACAGTGAATTCGCCAGGTTACGACAAACTTTTTCCTCATCCTCTTCCACCTGCTGCCCTTGCTCGTGCTGCATCAACACCGGGGCCTGCATTTCCTGACTTTGAATCATGCGGGGGTACGGGTCATCCTGTTTGAACCAGCGCACCCCGACATCCAACGCCGCTGCCACGCGCTGCGCATACCACTTTTCGCGCACCGCTTCGTTCAAATACCCCTCCTCCGGGGCCTTGCCCGATTCCCACAATTCCAGTGTGTACCCCATCTCTCGCAGTTGCCCAATCATGTCAGCCGGGTCGGGGTAACGCTCCCTGCTCCAGGCCCACTTCATGCTGTAAGGCTCCTCCTCCCACCCCGGCTCCAACCCCAGCATGTCAATGGGTATGTCCCGCTCCCTGAACTTGCGGGCAATCCCCAACAGCCCTTGTTGTGTTTCGTAATACCGCGCGATGTACAACAACCCCAGCGCAAACCTCGGCGGCAACTGCGGGCGCCCCGTCAATTCCGTAAACTCACGCAGCACCCCCCCCGGTGTCGGTCCCGCCAACAGGTAAATATCCATTCCCCCAGCCGACATGCTGACACTTACCTGCCCCTTACCCATCTCGTTGATCTGCGTGAAGTCAAACACCTGGTCTCGCGGATTGCCCGAAAAAAGCCCATACCCGTTCGTGCTCCAGTAAAACGGCACCGACGCTTCCTTGCTGCGAAATCGTCTGGCCCAGTTGAACTTTTGTCCTCGTAAATCCAACGCTGTCCGCTGAAAGCCCAGCCCATAAAAATGCTCGCCCGCCTGCAACTCCAACCGCACCACCGCACCAGCCCCCGGTTTGCTACTCTGCCAACCGGGTTCCGCTTCCCTGCACATCCCCCGTCCCTGCGCATCCTGCCAGTCGATCCGTCCAGTCTGGCGATCCAACACACACCGCCAGCGTCCCACTCCGAATTTCAACTGCGTTTCACTCACTTGAAGTGATGGCGTGACCTGTTGCGTCGGGTGTTTGATCAAACCATGCTCAAGCCCCGGTGATCGTTCGAACCTGCCCCCCATCGCCAGTTGCAGCCGTGCAATCCCCTCGCTGATCGCCTCCACGCGCAGCACACTGCCATCCGCTCGCTCCACCACCAGCGCCGCATCCGCCTGCTCCCATCGCACCACCGCATCATCCACTTTCATCGTGACTACTCCGACCGCGTGTTTAATCCAAAACCCTTGCTATGGTTGGCCCCCTCTCCCTCCGGGAGAGTCGAAGACCTCGCCGTGGCGGGGGCAGGGGTGAGGGCGTGCCTTTTTCTTGTTTTGTTTGTTTGGTTAACTGTTCGCCCGTCTCGGCCGCGATCACCGTGGTTGTTAATCACTCATCGTCGTCAGCACCAACATCGCTTTGCCCGGCACCACCCACTCCCGTTCCATCGCCCCCAACCCACCGCTTTCCACTGCCACGGGCAAATCATCCGCATCCGTCGGTCGCTCTTGTTCCGCATACACAAACCGCCGAAGCCCCTGATTCGCCGACACGCCCGTACCGCTCCAATTCACCCGCACGCTCTCTGCCTGTTCGCTCTGATTCACCAGCACCACCGTCCACGCCGACCCCTGCGCTGTTGCCAACCTTGCTGCCACCGTGCGCAGGTTTTCTTTTTGTTCCGTCCGCAACACCGTCGCCCCCGCCGGCATAAATCGACACACCAACGCCCATGCGTAAAACCACGGCCTTGCCCTCGGCTCGTTCACCGTGTCCCACATGCCCCACAACTTCCTCGTCGCACAATCATCCAGCATCCACGCACACATGCCCTGCACCCCCGCCCGCGCACACTGCACCGCCCAATCCCCCATCGTCAACCCATACCCATACTTCCTCAACTCCGGCTGATTGTCCCCCGGCCCATACCCGTCCTTGCATCCCGCCTCCCCCAAAATAAAGGGCTTGTCCGCCCCATCCGCATCATGCTCACGCACATACTTCACCAACTGCGCAAAACTTTCCTCCTGACTGCCGTCGTCAATCCGCAACCCGTTGGCCGGGGCATTGGGGTAACGATGAATCTCGTACCCCGCCAGCACCTCCTGCGCCTCATCGACCGCCCTGAGCAGCCAATCATCGTGCGTCGTGCTCGTGTCCGGCCCAAGCAACCCGACTTCTTCCAACCCTGCTTCATTCATCCGCGCCCGCACCATCCGCGCCAGCGCCATCCAACTTTCAGGCGTGTAATCCCCATAATCCGGCTCGTTGGGGTGAATCGCATACCGCACACAATCAAACCCGCGTTCCTTCACCAAATGTTGAATCAAATCCGTGCCCACCTGCGCATACGCAGGCAGGTTGCTCCGCAATTCCCCCGCGCCCCAGGTGCCCGCCATGACCGTGATCCGGTTTTGCTGGCAATGCTCCAAAATCCGATACAACGTCTGCATCCCCGGCGAATCAAACGCGTACTCCCCCACCACCGCACCCGGACAAAACCGCACCACGCTCAACATCGTCCGCACCAGCCCCGGGCGCATGAACGACACCCTTTGCATCAACATCGCCCACTCGTCTTCCGTGAATGGTCGCTCCTGGTCCGCTGCATGACGCCAGTAAAAATCCCACTCAAACCCGTAACCCAGAAACGGGCCTGCCACCGCGGTTGCCTGCGCTAAATTGACTGTGAATGACATACTCACCTTGACATAGGTTGCGGCAAAAAAACTGTTTCACCACGCAATGCTGGGTAGGGCGGGCGTCCCGCCTGCCAATGGGCATCAGCCCTTTTCAACCCATACCTGACATCAACCCGATTCACTTCGCCGCGCCATCCCCCGCTGTTTCCCCCAACACCTGCATCACCAACGGTTGCAGCACCTGCCCCAGTTTTTCATACCCCGCGCGATTGGGGTGTACGCGATCCAAAAACAGCGCCTTGTCAAACGAACCATCCTCCACAGCAAACGGTGTAAACGTGTCCGCGATCGTCACCCCCGACTCTTTTTCCGCCAGCTTGCGCAACCGTTCGTTGGTTTCCTTCACCTTCTCCGGCGGCACACGACCCGCATCCTGCGGCATGATCAGACACAACACCACCGGCAATGACGCATTCCCTTCGCGCAACCGGGTGATGATTTTTTCAATGTCACCGACTGTGCGCTGCGGGTTCACCGACAACAGGTTGTTGGTGCCGATCATCAGCACCACCGCCCGCGGCTTGAGGTTTTTCGCCGCCTCGTCCAACCGTGCCAACACACCCCACGTGCCGTCGCCTGCCGCGCTGCGGTTGCGCACCTTCACGCCTGCAAACACCTTTTCGTGATCGGCCCACCAATCGAAAATCGAATCCCCCAGCAGCAGCACCGCACCCTGATCTTCCGCGCGATCCAGCGGGTACATGCCGCTGATCATCAACCGGTTTTGTTTTTGCCCCCATGCGCCATTCACCCACACCCGGTCCCCGACGTTGATCAAAGCGATGCGCTGTTCCTGCGACAGACGGCCTGCGTGCCCCGACGGTCCCACCGTCAGCGTTTGCCCCACCAGTGATTCCGCATTCTCCAGTTTGTTGCGTTTCTGATCCGGCTGCGTCGATTCCACTTGCAACCCAAACCCTTTGCCCCCGGCTTCCACCGACACCACCCTGCCGCGCAACTGACCGGCAAAACCCACCGGTGCCGGACCCATTTCGCCCTCGGTTTGTGCCAGCGCACAGGCGGACAAAAACAGCATCATCACGCTGACGGAAAAAACCATGCTACGATTGTGCATCATCAATCTCCTTGGAAGACACCATGAACAGTTACACCGAACCCGCGCAAACGCTGCCCATCTACGGCCAATTCGACGTGATCGTCATCGGGGGCGGACCGGCTGGTTTTGCCTCCGCCGTCGCTGCCGCTCGTCAGGGCGCCAGCACCCTCATCCTCGAACGGCTCTCGTTTTTCGGCGGAGCGGCCACCGCCAGTCTCATGGCAAAAATCAACGGCTTTCGCAATCAGGTCGAACCCGATGACATTCAAACCACGCGCGGCATCGGCGAAGAACTCATCCTCCGCCTGAAGGATTTCGACGGCCTGGGTGAACCCTTCTATCCCAAAATGAAGCGCTACCCCACCACCCCCGGCCAGTTGCAATTCAGTTACACCATCGACGTTGAAAAATACAAGGTCATGACCCTGCGCATGCTCGTCGCATCGGGCGCACGCATTCTGCTGCACACCTGGTTCAGTCAGGTCATTCGTGACGCTAACGGTCGCGTCACCGGCGTGATTTTTGAAAATAAATCGGGGCGTCAGGCAGCCATGGCCAAGGTGGTGATCGATGCTTCGGGGGATGGTGACGTGGCTGCACGAGCCGGCGCCCAGTTCTGGCAAACCTATCACGATGAAGCCAAACGATTGGAAGACGGGCTGCTTTATTTGATCGACGGCGTCGGTCCGGGTTTTACCAAGGGTTGTCGTTGCACACCCGACACCGCAGCCGTGTGGGGCCCCAAAGCCGGGTTGATTGATGCCACCAATGCCGACGAACTGACTGCCGGTGAAATCCGTGCCCGCCTGGCGGTGTACGACCATTTGAATCAGCTGCGCAGCACCGAACCCGGATTGGAAAACGCCCGCATCGTGCAAACCCCGGCCCTGCTGGGTGTGCGGCAAACCCGTTTCATTCGCGGCCTGTATCAGATCACCGGACCCGATGTGCTGGCCGGCGCCAGTTTCGACGACAGCATTGCCATGGCTTCCAAACCGATCATCAAGTTTTACGGCCATCGGCACAACCTCACCCACGCCGGCTATGACCTGCCTTATCGCTGCATGTTGCCGTTGGGGGTCGATGGCCTGCTGGTGGTCGGGCGATGTATGAGCAGTGACCAACCCGCGTTTGAATCGTGGCGATCCATGGCGCCCTGCATGAGCCTGGGGCAGGCGGCGGGCACGGCTGCGGCCCTTGCGGTCAAACTCAATTTGGAACCCAAACAGTTGAATGTGCGACTCCTTCAATACGAACTGGTTCGCCAAAACAGCGAGGTCGGCCAGGCACGCGAACCCAAGCGGGGGGCATCACTCGATGTTCCGCCCTTGTACGTCAAAGACCTGCCGCAGAGCAGTGAGTACGTTCGCGTTACTGAACTCACTCCCGAACTGATGCAGGCCGTCACCACCGCAGCCACCGATGCACAGCGCTTGCCGCAAACCCCGCAAGACCCGGTGTAAATAACTCGTTTCATTTACCCCCCCCGGTCATTGACCGGGGGCTAACTACCCCACCTGACTCACAGCCTTTCGAGCATCAGCAGCGCGACCGCATTCACGCCCAGTGCCTGCCTGATCACCAACCGACCCTCGACCGCCTGCACGCTGCTTTCCTCCACCATCGCCAACCCCGGCTGATCGGGTGTCGCCCGGTAATTGCTGTGCGCCCTATCAATCAGGTAACGCTGTAAACGCCAACCACCCGCCGGCAGACCCGACATCGGCAGCGTGACTTCATAGCTGTCGCGTCCATCAATCCATTGGTAATTCCACACCAGCACCGCGAGCTTGTTTTCGCCTTCAACCCCGGCCAATGCCGCCACACCCTGCCCATCCTGCGACAGGGCATCCGACTGGGCCTTGATGCGCGTGTCATGCAACATCGACAATGCCCGCAGCGCATTGCCGTAGGGCGTGGGCACCCCATCGCGCCCGCGCGCCAGTTGGTTTTTGCGACTGTTCTGCCCGTGACGCACCACCCACTGAAACGGCACTGCATGCCCCGGCCCAGCCTCCATGTACTGATACCCCTTGGCCAGCATGGCTGGCGCCTGGGTCACAATGTCCGCTTCACGGTCGGTCGTCCCGGCATTAGGCCCTTGCGGAAACACGCCCGTTTCCGTCACGAAAATCGGCACATCGTCGCGCAGGTCACGACGACGCAGCATCGAACGCACAATTTCCGTTTCATGTTTCACCCGACTGGGTTTGCCACGGAAGCTGCCGAACAGATACTGGTGGTACGACACAAAGTCGAGGCGAAGTTGCTTGTCCGCCAGGTAATTCAAAACCGTACCCAGACTGCTTTCCGAAAACGTGCAGGTCACCGGCCCACCCAGCATCACCTGTTCTTTCGGCAATCGGTCAGCGTTGACCCGGTCCACCGCATGAGCGAACAGCTCGTACAACCGGGCGTATTCGTCCATCGTCTGCGTCGTCCAGCTTTTGCCATCGGTGCCCTCATATTCATTCAAGGCTTCGACATACCGCACCTTGGGGAACATGCGTACCAGTCGATCGATCGTCTGGTAAACGCATTCTTCAAACGCCGCGTGACTCATGCCCTCCTTGCTGATCAGGCCGTGGCCGCCCAGGTTCACCAGCAACTCATCGCACAGGTCCGATGCCTGCTGCACATACGCATCGGTGGCGGAACGCTGGGTCTCATCGCGCCCCACCGCCAGCCAGACTTTGAAAATATGCGTGCGCATTGGCTTGAGGAACGCCAAGTCCTTGTCGCCAAGCAAACCCCAGCGTGGGCCGAACATGTTGTTGTAGCGTTCCAGCCGATGCAGCCGACCTTGCCGGGCCTGTGCATCGATATGCACAGCGGCATGAAGTTGTCGTGCTTGTCGGGGGGTGATGCTGGTTTCGCCGCCTTCAAAAATCGGCTCGTTATCAGCCGGGGCAGGCGTCATCGCGGGGGGCGTGGCTGTGGTCATACGGAAACTCCTTCGAAAAAAATCATTACCAGATTTGCGGACCCTCCAACCAGAATCGAATCACTTTTCAACATCATACCCTTGACAAGGGCGTTTGTGTGGGATATCGTTAAACCAAAGTTGAGTTAACGTCATCTTGTCATCATTTTAGCAAGGTCTTTAGATATGACGGTCACACTGCGGGACATTGCGAGCAAGCTGGGGGTCAGCGAAATGACGGTTTCGCGTGCCCTGCGTGGCACGGGGCGCATGACCGATGACACCCGTGTGCGCATTGCTCATGCCGCCCGCTCTTTGGGGTATCGACCCAACATGGCTGCCCGTTCCACCCGCATGGGCCGATTGGCCACGGTCGCCTTTGTCCGCAGCAAAACCAGGGACCGTAGCTGGTTCCCCATTGAAATGCTCGACAGCATTCAGTCCGAACTGGAGCAGCACAGCCAGCGTCTGCTCATGAGCACGCTCGACGACCGCCGACTGGACGACCCTGAATACCTGCCGCACTTTCTGCAAAACATGGCAGCCGACGGCATGTTGCTCAACTACATCACCCAGTTCCGCTCCGATCTGGCGGACCTGCTCATGCGTTACCGTTTGCCGACCATCTGGCTCAACACCCGTCGTCCGCATGACTGTGTGTTCCCCGATGATGAACATGCCGGTTACCAGGCCACCCAAACCATGCTCCAGCGCGGGCATCGTCGGCTTGTTTATGTCTCCTTCCGTGGCGGACTGGCGCCCGACAAACAGCATTACAGCAACATCGACCGCAAGCAGGGTTATCTGCGTGCCATGCGGGAATCAGGGGTCGAACCGCAACTGCTGGAACTACCCGCTGACTTTTACCTGTCGCAGAACAATGAAGAGGCTGCCTATCAGGTGGTGCAACGGCTCTGGTCGCAGCCGGTGTTGCCGCAAACCCTGGTCTGCTACGGCGGACGTGAATCCGTGGCCATCCTCGAAGAACTCCGCCGTCGCAACATCCCCGTCCCGCAACAGGTGTCGATCGTCGGTTCCTACTGGGCCAACGAACTGGCGCAGTTGCACAACCTCACCGGCATGTACGTGCCCGAAGTACCCCTGGGCGCCGCAGCTGTGCACCAATTGATGATCAAAATCGACAAACCCAAGGAGTTGCTCGCCCCCCGTGCCATCGCCTACCAGTGGCGCGAAGGCGGCACCGTCGGCAACCCGGTGAATTGAAGGATTGATTGAACAACCCTGGCTGTGTCAGCCAAGGTGAAATTGGTTCGAGGTCACTTCGCGTTTGGAACTTTTTTGAAGGAGGAGAATCGCATGAATGTCACGATGAAAAAAATCAGTTGGGCAAGTCTGCTGGCTGCGACGGTGCTGATGGCAACGCCCTCAGCCCACGCCGCCACGATTGTGGTGGAAGTGGACACCGCTGATCGACAGATCACCCGTGCCAACACCGGCGGAACCCTGACCTTGGAAAATATTGTCGGCCCCAATGCTCGTTCCGGGCGCAACGGGACCGCTTCGACCGCCCAATACGTCATGCCGTTTCTGCTGCCGACGCTCAACCCCGCTGAAATTGACAGTGTCAATCTGGCCATCGTTTCCAACGGTGTGAACACGCCCGGCAACAACCATCAGATTCGCATCATCGGCCTGCGTGCCACCGCCGATGTGCTCACGACGGATTACGCCCTGGACGCTGCCGCCCCCTCCGGCGGAACCCTGGTGCAGAACAATTTCGCCCCCGCCGGCGTGGCATCCGCCACCGGGCAGGTGTACGAAACCGATGCCACGGGGGATGCCAACCTCAAAGCCTGGCTGCAAGCCAATTACGTTGCCGGGCAGTACCTGATGCTGCGCGTGAATCCGATCGTCACGGCCACCGGCAGTTTCATTGACACCACCACACGCATGGACTGGGCAACGTTCGATCATGCCACGCTGGCTGCTCCGACACTCACCATCGTCATTCCCGAACCGGCGTCCCTGGCCTTGTTGGCTGCGGGAAGTCTGCTCTTGGTTTCACGTCGTCGCTGAATCACTTTTCACCCTTTTTCACTGGAGGAAGATGCATGAAACTGTTTGACTCAACCTGGAAATGGACCACGGGGGCGGTGCTCGTCGGCGGTATGCTGACCGGCACCACACAAGCGGCCGTGTTGGGGCTGTGGGAATTCGGCGGCAATACGATTGACTCCACGAGCTTCGCAAGCACCGACACCGATGCCGATTCCACCGCATCGAGTTTCACCAGCGGCGCCGGGTACGGAACATTTGTCTCCGGTTCCAACTGGGGTTTCTCCGCAGCAGCGCCGGCCAACAGCACGGGACGACATCTGTTTACCCGTGGTGCGGGGCAAACCGGATCGTTTTCAGACATTGTTGACGGTTCCGACGAGGCCACGGCTGTCACCGCCAATGATTACTATGAATTCGCCATCACCCCCAACAGTGGCTTCAAACTCGACCTGACCAGTTTCACCCTCAAGTACACCACCACCGCCAACGCTATACCAGCCAGCCCGCAAGCGGGCACGGTCTTTGTCCGTTCCAGCCTGGACGGATATACCACGACCCTGGGCAGCTATACCGATAACAATGTCGATACGAACCCCGCCAATTCGCCGTTTGGCACCCCGGACCTGAACATCGACTTATCCTCCATATCGGCCTATCAGAATGTCGCCGGGCCGGTGAGCTTCCGTGTTTACTTTTATGAACTCAGCGGCGCTGGAGCGTCGGTCATCCATCGTCTCGAAGATGTCACCATCAACGGCTCGGCTGCCCTGATTCCCGAACCGGCCAGCATGGCCCTGCTGGCTTTGTCCGGCGGGATGCTGCTTTTGAATCGTAAACGTTGAAACCCAGCACTGTTGGGTCGCCAGGTCGTCGGCTTAACCGCCGGTGACCTGATTCAGGTTCGAACCTTTTCGTCCACCCCTTTCCGTCTGGAGCCGATCATGAAAGCATCAAGCCGACAGGGTTTCACACTCATCGAACTGCTGGTGGTCATCAGCATCATCGCCCTGCTCATCGCCATTCTGCTCCCGGCTTTGGGTGCCGCCCGTGGTGCAGCCCGTTCGCTGCAATGTCTATCCATGATTCGCCAGATCGCCGTGGCCAACGATATGTACGCCACCAACAACCGCGACATGTTCGTCCCCGTCGGCTATCACCTCACGACCCTGGACTGGTGGACCGGGCGCACCTGGTACAACAACGATGAGTTCCGCAACTATCTGTCCATTCCCACGACCGAAGGCAACGAATACGGCTACGGCGGGTTCTACACCGATCGCTGGCCCACGAAAATGGTCTGCCCCGATGCCACCTACGCCCTCACCGCCACGCACCTGGGTATTCCCTCCACCAACATGTACGGCAGCCGGGTGCAGTATGCCTATGGCATGAACTTCTATCGTCTGCGCAATCGCAATCGGCCCGGCGGCGTGCAGACCACCCCCAGCATCGTCAGTGCCCACCGCAATGACTTCACCGGCGGCGATCGCCCGGACAACCCCTCCGCCAAGATGATCATGGCCGACGGCATCGACTGGCTGCTGCACCGCGATGCCAGTTCGTCCTACATCGACGGCAACGAGGATTACAACTACTACCAGACGCTGGCCACGCCGCTGCAGAACGCCATCGCTTACCGACATCGCAACACCGCCAACGTCGCCTTTTACGACGGTCGGGGGGCGACCCTGTCGCGGGAACGGTTGGATTACGTGCGGGCATCGACCGCCGAGCGCCCGACGATCGCCAAGATTTGGGATATGTCGCGCAGCGGGTTCTGAAAAACGCAGGGAGGGGCAGTGATCGACAACACCAAGCACACGCCGGGTCGTCGGCTTAACCGCCGATGACCTGATTCGGGAACGAACCGTCTCAATCACCCCCTATCTGTCTGGAGTCATGCCATGAAAGCCTCGCATCGCCAGGGATTCACATTGATCGAACTGCTGGTGGTCATCAGCATCATCGCCCTGCTCATCGCCATTTTGTTGCCGGCTTTGGGGGCGGCCCGTTCCACCGCTTCCGCAACCCGATGTGCCAACACCTTGCGTCAGTTTGCCAACGCCAATGAGATTTATGCGACGGAGAACCGCGGCCATTACCAGCCCAATCGTTTCCAATTCGGTCCGTTGTCGTGGAATTTCCGGGTATGGAGTCAGAGTACCGAATGGCGGAAAAATCTTTTCAATGAAGCCGATTTCGTCACGGGTACTTCGCGCATGCCCGCCAAGTTCATCTGCCCGGAGGCCCGGTGGGCGCTGAGCGATCCCTCGGTCAACTCCCAGTTTGGATACAGCGTTTACCTGGCATACGGCTACAACATCGAAACGCTCTATCAACCCAGTGAAAGCTTTGGAACCGACGGCGGCACCCGATTGTATGCCGACAGAGCATCAGGTTTCAGGCAACACGACATACTCAAGCCGTCCCAGAAACTGCAATTTACCGATTACATCGGCAGTTCCAACTACGGCAACGGCACAGTGTTCATGCGAGCCTCCAACAGCTTCGGTTACACCAACGAGGAAAACCCCATTCAGCGTGTGGCATACCGGCATCCCGGTGGCACGACCAACCTGGTGTTCTGGGACGGTCACACCGAAGCCCGCACCAGTCAGCGCGTGGCGGTGCAGGATACGACCGGCACATGGTATGACCTGCCGGAAAATCTGACGCAGGCCACGCTCTGGCGCGTGAATCAATAACAGGTCTGGCAAACGGCGCGGCGATGGAAGGATTCATGGGACGTAGCGAGCGCAGGGTGGTTATGAGCCGTGCAATACCCACCCTCGGACCGGTTCGGGTTGTTGGTGTCAGCCGGCAAGTCGGGCTTGTTTGGATGAAAGAACGATGTGTGGCTTTCGTATCCGCTCACAACGGACCAGTAACATAAGGAGTTTGGATCATGACCCTTTCTCGTCGCGGTTTCACCCTCATCGAACTGCTGGTGGTCATCAGCATCATTGCGTTGCTTATTGCCATATTGTTACCGGCTTTGGGGGCGGCACGGGCGGCGGCCAACGCCAGTCGCTGTGCGTCCTCACTGCGTCAATTCTCCAGCGCCAATGAAAGTTATGTGGCTGACAATCTGGATTATTGCGTGCCCAATCGTTATCTGTTCAATCCGCCCTCGGGCTTTCGCATGTGGAGTCAGAACGATGAGTTCCGCTCACGTTTATTCATCGTGCAAATCCCGGGGGCGACCCGTATGCCGCGCAATTTCATCTGCCCCGATGCCGCCTTTGCCTTTGCGGACCCCAATGCTTTGACGGCACAGCACGGCCCCAGCGTTTACATGGCCTATGGATATCAGACGGAAATGCTCTACACCGCCACGGGCGGAATTTTGGGGTTCAATGATGCCTGGTCCGGTTGGCGGCAACGCGATCTGCTTCGACCCTCGCAAAGACTTCAATGGGCCGATTACATCGGTAACTCCAACTATGCGGACCCGACGCTCAACATGAACGCTTCCCGGTCCCGTGGTTACACCAACGAATCCAATCCGGGCCAGAAGGTGGCATACCGTCATGCCGCCGGAACCGCCGCCAACGGCTCGTTCTGGGATGGCCATGTCGCCACGATTCCGCGCATCGATATGGAAGTGCTGGATGCCAGTGCCACCTGGTACACCAACCCCGCCAACGAAAAGTTCGTTCGGCTGTGGCGCATGAAGGAATGAGTTTCTGCGCATCGGCCGTTCGATAACGCTTGGATTTTTTGTCATTGATTCAGCGTGAGTTGTTTTCAAAAATCATCACCCTGCGAGGCATTGAAAAATCGTATCATGAAAAACCATCGTTACCCATACTCAAGGTCCAGTGCGTTCACACTCATCGAACTGCTGGTGGTCATCAGCATCATTGCCTTGCTGGTGGCGTTGTTGTTGCCGGCGTTGGCCAAGGCGCGCGCGACCACGCGGGCGCTGACCTGTTCCAACAACATGCGCATGCTCGGTCAGTGGGGGCACATGTATGTGTCGGACAACAACAACTGGCTGCCACGCGATCGCGCCAGCACCGACCCGGCGGTCAACAGCCCCTGGTGGGATCAGGTGGAATGGATCGTCCCGGCTGGGCCGTATGCCTCGGTCCCGGTGGCCAGTCAGAAATACTGGCTGCAGGAGGGCAATGGGAAGAAGGCCGTCGCCAATGCGTCCAACCCGGCGATCTGCCCCGAACTGGCGCAGTTTGCCCGGTGGCGCTATCAGAACAACGCGATCAATACGCAGGCAGCGACAAGTGACTACCGCTTGAACGGGTTTCTGGGCGGATGGGGTGGTATGCCCACCGCCAATCGCCGGGCGGATGTGCTCAAAAGCAACACCTACTGGTTTGCCGAAGCGGGCTTCGCCACCATCTGGGACGGCGGCACGTATCTATCCAACGGCTTTCGTGAAATGCGCGTCGGGAAAGGCAAATCAGGAAATGTCGAAACCCAGCGACAACATAACCCGGTCTGGTGGACCATGGCCACCAGTCCGCCTTGGCAGCGTATCGGCGGGCATGGCAATGGCGCGGCCAGCTTCGCCTTCGGTGACGGGCACGTGAAACCCATTCAGGAAATGACCGTCCGACAAATGTCGGATGAAGAACAGTGGCGGTTCAACGGCTCGGAAGCGTACTGACCATGAAAGGCTCGGTAAACCCCCTCACCCGGAGGGAGAGTTGAAAGGTTTATTGTTCTTCGGCCCTCGCCCGGCCTCGCCCCCGGCGGCTCGGCCACCCTCTCCCAAGGGGAGAGGAGGTTTATGAGGATTCTTTTCCGCATCGCCGTGGGTGGAAACCCGCGGGATGCCTTGCGAATTCACTCCGTGTGTTGTTGTTCTTTTTTTTCAGCAAGCGAGGTAGTTCATGATGAACCTGCGAAGCGGGTGGATGTGTGTGTTGATGCTGTTGGCGGTGTTGTGCGGTCAGGCGGTGGCGCAGCCACAGGTGGTTTACCGGGAAATTTTCCCAGCCGGGGGACAGACGATCGATGACTTCGGCTGGAAGTTGTACGTCGGTGCCAATGCGCAGGATCAATCCAAGTCGCGTGGCTGGGGCGGCGGGCCGGGCGCGGGCAACCTGGACCCGATCGCCAGTCACGCCAAAAAAGTGGACGACGCCTGGCGCGGGTTTGTCTGGGTGTCACAGGGGCCGCGTTATGTGCTATTGACCAGTGAAGCGGTGTTTCAACGGCCGGTGCATTCGATCAACTGGCACATGGCGTTGCGTGATGAGGCGCAAGAGGTGTACGTACTGGTGCAGGTCGATATCAACAAGACGGGTCGTGATGAACTGGACCCGTATTACATTTCCGCCCAGCCCTTCCGGGCCGGGGGCGAGCAGGTGCAGAACAGTTCGCAATTGCAGGTGTTGGTGGAGGAGTCGCAATGGCGGCGGATTGCATTGGTACCGGGCAGTCGTCTGCCGGAGTTGGCGCAGGCGGAGGAGGCGCGCACGCTGCCGGAGGGGCCGATCGTTGCGATTGGTTTTTATGCGCCCAGGCGGACGACCAACCATGTGTTTGACACGGTGGAGGTTCGGGCTGCGGGGTTGGAAGGCGGGGTCGGCGTGGCAGCGGGGGGCGTGGCCCAGCCGATTGAAACACGGACACCGCACAACCATCGCAACCGGGTGGATGTGAGCATGGTGACGGGGGCGCAGGTGGATGAAGCGCAGGTGAAAAAGGTGATTCACCTGGCGCCGCCGGGCGGAGGGGTGGATGGCGATGGCAGTGAGGGCAGGCCGTACCGGGACGTGGGCAAGGCTTTTGAGGCGATGTTTGGGTCGCTGCGGGAGGGCGTGGCGACGAAGTTGCTGATTGCGGATGGGTTGTATCGGACGCGCATGCCGGCGATGAATTTTGAGCAGGTCGGGGGCGAAGCGGTGAAAACGCTGCTGGTGATCGAGGGGCAATCGCCTGATGGGGTGGTGTTCACCGGGGCGGACGTGTTTGCGACGGAGAGCTTCAAGCCGGTGACGAAAAACGGGAAGGTGGTGTATTACGAAGCGCCCTGGCCGCACAAGTTTGGGTTGCGGGGGTGGAACAACGGGCCTCATGATTTGAAGACGGATATCGGGCATCGTTCGGAGTTATTGATTTACAACGGGACGGTGCTTCGACCGGTGTCGCTGGAAAATTACAAGGTGATATTGAGCAAGCAGCGTGGGGAGAAGGCGCAGTATGACTATCAGGGATTGGCGGAGCCGGAGAAGGTGTTGTTGCCGGGGAGTTTCGGGGTGATTGAGAGGCCGGAGAACGGGCCGAGGGTTTTGATAAGGTTGCCGGAGGGTGCGACGTTGCAGCCGACGGATGTGATGGAGGTGTCGGTGCGTGATTCGCTGATGTGGTTGCAGTTCAAGGAAAATTTGGTGCTGCGGAACCTGTCGTTCCGACACGCGCGGAATTTTCACGGGGCGGCGGCGATTCATATTGGAGCGGATTTGCCGGGACGCTGGCAGGTGCGCAATGTGTTGGTGGAGCGGGTGAACTCGGACTGGAACAGCGGCATCGGGATGAAGGTGATATGGAACCAGGGGCTGACGTTCCGGGAATGCCGTGCCAATTACAACGGCGGCGGCGGCATCACCACCGGTTCGATTCAGAATATTTTGTGGGAGGACAACGTCACCAATTACAACAACTGGCGCGGGGCGTGGGGCCGGTTTGTCAGCTGGGCGTTCGGGGGCGTGAAGCACCATCGCATGCGTGACGGCATCTTCCGACGGCATGAGGCGATCGGCAATTACACCCGCGGCTTCTGGTTCGACATCGATCACCGCAACCTGCTGATCGAGGATGTGGTGTGCATCGGCAACATTCGCGGGTTGTTTCTGGAAATCTGCCCCGGACCGATTGAAGTGCGCAGGGCGCTGTTGGCCAACGATACGGAAGTCGATCTGGAAATTCACGCCAACTTCGACACATTGATCCGCGACAGCATCATCGTGGGCGGCAACGGGACCAAGGGGGCAGCCCACATGTATGCGTGGAAGGGTCGGGGCAGTCTGGTGGGGGCGCCGCTGGCAAGGGCTTTGGGGGTGCCCAATGAGAACATCATGTTTGATCGGCCTGGGCCGTATGTTTTGAAGGACAACGTGATTGGTTCACTGGGGACGCAGCCGGTGTTCAATCTGCGCGGTTCGGAACGGACGATCACGACGGAGGATTACCGTGGGGTGAACAACATGATATTCCCTGCGGAGGCGCGCATGACGTTCAAGCTCGGCCCGGAGGAGGGTTCGTTGAGCGCCGAGCAATGGGTGCAGAAGGTGAATGAAAAAGAGTTGAAGGTGATGGACCCCGGTTTTGTGGATGCGGCGAATTACGACTTCACGCTCAAGCCCGACAGCCCGCTGCGGGAACGGAAGGGCGAGTTGCCGCTGGTGAAAATCGACCCGGCGAAGATCGAGGCGATGAAGGCGTTTCGCGCCTGGGTGGATCAGAAGGCGACCGACGGAAAGGAGGCGGGGGATTGAAGGAGTATGCCGGTGATGCAATTGGTGTGATGGTTGCGGTGGTTTTGCCCCCTTACCCGGAGGGAGAGGGGACGGATTACGAATGGTCGAGTACCAATGAGTAACGTAAATTGCGCCAATACCCTGTTGAATAGCAACGCGAGCGCGACAGGTTCGTGTGCGGTGTTGATGGATGAGGCGATGGCGGGTGGGTTGTTTGCCGGGGCGGTGGTCGCGGTGGGCGATGCAGAGGGAGTGAAGTGGTGCGCAGCCCGAGGGTTGGCGCAGGTGAGGCCGACGGGTGTGCCGATGCGGCGCGACAGTGTGTTTGATCTGGCGAGTCTGACCAAGGTGGTGGCGACGGGCACGGCTTGTGCGCTGCTTTTGGATCGCGGGCAGTTGGATTTGGATGCGACGTTAATGTCGGTGCTGCCGGAGTATCGAGGTGACGAGCGCCTTCGGCTGCGCCATCTGGCGACGCATTGCAGTGGCTTTGACAACGACAAGCGTGCGCGGCTCAAGGGCGATTTGCCTTGGTTGGAGACAGTGTTGCGGATGAGGCCGAGGGGGGAACCGGGGGCAAGGTGTGAGTATGCGTGTATCCATGCGATTTTGCTGGGGCTGGTGGTGGAGGCGATGACGGGGGAGCGGTTGGATGCGTTTTGTCAGCGGGAGATTTTTGAGCCGCTGGGGATGCGGGAAACGGGTTATGCTCCGCAGTTTGCGGATGAGCGCATGGTGGCAACGCATTCGCCGGTGTTGCGTTGTACCGCCAATCAGGATGTGATCGCAGCGGGCAGGGCCTTGGGGAACGCAGGGGTTTTCAGCACCGTCGATGACCTGGCGAAGTTTTGTCAGTGCTGGTTGAAGCAGGGCATGTTGCCGGGTTCGACGCAACGTTTGTTTTCGCAAGACACGTTCAGGGTGTGTACGCAGCCGCTGTGGTCGGGGGCGGGGAAGGGTGATGGCGGAAGAGCGAAGCAGGCATCAAATTCGAAACACCCGTTGCTTCGGCCCTCACCCGCCTCGGTCGCCGCGGCGACCTCGGCCACCCTCTCCCAAGGGGAGAGGGAGTTTTCAGCGGCTCGGTACGGGTTGTTGTGGCATTTGGACGCAGGCAGCCCGCATCGACCGGCGAGCATGAGTGCGCAGGCATTGGGTCACGGCGGATACACGGGGACATCGTTATGGATCGACCCGGTGAGCCAGCGGTTTGTCATCGTGCTGACCAATCGCACACATCGGGTGGATGGGGCAGGCATCGACAGGCACAAGGCGGAGCAGGACCGGGCACGGGGACGATTGGCGGAGGCGGCTTTGCAGATGATCGGATGAAGGGCGAGAAAGGCTGGGTGATGGATGCATGAGGGACGACGACGCATTGGGTTGGTGTTGATGGGCTTGTGGCTGATGCTCACGGGAGGTGTGGCAGAGGCGCAGCAGGCAGGCTATCAATGGGGGACGGTGGCGATCGGCGGCGGGGGTTATTACACGGGGGTGATTTTTCATCGCAGCGTACCGGGGCTGGCGTATTTGCGGTCGGATGTGATCGGGCCGTTTCGGCGTGACGGGAGCGATGAGCCTTGGAAGATGCAGACGTTTAATCAGTGGTTGCCGACGCCGTACACCGGTTGCTCGGCGATCGGGCTGCACCCGACCGATCCGATGATCGTGTATGCGGAAATGGGCAGTTATGGGGAAGGGGTGTGCGGGTTGTTTCGGTCGCTGGATGGGGGTGTGACATGGACGCAGATGTTGCAGCGGTATTCGCATGGCAATGCGGGCGATGGCGCGGAGGGTACGAGTCGTAAAGCGGGGGAGGCGATTGCGGTGGATGTGAATAACGGGGAGGTGGTGTACTGGGGGAGCCGAAGCAGCGGCATTTGGCAGACGACCGATGGTGGTCAGATGTGGGTGAACGTTCGGCCAAGGGAGGGTGATGAGGCTGGGCCGGGGACGCGAAGCGTGGCGGTGGACCCGACGGTGGTGGAAAACGGGCGGAGCAAATATGTGTATGCGTCGGTGGATTTGAAAGGTGTCTGGCAGAGCAGCGACGGGGGAACGACGTGGTCGATGATGAGCGGGTTGTCGGCTCTGCCTGGGGGACCGATGCGACCGCAGTGGATGACGGTGGGGACGGATGGGGTGTTGTATGTGACGCATGAACAGGGCATCGCACGGTACAGCCGATCGGGGGGATGGGTGAATATCACACCCAGCGGACAGAGCGGGCTTTGGATGGGGGTGTCGGTCGATGCACAAAACCCCGCACGACTGGTGGCGATGCGCAACAGCAGGGTTTGGCGAAGTACGGATCGGGGCAATACGTGGCTGACCAAGGTGTTTGATTCGGGCACGTTTACGGTGCGAACGCGTATTCCCTGGAGCACCAGTCTCAGCCCGGCCAACGGCGCCCCGGCAGGGGTGTTTTTGGACCCGCATCACCCAGGGCGATGCTACGTGACCGATGCGTTCATGGTCTGGCGGACGGAGGATGTGTGGGCGGCAAACAGTGTGTGGGAAGCACAATATCGCGGGGCGGAAAACTGCATCGCCATCACGTTGCACGCGCCCCCGGCTTCGACCAGCGGCAATGCCGCGGTGTTGTATGCAGGGGTCAGCGATGTGCGCGGGTTTCGGCTGGAGGATATTTTCACCCACCCCAGGGCGATGCTGCACAACCCCGGTTCGGGTTTGAATTACATCACGGGCATCGGAGCCAGTTACCAAAACCCGGATGTGATGATGATCACGATGCACCAGGTGAGTTTGGGAGCGGGACGAACGTATCGTTCGACCGACGGGGGGAAAACTTTCACGCAGGTGACCAGCCCGACGAGCAACAACTATGGCGGGGCGAAAATCGCGGTGTCGGCGACCGACCCGCTGCGGGCGGTGTGGGCGGGGGGAAACAATCAAAGCCTGCGTTTTACCACCAACGGCGGACAGTCGTGGAGCAACGCCCTGAAAATGGACAACACCACGCTGGGCGGCGTGAGCGGCGATACCACGGCTTACAACTATGACCAACTGCTCGCGGCGGATACGGTCAACGGACAGGTGTTTTATTTGATGCGCGTGTTCAACGGCACAGGCTTTTGGTATTCACTCAACGGCGGACGCAACTGGCAGCCTTCCAACACCAGCATCAGTCGCAGCGGAAGCGACCATGGCGGAACCGTCAGCGTGGTGCCTGCACCGGGTCGTGAGGGCGAGGTCTGGCTGAGCAACGGCAGCGGCATTTATCGCAGCACGGATTACGGCGCCAACTTCACCCGCATCAGCGCGTTTGTCAACGAGCAATTGTCAACCGTATCACTGGGTGCATCAGCCCCGGGCAGCGATGCGCCGACGGTGTATGTGTACGGGCGACGCACCGGCAGCAGCGAACGCGGACTGCATCGATCACTGGACATGGGCCAATCGTGGGAATACATCAGCGGCCATGTGCAACTGCCGTTGCGACTGCGGTTCATGGCAGCGGACCAGCGGACCTTTGGCCGTGTGTATTTTCACAATCAGGGCGGCGGGGTCGGGTATGGGTTGATCAACGACGGTGCCCCAACGTTTGCAGGGGTCGATGACCTGGTGACCGCGGTCAACACGGTGGTGAGTGATGAGTTCACCGTCAGTGATGAGCAAACCCCCGATGCGATGATTCGTGTCACGGTCACCGGCAACAGCAACCCGCTACTTGTGACCCATGAGGGGTTGTTGATCGAACATTTGGGCGGCAATCGCAGACGCCTGGTGGTCACCCCGGCTGCCGATCAGGTGGGCAAGTCGGTCATCACACTCAATGCCAATGATGCGACCGATGGCAATGTCGTGGGTTCGCGCAGCAGCAGTGTGCAGGTGAATCTGACGGTGGGCGATGCGCAGTGGCGCGGGGCTTATTTGTTTTACAACCAGAGTGCGTTTGATGGGCACGACCCGGCAATCAACGCGGCGGACGATGCGGCGATAGCGCCGGACAAGCAGCCGTTGTTGCCTGGTCACAAGGCGACGTTCGTTAACTATTCGAGCTATCACCGGGGTATGAATGGTTTGATGATTGACATAGCGGGGCTGCCCGTCGGCGGAACGGTCGGCTTGCAACAGTTTTTGTTCATGACCGGGCGAAGCACGCAACGGAACGACTGGCAATCAGCACCCGCACCGACGGGGCTGTTGGTGCGACGTGGGGCGGGGGTGCAGGGGTCGGATCGCATCAGTTTCACCTGGCCCAGCGGCACGATTCGCAACACGTGGTTGCGGGTGCAGGTGCAGGCCGATGCCCAGACGGGGTTGGCAGAGCCGGTGGCATTTTACTTGGGTAACGCAGTGGGCGAAACCGGCAACAGCTCGGCTCATGCGTATGTCGATGCCAGCGACGAACTGGCGGTACGCAACAACCCGCGCGGGTTTTTGAACCCGGCTTCGATCACCAATGTGCATGACATGGACCGTGATCAGCGCGTCGATGCCAACGATGAACTGATCGTTCGGCAAAATCAGGCGGGGTTTTTACAGGCACTGCCCTTGCTCATTCTGCCTTGATATGAAATGAGAAACACTTACACGATTGGAGTTTCGTATGCGAATGACTCACATGAATGATGCACTGCCCACAACCGGGACTGAAGCCCTCGGCGTCATGCGTATCAAGTTGACGCACTTTGGTTTTGCACTATGCACCGCAGCGCTGATTACGACCGGCACTCACGCGGCACCACTTTTTATCACCCCCGGCTCATACGACCTGTTGCCCGACCGTGCGGGGCAGGTGATTGAAATACCCATCACCGGCGGGGCGGCTGCACAGGGGTTGAACTTTCGCATCATGATCGGCGATGGGGGCGTTGAAGTCGGCGGCAGCGATGTCGGGCCGATGATTGAACAGGTTGAATTGGCCACGGGCACGATATGGTCGGGCATCAGCAATCAGCCGATTCGTGTCGAGGGTGTGCCGATGTATGCGTTTTACACCATCACCACGCAGTCGGGTTTTGCAGCGACAGCAGAGGGTGTTTTGGCGAAGGTGGTGCTTGATACCAGCGGGCTGACCGCAGGCAGTTGGGCGCTCCGCCTGCAGGACCCCGGGGGCATGGCCACCAACCTGCCCATGCACACCACCACGGTCGGCGACGGCCTGGTACGCATCGTCATCCCCGAACCGACCGGCGCGCTGATGCTGCTGACACTGGCCGGGGCGGTGGTGATCGGGCGCAAGCGGATGGGCTGAACGACGATTCATCGTAAACCCCTTTTGAAGCATCACGATCCAACGCGACGCACCATGGCCCGGTTAGGTCAAAACACGCATCATCATCAACACCAACCACAAGGCTTCGGCTTGGTGGAATTATTGGTGGTCATGGCCTTGATGTCGGTGATGCTTTCGTTGTTGCTGCCCGCAGTGCGGCAAGCGCGTGAAACCGGATCGACCCTTTCATGTCAGATGCAACAGCGCCGGTTGGCTGAGGCATTCATGCGTTGGGGCACGGATCATCGCGGCTGGCTGCCCAGCGGACCGATTGAATCGGGGTTTTGGTTTGACGATGTTGATCGTGGCTCGCCGATTGAGTTATACGATGCCACGCGGTCGGCTCAGGGTTTGTCGGGCAGTGACGGGTGGTACGGGCAGGGACTGCTTTGGCTTCGGGGTTACGTGACCGAACCGGTACTGTTTTACTGCCCCCGGCGAGCACAACAGGGATGGGGGCTTGGCAATGCCTGGCCGCGACGATGGAACGGTTGGCAACCCGACGATGGCAAAACTCGAATTTTTACTTCGTATGCGTATCGTGGCGGATTGGCCAGTCAGGGTGATGGCCCGTGGGGTCGGTTGAATTTACATCGGCTGCCGCCCGGCAGTGCGGTACTGGCCGACAACCCGATGTACGGGGCACGCTGGCATGAACAGGGTCACAACATAGCCCTGATCGATGGCCGGGTGCAGGGAGTGCGACCGGAACTGCCGATGATCGATGGTCGATTGCAACACTACTGGCCGAGGGTGCAATCCCTGTTGGCAGGCAGAACCCCACAATAAATTGCATGCGGGCGCTTGCCAATCGATGCCGGTTGGTTAGCATCATGTCTCGTTTTGTCCGAGCAGCGGCAGCATTGATCAACCGGGCATTGCCCATTTTCAAGGAGTTTCAGTTCCATGGCCGAAAACACCACCACCACCCCGAACCTGGCGCCCGGTCAGCAGCAGATTCGTCTGCACATCGACGAGCGCGAACTCAAAACCACCTACGCCAATGCGTTTCGTACGCATGTGACGCCCGACGAGGTGTTTTTGGATTTGGGGCTGAACATTCTGACCAAGCCGCCGACGCAGGAAAATGAAAAAGCCAACCCCGGCGAAATGGTGCTGCAACTGCAAAACCGCACCATCATGAACTACCCCACCGCCAAGCGATTGGCCATGACTCTGGGTCAGGTCATCCGCGCTCACGAAGAACGCTTTGGCGAAATCAAACTCGACGCCAACCAGCGCAGCAAGTGATGCGTGGGGTGTGAGTCAAGTTTCAGACCAAGCCAAGAACGAGGCCGTCAGGCCGAGGGCTTGGGTCATTTTCAAAGCAACGATAAAGCCCAGGCATAGCCACCCGGTAATGCCTGGGTTTTTTAATGTGGCACCGCCGCCCCAGGCGGTGCGTTATCCATGATCATTCACCCAGCCGGGGGCGCCCCCGGGGGCTGGGCTACATAAAGACGCGATCAATCGCGGCGCTAACCTAAATACAATGCACTCGACCACTCGACCACTTCATATCACGCGATAAATCGCGGCGCTAACTTTCGAAAACAGTTCCGTCACTTGACCACTTGGCTACTTGACCACTTGACCACTTCTTCATTGCCTTCGATCCAGCAAACGATATGAAATCGCCTCCGCCACGTGCTGAGCCGAAACGTTGTCACTGGCGTCCAAATCGGCAATCGTTCGTGCCACCCGGCGGATTTTGTCATACGCCCGGGCGGACAATCCCAACTCCGTCATCGCGGCCTTGATCAACTCTTTGCCTGCATCGTCGAGCTGCGCCAACTTATCCAATTCACGGCCCGACAGCGAGCTGTTGGGTTTGGTGCTGCTGCCATGACGTTGCACCTGGCGCTGACGAGCCGTGATGACCGCCGAGCGCATGGTTGCCGAGTCGGTGCCGCGTGCCGCATCCGACAGTTGCCGATACGCCACCGCAGGCACTTCCACATGAATATCAATACGATCAATGATCGGCCCACTGATGCGCGATAAATAGCGATCCATGCTTCGCTGGCCGACCTCGTCCACCGGTTTGTCCCCTTTGGGCGTCGGGTTCATCGCCGCCACGAGCATGAAGCGAGCAGGGAAACGCAATGAACTATGCGCCCGGGCAATCGTCACCACGCCATCCTCCATCGGCTGGCGCAGCGTTTCAATCACCATGCGCGGAAACTCGGGCATTTCATCCAAAAACAAAACCCCGTGATGCGCCAGGCTTACTTCACCGGGTCGCGGAATCGCACCCCCGCCGATCATCGCTGCGGAACTGGCGGTGTGGTGCGGGCTGCGCACCGGTCGTTGTGTGAGCAAGGGCTTGCCTTTGGGCACCAGGCCGACACATGAAAAAATGCGCGTCACTTCGAGCGCTTCATCACGTGATAGCGCCGGCAGCACGCCGGGCAGTGCCTTGGCGAGCATGGTTTTCCCCGTCCCCGCCGGGCCGATCATGAGTAAATTGTGCCCCCCAGCCGCAGCCACCATCACCGCGCGCTTGGCGGCTTCCTGTCCCTTGATGTCGGCAAAATCGACCGTCGGTTGCGCATGTTCGAGCAGCGCATCGACATCGGGTTCGGGGGCTGGTTCGATGGGCAATTGATCATTGAGGAAACCGACGACTTCCGACAACGTGGCTGCCGGGTAAACCGGAACCCCGGCGGACGATGCCTCGGCTGCATTGTCCGTGGGTACGATCACGCCTTCGACACCCATGTTTCGACCCAGTATCGCCAGGTTGATGGCACCGTTGACCGGTCGTAGTCGGCCATCGAGCGCCAGTTCCCCCGTGAATAAATAGCGCTTGTGTTTGGTGGTTTGAATCACCTGCTCAGCCAATAGCAACCCCACCGCGATGGGCAGGTCAAAGGCAGGGCCTTCTTTGCGAATGTCCGCTGGGGCCAGGTTCACGAGCATGCGTGTGAGCGGAAACGGATACCCCGAATTGGCAATGGCGGAACGCACCCGTTCCAGCGATTCCTTCACTGCGGCATCGGGCAGGCCGACAATCGTGGTTTTGGCAAGCCCGCGTTCGGCAACATCGACCTCGACCTCACAGGCCACCGGATCAATTCCCTGCAGGACGAAACTATGCACCTGGGCAAGCATGGCGAAATGATAACAGAGTGAAAAAAAAGAAGTAGTCAAGTGGCCGAGTGGCCGAGTGCAAAGACATTTCGAAATAGTTTGGCGCGGACGCTTTGCGTCGGCGTTCTGGACGCCGTGCCCTTTAGGGCCGGATATTTCCGTGGACATCCGGGGCTAAAGCCCTCGGCGTCACGGTTGAAATAACATCCTGAACTTCACGCGGACGTGAACTTCAGGCGTAATAGATTCAATTATCACCCAATCGCCAGATCACTCCGATAGTTTCCGCCTTCCAACTACAGCACGTTATGATTTACGTCGATAATTGAGCCAGACATGCTTGCGCGACGCAATTTGATCATCCTTCTGCCGCACGGGCTGCGCCGCGATGCCGTGGGCGATGCCAATGCCTGGCCGATTCTGACCCCCAACCTCGAATCGCTTTCCAAGCGTGGCATGCGTCTCGTGGCCGGTTCCGCCTGCCCGGCCGATTGGGGCGGTCACCTCACCTTGCTCACTGGCTTACACGCAAGGCAGCACGGCCATGTGGATCAATCACCGTTACCGCAGTTGCCGCCGGTGGTCGAAGGTTGGCCGATGTGGTTGCGTGAACATGAATATCACCTAACCGGCGTGGGTATGGTGCATGCGATGCTGCCCTGGCTGGATCAGGCGGTGTTGGTGGACCCGGTGGACGTCACCGACCCGGGGCGTTGTGCGTACTTGAAATCACTGTCGGGTAAAGGTCAGTTGCGGGCTGTGCAGCAGCAGCGTAAACAACGGTTGCGGTATGGGCCGTTTGAACCGGACCGGTTGCTTTTGCAGCCGGAGGAGGACGTGGACGGATTCATTTACACCCAGGCCAGGCAACGGTTGGCGGACTTGCCGGATGATCGACCCTGGGCGCTGGTGGTGGCGTTCACCGGGCCGGCCAACGATCTGCCTCCGCCGACGATGTACGCCGATGCGGTGGACCCGCGCTTGCTGGAACACGGCTTTGCCCTTGCTGAGCTGAAATTGATTGACGGGTTGGTGGAACTGGACTACCCACGGGTGCAGTTGCAACGATTGGACCCGTTGAAACTGGCGCGTCTGCGGGCGGATTACCTGGGTCGGGTGACGCTGCTGGATTTTGGCATCGGTCGCATCACGGCTCAACTGGCAAAGCGTACCGACAAAGATCGCACATGGATTGTACTGGCCGGTGATCACGGGCAGTTACTGGGCGAACATGGGTTGATCGGGCATCGCTCGTTTTTGAATGCTGCGGTGGAAACGCCGATGGTGTTGACCCCGCCCAAACCGATGAAGCAGAAGTTGTACGACACCGCGTTGATCAGCACCGCCGACGTGGCGCCGACGATTGCCGACCTGGCGGGTGTTGATGTACCCCCGGCTTTGGCAGGGCGATCCCTTTTGCCGCTGCTCAAAGGGCAGGGCATTGCATCACCAATCACGCAGGGTGGCGGACTCATTTCCGAATTCGGCAAACGGTTGATGTTGGAGACCGAGCGATTCAAGGTGATTTTCAACACGCAGACCCATGAAGCGATCGCGCTGTTTGACCTGCTCAACGATCCGGATGAAAAACAAAACCTGGTGCGCGGCAACACCGGGCTGAATTTGCTCGATTCGCTGCGATATCGCTTGGGTGATGCGCTGCTGCCGCTGCGCGCGATGCCCCGATCATCGGCTGAAAAGAATGGGTAATGCCATCGTCACTTTCTGAACATGATCCGTGATCCATTGTTTTTAACCTGCAAGACGACGATTCTTTTTGCGTGCCTGCAAACAAGCCGCCAGCAACAGGTGACGCAGTTGTTCGTCGCTCTGCTCGGCCAGATAGGCATTGGTGAAGTCGAGCGCAGGTTCCTCAAACATGCGCAAGTGAACGATGCAGTCATCGCGGTCCATGTCGGCGATCTGATCGATCAACTGTTCGATGGGCACATCCACGCTCATGGCCGATCTCCGCGCTGTCGTGTCAAAGGGTTGCTTTCACCGCTCCGCCCTGTTGTCCTGATGATTTCATCGGATGAGTAAGGTTCCGACTTTGACGATTGGGCAAAATTGATTTCGGAAATGGGCGAATGAATTGTGTTTGCTTAGCGCCGCGATTTATCGCGTCTGGTCGATGATTTGGCGATCTGGTGATCTGGCGATTTGGTGATTTTTATCATTGGACAATCAATCACCTGAAAAATGTAAAATCACTCGGCATGTCGGCCACTTCTGCAACGCGATCAATCGCGGCGCTAACCAGAATATTCACGCCGAGGGCTTTAGCCCCGGATTTTCTCCCAAACATCCGGCCCTAAAGGGCACGGCGTCAAAACTGCCGACGGTCACGCCGCGAACTGTCGCTCTGTAACGCTTATACCGATTGGAGAAGCATGTCATGTCGCGGAAGTTGGGGAACTTACTTATTCGGTCCCACATGATGGACGATCAGATGAAAGAGTCTTTGGAAGGCGCAATCGCAACCCGATCCGCCGACCCTGCAACAACCGTTGTTTGATTGTCACGCCGCGCAACCCCTGACATCAGCACGAGGATGCCATGACCATCGGTACGCAACTGGACACGATTTTGAAGACGGCGATGGACATGGGGGCATCGGACGTGCATTTGATTTCCGGGCATCAGCCGGCGGCACGCATTCACACCATGGTCACGCCGCTGGATTTCCCGGAAGTCACGCCCGACACGGCGATGGCGATGGTTCGGCACATGGCCAGCGCGGAAATGCAGATCAAGTTTGAAAAAATCAAGGACGCGGATTTTTCGTATGAGATCAAGGGCGTCGCCCGATTCCGTGTCAACGCCCACATGCAGCGGCGCAGTGTGGGTATTGCGTTTCGTTTGATCAAAACCAAAATACCGGCCTTCGGCGAACTGACGCTGCCGGACGTGATCATGAAGCTGACGTATCTGCCTGCCGGGCTGGTGCTGGTGACCGGCGACACCGGTTCGGGTAAATCGACCACCTTGGCGTCGATGATCGATGCGATGAACGGGCGGTATCACAAGCACATCATCACGCTGGAAGACCCGGTTGAATACACCTTCGTGAGCAACAAGTGCATTTTGGAACAGCGCGAACTGGGCGATGATGTGCCCAGTTTTGCCAGCGGTTTGAGGCATGTGCTGCGACAGGACCCTGACATTATTTTGGTAGGTGAAATGCGCGACCTGGAAACCACCAGTGCGGCGATCACCGCTGCGGAAACCGGTCACCTGGTGCTTTCGACCCTGCACACCTGCAACGCGGCACAGACCTGCGAACGCATCATCGACATGTACCCGGCGGATCAGCAAAATCAGATTCGCTCCATGCTGGCCAACACGTTGCAGGCGGTGGTCAGCCAGGTGCTCTTCAAACGGTCGGATAAGAAGGGCATGTGCCCGGCGGTGGAGGTGATGCTGGTGACGCCGGCGATCCGCAACCTGATTCGTGAAAATCGGCTGTTTGAAATACCCAACGTGATTGATACCAATCGCGCGTTGGGGATGAAGAGTTTGGATACGGCAATTGCGGAGCTTTACTACAACGGGATGATCAGCCGGGAGGACGCGGTGGCCAATGCGGCGTATCCGGAAAAACTGGAACGCATGCTGGCGGCGTGATGAGGATGAGGAAGTGGCCGAGTGTAAAGACGCGCCCTCATCCCTGCCCCCGCCACGGCGAGGTCTTCGACTCTCCCGGTGGGAGAGGGGAACAAACAAGCCGACGGTGAACCTCGGCATTAACAACAGTGACAGAACCCCATGCCGACTTATCGCTATGAAGTTCGCGGAACAGGCGGGCAAAGCTCGATCGGCATGCTCAATGCCGACAACGCGCTGGCGGCTGCCAGCAACCTGCGGCAACAAGGGTTGCATGTACTGCAACTGACGCCGATGGGCGCCAGCACCAAAACCCTGATTCAGAAACTGGCAGCAGTCAACATCACCTCCGGCCCATCGCAGCGCGATGTGCTTAACTTCACCACGCAACTGGCGGTGATGGTTCGTGCGGGCATTTCCCTGCGTGCGGCACTCGAAGGCATCGCGGATCAGTTGGACAACCCGAAATTCAAGGAAATCGTGCTGCGTATCAAACAGGATGTCGAAGCCGGTCGGCAGTTTTCCGAAGCCCTGGCCAAACACCCGAAATTGTTTTCATCGTTGTACGTCAACATGGTAAGGGCGTCGGAAGTGTCGGGCAGTTTTTCGAAAATGCTGGATCGCATCGCGGCGTACCTGGCGCAGCAGATTGAAACCCGGCAGATGGTTGTCGGGGCGATGATTTACCCGGGCGTGATCGGTACGTTGGCGGTGGCGGTGACGATATTTTTGCTGACGTTTGTGCTGCCCCGGTTTGCGGCGGTGTTTCAGGGTAAGGAAGCGGCTATGCCCGGGCCGACCAAGTTTTTGATGGCGTTGTCCGGGTTCATGGTCAACTGGTGGTGGGCGGTGGTGATCGCGCTGGTGCTGGCGGTGGTGGCGCTGATGGGGTTTATTCGCACCGACGTCGGCGGACTGTGGTTTGACCGCATGAAACTGACCGTGCCGATTTTCAAACGGATGTTCAAGGCTTTGTACATCGGGCGCAGTCTGCACACCATGGGCGAACTGGTCAACGCGGGCGTACCGATGCTTGATACGCTGCAAATCACTGGGCAGGTCAGCGGCAATCGGCTGTTCAAACGACTGTGGCAGGGGGTTTACGTGTCGGTGAAGCAAGGCAAGAAAATTTCACAACCACTCTTCAAAAACCCGCTGTTGCCCAAAGCGGTGGTGCAGATGATTTCGGCGGGGGAGGAGTCGGGCAAATTGGGTGAAGTGTTGGATGAGGTGAGCGGTTTTTATCACAAGCAACTGAAGGAAACGATCAAGACGGTGACCTCGATGATCGAGCCGATCATGATCATGGTGATGGGCGGGATTGTCGGGTTCATCGCGATGGCGATCATTCTGCCGATTTTCAAGTTGTCCACGCTGGTCAAATGAGAATTTCGAATATCGGAGTGAAAAGCAGGTTCATGATGTTGTTGGTCAGTGAATGGTGTCAGACGGAATACCCGGGCCCTCGCCGCTCACCGAGCCTCGCGTCTCGTTCCCGGCTTGCAGATTCGACCTCGTACTCGGCTTGCCAATGCGTCTTGTTCCCGGCTTGCAGATGCGACCTCGTGCTGGGCTTGAATCACGCGGACAGACGCTCAAGTGGGATTGTGACGACTGGGTAATTCATTTGCGGATGGGGGATGTGGGGAATGTGTGAAAGCATACGATGGAAGTTTGAGATGGATGGTACGTATTAAGGTGGAGTGACCAACATGCTGCGCAACCATCATCCATTATCCATCATCCATTATCCATCACGTCGTCGTGGTTTCACGCTGATCGAAGCGGCGCTGACGACGGTGATCGTGGGCACGGGGGTATTGGCGATCGTGGCGGCACAGCAGGCGTTTTTGCAGAAAAACGAATGGGCGGTGCGGTCGGCGATGGGGATGATGCTGGCCAATGAGGTGCGTGAGTTGACGCTGAGTCTGCCGATGCACGACCCGATCACGAACAAGACAACGATGGGGCCGGAGACGGGGGAAAACAATGTGACGCAATACGACGACCTGGACGATTTTGCGGGGGTGGTGAATATCAACGGCTTTGGCGGCGGGATCACGTTCATGGACCAGAGCGAGATCACGGCTTTGGGGTTGAGCGGGCCGAGCTATCAACCGGGGCCGATCAATGGGTTGAGGCAGGTGATACCGAACATGAAGGGTTGGCGTCAGGTGGTGACGGTGGAAAACGTGTTGCCGGGGAACATCAGCACGAGTCTGACGCAGCCCTTGGGCACGACGGATTTGATGCGTGTGCAGGTGGTGACGCTTTATAAAAAGGCAAGTGCCCCGGCGAATGAGGAACCGATGACCATCGGCCACATGTACTGGCTGGTGGGGAAATGAGAAGAAGATTTCGAATTTCGGATTTCGAATTTGGGATTTATCAAGCCAAGAACGAGGCTGGCAAGCCGAGGGCTTGGGTATGGATGGGTTGAAGGATGTTGCGGATGGAAATGATGTTGGAGGTCGAGGTTTTACAACGATGTTGATGCAACGACCAACTTCAAGCGTTCACAGCGCGACCCAACGTCGCCGGGTTCGACGGCACAGCAAGCGGCGCGGGGCGGCGGCGATTCTGGCGATGATGTTTCTGGTGATTTTCGGGGCGCTGGCCACGGCCATGGCAATCGTGGCGCAGGGCAACCTTTCGACGGCTGATTCACACATGAAAATCAACCGCACGCTGGCGGCAGCGGAGACGGGCATGAATTTTGTCATGTATCGGCTCAACAAGGTTTGTCTGGGTATCACGACTTCATCAGGGCTGATCGACGACACCAATGCGCCGACGCTTTGGAACAGTGTGCGGGCGGCGATGCTGACTTCGCTGGCGGGGGAAGTGCATCATTTGAAGGCACCGTATGAGGTGGGCACGACGCTGGTGATCGGGCCGGTGGCGATTGAACCGTTCGCGTTGCCGGTGGGTCACAAGGCGGGCGACCCGGTGCCGGGGGTGATGACGTTCACCGCCAAGCTGTCACCACACCCGCTGGCGGGGGAAGATTACGACTCGGCTTACTACCAGCGTGCCCCTTACAACCAGATGAACCCGAAGGTGTCGAACACCAACAAGCTCGATTCGACCTGGATTCGCATTCGCGTGGAAGCCAGCGAAGGGCCTGCGGGGCAGGAAGTGACGCGGGCATTGCAGATGGATTTTCGGTTGGAAAAGAAAATCAGGTTTGCGATATTGTCGCGCAGTCGCGTGATGATCGGCCGACATGTGATGATCGAAGGGCCGATCGGCAGCCGATTTTTGGAGACCAACATCGTCAATGGTCACCCGGTGCAGATGGAAAGCGATTTTCGCGGATTGCATGCGGACCTGGACACAGCGATCGATACGTTTGTGAACACGCTGGTGGTGAATGATTTTGACAAGGACAATCGCATTCACCTGGCGGACTCACGCGAGACCAACGGCATCACCGACCCGGCTCAATACGACACCAACGGCGACGGATACATCGACGATTACGATTTCTTTTTGAAGCATTACGACACGGATGAAAAAGGTTTTGTCACCGCCAGTGACATGGATGCTGCCAACAACATTCGCGCTTCGCAGTTGCTGGCACTGATCGACACGTTCGGCGACCCGACGCGCTCGGGTTACAACGACGGCGTGATCGATGAGTATGACCGTTACACGAAAATTCGCGGTCAGATTCAAATATTGGCGGCGCTGGAGGATTGGCAACTCGGAGCGGCGGGCGGGGCACATCAACTTTATTTTCAGGGGGGTATTACGCCGGAGGGGTCGGAGCCACCGGTGGTGTTCCAGGCCGGCGATACATCGCTTTATCAGTTTTCAGCCTCGGACTTCAACACCCAGCCGTTCAAGAACATCGCCACCGGCGACCTGGCGCAACAGGCGGCAGCGGAGGCACTCAAGCACGACCCCAACGACCCCAATTCCCCCAAGCCGTTGGGCAGCACGGTGTTTGAATCCGTTCCCTACGGCTCGGCTCACCCGTACGATTTTTACCAGCGCCCGGTGTTCGAGAACATGACCTTCACCAATGTGCGCATCCCCAAAGGCAGCAACGCACTTTTCAAGAATTGCAAGTTCATCGGCTGCACGTTTGTGGAAACCACGGCGAGCAATACGGATGTCGGGTTCAATTATGCGGGGATGCAGGAAGCCGACCAGTCGTTCAAGTACCCGAACCTGGAAGCGGTTGTGGACGGCGTGCCGGTGGCGAACACCAAAACCATCGCCAACAATCTGCGGTTTGACGGCTGCACGTTTGAAGGCGCGGTGGTGAGTGATGTGCCCGGCGAGTTCACCCACGCCCGCAACAAAATCACCTTCACCGGCAAAACCAAATTCGACATCGAAAACTCGACCGCACTGACTCAGAGTGAAAAGACGCTTTACAAACGTTCGACCATCATGACGCCGCATTACTCGGTGGAAATGGGTACGTTCATCGACCCCAGCAACGCTCTTGAAAACGTGCAACTCACCGGCACGATCGTGGCGGGAGTGATCGATCTGCGCGGCAATATCAACGTCGAAGGCACCATACTCACCACCTTCGAACCGCAAAGCAACACCGGCCCGGTCATCGGCGAAACCAGCCCGCAGTTCAACACGACGCTGGGTTATTTTCCTTCGTCGGCCGGCGATATGGAAGCGGAGTTGCCCATCGGCGGACTCGGCAAGGTGCAGGTGCGTTACAACCCGACCATACCGATGCCCGACGGCATCACCGGCCCGATCAGCATGACGCCCAACTACGTCACCTACACCGAAACCGGTGCCCAATGAATACCAGTGCGCGGACAACTTCGATGAATCATCAACGGCTGTCGGGTGCGGTGCCGATGCGCATCAAACCAAAGCGTGGGCGGCAGCGACGCGGGCTGTCGATTGTCGAGCTGCTGATATCGCTGGCGATTTCAGCAATGCTGCTCACGGCCACGATGGTGGCGACGGACGCTTGTTTCAAGGCCTATGCCGATGCCACGGAACAATTTTCGACCCACGCAGCCACGCGCATGGTGACGCACCGGTTGCTGACGCTGGTGCGTACCAACACGGCTCACGGGCCGCTCAAAGCCACCGCGGCGCATCAGGTGACGGTGAAGGACCCGGCTGATGCCACGCAAACCATCACGGCCACGATCGCGGCGGCGACGCTCAGTGACAACACGATTACTTCGCCGTTCATTGAAATGATCGATGCCCAGGGCGTGCATCTGAAAATCGCTTACCTCACGTTCGTCGATGGTGACGGCAAAACGCATAAACAACTTTGGCTGTTTCGCAAACCGGGTACGGTCAATGAAACCAGTCAGCCGCTGCTGGACAGTGTGACCGACTGCGTGTTCACGTGTGTGCGGCGCAAGGACAACAAGGGCGTCTTTGTGCTTCTGCGCGGCACGATGGATTTAACCGTTCAACCCGGTGAAGACAACACACTGAACATCGAAAACGGCGTGGCAGAACCGGTGCGCTTTTTCGCTTCGACCAAACCGCGCAAGTTGGATTATTGAAGAAGGGGTCGAGTGGCCAAGTGGTCAAGTGATTCAATATGTTTAGCGCGGACGCTTTGCGTCGGCGTTCTGGTTAGCGCCGCGATTGATCGCGTCTGTGAATGTGGCACCGCCCCCCGGTGGCGCCCTCGGCGGTGTGAGCGACCATGGTGGTTCACCCAGCCGGGGGCGGCTGGGCCACAAAGACAACCATGCGTTCAATTCACTGCAACATGTAAAATCACTTGGCCACTTCGATGGTGGGTCCGCTCGCCGACTCGCTTGACCCACCCTACCACAAGCCACTTGACTACTTCTTCAACCGATTAACCGACTCACCGACCAACTGATTAACCACTCCAACCAGACGCGATCAATCGCGGCGCTAACTGCTGAGTACGGTTCCGGCACTCGACCACTTGACCACTTCTTTTTCCCGATTTGCATTTTGATTCAACATCGGTATTGTTACCAATGGTTTCGACAGGTGCTCTTGAAGCATGATTGACTTTGGGTTGATCTTTCAAGGGTGAAAAGGGAAGTGTGGTGACCCGATGAAGGTCGGGGAATCCACCGCGGACGCGCCGCCGTAAGAGGCCCCCGGACGTGGCAATTAAGCCACAAAGTACTGGGTAGCGTCCCGCCGAGAGTGCCACTGTCGGGTCTGCAACGGACCCGATGGGAAGGCCGGCGGGAGCAGCCTTGAGCCGGAAGACCTGCCTGTCGAGTGCCAGTGTGTCCTCGCGAGAAGGGACGCCGGCGGCTCGACTGTTCTCCCCGCAACAGCACCGATCCCCGTCACTATCACCCCTCGCAACGGACGATTTTCTCTTTTACCAGGGCGGGGTGGCTCCGCGCGATTCGGAGCAGGGAGTTGATATGTCTGTGGTACGTTTGAGGACCGGCAGAATCTTTCTGTTGGCCGGGGGGGTGTGCATGTTGGGGCAGGTCGGGGCCTTGGCGGGGCCGTATTCGACAGGGCTGGGCAATACCACCAGCGGTGCGCCGGATGCAGCGATACCAGGGTTTGTCGGGCCGTTGGGCGAGGGTCGATTGGGTGCGGGGCAGAGCGTCAATCCGATTTTCAAGGAGTGGGCCAGCGCGGTTGCCAACTACAGCCCAGCGCCGGGGGTCGATGCCAATTGGAGTGACTCGGCCAGGGCACTGGGGCCGGTGACCGGCGATCAATTTCACATTGTGTCATTGGGCGATCTGTCCGCCACGCAATTGAATAATGGCGTGCCACCAGGGTCAATCACGCTCACGTTTCCGACCGGCATCCGCAACGGCAGCGGGCACGATTTTGCCGTGTTTGAAAACAGCTTTGGGTCGCAAACCTCGGTCTTCATCGAACTGGCTTACGTTGAAGTTTCGACCGATGGTACGAACTTTGCGCGTTTTCCTTCGGTGTCGCTGAACACCACCAGCCCGGGTGCCTTTGGCAACATGAACCCGACCAACCTTTACAACCTGGCCGGCAAACATGTGAACAACCAAGGCGGCGGAGGCAACAGTTGGGGCACCCCCTTTGACCTGTCGGACTTGCTCAATCACACGCTGGTACTGGGCGGACAGGTGAACCTGAACAACATCCAGTATGTCCGCATGGTGGACATCCCCGGCAACGGTACCTACACGGATAGTCTGGGTAACCCGATCATCGACGCCTGGCAGACGACCGGTTCAGGCGGACTGGACCTGGAAGCCGTGGGCGTGATCAACGTCGTACCCGAACCGACGAGCCTGCTGGCACTGGCTGTGGGCAGTGGCGCGGTCATGCTCCGGCGGCGCGTGTCATCAAATTCATGAGTCGTGACGCCGAGGGCTTCAGCCCCGGATTCCATCAACCAAACATCCGGCCCTGAAGGGCTCGGCGTCACAAAAAGAAAGTAACCGGCTTGAAATAGCTCGGCGTCACAAAAAGAAAGTAACCGGCTTGAAATAGCTCGGCGTGACAAAAATTCATCACAACAAAGTTTTTTCTACCTTCAACACCAACGTTTTCACAGAAAGAGATTGACTCATGATTCGTCACGCAACCCAACGTTCACTTGCATCAATCATCACCCTTGCCCTGGCAACCTCGGCAGCACAGGCGACGGATACCATTACCTTTGAAACTGTGGTCCCTCGCGACCCTGCCTTGGCGGGTTCCTACTGGGCACCCAATCCGGGGTTCACCGTTGACGGCACAAGCTTCACGGGCGGGTTCTTTTCCGGCTTTGTGGTCTCGGATAGCAACTATCTGGCCGGGCCGGATTATTTGTTCTTTGGCACGCCCACGGGTGTCGCCGAAATCTCCGCCTACACCCCGCCCACCGGTGGCGGCGTAGCCGGCTCCAACAACTTCGCTGTCGGGTACAACACCAGCACCATCAACCTGCCCTCCGGCCAATTCGTTGAATCCGTCTATGTCGCCAACACCACCAATGCGTTTCACTCCATGAACGCAGGCGATTCATTTGCCAAAAAATTCGGCGGACTCACCGGCAATGACCCCGATTTTTTCGAAGTTATCTTTACCGGCTTCACCGGTCTCAATGCCACCGGTTCCAGCACCGGCAGTGTGACCTTCCGCCTGGCGGACTTTACCTTCAGTGACAACAGCCTGGATTACATCGTCCAGCAATGGACATTGCTGGACCTGTCACCCCTTGGTTCCGCTCGTTCACTCCAACTCACTTATGCCTCCAGCGATGTCGGATCGTTCGGCATCAACACCCCCACCTACGTCGCCTTGGACAACCTTACCCTCATCCCCGAACCGACCACCGCTTTGCTGCTTGCGATGACCGGTGCTGCCATGACGCTGCGCCGTCGTCGTTGATGGTCTCTTTCTCACGCTCGGAGTCTGGTCGTGAAAACGATCAGGCTCCTTTTTGACAACCGTGTCGCTGATTCACCATGAAACATCGCGCCTTCACACTCATCGAATTGCTGGTGGTCATCGCCATCATCGCCCTGCTCATCGGCATATTGCTGCCGGCGCTGGGCATGGCTCGACAAGAAGCCTTCACCACCCAATGTGCCTCCAACCTGCGTCAACTCGCCCTGGCGAACTTCACCTATGCCGGCGAACATCGACAGCATTTTGTACCTGCCGCAGCCGACATCGTCTTTCCCCCCGGCACCAACCTGCTCCGCTGGCATGGCAATCGCCTAAATCAAAGCACCCCGTTCACCCCCGACACCGGCCCATTGGCTGCGTACCTGGGTATCGATCAGCGCATCCGTCGTTGCGCAGCCGGTGAATTTTCACGTGACCCGCTCATCGCCTTTGAATCAGGTTGCGGGGGGTACGGGTACAACCGTGATTACCTGGGCGGACGTTACGACCTGTTCGGCTACGACCGACGCTCGGCTGAAATGACCGCACGCACCGATCAATTAGTCAATCCGAGTGAAACGGTGATGTTTGCCGACAACGCGATTGTGGTGGATGTCGATGGTCAGCCGGGCGTGATTGAGTATTCGTTCATCGAACCGCCTTATCAGCAACTCACTGCCGGGCCGCCCTCAACGATGCGCCCGACGCCGACGCTGCATTTTCGTCACAACGGAACCGCCAACGTGGCCTGGGCTGATCAACATGTCGATCGTCGTAAGCTCGGTTTTACAGCTTCATCAATTTACGGCCCGACCGAAGCGCAGGTACGCAAGCTCAACGTCGGCTGGTTCAACCCCGATGGCAATGATTTATTCGATGTGCGGTGATGGATGTTGAGCGCGGACGCAACTTGATGCCGTGCCCTTTAGGGCCGGATGTTTGTGAATGAATCCGGGGCTAAAGCCCTCGGCGTCACTGTTCTTGTTAGCGCCGCGATTTTGCGCGTCTGTGAATGTGGCACCCTACCCAAGCCCCCCTCACACCGCATCGGCCACCAGCACTCGTGGCAGCCCCTGGTGATCCGCCAGAATGCGCGGGTTGGTCAAGCCCGGTGCCGCCCTGGCCAATTCCAACACCACCGTTTTATGCACAGCCGCCACTTCGATGAGCAACTGCCCCGGGTGGTCCAGGTATTGATGGGCCTGTGCGATGAGCGGGGCGATGTATTGCAAACCGTCGCTTCCGCCGCGCAGAGCTGTCGTCGGCTCGTAATCTTTCACGTTCGCCTCCACCGCCGCCCATTCATCATCGGGGATGTACGGCGGATTACTCACCAAATACCTCGCCCGCACGCCCTCCAACGGCTGCAAAAAATCACCCTCCCGAAAATCAATGCGCTCCGTCACCCCATGCGTTTGCGCATTTTTCTTTGCCACCTGCAGCGCTGCAGGTGAAATGTCCGTGGCCACGACGCGGGCTTGCGGAATGTGTTTGGCCAGGGCGATGGCGATGCAACCCGAACCGGTGCCGATGTCCGCAATGAGCGGGTGGGCAAAGCCGGGCGTTCGTCGGGCGTGTTGAATGACATGCTCCACCAGCGTTTCCGTGCTGGGGCGGGGGATGAGCACAGCCGGGGTGACGGTGAACATCATCGACATGAACGGGGCGCTGCCGACCAGGTAATCGACCGGTTCGTGTCGTACTGCACGCTCAACCAATTCCCGAAAAGCGCCCCGTTCCAATTCACTGGCCGGGCGATCCGGGTCCATGTAAAGTTTTAATCGAGCCACGCCCAGCACGTGTGCCAGTAACATTTCGGCACACAAGCGCGGCGAGTCGATTTGTTTGCGCGTGAAATAGTCGGTGGTCCAGGCCAGTAATCGCCGGGTGGTCCAGGGTTGATCATGACGTACACCGGCTGCCATGAGCGAATTGTAAACCGAATCGATCCGTCGATGAAACAGCCGGGGTGTTGCTCAGGGTTGTTGCCGATTTCACAGGAACGACTTTTGGTCAAACAGTGAGTCCCAAAATCGTTCGGAGCCGGTTGCGTTCGTGACTCTGGGTAAACCGATTCAAGACCGTACGCCGAGCTGCCTGCCCCAGCTTTTGGCGTAGTTCCGGTTGTGCTGCCAACTCCAACATACGATTGGCTTGACCCTCAATATCACCCGGTTCCAAGAGTAATCCGTCGATTTCGTGCGTGATGATTTCCGGCAAAGCCCCGGCACGACAGGTAAGTACCGGCAGTCCCATCGCCATCGCCTCTACAAACGCAACGCCAAACGTCTCCTGTGTGCGTGTGATGGGGCCAATACAGGAATGGGCCACGAAGATATCCGCCTGAGTCATCAATTCTCGTGCTTTTTCCCATGTCACTGCACCCAACATATGAATGCGATCACGCCATTTGGACCAATGATGTATCAGATGACAACACGCCCACATATCTCCGTCGCCAGCCATAATGAGCCGGGCATCCAACCCCTTGTTACAAGCCAATTCGAACGCTCTGATAACAGCGTCAGGCCCTTTACAGTCCGTGAGTCGTCCCAAATACAGGAAAGCCAAGCCAATTCGTCGATCCTCATAGACACGCGGCTGATCCGGAACCGGCACACCCAGGTTCTTCACCACCAAGGAGCGTTCGGAAATGCCACCACAAATGAGCATCTGCCTGGCATATTCTGAACCGACGATGAATGTGGCATGTTGACTCAGCTTCGCAGCAGCCTGCCAATACTCAGGGCCGAAACGCGGACGATCCGGACGCGTAAACAGACGTTCACCGGGAGTTATGTCATAGCCATGTCCATGGATAAAGAGCGGTTTTTTGCAATGGTCCCAAACCTCCTGATAATCCAAAGCGAAATTCAAGTATTGGACCAAGACGGTATCAACACGAGAGTCTTCGATTGCACGCCGAAGAATTTCCTTCTTGTTCACACCCGGTCGGCTGGATATGTTAAGCCCTGTTTTTCGCAGCCCGCGACGCCACAACGAGGCCGGGCCATCGGTCAGGCACAGGGAAGGTATCTTGCCGCGCCAATTGGGTTCGCAAGGGGGAGGCGCTGCAATCATCACCACATCCGGCTCCAGCGCCTCGATCATCCGATGGCTCCATTGCTCCGATGGAGCCATCCAGTTCGGCATGGCGATCAATATACCCATCTGTTACTCCCGTTCGATCCTTGATATGCAGCCATGTTCCCGTCTATTGGATGTAGTACCAGCGCCAGTCCAAAGCCTTGACTTTCTCCAAGTCATAATATTTGCCAAGAATATTTTCGAGTCTGTCAAACCATCTACGCAATCGCCAAATCTGTCGATGTTCACGATGCCGATACAGGAATATGTGAAAGGGATTGCGTACATGGCGTTGCCAAAACATCAGTGAAATGCGTTCCGGGAAATATTGACGATAAATTCGTTCCACCTCCAGGCTGATCTTGTGTTTTCCCGTCGAGGTCTTGTTGCTGCCCGACTCATATCCGATCGCCAATTCCTCAGCCAGACAGTACCATCTGGCTCCAATCTGATTGAAATGGCACCACAACTCCGTATCCATGGTATAGAACAAATCCGTGCGCAATGGCCCGGAACGTCCCAGCAGCGATCTTCGATAAAAACAAGCGGGTTGTCCGATGCCCGGAGCGCACGGAATCACTCGAATCAGTTCCGGCGTTGGAATATGAACCCATGGCTTCATATATCGCTGTCGATCATCTGTATAGACCACTCTCGTTCCACCCGTCACCACATCCACCCCCGGGTTTTCCGCAAACGTTCGCCCCACAATTTCCAACGCCCCCGGCAACAGCACATCATCACTGCACAACCAGTTCACCACTTCACCCTTGCACCGGGCAAAACCCTTGTTGATCGCATCCGACTGGCCCCGGTCCTCTTCACTGACCCAGTAGGCCAGTTGTTTTTCATATTGTTTGATGATATTGATACTATCATCGCTTGATCCGCCGTCGATGACGATGATTTCCAGCGCCGGGTATTGCTGATCGATGAGCGAGCGCAGGGTACGCTCCAACGTGGCGGCACCGTTGTAATTGGGCACGACGATGGAAATGGAGGGCAGCGGGTTCACGATCATTGGCTTACCATTTTTTCCAACAATTCCACCGATGCTGCTGTTCGTTGTAGTAGTAAAAATGATTTAAATAGACACCGGGCAATAGTTGCTCCAAACGGGGATGAAGCATGTATTGACGACCAATGCGCTTGCGACAACCATCCGGCAGCGACAAAAAGAACCGGCGCCAACGATCCGAGCTGCGCGATGGCGGCCCCAATCCGTGTTTGGAAAGCGCATCGAGCGCCTGTTCCCGATATCGAGCAAAATTACGGCTGCGTTGTTGCTCATGACTGCGAAACGCCGCCAAAGGGTGCAACACTGCTGACACGGGAGCTTTACGGGCAAATCGCAGCCATAGATCAAAGTCGCCTGCAAGATCGTAGCTCGTGTCCAACCCCCCGACCTTTTCCCACAACTCCCTGCGCCAGAACGTAGCCTCCTGCTGGATGTATGTTGTCCCGTGCCACCACTCTCCGGGTAGAAATTCACCGTGCAGTATTGCCTGCGTGGTCAATGTTTTCATGCGCTGCAATGGATAGGGAATGCCTCGTTGGTTGATAACCAGCGGTTCCGCACTCGTAAGCCACTGCACCTCCGGAAACTCCGCGAAAATTTCCCCCACCATGCGCAATGTCCAGGGCAGGTGCAGGTCATCGGAGTTGAGCCAACCCATGATCTGACCCTGCGTGTGCGCAAAACCACGATTAATCGCGTCATACTGACCGGCATCTTTCCCACTGCACCAGAATTGCAGTCGCTCTGCATACCTGCGAATCACCTCAACACTGCCATCCGTTGATCCCCCATCCATGACGACATGCTGTAGTTGCGGATAGTTCTGGGAATGAATCGATATCAGCGTCGATTCCAAATAAGACGCCTGATTGAAGGATGGGGTGACCAATGCGATGGTAGGCAGGGCAGTCGCAACGTTACTCATGAACCCACACCCCCGGGCATTCTTCCATCGGAAGATACCGCTGGCGCGTCATCCACACTTTGCAAAAGCAGCCAACCCTTTTCGTGGTAGCTGAAAGTCGTGCCCGTGACAATAGGCGGACCCTCGACAATCAGTGTCACGGCGCGGGCAGCTTCGATCCATTTGGTCTGATTGGGATCGCAGAACCAGATCGTCAACCGATACTCTCCCTTGAGCATTCGCGGCAGGCGAAAACGACGTGTCAAATCCAATCGGCCAATCTCCCATTGCGGCGCAGTGCCCGATTCATGCGCTGGACTGAAAAAACCCAGGGGACTGCCACCCATATCAAGAATCGAAACCTCGATATCACCACGTAACACTCTTTCGATTCGTCCACGCAGCTTCACGGACAATTCCTCCATGTCCGGCGGGATATAAACCTGCTCGCGATCTTCCCCGTTCACAAGCAGTTGCTCAATACGAACCCCGGGAACCAGATGCCTAATGCGCTCAGTCTGACGCTCCGGCTGCTGGGCAATCATTTGCTTCATGTAATAATTGATGCATTCCTCCGCATTTCCCAACATGAGCAATTGACCTTGCTGAAGCACCAAACCACGATCGCATAGCCTGCGAACCGGTGCCAAATTATGACTCACAAACAAAACTGTCCGACCGTCACGGGCAACCTTTTCCATCTTTTCCAAACATTTCTGCTGGAAGGTGTAATCCCCCACCGCCAGTACTTCATCCACAATCAAAACTTCCGTCGTCAGATGCGCCGCCACCGCAAACGCCAGCCGCGTGTACATCCCGCTCGAATAATGTTTCACCGGTGTATCAATGAACTTTTCCACTTCCGAAAACTCGACAATCTCATCAAACTTGCGCTGAATTTCCTTCCGGCTCATGCCCAGCATCGAGCCGTTCAAATACACATTTTCACGACCCGACAGGTCCGGGTGAAACCCCGTGCCCACCTCCAAAAGCGAACCAATCCGCCCACGAATCACCGCCCTGCCCCCGCTCGGCTCAATGATCCGTGACAACACTTTGAGCAGCGTACTTTTGCCCGCGCCGTTACGCCCGATGATGCCCACCACTTCGCCCTGGTTGATCTTGAAGCTCACATCCTTCAATGCCCAGAGCGGCTCATCCATGTCCGAGGTCGCATACGCATGACCTGAAAGCAGACTGGCCATGCGTTTGAATGGTGTGGTCACGGCGCCCAGCATCATCCGCCCCACCGACTCCCGGCCGTTTTTCAGGTGGCCGATGTGGTAGAGCTTGCTCAGGTTCTCAACTTCTATGATCGGTTGGGTCATGATTTAGTAGCTGGTAGCTAGGTGCTAGTGGCTTGGAAGAACATACTGTATTTCCTGGCTCCCAGCACCAAGCTCCTAGCTCCATTTTTGTCTTCGTGACCTTCGTGTCTTCGTGGCCAATCTTCAGGCCACATCGACAAACGTTTTTTCCATGCGTCGGAACACGTACAGCCCGCTGAACAGCAGCAACCCCGCCACGGCCACGCCCGCCAATGCCAGTGGTTGCGGCGAGGTGGGTGTACCCAACAAGGCCCAGCGGAAGCCTTCGATCACCGGCACCAGCGGGTTGATGTCAAAGTACCAGCGGAATCGTTCCGGGATCGAGTCCCGCGGGAAGGCCACCAGCGAGGCGTACATCCAAGCCTGCACCCCGAACGGAATCATGGTGCGAATGTCGCGGAACACGGCCATCATCGCCCCCAGCCACAGCCCTGCGCCCAAGGCCGTTACCAGCGTCAGCAGCACCAGGGGCACGATCATGAGTATCTGCACGCCCGGCAAATAACCCATGCACAAGGCTGCGATCATCAGCAACACAAACGCGATCAGAAAATCAACCACGGCGGTGCTGATGGTTGCCAGGGGTATGTACAAGCGCGGGAAGTAAATTTTGCGGATCAGGCCGATGTTGCCCTGCAAACTGTTGGCTGACCCGTTGAGGGCGGAGGTAAAGAGCGCCCAGGGCACGGTATTGGCGAAAAAGAAGAGGGCTTTGGGGACATCGCCGGTGTTGACCTGCACGATGTAGCCGAACACGATGGTGATCATCGCCATGTTCATGAGTGGCGAGAGCACCGCCCAGAACGCGCCGAGAATCGTCTGCTTGTAACGGGTTTTGAGGTCACGCACCAGCATGACGCCCAACAGTTCGCGGAACTCCCACAGTTCACGCCAATCCACCGCCACCCAGCCTTTTTTTGGCTCGATGATGGTTTGGCGCTGGGGCGCGGTATCCGCAACGGGTTGCCCCGGCGGTGATGACATCACGGCTGACTGCGACATTGTTACCCCTGACTTCGCTTGATGAACCAATCCCTCATTGTATCGGATAAACCGGGCGGGACGTTGAATCGATGTTATCGGCTGTCACGCTGACCAGGGCAATCACCCATGCAAGAAGTGGTCAAGTGGCCGAGTCGTCAAGTATCAGAACCAAGCCGAGTCGGAGGCGTCTTCGCCGACGGCTCGGGTATTCGGGTAAGTCCAAAGTCATCGGAAAGAAGCGGCCCAGTGATTTTACATTTTGTGGTTGATTGAAAGGCAATCCTGATCTTCATAAGGACATGAAGATCAGGCGTGAAAGATTCAGAATTCACCAAACCACCCAATCACTCTGATGGTTCGCGCACTTGGCCACTTGTCCACTTGGCCACTTGTCCACTTGTCCACTTGTCCACTTGTCCACTTGTCCACTTGTCCACTTGGCCACTTGGCCACTTGGCCACTTGGCCACTTGTCCACTTGTCCACTTGTCCACTTGGCCACTTGGCCACTTGGCCACTTGGCCACTTGACCACTTGACCACTTGACCACTTGACCACTTGACCACTTGACCACTTGACCACTTCTTCAAACGCGATAAATCGCGGCGCTAACATTCGAATACGATTCCGTCACTTGACCACTTGGCATCAGAAATCCGAACGATTACTTCTTCCACAAATTCGACCAGCGCTCACGATGATCGGGCAGTGGCAGCAACCCCGGCTGATTCACCGCTTGACGCAATGCCACGAACATCGTGCGTTTTTGATGTTCGTGTTCCGTCGCACGAAAATCATCATGATCGGGCAGCTCACGCACCTGATACACATGGGCAAACCCGCTGCGATAAAGCATTTTGGTGAAGGCGAGCTGGGTGGGTATCAGGGCCAGATGACGCAGGCCCTGGTCTTCGCCACGAAACTCATCGACCAACGATGCGGTCGGCCCGTCGCCCGGTGCGATGATGGTTTCTATGAAAAGGGCGTGGGTGGTCAACGCTGCCAGATTGCGTACTGCGGCAAAAGGGTTTTCCAGGTGATAGAGCAGGCCGAAGCAGAGCACCAGGTCGAAACTTTCCAACTGACGCACCTGAGGGTCTTCGACATCAAAGCGATGAAAAACGACGGCGGGTACACGCTTGCGGGCTTCGACGAGGTTGCTTTCTCGGCCATCGAAGGCGACCACGCGGTAACCCCACTCGTGCAATCGTCTGGCAAAGTGACCAACCCCACAGCCAACGTCAAGTGCTGTGCGCCAGGTGCGGGCCGGGTCGAGTTGGTTCAGCAGGGCACGCAACGTGACCGCACGGGCATCGTTGATCGCCAGTGACGCCGGCCTATCGAAAACAATGTCGGCTGGTTTTTCAGAGGGCTGAGTCATGATGCAAATTCCTTCACGCAGCCTGCGACTGGTCGGCCTGTTGAGGTTGCTTGTGCAAATACCGAGGCTGCCAAAGCGCGATGATTGGTTTATCGCACCACGGTTGCAACGCCTGCAAACGCATTGCCACCTGTGCCGGGTTGACGTTGGCCAGCACGACACCGTCAAAGTTATTTTGGGCGGCATCGGTATCATTCATCACCGGCAGACCGCGATACATCATGCCCTGATAAGCCGGGTGATTGTCAACCACACCCACCATTTTCAACTGCGCCAATTCACAGGCGCAAAACGTCACAAAAATGGTTTTGGCGACATCGGCAATCAACACTTTTTTCACCTGGTGCAACCTGGCCCAATCTTCAATGCGCTGAGCCTGCTCGTGAAAACCAAAAATCGATTCGAGTGCTTGGGGCGACAATATTTTGCGACCCGTGAGCATCGTGCGCAAGCGCCAATATTGTGCCTGTCGCCAACCGCGTTTGACATATTTCAAGTGCCCCGCTTGCTGCGCCAAGGCAAAATATCGCTGCGTCCAATCATCACGAAACGCTTTGCGCCACGCCTTCGGCAGATAGCGCTCGGTCAGAATCAAATTGTTGCGCAGGTCCAGTTGTTGAATCCAACCGATGCTCCGCTGCACCGGTGATTTTTCATGGCGATATTCCAAATCTTCAAAACGCTCGACGCGGTAGCCCGCCTGCCAGAGTCGCCATGAAAGGTCGTATTCCTCCGCCTGGCGAATGAACTCCAGCGGAAAAAACCCCACCTGATCGAGTGCCGATTTGCGCAGCACCGTGCCGCAGTTGATGATCACCGTCGGCTGTGCGCTGGCTTCGCATTTCCCGTCCGGCAAACTCACCTTACCACCCACCGCGCCGACCTCATCATGCTCATCCAGGTAATGCAGCGAGTGCGAAAGCGTGTGCCCCAGCGGGTAACTGTCATCATCCAGCAGCATCACGTATTTTCCCCGCGCCACCGCCAAGCCATGGTTGCGGGCGCAGGCCCCCTGATTGCCTTTCATGCGCAGGGCAATCACCCCCGGCCAATCGCGCCGCAGCATTTCTTCCGTGCCGTCGGTGCAGTGATTGTCAACAACGATGATTTCATGCTGGTCGCTGTTGAAATCCGTCAGCCCGGTCACCTTGCTCAGTGTACGAGCCAGTGCTTCACGACGGTTATGCGTGACAATGACGATACTCAGGCGCATGGCGTTTCCCCCTCCAACTGTTGCCCCACACCTTGCCGACATGCCATCGTGTCGGGTCGATGGTTCTGCGGCACCACCCGTGATTGCGTCGTCAAACGTTGCTGAATCACCGACAACAATCGTGACAAACCTGCTTGGTAAGTTAAATGGGCCTCAACAAAGGCGCACTGTTTTTGTTGAATGTCGCGCCTTGCTTTTTCATCGTTCACATAACGCAGCACCTGTTGTTCAAGCTGATCGGCGGTGGTGAAAAACGTTTGGTCCAGCGCGGGAAACGGTTGCAACATGAAGTCGCACCCCGCCTCGATCATGTCACGACACCGCCGCACCGGGTCATCATCCGTGTCGTCGTAAATCACCCGATACAACGCAGCGAGTTCGGTCAGTTGCTTGCGTTCCTTGGCCGTCAACTTCGGCAGTGCTTTTGCCAACGTACCCCGTTCATCATCACCGAGTGATTGCACCAATCCCCACACCGTCGCCAACAACCGGTCCCACGGGTGTTCCCGCACCAGAAAGAACCCCCCGGCCACCAACCCATCCAGCAGCCGTTGATGCATGCACCCAAACGGCACAACCTGCAAATTGATTTTGCTTTGTCGTGTCAATTCTTCCAATTCCGTCCCGTAAGCCACCCGACCCCGCGCGTAACCTGCAAATTCCGGGTGCTCGTCCCAGCCCGAACCGTACAACGACAACTTCAATCTCTGTCGCCTGCTGATATCGACCAGCCAGCGCACCACCTGATGCCGATACAGTGTGTTGTTGAGCCGATTGAACAACATCGTCACCAGTTGGTCCATCGCCTGCGGGCTGTTCACCTGCCAACCGCGTTGCGGCTTTTGTGCTTCGATGAAAGCGCGAATCTGCGCCGGCGAATGCACATGCCCGCCGCGCTCATAAACCTGTTGCAAATGCGCCCCGACCACTTCAATCATCTGTGCAGCCACGGGTGAACTTTTCCGATACGGCTCGATCATTTCCAGCATCACCGCTTCCACCGGCCTGCCGTTGTTGGACACATACACCAGATCATCGCCGGCACTTTTCCAAGTCGTCGGTCGCTGCACCGGCCTGGTCAGCTTGTCCAAAAAAATGCACTGACTGGCCGGGTACTCAAAACGCCTGCCATACCAAGGCCCGGCTGGCAGCGCCACAAAATCAAGGGCACCAATGCTCCGTCCCGCTTCCACGTTGGTCAGTCGATGCAGGTCGTCCTGTATCCAACCAATATGCAAAACCTCCGGCGGCAAAACACTCGAAGCATGCAGCCGCAAAGCGTCAATCATCAGCACCACATCCGGCTGAAAATCATCCATCTCCCGCAACATGTACGCCGGCGTGGTGTCCTCATAAGCCGAAGGCTCGATCAACAGTCGCGTCTGCCAACCCAGTTCCTCGAATGCCTTCTGACAATCACGGTTGGCGTATTGCAGCACCGTCGTCAGCCGTGACGTGATCAACATCACCCTCGGCTGCCTAGGCGGGTTTGGCCCCAACATCGCCCGTAACGTCAACACATCCAACGATTCATACTTTCGCCAAAGTCGATCCCGTAATTCATTGAGTGCACCGACATGCTGATCCGACAGCGTGTCCAGTTGTGAGCTGATCGTTTGCCCCTGTCGCCCCTGCGGCACCTTGATTTTCGGAAACCGTAGCGTCGGTCGCAGCTCCAGCAATGCCATCAACGCTTCCGACCACCTCGGCCCCAACAACCAAAAACAATTGCCCCGTTCAATCGGTCCATCAGGCCCGGTGCAATCGTGAATCATGAAATGATGCAGTACCAACCCGACATTCGGCTCGATCACATACACCAACGGTTCCAGCCGAAACATTCCCCAAAACAGCCGATGATGTTTGGCCAGTTGCACTAACAACGCTCCGTCCCCCAACCCGCACAGTGCCACCGCATGACCAATGCTGTCGGGGGGTTCGATGGCTGCCAGTAATCGCTGCCAGGGTTCAGCCGGTATGGGTGACGCCGCAGGCCCGATTTTCACCGCTGAACCATCTGCCGACGTTTGTACGATCGCCCACCGGTCACCTTCGCCCTTGATGAGTTGATACTGGCACGGGTCCGTGTTGCTGATGAGTTGCTGATAGGCATCGGGCCGATGTTTCTGCAAGGCCGCCAGATTGCCCGCCAAACGTTTTTGCAGCACCACCGCGGGCTCCGGCTGACGCACCTGCTGCATCACCTGCAAAGCCAAACCCCACTGCTGACCCTGCATGCAACTCCGCGCCAACGGCATCAACACCTCGTCCCCCGGCGGTTCACCCCACGTTGCCACCGTCCGCTCCACCCATTGCCACTCACCCCGGGCGGACCGGTCCAGCAACTCCCTCACCAGCGCAGATGTCGGCGCAGTTTCGCTCATGGGCCTCCGTGCCTTGCCAAAAATCCCCTTGGGCTTATCGGAACGATTCGCAATCATGCTCCAGTTTTCATATAACCACATCATGCTGGTACTGGGCATCGATCCCGGATTGCGTATCACCGGCTACGGCCTGGTGCAACTGTCCCTGCGCAGCTTCGAACCACGTCTGGTCGAAGCCGGCGTCATTCGCCTTTCACCCAAACTGTCCCTCGAAGCCCGCCTGCAACAACTGCACACCGAACTGGGCGAACTGCTCGACGAACATCACCCCACTCACATGGCGGTTGAAAAGTTGTACGCTCATTACCAGCACCCGCGCACCGCCATACTCATGGCTCATGCCCGCGGGGTGATTCTGCTGGCCGCCCAATCACGTGAATTGACCCTTCATCATCTGCCCTCGACGGAAGTGAAAAAAGCGGTCACCGGCTACGGCCATGCGTCCAAACTGCAAATGCAACGAGCGGTGCAGTCACAATGTCGATTGACCGAGTTACCCAGCCCGCCCGACGTGGCCGACGCCATCGCCATCGCCCTCACCTGCGCCCGCCGCCTGCGCACGTAATCGCCCGGCCAAGGCCTGGCGCTAAACAATTTGAAATAACGCGACAATATTTGAAACGTTTAGCGCCAGGCCTCTGGCCGGGCGTTTCAACTTTATGTTTTCGACATGAATCACATCATTTATCATGCACAATATGGTTCATGCTTATCATGTCATCTGGGGTATGTATGGTTTCTGGCTGCCCAATGATCCGCGAGGCTCGTGGTCGGATTATGTACGTGCGTGGGAGTTGCTCCGCTTTGGTTCTGCGACCCAGGTACAAACCCGCCGTTCCTTGGCGCATGAACCACACGATCGTGCCTTACGGCAACAGGCACGTGAATCCTTACGTTATACACCTGTGAAGTTCACCGGTTTGCAGGCACGCAGCGCCGCCATAGGGTTTGCGGAGTTTGTTCGTAAATCAAACGTATCCGTGTACGCATGCGCGATATTGCCCGAACATGTACACATGGTGATCGGTCGGCACACCTACCCCGTCGAACGCGTGGTGATGGGGCTCAAAGGCATGGCTACCAGACAATTGCAACGTGACCGTTTGCACCCATTGGCCCATCAATTCAAACCCGATCAGTCGTTGCCCTCACCATGGTGTACCAAATGCTGGAAGGTGTTTTTGAATGATGACGCACACATACGACATGCCATACGGTACGTGGACGACAATCCCTCGAAAGAAGGTTTACCGCGTCAAAGCTGGTCTTTTGTGATGTCGTACACCGGTGAATAATCAGTCGCCCGACCAAGGCTTGGCGCTAAACATTTTAAAATGGCGCGTCAATACTTGAATCGTTTAGCGCCAGGCCTCTGGCCGGGCGTTGCTGACCCCTTGCCATCACCAGGGTTGAATGTTACGGATGGTCCACGAATCAGGGCCGGGCAGTGGGCCGGGGTGAAACTCATACACGGGCAATTGCGGCGGGCAGAACCAGCGAATGGGCAAAAAGGTTTCCCCCAAACCACGCGACACCGCAGCAAGGGTGTTGCGACAGCGCAGCAAGCCCGAACTCAGCGCCAGCGGCAGATCACTGGAGTTGTATAGAGCGCCGTAAAAGGGCAGACGGAGTTGCCCGCCATGGGTGTGACCGCTGAACATGACATCAACCCCCAGGTCGGCTGCGGTCGGCAGGTATGTCGGGTAATGACTGAGTAACAAACGCAACATTGGACGTGGCGGGCGGTGGTCGGTGCTGGGCAGGTTTGATCGATGCACGAGCAAGGCAGCGGCATCGGGTCGTGTGAAACGATCACCCGCAAAACCCATCACTTCGATCATCGCATCGCCGACTTGTAAACCAACCGATTCATTGCTCAGCCAGCGAATCGGGGCATCGTCCAGTCTTTCACGCATGGCAATGGAATCGTGATTGCCGAAGATGCCGAAGGTCCCCAAGCGCGGGCGAAGGGTTTCGAGCAGACGAAGTACCAGTTGCTCTGCGACAGGTTCATCGCCGGGGTGATTCATGTAGTCGCCTGTGAAAAAAGCCAGGTCGATCGTGCCGAGTTTGTTGAGTTCGTCGATCAACTGATCATGACGTGAGGTGAGGCGGGCACAGTGCAAGTCGGAAATATGCACGATGCGCAACCCGGCGAGCGCAACAGGCAAGCTCGGTAACGTGAGGGTGACATCGTGGTGTAAGGCTGCGGCTGTGAACATGAACAACAATGTACTTGAACAAAATGTACTTAGCTCCATTTTTTCAATCTTCAATCAAGGCGTCGTCTGCGGTGCCGGCGGGTTGCGTAAACGGTGCAGCAACTCAGCCTCACGACTGCGCAGGGTCGATTCCCGGTCCGCAATGTCATTTTCAATGCGTCGCTTCTGTTTCTGCAACCCATCGAGTTCCACCAGGGTCAGTTGCAGTTCGCGCTGTTGCAGTTGCATTTGTCGCTCCGCATCGCGCTGACGTTGTGTCAGGGCTTCGTGAATCGCCTGTGCCTGATCGATTTTTTCCTGTTGCTCGCGCATTTGTCCGTTGAGTTCGATCATGCGCTCATGACCATCAACATCACGCTGAACATTCTCCTCCGCCTGTTGCATGTCAGCCTGTGCTTTTTCCAACTCGGCGACGGCTGCCACATACCCCGCATGTTCACCCATTGCTTTTTGCATGATGTGATTCAGAGCGGATTCATGTCGCAACAGCGTTGCATGACTTTCCGCCAATTGCATCGGGCTGACATTGCCCTGTCGTTTGAGGTCCCCCAATTGCGTCCGTGCCTCCAAAAAAGCGATCTGTGCTTCACGGTAAGCCGACTGAGTTTCCAATTCCGCCATCACGGCTGCGTGTGCCTTGTTGCGCTCCTCTTGTGCCGCGTCAAGTTGCTTTTTGGCGTTTTGATAATCGCTGGTTTGTCGGCCTTGTTGCATCAATTGATCACGCAGCTCCGCGATCTCCCGACGGGGTTTATCCATCTGCATCCGTACCAGTGACAGTTCACTGAAAGCCCCCTGGGTTTGACGTTGTGCCTGCGTGACGGCGCTGCGGGCATCGGAGAGTTGCTGGCGCTGTTGCAATTGCTTTCGGCGAATTTCCATGATGCGCTCTTCGACTTCCAATAACGTGATGCGCAGTGCCGCAATTTCACCGCGAATGTCCTCAATCAATCGGCGCAGCTCGCTCACCCGCCCATCCAGAATGATCACGTTTTGCCCCTGCACCGCTTGCGGCGACAACAATCCACCCGCCAGCGCCCCCATCAACAGCATCGCGCAACCCAGCCCACGCAACCGCAACGCGATGCACATTACGCTCGGCTTCTTCATGGCGGCATCCTTCAACATGAAAAGTGGTGCGACCCTGTTACTTTAGCGCGCCCAATCGTGGCATGACAGTCCCCCTGATCATTCTCCCATTTCGTTGACGATTCATCACCTCATGGTTAATCTTCATGCCCGACCACTTGCCCCCTTCGTCTAGTGGCCTAGGACAGCGGATTCTCAGTCCGCGAACAGGGGTTCGACTCCCCTAGGGGGTACTGATTCGTATTTCCATACCCTCGCTCTCTCTCCGCTTCCCTGAAATCATTTATGTTGGCGCATGACCATTTGGCGTTTGGATGATTCAACTTTGCTGTTTGAATTTCACATTCATTTCAAGTGCTGCCTTGAGCAGTTCGTCCACATTTTCCACGAGTACGAATTTCAACTTCTTTTTCACCTTGGGGTCGATTTCCTCCAAATCGCGCTGATTGCGTTGGGGCAGTATCACGGTGCTGATACCGGCACGGGCAGCGGCGAGGGTTTTCTCCTTGACACCGCCGATGGGCAGCACCAAACCGCGCAGGGTGATTTCACCGGTCATCGCCAGCCCCGGTTTGATTTTCGTATTGGTGAGCAATGACACCAAAGCGGTGAACATGGCCACGCCTGCCGAGGGGCCGTCTTTGGGGACAGCGCCGGCGGGTACGTGAATGTGCAGGTCGCGTTTGCTGAAGGTTTCATCGTTCCAGCCGAAGTGCTGCGCCCGACTTTTGCACAAACTCAAAGCTGCGTTGGCGGATTCTTTCATCACGTCGCCGATCTGCCCGGTGAGCATGATGCTGCCTTTGCCTGCGTAACTGGTCGCTTCGATAAATAAAATTTCGCCGCCCACCGGGGTGTACGCCAGTCCGACCACGATACCGGGTTGATTCAAGCGCGTGTCCAGTTGCCGATCGTAACGTTCGGGGCCAAGTTGCTTGCGCACCAGTTGGGCTGTGACCACGCGCTTGCGACCGCTGGTGCCAAGGGCGATATCAACCTCAATTTTTGATTTGCCATTGCCATTGGTTTTGTCGGCTGCATCGTTGGTGTTGCCGCTAGCTTTCGTTTGGCCGTTGCCTTGGCCAGTTTGTGTTACCGGGGTCGTAGCCGGGGGCGGGGGCACCGGGGGGGCCGGGGGGGCCGGGGGTAAACCTCTGGCCACCTCGGCGGCGATCCCTCGGCACACCGCACCGATCTGTCGTTCCAATTCACGCACCCCTGCTTCACGTGTGTAGTCATCAATCACTTTGCGCAAGCCCGATTCCGCCCATTCCACCTGCGCCTTTTTCAACCCATGCTCCGCCAGTTGCCGGGGCGCCAGGTATTTGCGGGCGATCTGCAATTTGTCATGTTCGCTGTAACCGGGCAGTTCGATCACTTCCATGCGATCCTGCAAGGCAGCAGGCACATTGCCCAGGTAGTTGGCCGTGGCAATGAACATCACCTGTGACAGATCAAACGGCACATCCAAATAGTGATCGACAAACGCATGGTTCTGTTTGGGGTCCAACACTTCCAACATCGCACTGGCTGGGTCGCCGCGAAAGTCGGCTCCGAGTTTGTCCAGTTCATCGAGCATCATCACCGGGTTGCGCGTCCCCGCACGGCGAAGTTCCTGAATGATCCGCCCCGGCATGGCCCCGATGTACGTTCGCCGATGTCCGCGAATTTCCGCTTCATCGTGCACCCCACCCAGACTCAATCGACTGAACTTGCGACCCAAGGCGTCCGCAATCGACTGACCCAAACTCGTTTTACCCACCCCCGGCGGCCCCACAAAACACAATATCGGCCCATGCCCCGTCGGGTTCAACTTCCGCACCGCCAAATACTCAATCAACCTTCGTTTCACTTTTTCCAACCCGAAATGATCACGATTAAGCACCCGCTGGGCCCGCTGCAAATCCAGGTTGTCCGTGCTGGCCTTGTTCCAGGGCAGGTCAGCCAATAGTTGCAGGTACGTCAATATCAACGAATATTCCGGGCTGGCCGGGTGAATCGAATCCAGCCGACCTAATTCGCGTTGTGCTTCGCTGTTCACCTTCTCCGGCAGCTCGGCTTTGCTCAATTTTTCCTTCAACTCGGCCACGGCCTTGGAACCGGCGTCCTGATTTTCGCCCAGTTCCTTTTGAATGGCCTTCATCTGTTCGCGCAGAAAAATCTTTCGCTGCACATCGGTGATCGACGTTTGCACATCCGCTTGTATTTTTTGTTGCAGCTTGGATATTTCCAACTGGTACGACACATGATGCAGCACCCGATAGGTACGCTTGGTCACGTCCAGTTCTTCGAGCAGGTCCTGCTTCTGCGACACATCGAGGTTGAGGTTGGCACCCAAAAAATCCGCCAGGTTGCTGGGGTCTTCGATGTTGACGAGCACGGTCAGTGCCTGTTCGGGTGCGTTGGGGGTGATTTCGATCAGTTCGCGGGCCTGTTGACGCAGTTGGTTGACCGAGGCATCAAACAGTTTGCCGGAGCCGGGCGTTTCGAACATGCGTTCGGCGCTGATGCGCAGGTAGGGTTTTTGTTGCACCACATCGCGCAGCCGCAGTCGGGCAAGCCCATGCACGATGATCGAAGCCGTGTTGTCAGGTTGACGAATGAGTTTGAGCACCAGCGCCGCCACACCCACCTGATACAACTGCTCCGGCTGGGGGTCCTCCACATCCTCATCGCGCTGCGTAAACAGGGCGATCACCTTTGACGCAGGCAACGCTTCATCCAACATTTTCAAACTGGTTGGCCGCCCCACCGCAAGCGGCATCACCGTGCCCGGAAACACCACCGTTCCCCGAATCGGCAATAACGGCAGCACCTTGGGGATGCGCACCTTTTCGCCCCCCGGCCCGATCACCACGCCGATGTCCGCCCCATCCCCCTCCGACAGCGCAACCGGTGCGTTCACCGTCGCCTGTTCCACCGGTTTGAATTTCTTTGCCACGGATTTTTTTTCTTTGCTCTCTTGTGCCACGATGTCACCTTTTTAAACGAGCCGCGACTGTCAATGTAGGGCTCCGAAAAATCCCTCTCCCCATGGGAGAGGGTGGCCGAGTCTTCGAGGCCGGGTGAGGGCCGATGAAGAAAATGCCTTGAAGTACTGTACGACCAAACGCTCTTCCGCCCTCACCCGGATACGAGCGAAGCGAGTACTCCTACTCTCCCGGGGGGAGAGGGGATTGTTCAGACGGCTCATTCGTCGCCCTCCATGATATCGCACGCACTGCTCTGTCAAACTTTTCAGTCTGTAACGATCAGGCAATCCCACTCTTGACAACTTTATCCCCTTTCTCTGGTTCACCCAGAGCACACATCGTAAGTTTGACTTGTCCGATGCTGCCGGGCACGAGTTTTCAGGGTGATGCGAATCGTCCCCGGCTGGAGCTTTAACACGACAAGGAGTATCAGCATGTTGAGTAAACGCCTGATCATGACAGCCCTGTGCGGTGTGCTGGCAATGAGCGCCTCCGCCCTGGCCCACGAACTGGAACTCACCGGTGTCATCCGTGACTTCAAACGCGGGGACAAGCCCGGCGGCCACCCTGACTTTGAAACCGCCACGCTCTCCGGTCGCGGAGGCTTCGGCCTGGTGACCGGAATGGTCACCTTCGACCTCAGCGAAGACGGCAAGCCCGTTTACAACCCCACCCGCCCCAACAAAGACACCATCAAGTCGGCGGCAACGCTCGACCAGTGGTATCGTGATGTCCCCGGTGTCAATCTTTCCACGCCCTGGACCATCACCCTTACCAACAACAGCGATGCCCCCGGCGGCATCTACTCCTACGCCAACAACAAGTTCTTCCCCATCGACGGCCAATTTTTCGGCAACGAAGGTTGCAAGGATGGCACCGGCAAGGAACGCAACTTCCACTTCACCTTCGAATTGCACAACAAGTTCAACTACCGCCCCGGGCAGAAGTTCACCTTCATCGGCGACGATGACGTGTGGGTCTATATCAACGGCAAAAAAGTCATCGACATCGGCGGTGTACACAGTCAGGTGAGCGCAAACGTGACCCTCTTCGACGGCAAAGCCTTCCTCACCAAGGCACATTTCCCCATCGGCGGCATCGTCAAGTCGGTCAACAACTCCATGGCCAACACCCTTGCCACCAAGTGGACCAATCTTGGCTTGGGCACCTGCCCGATCAAGTCCGGCGACCCCTACATCGACCTCAATCTCAACAACGGCAAAGCCGACATACTGCCGACCTTCGACGGAACCAGTGTCACCGTCAAAGCCTCTGCCGACCTGTCCAATGTCGTGCTCAAGTTCGCCGACGGCCTGACGCAGAAATTCGACAACCTGTCGGGCACCAGCCAATCCTTCACCGGTACCGGTGCCTATGCCGGCAAAACCATCGCCGGCGTCTGGGTCAAAACCGGCCCCAATCAGAGCAACGACGGACCCGGGTACGGCACGTTCTTTGGTTCCGACGGCTCCGGTGGTACCGAATGCACGCTTGACTTCTTCTTCGCCGAACGCCATCAGACCGAATCCAACTTCCGCATCGACACCAGCATCAACCTCCAACCCAAACCCATCACCACCGTCAGCCCGCTCTATGATTAAATCGGTTGATCGCTGAATGACAATGTGAACACGCAAAGCTCAGGCATCACCCCCCGGTCATGCCTGGGTTTTTCATTTGCTTCTTACGAGCCGCGACCGTGAGGGAGCGGTTTGATGTCGTGTTGTAGCCCAGCCGCCTACGGCTGGGTGAAATACCTATGACCATTCCACCGCCGAGGGCGGCGGTGCCACATGCACAATCACGGCGGATGTCACCCGTCGCTTTCACGCAAACCTTCGAACAATCAACGTATCATTCTGCCCACCAAAACCGAAACTGTTGGACAGACATACTTCGACCTTGGTTTTGCGCGGGGCGTTGGGGACATAATCCAAATCACAGTTCGGGTCGGGGTTCTGATAGTTGATCGTCGGCGGAAGCACCTGATCACGAATCGCCAATACACAGGTGATCAGTTCCACCGCCCCTGCTGCCGCGATCAAATGCCCCAGCATCGACTTCACACTGCTCATCGGCGTCGTTTTCGCATCCTCCTCGAAAGCCGTTTTCACAGCCGTGGTTTCCGTCGAATCATTTTCCTTGGTGCTCGTGCCGTGGGCGGAAATGTAGTCGATGTCCGCCGTCGTCAACCCCGCATCCGCCAGGGCCTGTTTCATCGACGACACGGCTCCGTGGCCATCTTCCGGTATGTCCGTAATGCGAAATGCGTCCGCTGACGAACCGTAACCCACCACTTCACACAGTATCGGTGCGTTGCGGGCTTGTGCGTGTTCCAACGTTTCGAGAATGATCATGCCCGCACCTTCGCCCATGACAAACCCATCGCGTTCGCGGTCGAACGGCCGGGAGGCGTGCAGGCAGTCATCATTGCGGGTTGATAGGGCGGTGAGTCGGTTGAAGCCGGTGACGCCCAGCGGGTGAATCATGGTGTGCGCTCCGCCGGTGATCATCACGTCGGCATCGCCGGTGCGCAATATTTCCATCGCTTCGCCGATGGCCTGGGTCGAAGCCGCACAAGCCGTCAGACAATTATGCACCGGCCCCATCGCGCCGAATTCCAACGCCAAATGCGTCACCGGCATGTTCGGTTCCTGCCCGACTTCACGATGCACATTCATGCACGCCTTGGCAGCCTTCACCCACGCCACCGCATCGAGTCCGCGTTTTTCAACGTTCCACCCGGCCAGATTGGCGCGAACGTAATTGTCAAAATCAGGCACGCCTTCGCCCGCCCCCAGGTAAATGCCCAGTCGCTCGCGGTTCAGCCCGTTGAACTTGTCCAGCCCGGCGCTGCGCCAGGCTTGTACCGCTGCGCCAAGGGCAAATGCGACATGATCGCCAACCTCACCATGCACCGCCGGGTCGCTGACATATTGACGCCAGTCGTAGTTTTTCACCTGTGCGCAGAAGCGTGTCGGAAAGGTTGAAGCGTCGAATTTTTTCGTCGGCCCGACGCCTGATTCGCAGCGTAACAGTGCCGACCAGGCCGTTTCGATATCGTGGCCCAACGGGGTGATCCAGCCCATGCCGGTGATGACGATCCGCGGTCGATTGGTACGTGTAACCATCGGGGTTGATCTCATTTTGGTGTTGACTTGGTCATCATGGATAATGGATAAAGGATGATGGATAATGTTCAGAAAAGATGTATTTCAACAAGCTCTCGGTTTGTACATCATCCATTATCCATGATCCATTATCCATCGTGTCGATAGTGGGGCAGCGCACTGACGCGCTTGACCCGCCCTGCATCACTTGGCCACTTCTTCATATCTTTCGTAACACCACCGCGACATTCTGCCCGCCCAGTGAGGTCGTGGTCACCAGCACATGATTCAACTTTATCGCCCGTGCCGGTTGAGGTTTTGTTCCATTCACCTGTGCGGGAATCATCTGCTCGGACAGCGCCTTGGCGGCGATGCAAATGTCCAGTGCCCCGGCTGCCGCCCCGCAATTGCCCAGCATCGGCTTGGTCGATACCACCGGCAATTGTTCCAATCGCGCCCCAAACACACTTTGCAAACCGGCCCATTCCGCTGCGTCGTACGCAGGCTCGCCACTGCCCAGGGGCAACACACAATCAATATCGTCCGGTTGAATCTGCGCCTCGCGCAAAGCCGACCGCATCGCCAATTGCATACCCCTGCCCTCACCGTCCGGCGTCAGGTTGCGATTGGCCCGATTCACCGTCTGGGCAGCCCCGAAACCAATCACCTCCGCATACATTTTTTTGCCCGGCGAATTGCGTTTTTCAAACGCATCGAGTGCTTCAAGGATGACAATGCCGCCGCCTTCACCCAGTACCATGCCTTTGGCATCGCTTGCAAAAGGTTGCACAGCTTGGGCGGGCTGATCGTTGCAGGTGGTATTCAGTCGGCCCAGCATTTCCTGCCGCAAAAAAGCCATGGGGTTGAGTTTGCTCTCCGCTCCTCCGCAAAAGCTCGCATCCGCAGCGCCGCGCTGCAGCACACGCATCGCTTCGCCCAGTGACAACCCGCTGGACGCTTCCGCACAGGTGATGGTGTTCGATGGTCCCTGTGCATCGTGAATGATCGTCACGTGACAGGCCAGCATGTTGGGCAGATATTTGAGCAACCACAACGGCGTCAGTTGCTGCATACCGACGGTGCCCCACTTGTGAATATCCAGTTGCCCCGAACCATCGTCTTTGCGGGCCTCGGCCAGGGCACTGGTGAGTTCGTCCAATTCACAGGCGATCAGCCCCGCACCGATGTTCGCCCCCACACGCGGGGCGGGGTACGACGTGGTTGCATCCGCACCGGCTTCGGCGGGCAGTGTGCCTTTGGTGATCAATCCTGCATCACGCGCAGCCAGGTCTGCCGCGGCCACGGCCAGTTCGATGTCACGGGCCATGACCTTCACAGCTTTGCGGTAACTTTTGGGGACAAAAGGGTTGACCTTGAAATCGTTCACCTGAGCTGCGATCTGACAGGCAAACCCCGCTGGGTCGAAGGCGGTGATGCGATCGATGCCGCTGGTGCCCGCACAGACCGCCTGCCAGTGTGCATCGATACCGATGCCCAGGGCGCTGACCGGTCCCAGTCCGCTGATGATGACGCGTCTAGCCATAAGCCCCACAGTTTATCAGCCCCCCGTCACATTGGAAGAAGTGGTCAAGTGACGGAACCATATTCGGCAGTTGGCGCCGCGATTTATCGCGTCTGGCCAAAGTGGTTGATCGGTTGGTTGGTGAATCGGTTAATCGGTCATAGCAAAGACCACTCTGTCCGAGTAACCGATTCACTGTCTCGCCGGTTATCGACGCAGAATACCCAAGCCCTCGTCCGCCTGCGGCGAGACTCGTTCTTGGCTTGGCTCGGCAAATTCGAAATTCGAAATCAGTAGTGTCCGGTTACAAGTCGAACAGGGACAATTG
>CAZJMK010000001.1:128209-190669 GCA_964547135.1 uncultured Phycisphaeraceae bacterium | reverse complement strand
GGAGCTTGGAGCTTGGAGCTTGGAAAATTATATATACCAATACAATCTGCCTAGCCCCTAGCCCCAAGCCACTGGGTGTCTCTGTGGTGATTGGATTTGCCTGCTTCAAGTCGAAAGGTGATTCATGACATTGGCACACATCACGATGATATGGATCACCTTCGCGGAACTGGCGCTGCTGGTGTTGCTGGTGGGTGGTGCGACGGGGACCGTCACATGGTTGGTGATGGCACGGCGGACAAGGCGACGGTTGCAGGAACTGGGCAACCAATTGGAACAGGTCGCCTGTGCCGGGAAATCGGAAACGTCAAGGTCGATGGAAGGCCCGGATGGGGTCGGGCAGTTGTCGGTACGGGTGCGTGCTTTGATCGACAACCTGACGGACAGTCGGGTGCGGTTGCGTACGTTGTGGGCAGCAGTGGAGCAAAGCCCGGTGACGGTGATGATCACCGATGCCAAGGGTCGCATTGAATATGTGAACCCCAAGTTCAAGGAATTGACAGGGTATGAAGGTGCGGAAGTGTTGGGCCGAAACCCGAGGTTTTTGAAATCGGATCAGACCCCGGCTGAGTTGTACACGGAGCTTTGGCAAACGATCACACAGGGTCGTGAATGGCGGGGGGAAATACTCAACAAGGCACGTGACGGTCGGCTGTTCTGGGAATTGGCGAGCATTTCACCCTTGCGCGATGCGGATGGCTGCATTACGCATTTTGTGGCGGTGAAGGAAGACATCACCAGGCAGAAATATGTCGAACAGGAACACGCGGAATTGACCGCGGACCTGATACTGGCACGCGATCACCTGGAACGACAAGCGGATCAATTGGAAGCACAAAGTGAACAACTGGCCCATGCCCGCAAGCAGGCCGATGCCGCCAACGAGGCCAAGTCGGCGTTTCTGGCGGCGGTGAGCCATGAAATTCGCACACCGATGACCTCGGTATTGGGGTTTGCGGAACTGCTGAGCGATCCGTCGTATTCGAAAGCGGAGCAGCGCAGGTTTGTGCAGGCGATTTTGCGCAATGGGCGACACCTTTTGGCACTGATCACCGACATTTTGGATTTGTCGAAAATCGAAGCCGGCAAAATGACGCTGGACCCGGTGACGATGGATGTGCATGAAATGGTGCGCGAAGTGGTGGAAATCAACGGCATGGCGGCCAGTCACAAAGGCTTGAAACTGGCAGCGGAGTTCAGCGGGCCGATTCCGAAAATGATCGAGGCCGACCCGCTGCGCCTTCGACAGATACTCACCAACCTGGTCAGCAACGCGATCAAGTTCACCAGTCAGGGAGGCGTGCGCCTGGTGGTGCAATGTCTGCCTCCGAAAGGCAATGATTCAGCGAAAAAACATCACATGACGTTTGAAGTGATCGACACGGGCATCGGGTTGGATCAGGAACAGTTGTCACGATTGTTCCAGCCGTTTTCACAGGTGAGCCACGATGCCCGGCAGAAACAGGGGGGCACGGGACTGGGGCTGGCGATTTCACGAAGGCTTGCGAACCTGATGCAGGGGGAGGTGTCGGTGAGCAGTGTGCCGGGGGCGGGCAGTGTGTTTACGTTGACGATCCCTTTGCGATTGAATGAAGCGACGCAGTGGGTGACGCCTGCGGGGGGTGGAACACAGGTGATGGACGAGGCATTGCCGGAAACGTTGAATGTGCCTGTGACTGTGCCTGTGAAAAAGCAGACGATGTTGGAAGGGGTGCGGGTGCTGGTGGCTGATGACAGTGCGGACAATCGGCTGCTGATGAGCATGATGCTGCGCAGTTGGGGCATCGGTTGCACGGCGGTGGAGGATGGTCGATTGGCGGTGGATGAGGCGTTGCAAAAAGTGCGTGAGGGTCAGCCGTATGAGTTGATATTGATGGACATGCAGATGCCGCGCGTCGATGGCATTGAAGCGACAAAAGAGTTGCGTGCCAAGGGGTATGGTTTGCCGATTGTGATGCTCACAGCCCACGCGCTGCCGGAGATTGCGCGTCAGTGTGAAGAGGCTGGTTGCAATCAGGTGGTGACCAAACCGGTGAACGAAAAGAAACTGCATGAAACGGTGTTGCGATTTTTGCAGGAGCAGCGCAGTGCAGCGTGACCGTGGCGACCCCCCTTCCCTTTGCGCTTCTTACAACCCCAGTGCCGACGCCCATGATGAGTTGGTTGACCGCTGACCACATTGCGTCAGTCACCAACCACATTCTGTCAGTAGCCTAAATCGTCGCAGTGCCACCCGCAGTGATGGGACGTTTGGAGCCATCGCCTTACAACACAACATGCAGGCACACGAACCCGCGTCGTGTGCCACGTCCAGCGACTGGCTCATCACCAGGCTCAGGTTGTATCGCGCCAGATACGCCAGCACAAGATTGTGGATGATCACCCATCGAGCCATGCGAATCACGTGTGGCAAGGGTGTGAGATTGTTTTTGCTCTCACGGTGCGGGCAATTGAATCGTCATCCGGCTTCCGCTGCGCTCCAGTGAAAATCGCTGGGTGACGCTTTGTCCGCCACGTTCGACCTGCACTTCATATTCCCCCAGAAAGCCTCGACCTTGAAATAAACCACGGGCGTTGGTGACACCGTCGAGGTTGGTCCACCAATCGCGGAACACCAGGTCGTGGTAGGCGTGGTAGTTGGGCTTGGCGGTCCAATCCTTGCGGAACATCGCGGCGGAGGGCATCCAGTGACTGCCTTCCCAGAAACCCCACATCAAAATTGCTTCCACATTGGGATGGCTGAAGGCGGCGGTGTAAAAATCACGGGTGAACTCAGCCTGCAATTTTTCATCCTTGACCGCCACATCGAACTCGGTGATTTTGATCGGCAGACCCAAGCCTGCAAAACGATCCAGCAATTGCAACATGCGTGGTATGCCCACCAGTTGCCAACCGAAATGGGCCTGTTCGCCGATGCCGTCCAAGGGTGCGCCGTGGTCGATCAGATATTTGATTTCATCATAGAATCGGTCGATGCGTTTCTGATCGACGGCACCCCCCGATAGCATGGCGTAATCGTTGATGTACAACTTGGCATGAGGGTCAGCCTGTCGCGCCAGGTGATACCAGCGGACCATTTCCTCGCGTCCCAGAAAATCCATCAGCACACGATTGTTCACCGTTTCATTGGTCACGTCCCAGTCGATCAATCGACCGGACCAGCGGGCGGCACACGAATCAACATCGGTTGCCCGGCACCAATGGGTTCGACATTACGCCAGCGAATTTGTGCGTCCCAGCGCTGGGCAGGGGTTTGCAGCACCTGATAACCAAGCACTTTTTGTCCGTTGGCGCTGACGGTCTGCGACCAAGTGGCGCTGGTGGTCGGATTGGCTGCGGGGTGTGCATTTGCCAACCAGTCCTGCGCGATCAGGCGAACGCCCGTCGGTATCGGTGTCGGCTGGGGCCAGGTTTCCGCAACAGATGGTGTGACCAGGCACGACACGATCAAACCCAGCAATACCATCAACCCGAACAACGTGAATCGGTGCGGATGTAAGGAGTGTTTCATGAGTGTGTTGTTCATGGACCGTTGGGGCGAATGTGGCGGCGCAATACCGAACCCTGTGCCATGGTGGAGGCGTGGCCGTCGGCAAAGAAGGCCAGGTCCAGCCCGCTGACCGTGCGGGTGATCGAGAGCGACAGGGTGTGATAATTGATGTTGTTCAGGTTCCAGCCGCGCGTCGCTCCGGGCAAAAAGCTCAGTGTGCCACCGGTGAGGTATGAGGTGTCGTTGTTGACCTCGGAAACGATTTGCTGAAAGCGGAAGGTGTCCGGCTGGGAACTGACATTGGCTACGCCGAAGTAGCCCGCATCGTCGCTGCGTGCGGTGGCAAAACCGTTGGCGGTCTGCAAGGTGCCATTGCTGTCATAAAGACCAATGGCCAGCGAGGACACATTGCGGTTGGCACCCAGACCGTCGGTGCGGTAGGTCACATCAAGGCGAATATTGTCGCCCACGGCCAACCCCTGCGAAGTGAAATTGCCGCTGAAGGCATTGTTGTTGGCTGCACCCGTGTAGCGGAGTGTGGGATTGCCGCTGACCGGAGGCGTGAGCGTGCCGTCGGTGGCGGTGAAGATGGACGAAGCACCGGCATCCCTGAACCACGCGGTGTCGAATAAGTCGGCCCCGTTGGTAATTCCGTTGTCGGTAAACCCATCGTTGAGCAGCACGATCGGGGCAGCCTGCAATCCCCCGGCTGTCAAGAACAAAGCCGTACCAACGATGCCGATTTGAAGCGATGATTGATTGGTGGGTGACTTGCGCATTTTCGATCCTCCTTTATCAATGGTGATGGACGTGAATGGGTGAAATTGTCAATGTCGTGACACGGGCGCAGATGTCGATTCCCGAACCACCAGCGATTCGGCCAACACCCGGCGAAGGGGTTGATGTGTTTGCTTGTGATGAAGCCAATCAAGCATCAGCCCAGCCCCCACCTCCGCAACCTCGGTGCTGGGCATTTTGACGGTCGTGATCGCCGGCACATTGATTAAGCACTTACAACGCAGCATGAAAAAGGCTGTGCCGGTCGCGGACCACGACCGGTGAGTATCGCATGTATCGGATGCGGTTGACAATGCACTGGTAAAGTCATCTTGGAAAAACCGGGGGCGTATGTAAGTGGTCTGATACAAGGGTGGGACAAGCGAGTCGGCGAGCGGACCCACCAGTCGTGCGAAGATGGAAAATGGATAAAGGATTATGGATAATGTTCATACCCGGCGATGATCGATATACGCCCTTTCTGAAAAATTTACCATCATCCAGTATCCAATCCTGTGCCATCAACCGGCCCTGAAGGGCAGGGCATCATTACCATTGACTATACGATCGGCCAGTATGCGATCGTAAATGGCGCGTTCGCCGTTCATGCGCTGGCGAAAGGTGAATCGCTCTTCAATGGTCGCTCGTGCAGCACGGCTCAATTGATCACGTAACGATGCGTCGCGTGCCACCTTTTGCATGGCAGCAGTGAGCAGGTCCACGTTGCCGGAGGGGCAGAGCAGGCCATTGACACCGTCGGTGACGAGTTTGGGGATGCCTGCCACCTGGGTTGATACCACGGGCAGCCCCATGCTCATGGCTTCGAGCACCACGTTGGGCAAACCCTCACGCAATGAACTGAGCACGAACATGTCCAGCCCATGATAAAACCCGACCGTGTCATCACAAAAACCCAGCAGGCGGATGCGGTCTTCCAAGTGACGGGCTTTGATGAGTTTTTGCAGGTCGGGTCGGGCATCGCCTTCGCCGGCGATCCACAATTCGACATCGAGGCCGCTTTTGAGCAGGCGGTGGGTCGCGTCGATCAAATGGTTGAAGGCTTTTTCAGCGCTGAGCCGACCCATGCCGCCGATGACCAAACGACCGGGCGGCACGTTGAATTGTTGGCGCAGAGGTGATTGCGCTACAGGGTATTGGCGACGAAACACTTTTTCATCGACGCCGTTGAGCAGCAGTGAACTGCGTGTTTCGGTGACGCCGAGCTTGCGGGCTTGTTCGAGCAGGTCATCCGACACAGCGAACACATGGTGGTAATAAGGCAGACACCAGCGATCTATGGCGTAGTAGAGCGGGGTGCGTGAGGTTTGTTTGACCCACCCGTGCAGGGTGGTGACCAGTTTCATGTTCCAAAACGGGCGCAACGTGAGGCCGAATAAATTGGATTTGTAATCGTGAGCGTGCCAGATGCGGACGTTGTAGGTGCGACAGACCTGATAAAGCTGGCGAAGGACGGTGCGGTCCAGCGGGCCTTTGTCGGGGATGCCGATGAGGGGGCAATCGACGGCAGCAGCCCGTTTGCGAATGGCATCAAACCCGACATCGCCCTGCGGGTACATGTAGGCAGCGGCGAGCCAGTAAGGGGTGTCGGCCAGGTATGAGGCTGAAAGCAGAATGGTTTTGTCGGGGCCGCCACCGGTTTCGCTGACCACTCGGGTGTGCAGCACCACGACCCGACCAGCGGCGCTGTCGGGGGGCGCCGGCCAGGTTTGACCGTCGATGCCTTGAATCGCTTGCGTGGCCAAAATCATGCGCCTTTGGTTGCTCCCGCCATCAAACCTTACACGAGGCATTGGCTGTTAAACATCGTTCGGTTCACGAGTCGACCGCGAGGTAACGGTATTTGTTTCATCAAGCTCAACCAAACCACCGCTCCCTCACGGTCGCGGCTCGTTATCAATTACCAACCAACCGTGCTTCTAACTTTAGCGCCTTATTCGCCCAGGTTTCGTCAGCCAATCGTAAACGCGCTTGCTGTTGCGTCATGGGTAAACCATTTTGCAGGCGCTGATGTACCAGTGTCACCGCTTGTTGGGCGGTTTGCACCAGGTCTGCGGCATCGGCCCAGTCGGTCAAGGCAGGCAGGGCTCTCGCCACCACCGGTTTGCCTGCATCAGGGTATCCGGCTGCCAAATACTCCTTGAACTTGAGTGGCTGCATCGCACGAGTCACGGGCAAATCCGCATAAGGCATCACCAACACATCCGCCCATTGTGCCAGTGTGGGTAACAGGTCGTAGCGCATCGGGCCGGGCAATACGATTGAACCTTTGGTGTTACCCGCTGCGTTTGCAACCCCAGCCGCGTCCCCGAAAGATGATGAATTCACCTCACGCTGCCCGTATTGCTGCACCAGTTGCAACAAGTCGGGCGAGGGCGACTGCATCGGCCCGGCTAAAACGAGTGTGCCGGCGACCTGTTCCACCAAGGCGCGACACCATGACACGTCCAACCGGGGGTCAATGAGTCCCCAGAATAAAAGAATCGGACGCGGCAGCCCATGGCACCAATCAGGCAAGGGTAGCGATGAAGTCTTTTTTTCCGAAAATACCGGGGGTTCGGGTTGTAACGATTGTGTCGTAACGTTTTGCCAATGATGCAGGTCGATGCCGTGGGTCAATAGGTCTGATTCACGGCCCATCGCTGCCAAACGATGTTGCAAGGTCGGTGACACCGCCAGTGCATGATCGACCTTCGCCACCAGCTCACGTTCCATCGTGTCCATCACCGAACCGTCAACGCCCGGCCAGACGGAAAAATCATCGACACAGTAGTACACCCAACGATCGACCGGTAACCTGCCCACCAGGTCGGCCACGATCGGCAAGGTCGTCACAGCGATCACAGGTGCATTTGACATTGAGTTGTCTGCAACAGGTGGTGGTAAAGCCTGCACAATCGAACGACTCATGCTGCGGGCGTTGAAGTGTCGTTGCCAAGCGGTGCGAAACCCCGGCCACATACGCGGGGCGATCACCCGCAGGTTGTCGGGTAACGAAAGTGGTTCACTCTGCTGGCCCCAATCACGCAGACGTTTCCAAATTTTGCCCAGGTCGTCACGTGACAAGGTTGGCCGGCGCATGCCGATGGTGTTGACCCAGAGCGTCGGGTAGCGTGGCAGCAGGTGACTGATGAGGTGTTGACAACTGGAGGGGTGCCGACCCCAGTCATCGGAAAACACCAATAGGCGCAGCGGTGATGACCCCTTGAGCATGCGGGCATGGTACTCGCAGAATAAGCAGGTGGTGAAATCGGGGGAGGGTGAAGTGGTTAAGTCATTGAAGCAAATGACGCCGAGGGCTTCAGCCCCGGATTTCACATTCAAATATCCGGCCCTAAAGGGCATGGCGTCGAATGCAGCGAAGGTCTTCGGTTATCATCTTTTCATTCACCACGGAGTTGGTTCATCATGACGCGACGTTTTGCCTCGGCCACGCAAATACCGCACATGCTTCATGGCGGCGATTACAACCCCGAACAGTGGCTTGCGTACCCCGAGGTGTTGCGTGATGACCTTCGGCTGATGAAGCTCGCAGGGGTGAACATCGTCAGCATCGGCATTTTTTCATGGGCCATGCTCGAACCGGCGGAAGGTTGCTATGACTTTGATTGGCTGCATCGCATTGTCGATGACCTGTGGGCCAATGGCATATCGGTTAACCTGGCCACACCCAGCGGTGCCAAGCCCAATTGGATGGCTCAGAAGTACCCTGAAATTCGTCGGGTGAATGCACAGGGTTTGCGCGACCTGCAGGGCTTTCGCCATAACCATTGTTACACCTCGCCGGTGTACCGCGCCAAGGCAACACAGATCAACACCCGGTTGGCGGAATCATTCAAGGACCATCCCGCACTGGCGATGTGGCATATTTCCAACGAATACGGCGGCGAATGTCACTGCGACCTCTGCAAAGCTGCGTTTCGACTTTGGCTGCAACAGCGCTATCAAACCCTCGACAACCTCAACCACGCCTGGTGGAGCACTTTTTGGAGTCACCGTTTCACCGACTGGAGCCAGATTGAATTCATCGACCCGTCGGTACACGGGTTGGTGCTGGATTGGAAGCGTTTTGTGACGCATCAGACGGCTGACTTCATGGGCCATGAAATCGTGCCATTGAAAAATATCACGCCCAACGTGCCCGTCACCACGAACCTGATGGGTACATACATGCAGCTTGATTACTGGAAACTGGCCGAAGTCTGCGATGTGGTGTCGTGGGATGCGTACCCCGGTTGGCACAAGGAACCTGAAGCACAGACGGCGCTTTACACCGCCTTCAATCATGACCTGAATCGTGGGTTGAAAAAGGGCCAACCTTTTTTGCTGATGGAGTCAACGCCCAGTCAGGTCAACTGGCAGGACTTTTCACCCCTCAAACGACCCTTGATGCATCAGACCGCGAGTTTGCAGGCGGTGGCGCACGGGGCCGATGCGGTGATGTATTTTCAATGGCGCAAGAGCAGGGGTTCGAGCGAAAAATTTCATGGGGCGGTGGTCGATCATGTCGGCCATGAAAACACACGTACTTTCCGGGAAGTCGCGGAACTGGGGCAACTGCTGGGCAAACTCGATGCGGTTGTTGGTGCAGCAACACCGTCGGAAACAGCGCTGGTTTTCGACTGGGAAAATCGCTGGGCCATCGAAGGCGAACAAGGCCCGCGTAATCGTGAAAAAAATCATGATCAAACGGCTATCCTTGATTTTTACCGCCCCTTTTGGCAGCGACACATCCCGGTTGACATCATTGCCCCCACCTTTGATTTCGCCAACTATCGCCTGCTGCTGGCACCGATGATGTACCTGCTGCAACCCGGTGTCGCCCAGCGCGTCGAGCAATTCGTCGCACAGGGGGGTACGTTCGTCACCACTTATTTTTCCGGCATCGTCAACGAAACCGACCTCTGTTTTCAAGGCGGGTTCCCCGGCCCGTTACGCCCCGTGCTTGGTGTTTGGGTGGAAGAAACCGATGTGCCCGGCGAGCACACCCCGCAATCCGTATTGGCAGCGGCAAACAACCAACTGGGCTTGAACGGGTCATATGCCGCCCGTCACTATTGCGACCTGGTGCATGTCGAATCAAAACAGGTGCAGGTGCTGGCTGAGTATGAACGTGACTTTTACGCCCGTCGTGCTGCGCTCACCGTGCATCACCTGGGCAAGGGCAAGGCTTACTACATCGCCAGCCGAAATGATGATCGCTTTCACGATGACTTTTTCACGGGCATCGCCAAAGCATTGAATCTGCGTGCAGGCATCGACCAGCCGACCCCGCCGGGTGTGAGTGTGCAGCGTCGCAGCGATGGTCGGCATGACTACCTGTTTTATTTAAACTTCACCCATCAGGTACAAACCGTGCCCCTGCCGCCAAGGCCCTGCATCAACCTGTTCACCGGTCAACCCCTCACGGGTTCAGTCGAGCTGCCTGCGTTCGGTTCGCTGGTGGTCGGCACGCGGTGATCAATCGAAGTCATCGAGTGGTCGAGTGACGGAACCGTATTCGATAGTTAGCGCAGCGATTGATCGCGTCTGATCGGCGTGGTTCATCGGTTGGTCAGTGAGTCGGTTAATCGGTCAGAAAAGACAAATACCATTCCGATCGAGTAACCGAGTAACCGATTCACAGACTCACCGATGAACTTTCCAAAATACCCAAGCCCTCAGCCTGTCGGCCTCGTTCTTGGCTTGCTAAATTCGAAATCCGAAATTCGAAATCACCGCGCCACTCGACCACTTCCGTTGACTTTGATGCGTCCTTGCGAAATCAACACGAGTCAGACGGGGGTTGTGGGTAAAATGAAACGACGATTGGGCCGATAAAGTTGAGGTTGGACGATCAACCCCGGCGTGGTGGTCGTATGTATTTTGTCGTATCAACATCAAGGATCACGAACCGATGGCACTTACACGTGAGGCAGGCATGAACCGTTGGCACCTGGCCGGACACTTTTCGTACACAACCCCATTATCGTTACTGCTGCTCGCCGCCTTGCTCATCACCGGCTGCGGCATAGACGCCGGCTTTAACCCAGCCGTCGAAGATCGGCAAACCTCCGCCACGTTCCGCACGGAAATGGAACTGGTGCCCAACGCCCGGCTGGTGCGTCAGAACACCATGCCCCGCTGGCAGGCAGGCCGTTTCGCCTTTGTCCGTGGTGCTGATCAACTGCTGGTGTTCACACACATCACCTCACTGGCCGACTGGGATGATAAAAAGGAACAGTTCGTCAACCGCAAAGATCACGCCATGGAGCGATTGTGGGTGCAACTGCCCGAAGGCACGCGGCTGGGCGACACGCTGGATGCCGAGCGCATGGAGGCACGTTACCTGATCGGTTACGACGCCGGGCTGATCGGAGATGGTCAATTCATCGAACCTTGGAAAACCACCGGGTCCCTGGTACTGCTCGAAGACCACCCCGATCGACTGATCGTTCATGCCAACCTGCTGATCGCCCCGAAACGTCGGCCCAACTGGTCGGTGCAGGGTATTTTTGAAGTGCCGAAAAACGCACAGGGCATTTACGCACAACCCCTGCCCCCCGATGTCCGTGAAGCCTTTTTAGGAACCAGTGTGGTCAGTCAGGCGCTCAGTGACACTGCAAGCGCATCGCCGATTCCGCCGGGGCAGTTGATGCCCGATACTTCCCGTGGTGACAATGCACCTGCAACAGCCGAACCAGCCGCAGCAACACCCGTCGCCCCTGCTGCCGCCGGTTTACCTGATACGTCGGTTGCTCCCGCTGCTCAAGTGCCATCGACCGATGTGCCGGCAACTGCAACTCCAGCACCACCGGCAACAACGCCAGCCACCGAAGCCGAGGCTGCACCGCAGGTAGAACCGAGCGCCGTCGCAGCAGCACCGGGCGAGTCAGCCGAAGCAGACGCCCAACCGGAACGCTCGATCGTCGGCCCATGGATCAACCAAACCCCCAAGTGGTACGAACGCTACCAATTCAATGAAAATGGAACGTTTGTGCATGCCAATTGCCGACCGGGCTACCCCCCTGCCATCAACACCGGCACCTGGCAGATTCGCAACAACCAGTTCCTCGTACTCACCATCAAAACCTACACCTTCGGCCACATCGGCAAATGGTCGCCCGATAGTGCCAACCTCACCAAGCCCGATGTTGGCGTGCTGCGCATGACCTGGAAAGAAGAAGGCCTGCACCTGGAAGGCACCGTCTGGCGACGTGGCCGTGAACCGCTGAACATGACCTTCACCCGTGGCAACTACCCCGACATGGCCATCATCCCCCCGCCCAGCACCTGGTAAAAAATATCAGGCCATGGTCGTTGATTGCCAACGTTTAGCGCGGACGCTTTGCGTCGGTGTGTGTTCGGCGTGTTTGGTGAACATCACCGTCGTGTGCCAATCGCAACTCGCTGCCAACGGCACCCAACGCCACCCGCGCTACGGCACTCAAATCATTGCAATATTGCAAATGATTCACACGCGCTGACCGGATAAAACCCCTTATTCATCATTTTTAAACGTCATTTCGATGGTTTTCCTGGTATTCGCTGTTATAATCCTTATCGAGATTTCGCACATACCTTGGAGGAGGGGCTATGAAAGCTTCCAATCGTTACGGGGCGGCGATGGTGGTGTTAGTTGCTGGGGTGGCCGGTCTGAATTTGACCCATCACGCCCATGCAGCCATCGACCTGCGTACACCATCGTGGAGCGTGGCTTACCTCATCGACAACAGTGAAACCGTTTTGGGGTTGAACCAAAGCGTTGACCCGCGTGACAACCGTGGGTTGGCTTTGTCGCCCGACGGCAAGTTCCTCTACGCCGGGTACAACAACAGCGTCGGCTCCGGTGGTGAAGTTCGCCGCATCGACTTGGATGCACTGGCAAAAGACAGCAGCGGTGCGTACCTGGCCAACAACAATTACACCACCGCCACCTTGACTCGCTTGGTCGGCCCGCGTGGCAAGGCGATTGCCACCGACGACTTGGGGCGTGTTTATGTTGCCGCCAGTTCACAAATTACTGTTTACAGTGCCGACTTGAGCACGGTGCTGGGTTCCATTCCGGTGGCCGAGGCCGATGGTGTGAGTGTCGTCCGCAACGGTTCTTCTCTGTTGGCTTATACCAGCAAACGCGGCAACGTCAGTACCACGACCGCAGGGTTGGTCCAAAGCTGGTCGCTCACCGAAACCGGCCCCAACATCACCGGCGCCAGCCTCAACACCACCTTCAACGGCACCGGCCAAATCACCTTCACCGGCCCCTCGGCCTACGGCAACGGCCTGCGCGGCGTCGAAGTGGACCCCGTCACCGGCAATGTTTGGGTAGCCTCCGTCGGCGATACCACCATCGACCCCGAACCGCTGGGTGGTCAGGTTTTCACGTACCTGCCCGATGGTTCGTCCCTGTTCAGCCCCATCACGCTCGATCAGGCGTTCGACATCGGGTTCGACGGCGATCAGGTGCTTATCACCCAACGCAAATCACCGCGTATCTCGATTTTTGATCGACTGACGGGTAGCTTTACTTCCCTGTTCACCATTTCCGCCATTGCTGCCGGGCTGGAACTCGACCCCGATGGTCAAAGCGTCAGCGGGGCCTTTGCGGGCATAGCCGTGATACCCGGCGTAGGGGTTTACGTGGCCAATGAAGGCGGTCAAACCGCTGATGAAAAGTCGATTTATGGGCCGACGCCCGACCTGCTGCGTGACGACAATGACCCGATTCTTTTTGCTCACGCCCCCGAACCCGGCACGCTGATGCTGCTGGCCTTGTCCCTGCCGCTCATCGCCCGTCGCCCCAAACGCTCGTGATGCGACTCATCATCAAAGCACTGGCAGCCAAGCTGCCAGCCACCGGGGGCAACCGGCGATGGGGTGCTGTGTGCTGATGACGCCGTGCCCTTCAGGGCCGGATATTAGACAATGAAATCCGGGGCTAAAGCCCTCGGCGTCACAAACCATTATCCTTAATCCATGATCCATTGATGTTCATGGTGGGTCCGCGCGCCGACGCGCTTGCCCCACAATACATCGCTTTGTAAGACCCACCGCCGAGGGCGCCCCCGGGGGCGGTGCCACATTCAAATCAAAAAAGCCCAGGCATGGCCATGCCTGGGCTTTGAGTGATGTCGTCAAATGTTGATCGTCCGGTTTGTCGTCGGTGAGCAACCTCATCACGCCACGGTAATCGACTTGTCCAGGTACACATCCTGAATCGCGTTGAGCAGGGCCACGCCTTCGTTCATCGGCTTTTGGAAAGCCTTGCGACCGCTGATCAAACCCATGCCCCCGGCTCGCTTGTTGATCACAGCCGTGGTCACCGCCTCGGCCAGATCGGTGGCGCCTTTGCTTTCCCCGCCGGAGTTGATCAACGGCATACGCCCCATGTAGCAGTTGGCGATCTGATATCGGCACAGATCAATCGGGTGATCAGTGGTGAGTTTTTCGTACACGAATTTGTGCGACTTGCCGAACTTGACAGCCGGGTATCCGCCGTTGTTGGTCGCCAGTTTTTGTTTGATGATGTCCGCCTGTATGGTCACGCCCAGGTGGTTGGCCTGACCGGTGAGGTCGGACGCGGTGTGAAAATCTTTTTCCGCCGTCTTGAACGCACTGTTGCGCAGGTAGCACCAGAGCACGGTGACCATGCCCAGTTCGTGGGCAGCGGCGAAGGCAGCGGTGACTTCCTGAATCTGCCGGGCTGATTCGTCACTGCCAAAGTAAATCGTCGCACCAATGCTGACCGCACCCATGTCAAAAGCCTGCTTCACGTTGGCGAACATGATCTGATCAAACTTGTTGGGGTAGGTCAGAAATTCGTTGTGGTTGATTTTGACCATGAAGGGAATTTTGTGGGCATACTTGCGTGAGCATGCGCCCAAAACGCCCAGCGTCGAAGCCACGCAGTTGCACCCGCCTTCGATGGCGAGCTTGACGATGTTTTCAGGGTCAAAGTAAATCGGATTGGGAGCAAACGAAGCCCCAGCCGAGTGTTCGATGCCCTGATCGACAGGTAGAATCGACACGTAACCCGTGCCCGCCAACCGTCCGCTGTTGAGGATGGTTTGATAGTTACGCAGCACATTCGGGGTGCGGTCGGTGCTGGCGACGATGCGGTCGATGAAGTCCGGGCCGGGCAGGTGGAGGGTTTCCCTGGGGATGCCCGTGGCCTTGTAGTTGAGCAGGGAGTCAGCCTGTGAACCTAACAGTTCCGCGATTTTGGGGAGGGTTGCCGTGGCCATCGTTGGATGGTCTCCATGTTTGGGGTGAGTAAAGCGATATCCGTCGCTTGGTTGTGCATTGTAATGCAAGTTGGATGCCGGGCAATGGGGAATTGTCGGGCAAGTTGCCAGGGGTGAAAGGTGGGTCAAGCGAGTCGGCGAGCGGACCCACCAATACGATGGATAATGGATAAAAGATAAAGGATGATGTACAAACCAAGAGACTGTTGACGAACACCATCTCTGAACATTATCAATTATCCATTATCCATCATCCAACACCGCCTCACCCCAACGCCGTGCCCTTCAGGGCCGGATATTTGACAATGAAATCCGGGGCTGAAGCCCTCGGCGTCAAAACCATTATCCATCATCCTTCACCCCATCGCCTCCCCCAGCCTTTGCAACCGCGCCAAACTGTCCTTCAACCCACCCACACGGTTGCGCAACTTCCAAATCCGCGGGTACGCACGCATGATGTCTTCCAAATCGCGCTTCAGCGTTTTTCTTTGCTTGATATCCACCGCTGACAACGCCTGATCCGCGACTGCGCACCGTGCCCTATTCATCCGACAACCCAATTGCATCATCCGCCCGGCCAACGCAAACTCCTCTTTCAGCCACCGCGCATCAACACAGCGCATATCGGCTTTCATCAACCGTGTCATCGTGTCCCCGACGTATCGCTCCGCCTCACCAAATCGCTCTGCCCCCCTGCTCTCTGCCGCCTCACGCAACCACTTGGGCGTCGTCCCGGGCAGTTGATAAAACGGCATCGCCAACGTGGACGCATTGCTCACCTTCGACCCCGCCGTCTGATACGCATTGCCCAAATCCATCACCGCTCGCCCCATCACGCCCGCCCGGTCCTCAAACACATGCAGGTCCGTCGCCCTCGCCACATCGAACTCACGATTGACACTGCAACCCCAACTGACCGCCGCCCCATAAGCCAGGGGCACAAAGCTCGCACCCAACGGCTGCATATGCCCGTTGTCGCCCCAATCCGTAATCAAATAACCAATCGCCCCGTGACGCAATCCGTTTTCCGCGGCACTGCGCAAATTACCCAGCGCGTTGTCCGTTCTTCCCGCCAGCGTGTTCCACGTCGAGGTACCCGGGCACACATAAAACGGCACACCCGATGCCGCAAACTTTTCCCCGTGCTCCGCAAACGGATGATCCGCCTCGTAACCCCACTCGAGCGCAATCATCCCCGCAGGCAGCTCGCCCACCAACTCCGGGTGTTGCATGATCACATCACCCCAAAACTGCATGGTTTTGCCATGCCTTGCCACCAACTTTTGCACCTTGCATAAATATTCCAAATACACCCGACCCTTACCCATTTTTTCGCACAATGCTCTGCTTTTGCCCTGCCCCAGGTCCCAGGTTTCATCGCAGCCGACGTTCACCTGCCGACTCGTGAAGTTCGGCAATAATTCGTCAAACAACCCTTTCACCAACCGCATCGACCCCGGCAAATGCGGTGCCAGCGTCGTCGGGTTGGGGCGATAATTCCACGCTGTCCTGAAACCTTGCGGTGCCTCCGCCAAGCTGTGATAAGGCTTGTGCTCCAACCATCTTTCCATGTGCCCGAAACAATTCTGATTGGGCACCAGCTCAATCTCACGCGCACGACAATACCTATCCAGCTTGCGCACCTGCTCCGCTCTCATCGGCGAAGCCCCGGCCCACACCTTGCGATGCTTCCGATACGCAAATGTGTGCTCCGTGTACAACTGCAACTGATTGAGCTTGAGTTCGACCATCAAGTCCACAATGCGATACAGCGTCGTCATGGTGGGCACTTTGTCTCGGCTGACATCCAGCATGTACCCGCGCAACGCAAAATCAGGTTGGTCATCAATACGCCCCGCCGGCAACTGCCCATCACACTGGCGCACCAGTTGCCGCAGGGTCACCGCCGCGTGCTGCGCCCCTGCTGCATCATGCGCGAGCACCCTCACCCCACCGGGACGAATCATCAACCGATAGCTTTGCGGTTGCGTGATCTGCAACGGGTCGATACGCACCGTCACCCCGGCTTGTGTCGGCTTCAATTTCATCAGGGCTTGTCCCTGTGCCTGGTTGAAACGCCAGTTGCCTTCACCGTTTTGAATGAGCCTTGGTCGGGGGAGCAGGGTCATGGTGTCGAGCATGTCACAATCTCCGCATAGCATTCCATCGGGTAGCAGAGCCGCGAGCAGACACTGGTGTCGCTCAGAGCCACGAACGGAAGCGAGTGGTTCTTTGATCAACCAGGAACCGCTCACTGCCGCCCCCGGGGGGCGCGGCTCCGTCAATCAAACCACATGTGCTTGCTCTGCATCATGTCACAGGCCGTTTGACCGGTGGCATAAGCTAACGTAAATTACTCGACTGATCGAAATTGATCAGCATTGTGTCGTATGCACCCGTAGCTCAATTGGATAGAGCATCTGACTACGGATCAGAAGGTTGTTGGTTCGAGTCCAACCGGGTGTATTAGCCATTTGTTGGGGATGTCCTGGTGCGGTTCTATGCGGAATAATGGGGGTTGGGGGACGACGTTTTGTCCATATCTGTGCAAGCCGCGATCCCTTTGGCGCTCCTTCTTTTTGTTCACCTAAAACCGCTCCGCGTATTCCGGGGACATCGGTACATGCCTTACCCCGCCATGCTCACGATGCTTGGTCTTTGCCCAACCACGCATCACCCGGTAGCACAGCCCTGCAATCCTGCAACAAAGTCGATGCGCAAACACCCTAAAAATCCCTGGTAAAAAAGGAAAGGTTTCAACCTCGCTTGGCAGCCACACGTACACAACCAACCCCAACCATCATGAGCAACGTGAATTGGTTTAACGTGCCCAAACCTGCTTGTCAGCTACGGTCGGCAACATCGCTGATGAGGTAGTGGCTGAAGGATTCATCCACTGAGTCCGACAGCACCGGTTCCACAAGGCCGTCGATGCATCACACGATCGTTTCAGGCTAAACTTACACCCATGGAACTACTGGAAAAACTCGTCACCACCGCAGCGGTCTCAGGGCAGGAACATCGCCTGCGTCAACTGGTGCTTCAAGAAACCAAAACCCTGTTTGACCAAGTGCGCATCGACCCGATGGGTTCGATCATCGGTTTGCGTAAACCTTCACCGGGCAAACGCATCAAACCCTCTGCCCTGAAAAGCAAACAAAAACCCAAACGCATCATGCTTGCTGCCCACATGGACCAAATCGGCTTTGTCGTGCGCCACATCGACGACAAGGGCTTCGTCCGCGTTCACAACATCGGCGGATTCGACACTCGTAACCTGTTCGCCCGTCTCGTCACGCTCTGTCCCGATGTCGATGATCCCTCCAAAGATTTTCCCGGCGTCATGAACCCCGGCGGCAAACCCATTCACATCGCCAGCCCCGATGACACCAAAAAAATCCCCGAAATCAGCGACCTGGTCATCGACACCGGCCTGACCCCCGACGAAGTCAAAACACGCCTGAAAATCGGTGATATGGTGGTCATACACGCCCCCTGCACGCAGGTCGGTTCGACGGTGGTATCGCAATGCTTGGACAATCGCGTCGCCGTATGGATCGCCATCGGCACCATGCGCCAGCTCGTGCAAACCGGGCACACCTGCGAAGTTGCCTGCGTGTTTACCGTGCAGGAGGAAGTCGGCCTGCGTGGCGCGATGACCAGTGCCTATGACCTCAAACCCGACATCGGCATCGGCATCGACACCACCCTGGCCGTCGATACCCCCGGCGTGCCCGATGATCAGCGCGTCACCCAACTGGGCGGAGGTGCTGCGCTCACGGTGATGGATGGTTCAGTCATCAGCGACCCGGCTCTGGTACGCGAATTCGAAACCGTAGCAGAGAAAAACAAGATTAAGGTTCAACGTTCGATTCTGCCCCGTGGCGGAACGGACACAGCGGCTTTGCAGCGAGCCGGGGCCGGTTGCAGGGCGATGACACTGTCATGCCCGACGCGCTACATTCACACGGTAACGGAAATGGTACACCGCGATGATTTGACCGCCTGCCGTGATTTGTTGGCTGCGTATCTGGCGCAGGCGTGAAGGGGTCGAAAAAAAACACCCCTCACAACACAGCGCACAATCATCGTTTATCCCCTTGCCCACCCCACCGCCACATCACCGCGTCCGACGCTGGGTCTTGGTTCATCAAGCCTCACGGTGGTTGCTTTTTGTATGGCTGACCACGCTGGTTGCCTGTTCACGTCCCTCAGCGCAGGACGTGATCATCACGCCCGACAATCAGCATCACGTCTGGCAACCGCGTTTTGAAGGTGTCCACCTGGCGGAAATCAAGGTTGAAAAACCGCACCCCTTGCGGGTGTATGCCGTGCGGATCGACCTGCAAGCCCCGGGGCTTGGTTTTTTGGTCAGCCCAGCCGAGGACGCCGGCAAGGGCACCATGCGTTCGATGCACACCAGCACATTTCTTGAAAAATATGGGTGTCAGATCGCGGTCAACGGTTCGCCCTTCAGCCCGGTGGTGAAGGAGGAAAATCAGCCCCAGCGCGTGATGGGTTTGAACCTGTCACAGGGCATCGTGAGCAGTCAACCGGATGCCAATTATGGGCTGCTGTTATTCACGGCAGACAATCGCGTCAGCATCACCCGTCCGCCGGTGGACCTTGCCAACTACCACAACGGGCTGGGCGGTTTTCATTTACTGCTTGACGATGGCCAATTGCTGCCGCAGAAAAACAATGACGTACACCCGCGCACGGCTGCGGGCTTGTCGCGCGATCAGCGACATTTTTATCTGCTGGTGATCGACGGGCGACAACCCAACTACAGCGAAGGTGTCACGCTCACCCAAACCGCCCAATGGTTGCAACTGCTGGGCTGCTGGTGGGCGATCAACCTCGACGGCGGCGGATCCACCACCCTGGCCCTCGCCGACGAATCGGGTCAAGCCCAGGTCATCAACGTACCCATCGATCGCGGCCTGCCCGGCACCCAGCGCCCCAACGCCAATCACCTGGGCATCTTCGCCCGACCATTGCCGTGAAAAGAAATTATCAGTATGCATTGTATCGGTTAGCGCCGCGATTTATCGCGATACGAGAAGTGGTCGAGTGGCCAAGTGGCCGAGTGGTCAAGTGCGAAGACAAAAATAGTGAATCGAATGGTTACCGGTATATGTGTGAATCCGTGGTTTGATCGTTGACTCAACTGCAAAATGTAAAATCACTCGATCACTCGATCTCTCGATCACTCGACCACTCGGCCACTCGGCCACTTAGTCTTCATCAAATGCCAATGACATTGAACCCGCAATCGACGTGAATATTTTCACCCGTGATCGCGCTGGCCAGGTCCGACAGTAAAAACGCAGCCACCTGACCGACTTCTTCGCCTTCGATGTTGCGTTTGAGGGGGGCTTTGCGGGCATGATGTTCGAACATGAACCCGATGCCGCCCACGGCTGAGGCTGCGAGGGTGCGCAGCGGGCCGCCGGAGATGGTGTTCAAGCGAATTTTCTTTTCGCCCAGTTCGGCTGCGAGGTAGCGCGCGGTGTGTTCCAGTGCCGCCTTGGCGATGCCCATGATGTTATAACCGGGCACGACTTTCTCTCCGCCGTAGTAGCTCATGGCAATCAGCGACCCGCCATCGGGCATGATTTTCACCGCTCGCTGAGTCATCGCCAGCAACGAGTACGCACTGATATCCAATGCCTGGTTCCAGGCCGCCCGGCTGGTGGTGTGAAACTTGCCCAGGTCCAAAAACTCACGCTGGGCAAACGCCACCGAATGCACCACGAAATCAATTTTCCCATAATCAGCCTGCACCTTGGCGAACAGCGCATCCAGGTCCTCATCCTTGCTCACATCGCAAGGCGCAAGCCAGGGGTCGTTGACGTTCAGTTCTTCCAATGCCAGGCGGACCCGACGTTCCATTTTTTCGCCGGGCAGGTTGGTAAACAGGCATTGGCCACCCTGTGCGAGAATAGCCTTGGTGATGTACCAGGCATACGAACGATCGTTGGCGATACCAAACACCAGACCGCGTTTGCCTTCGAGAATACCCATTGTGTTCCTTTCGTGATCGCTGTCCCGTGTGGCCGCACTTGCCTGGCCATCTTACTACCGGGGCAAGGGGGAAGATTCTAGAGAGAAAGGGGTGACGATTCAATGGTGTTGGGTCCAAGGTCCAAGGTCCAAGGCAGGGCTGGATGTTTGTGACTGCGATCCGGGGCTAAAGCCCTCGGCGTCAGTATGCGGAAGTTCGCGCCGCGATTGATCGCGTCTGTGTCGGTGGTTGGTCAAACCATCCTGATTTTCGTCGCCGACGCAAAGCGTCCGCGCTAAACAAATTCAAAATTCGAAATTCGAAATTCGAAATTCTTCGACTCACCCCAACTCCGCCAGCAACTGTTCCGCCAGGGCGACTTGCTGGGCATCGGTCAAACGCGGTTTGGCTTTTTGCAACAACTCTTTGGCACGCTCCGGTTTGGGCAGGTAACGGGTGTGAATCAACCCCAATATCAATTCCACCTGCTCGGTCTGCGTTGATCGGCTGTACACCTTCAAAAACAATTCATAAGCCTTCGCAGCCTCCGCATACGCGCCCTGACTGGTCAGTTGATTGGCTAGGTCCAACTGGTCCTGCACACCCATCACCTGCTCACCATCGAGCTGCCAGAGTTCACGGTAACGCTGCACTGCACCAGGCAGGTCATGCGCGGCAATCGCTGCGGTGACTCGGCTGCGTTGCTCCATGATTTTTTGCTGTTCAGGTGATACGGGCTGCTCAGCCTTGATCTCCCCGCCCGGCTCCGCTGCCTTGCCCCCCGCCCAGGGCGAGTAACCCTGTTTCGTGAGCGATGCCAACGCCTGCCTTCGTCGCCTGCGTTCCCACACCGCCAACAGGTCGTAAGGTTCCCTGGACAAAATCCGCGTCCATAAAAGCAACATCGCAATCAGCAAACCAAAAGCGTAACCCGCCAGGTGAGCCATGTATGCCACGCCCCCCGCCCCGGCCAGGTGCATAAAAAGGTTTTGTGCGATCTGAAACAGAATCAGATAGAAGCTCGATACTTCAAACGCGCCGATGAAAATGAACCAGTACACAATCGTCACCTGTGTCAGCGGAAACAGCGCCAGGTACGCCCCGGTCACCGCACACACCGCACCACTGGCGCCCAGCACCGGGTTGATTTCCAGCATGGCATGACCCAGCCCCGCCAACACGCCTCCCGCCAGGTAAAAGCAGAGGTAACCGAGCTTGCCCAGTCGATCTTCAACGCTGTTGCCGAACACGTAGAGAAAAATCATGTTGCCGATCAGGTGCATCCAGTCGGCGTGCAAAAAATGGTAGGTCAGATATTGAAACGGAAACCCGTGCCAGGTGGCGGGCGTTTGCGGATCAAGAATGAAAAGTTCGCGCCAGGGCTGAGCCGTCGGCTGCAAGGCCCACAGGTGTACCAGCACGTTTACCGCCACGAGGGTGTAGTTGACCCAGGGCGTGTGCCGTAGCGCACGATCGGTTCGTACCGGGAAGAACATGCGGCGATTGTAACGGCTGCGTCGAAACTCGACAGCACAGAATTAAGTTGCCGACAAGCCAAGGACGAGTCGCGCCGCAGGCGGACGAGGACTTGGGTATTCAATGGCAGAGCAAACACATCTCGTTGGTTTAGAGCCTGTACGAAAAGTCCCTTTGAACGAGCCGCGACCGTGAGGGAGCGGTCTTCCCAAGCGGCAGGCACTCCGAAAACCGCTTCCTGACGGGCGCGGCTCGTCATACCATGGGCTTTTCATACAGTCTCTTAGAAACTGTTTCATCACTGGTTTGGGTGGGGCAGGTGTTCTTTGTTTTATTCTGAGCCGCGAACGGCAGTGAGCGGTTCTTGGCTTTTCAAAGAACCACTCGCTTCCGCTCGTGGCTCTGAGCAACCCGCGAACCCAGCCCCCCCTCATACCGGGTCAGCGATGGTCAAGCGTTGCACGGAATAGCTCACCGCTTGATCGAGCAAAATGCGTGTGGAAATGCCCACATCCAAAAAGCGCAGGCCCAGTTCGTGGCGAAACCAGCCCTGTTTTTTCAACCAGACCACCTCGGCCATGATCACCGTTCGTACCCCGTCGGTATGGATGGCCAGCTTCATCCGCTCGCCCACCGTCACCGGCGGCTTGCGTTTGCTTTTCACACGCATCCCGCTGGCGGAAATGTCAGCCACCTCGCCCAAATCACAACTCATCAACTCGCAGCGCAGCCGACCACAGCCCCGACTTTCCCCGCCCTGACGCGGTTCGAGTGTCTTGAAATTCCGGGCGTATCGCATGTTAGAATCATCGTCAAAAACGGGAAGGGACTTGATCCCTACCACGGGCACATGAACATCATCAAGGTGGTTGTCTGCATGGCCGCTGGTGGCAACCTGCGGGGCTTCGAGTCTGGCAGAATGGATAATTGATAATGGATGAAGGATAATGTTCAGAAAAACCCCCTCATATCAATGGGTCTGAACATGATCCATGATCCATTATCCTTCATCCATTACTACTCCCGTTGCCGCAATGCCAGAATCTGACCAAAGTACATCGTATGGTAGTCGCCGTTGGTGTATGACCCGCGAATGACAGTCGGGTCCAGCTTGTCCGCCTGAACCTCGGCCTTGAGCAGCACGCGACATTCATACGCATACTGTGCCTGAGCAATCATCGGCGTACTCACCTGCGCCCCCGGCTCGGTGGTCAGTTCCAACTGTTGCAACTTATTCACATCGCGCCCCGACACCGCACCGCAGTACGCCACTTCATCCCCCGAACCGTCGGGCATGAAATTGACGGTGAACTCGCCATGTTCCTCCAGCAATTTGTGCGAGTAACGCGACGGGCGAACCAGCACTTGAAACACTGGTAAACCCCAAATCCGACCGACACTGCCCCAACCGATGGTCATGGGGTTGATGCGCTCGCCTTTGCCGGTCATCAAAATCGCGCCGGGGTCGCTGAGGGTTTCCAATGTATGTTGCAGTTGCGCATCCCACGGAAGGTCAATCCAGGTACTCATGTTCACCACTCCATCAACCACCCCGACCCTTACGTCGGCACAATCACGGGTAAGCCTTCACTATCGTCGCACCCGGGTAATAAAAATCCAAAATCGCAGTGTGAAAATAACCTGCCTGCGCCAGTCCCTGTGCCCCCCATTGGCACAGCCCAACGCCATGCCCCAAGCCCTGACCGGTGAAAGTGATCAGGTTGCCCGACAGTTGCACTTGCAGATGACTGCTTTTCACCAGTTGCTGCCCAGCCGAGGCTTTCATGCCTCCCGCATGATGATTGCACGCAAAGCGAAACTGCTCCGGCCCCATCGTATAACTTCGCCCTTGCGTATCCATGATGATAAAACCGCCCGGCCGCTGCGCCGCGTTGACACTGCTGACTTGAATGTCAGCAATACCCTGCAACCCGGCGATCGGGTGACGATTGGCACGACCCCAATTGGCCAATCGTTGTGCGAGTACCGAACGTTCCACGCTCACCGGTCCCCAGCGATAGTTGCCGCTGCCTGCACACCAGGCCCCGCGCAACTTGCCTTGCAATGGTGGAATGTTCACCGCTGACCCAGCCTGCGGAAATGCTGCGATTGCGTCCTGCCCCGCTCCGCCGCAGCAGCTTGAGTAGTACGCAGGGAACACCTGATTGTTCCATGTCAGCACCGCACCACGGGTATCGCGGGCAGCAGCCAATGCCCTGGGGTTGGTCACCTTGCCACGGTAGGCCTGACTGGCGACGGTGGCTTCCAAATCAAAACTGCGTGAGGCACTGCGCCCCAGCTCGGCAATGGCATACGTCCGTGCTGCGATGGCCTGTGCCCGAAAGGTTTCCGAATGCCAATTGGGGAACAGTTCTTTGTCGAGCACCCCCGGTAAATATTCCTCCATCGGCAAAGCGTTGATCACATCAAAACTGCTTCGCCCCGATGTTGCGGGTTGCAACCTGATGCCATGCGGGTACGCAACGCCATTGACCTGCAGCCAATCGTTGGCGGGGTCGTTGGGGGTGGATGTGTGTGCCGTGATGTGCAGTGAACCAGCGATCAACGGTACTGGTGATGAGCCTGTGAACCCCAAGGTGTAACGACCGGGGGAACCACTGATCGTCATCGGTGTCGGGTAGCTTTGCCCTGACTGGTTGGCATGGTCGGCTACACGCACCACCACGCGCCCGGACGGGCTGGTGATTTGCAGCGACGTGACGTTGGTGATGATGCGCACCCGCACATCGGGTTCACGGCGAACCGCACTCACCGGCACTGCCACGGGGGTCATGGTCGTGACAGGCTGATCGGTCGCCTTGGGCGGCGTCTGACAACCATTGAAAAAAACCACCGTGGCAACACAGAACATGGCGGTGACGAACCAGGGTTTCGCCCGGCTGCTGAACTTGCGTGGTAATGGACGGATCATCCGTGATCCTTGTTGGTGTGGTGCGTGATCACATCATAGCCTGCCGTTGAAGTGGTCAAGTAGTCAAGTGGTCGAGTGCCGGAACTGTTTTCGAAGATTAGCGCCGCGATTGATCGCGTCTGGCCGAAGTGGTTGATCAGTTGGTCGGTGAGTCGGTTAATCGGTCAAAGCAAAGACCATTCTGTCCGAGTAACCGATTCACTGACTCACCGATGAACGACGCAGAATTCCCAAGTCCTCGGCCTTCCGGCCTCGTCCTTGGCTTGGCCAGACAAATCCGAAATTCGAAATTACCACCACTCGGCCACTTGACCAATAGCCCCTTTTCACTTCCCCTCCACCACTTCAATCGCCTGCGCGACGGTGAACTTGTTTTCGTAAATCGCCTTGCCGACGATGATGCCCTGCAATGGCAATGCACGCAAAGCCCGCAAGTGATCGAGGCTGCCCACGCCCCCCGATGCCACCACCGGCACATGCGTCGCCTGGGCCAGTCGCTGCGTCGCTTCCACATTCGGCCCGGCCAACGTTCCATCCGTCGCAATGTCCGTGTAAACAATCGCACCCAGCGGCCAATCACTCACACGCATCGCCACTTCCAGTGCCGACTGACCTGAACTTTCCTCCCAGCCGGCCACCGCCAGTTGCCCGTTCTTGGCATCCAAGCCCAGCACGATTTTTCGGGCATAGGTCGGGTTACCCATCAAACTTTCAAACCATTGCCAGTTGCGCAGTGCCGCGGTGCCCAGCACCACACGACTGACGCCGATGTTAAGCAGTGCATCGATGCTGCTGCTGGTGCGAACGCCGCCGCCGACCTCGACTTTGAGTTGGGTGTTTTTGCAGATCGAAGCGATCACGTCCAAATGTTGCATCTGTCCGCTGCGGGCACCGTCCAGGTCCACCAAGTGCAACCACGAAGCCCCGGCTTGTTCGAACTCACGCGCCTGCGCCAGCGGGTCGTGGCCGTAGGTGGTCTGCTGATCGTAATCGCCCTTGAACAGACGAACGACCTTGCCGCCGCGCAGATCGATGGCTGGAAATAAATAAGTCATGGATAGTGGATCATGGATAAGGGATAATGTTCAGAAAAACCCGTGACGTTTGCTATCGATCTGTCCATTATCCATCATCCATGATCCATCATCCATTCGTGAATGTCAGGGAAGGTTACCTTGCCAGGGTTTGGCAAGCGGATGGTTGGGTTCGTGGGCGTACCGTTTTGCCACCTCAACATACCTCGGCGGAATTTTGAGCAGGTATTCTTTTTCATTGTCACTGGTCGGCCTGACCACTTTGCCCGGCACACCCATCACCACCATGCCATCGGGCACCACCATGCCCTGCGGCACCAAGGCCCCGGCTGCGATGATGCAACCTTTGCCGACCTTGCTATGCCCCAGCACCTTGGCACCGATGCCGATCATCGAACCATCGCCGACCGCTTCACCATGCACGACGGCACTGTGGGCGATGGTGACACCCGCACCGATGACGTTGGCAAAACCCAGATCGCAATGCACCACGGCATTGTCCTGCACGTTGCTGCCGTCGCCGATGCTGATCAATGCCACATCGCCGCGCACGACGGCGCCGAACCAGATGCTGACGTTTCGCCCCAGCCGAACTTCGCCCAGCACCCGCGCGGTGTCAGCGATGTAGGCTCCATTGTTTTCGTGCATGAACATGAAAGAATTGTAACTCGAAAACGAACCATTGGCTCAAAAAGATACCATGACGCCGAGGGCTTTAGCCCCGGATTTATCCGCTCTGATTGCACCATATCATCCGGCCCTAAAGGGCTCGGCGTCATTACTAATCAATTGATGACATCTCCCACTCACAACCCACAGGCTTTGCGGGCACGCTGGGTGACATCGATCATTTTTTCACCCGCTGCCCTGGCACCGGCACTTAACACCTCATGCACCAGGGCAGGGTCGCTTTGCAATTTATCACGGCGTTGGCGGGCCGGGCCGAAGTGGTCCATGATGAGGTCAAACAGTGCCTGCTTGGCGGTGCCGTAGCCCATGCCCCCGGCTCGGTACTTATTCGCCAGTTCCACGGTGCGCGGGTCGTTTTCTCCCGCCAGTCCGCGATAAATCTGATACACCGTGCAACCTTCGGGGTCTTTCACCGCTTCCATCGGCTGCGAATCGGTTTTGATCGACATGATCAACTTACGCAGCGCCTTCTCCGGCAAAAACGGGTCGATGGTGTTGCCGTAACTTTTACTCATTTTCTGTCCGTCCACCCCCGGCAGCACGCCCGCCTCCCGGCGCACCACGATGTCCGGCAACTTGAATACCGGGCCGTAGGCATTGTTGAAACGCTCCGCCAGGTCACGGGTGATTTCCAGGTGCTGACGCTGATCTTCGCCCACCGGCACCAGGTCGGCATCAACGCCCAAAATGTCGGCAGCCTGCAAAATCGGGTACGTGAACAACCCCACCGACGCGGACAAACCCTTGGCGACCTTGTCCTTGAAACTCGTGGCCTTGTCCATCATCGATTTCGGACACACGCAACCAAGTAACCACGCCAACTCGGTCACCTGCGGCACATCCTGTTGCAGGTAAATGTGACAGTGGGCTGGGTCCAAACCAAACGCCAGGTAATCGACCACCACCTGATGAATGTTGGTGCGCAAGGTGTCAGCGTTTTGCACACTCGTCAGCGCATGGTACGACGCCACGAAAATGAACATGTCGTGGGTTTGCTGCATTTCGATGAACTGACGGATCGCCCCGGCATAATTGCCCAGGTGCAACTGCCCGGAAGGTTGAATGCCTGACAAAACACGTTTCATGATCGTCACCTCGTGGGTTGACAGATTACCTGAAAATCGGTGCCGAAGTGGCCAGTTGTTCAATATGGAATGGGCCACAAAGACTCGAAGAACACGAAGTAATACCGGTTAGGAACGAAAACCATAACGCCAAGACGCCAAGATAAAGAGGCGCCAAGAAGAAGGGAGGCGCGTCAGTTCATCGAATGACTCGCAGCTGCGAGTAGTAATCGAGTGACTCAGAGCCGCGAATGGAAATGAGCGATTCTTGGTTATTCAAAGCACCACTCGCTTCCGCTCCTGGCTCTGAGCAACACCGGAGCCTCGTGTTCTCGGCGAGGCGCTATCGACGGTACAAGGAGAATGCGGTTGCCCTGTTATCACCATCGCCTCATGAAAAAACCGCGAAGAGCCAAGCGCAATTCAACCCCCTCCCTCCGCTTGGTCGATAAGGTCTTATAAGTGAACGACGCTTGCCGTCGGCAGGTGTCGCCAGGGAATTGACATGGCCAAGACCGGCGACAACCCAACCCCCGCCAACCCGCCCACCGCAGCCACGCCCGGACAGGGGACCAAGGTGATGACCGTGGCGGACGTGACTGCGCCGCCGGGCTGGGGTCAACTTTGGCAGATGCCGGTGTTGCTGATCGGGTTTGTATTGTTCGGGGTCGGGTTGTATTTGTCGATGACGCGCACCGCCGGGCCGGACATGAACGGGGTGCTGGATGATTTTGCGGACACGATCAAGGCTGCGAATTACGATCGCGCCCGTGAGTTGGTGGATGTCATCGACCCCAGACTTCGAGCCAGCACACTCCCGCAGCAGGCTCGTTTTTCCGTGCTCAATGCGGACCTGATTTTTTTGGAGCAGCGAGCCAAGGGATGGGACAAGCCCACCAATCACGAGCGCATCATGGCCTTGTACGAGCAGGCGGTGAAACTGGGTTACAACCTGGAAGGGTATCGTCAGCAGCGCTGGGCGGAAACGCTGGTGGCCATGGACCGTTACCCCGAAGCGTTGGAAATGCTCATGGCGGTCAAGGACGACACCGGCAAACCCCGTCATGAAGTGATTCGCTGGATGATCGAACGCAGCCTGGCGCGCGGCAGCGGGGACGTGAAATCGCTGGAACCGATCATTCAACGTTTCGAAGCCGACCTGGATATGGAAAAGGATCGTGCGTCACGACGGACGCAGCGCATCTGGGCCGCGACCGTGCGCGGACGCTTGCAATTGCAGGCTGAGCAAGGCCAAAAACTCATCGACGAACTTCAAGTGCAAATCATTCGGTTCATGGACGAAGGTAAAGATGATGACCTTGCACCGTTGCTCGTGCTACTGGGGCAGGCATATCAGAACATCAGTGAATACAGCAAGGCCATGACGCACTATCGGCTGGCGCAACAGACCCTGCGCCCCGGCGACCCGGATCAGGCGGAATTGGCAGCCCGCATCCTCGTTGGTTTGGGGCAGTTGACTTTGGCCAACCCGGACCATGGGCCGGAGGTGGACGCACCGCGGGCGGCACTTGAATATTTCATGCAGGCGGAAACCGAGTTCCGTTCCACGGATGCGTACCTCGATGCGTTGTTTGGTCGTGCCGGTTGCGAAGCTCGCTTGGGGATGCACCACCACGCACTCGACCATTTTCGTGCCGCCGTCAGCAAAATGACCGAATCGCAAAACCCCGCCCCCCGGCAGGTGCAGCAGGCCATCGAACTACTGCGTCGCCAACATGTCATTCATTACGACCGCGGTGAATACGCCCTGGCACTTGATTATTTGAAATTACTCAACCCGGTGTACGGCGACCCCTGGCCGGCGGAACCGCTGATGCAACTGGCGGACACCTACTTCGCCCTGGCGCTGCAAACCGAAGCGGAATCGCAGCAGGCGGCTGACGGTAAGTCGGTCAATGCGTTGGCACCCTCAGCGGAAGTCGATGAATCACAACGCACCCCTGTCGCCCCCGATTCGCCGCGTACCACGCCGGTGCGTTCGCTAAGGGCACAGTTGCGTATCGACGCAGCCCGCTTGTACGAACAGGCTGGCGACCTTTACGCCAGGCACGCAACAGTGGTGACGATCAAGGATGTGCGTGAACACAGCGACAGTTTGTGGAAGAGCGCTCATTGTTACGAAAAGGCACAGTTGTGGCGCAAGGCCATTGATGTGCTATTGCAATTCGCCAAGGCGATGCCCGGTGACCCGCGTCAGCTTCAGGCGATGCACCGTTTGGGCATGGCGCACCTGGCGGATCGTCAGTTTGCCGTGGCAGCGGACTTTTTCCGACGCATTATCGACGACCACCCGCGCAGCCCCAAAGCCCACGAAAGTCATGTGCCGTTGGCAAGGTCACTGATCGCACTGAATCGGCCTGATGAGGCGATGGTCGAACTGCAACGAGTGGTCACCGATCACCCGGCTTTGAAACCCGACAGCAATGAATACCGCAATGCACTGGTTGAACTGGGTCGATTGCACTATCGACTCAAACAGTTTGAGCCGGCGATTCAGCGCATGAGCGAGGCCAATGAGCGATATGGCAAGGGCGATGAAGGGCCGACGGTTCGGTTCATCATGGCCGATGCGTATCGTCAGTCGGTGCCGATGATCGAACAAACGCTGCGCCAGCAACTGCCCTTGTCGCGTCGTCAGGCATTGGCAGCCGAACGGGCACGACGATTGGAACAGGCGCAGAAGTTTTACAGTCAGGTGGTGGTCGATCTGGAATCGCGCAAGCCCGAAACCTTGAGCGAGATGGAACGGCTGTATCGACGCAACGCCTACTTCTACCGGGCGGATTGTGCCTATGACCTGGGTCGGTTCGATCAGGCGATCACGCTCTACGATGCTGCGGTCAAACGCTTTGATGCCGACCCGTCGTCGCTGATGGCTCTGGTGCAGATTGTCAATGCGTATTGCGAGATGGGTCGGCTGGATGAGGCGCGCGTGGCCAACGACCGGGCACGGGCGCAGTTGAAGCGCATTCCGGAAGAGGCGTTCAATGATCCGAGTCTGCCGATGAACCGCAGACACTGGGAGGATTGGCTCAAGTTCACCAGTCAGTTCAATTTGTTTTCCGCAGCACAGGCGGATGCGACGCCCAGGCGGTGAAGTTGTGGCACCGCCGCCCTCGGCGGTGAGTATTTCGAATTTCGAATTTTGAAATTAACAAGCCAAGGACGAGGCCGACAGGCCGAGGACTTGGGTATTCCGTGCTTGAAGTGTTGATGAACCGCAGGTTGAACCCCGCGTTCTGTGAAGGCGGATGGCACTGGCAGTCAAGCTGCCGGTGGCACACGGCTGTAGCCCAGCGGCCCCCGGCTGGGTGTATCACCGCAAACATACCCACCGCCGAGGGCGGCGGTGCCACAAAAAAACACACAGCGCCCGCTGCGCGGGACGCAGTGTGGCATCCCATCAATCATGATTTTGTCATCAGGCGGGGGTGACTTCGATGAAACGTGATACGGACTTGAGGTCGGTGAGCACATCGAGGCTGGCGACGAGGGTGCCGGTGGTGCCGGGGGCGAGTTTCACCGGGGCGATGGAGGGCACGTGTACGGTCCACATGCAGCCGCCGCGGGGGTGCTCGGTGGTGTGGGTTTTGCGAGCCTTGCGCAGACGATCAGCCTGTACCTTCACGGCTGCGTCCTTGCGGAACAGGCGCATGATGGTTTTTTGCGCCGCGGCACTGGTGGGCGACTTGATGAGTTTGATTTGAACCGTCGAGCCGGGGGCGATGTTGGTGCTCATGAGTAAATCCTTGTCAGGCTGCCTCCGCGCAGGCAGAGGGAAGCCCTATATTTTGACCGACCAACGAGAAAAGGTCAAATGACCGGGCACGATGAGCCGATGAAAGGTTCGGGGGCTGACTCGGAAACGCGAAGTGATCGGGCATATTCTGCTTGTAACGGTCGCCTCGTACCCGGACAATAAACCCGTGCGTATTGATATTCGCAACCTTCAGCGTCGCCATTTGTATCGCGTGGAAGTGGACCCGAAAAATCCGCCCCGCATCGTTGGTTTCCCCGCCGGTGACGCTGCAAGTACCTCCGCCAACAGCAGTGAAGGTGAAATCTACCTCAACTGGGACCAGGCCATTGACGACCGGGGTTACCTGCGTCACTGCCCGGTCTGCAATTGCAAAGACCTTTACACCCGCAAAAATTTTCCGCAGATCACCGGGTTTGTCATCGTCGCCCTGGGCGTGGCGTTGTCGCTGGTGCTCATCGGTTACAGGCAGAGCACCGCAGCGGTGGTGGTGCTGCTGGTGATGATCGCAGCCGACCTGGCGATATTGTTTTTGTCCAGGCGTAAATTGGTGTGCTATCGTTGCCGAAGTGAGTTTCATGGGCTGCCCGTCAGCCGGGACCAGCGCCCGTGGGACTCGGCCACGGCGGAAAAGTACCCGTTGCAAAAAACACGGTAAAAGTGAATGTAAAAAGTTGTAGAATCGCAAACTTGACGCCGTGCCCTTCAGGGCCGGATGTTTGAATACGAAATCCGGGGCTAAAGCCCTCGGCGTCAACTATTCATAAATCAATCATGCAGAACAGCAGCGCACAACCCCCCAGCAAAGGTTTGATTGACATTCACAGCCACCTGTTGCCGGGCATTGATGATGGTTGCGCCACGCTGGATGAATCGGTGGCCTGTGTGCGTCAGTTAATCAGCATGGGTTTTGCCGGCTCGATCTGCACGCCTCATTGTGGTGACGATTTTTTCCCCGACAACACACCCACCCACCTGCAAGCCCACTTCCACGAACTGCAACAACACCTGCACCAGCATGGCTTGCAATATCAACTCTGGCTGGGCGCTGAATTACGCTTGTCCAAAAGTACGCCTGACTACATTCGTGAACATGGTGTGTGCACCCTGGCCGGGGGCAAACACCTGCTCATGGACGTGTGGGACCCGACCTGGCCCAAGTGGGCACCACCGATTTTGCAACAACTCATCGACCAGGGCTACCAGCCCATCATGGCTCACCCCGAACGCATGGGTTGTCAGGGCGATATCGACAAAGCCCTGCTCGCGTTGCAGAAAATGGGCGTGCTTTTGCAGGGCAACTACCGCAGCATGACCGGCGAAGAAGGCTACCAGGCCGACCGTAAAATCCGTCAATGGCTACGCGAAAAACGGTATCAATTTCTCGCCCTGGACATGCACAGCCCCGATTCCCTCGACGGTCGCTTTGACGGCCTGCGCCTGGTCGAAGCTGAGTTCACCCCGCAAAGCGTTGTTCAATTAACCGAACAAGCCCCGCATTCGTACTTGTTCGCCACGACCCCGGCAATTCGGTAAAATAAAAACGATTACCCCCAAGGTTCAGCCTTGAATCGTACCTGACGCTGAACGCCATACGACACGCACCGATTACGTGGACGATGGCCGGGGACCGGGGGGCCGGGGGTTACTGGAGTTGATCACTATGAAAGTGCTGCTGACCGGCGCTGCCGGAAAGCTGGGTTCTGCCGTCTGTCGCCTGCTACACGAAAAAGGGATTGAGCTTCGCGCCACGGATCACGTGCCCAATCGCAAGCTGCCGGTGCCACTGCACCTGGCGGAGTTGTTGCAACCCATCGAGTGTCACCGTCTGGTCGATGGCATCGACGCAGTGGTGCACCTGGCCAACCACACCTGGTCACAGGCAGGCAAACATCAGCGCTATTTCCACGAAAATGTGCAGATGAACACCCACTTGTTTCACGCAGCGCAGCAGGCGGGTGTGAGTCGCATCATTTTTGCCAGTTCCATCAACGTGATTTTCGGGCCGCTGTTTGACAGTTACACGCATTCGTTTCCCCGCCGACTGCCGCTGGATGGGTCCACGCCGGCCAACCCCGGCCATCCCTACGGCGTCGGTAAAACCGTCACCGAACGGCTGCTCGCGTTCATGTGTCAAACCACGCCGATCACCGGCATCGCCCTGCGCTTTCCCCGGCTGATCACCGATAACGACGAAGCCCGCGTGTCTGACTGGGCACGACAGTCCATCATCAACGACAACGCCGGGTATATCTCCAGCTACTTCTATCTCACCCATTCACAAGGCGCGCAGGTCATTCACGCTGCCCTGACCGCACCGCTATCAGGGTATCACTGCTACTTTCCAGCCCTGCTGCCATTGCCGACCGATGTCGGCCCCGAATCACGCCTGATCGTCGATCAGGCTTGGCCGAACGTGCCTTGGGTGGAGGGAGTCGCCGCTTGTGATGCCAATCTGGTCAATCATGAACCGCTGATCCGTGAACTGGGCTGGAACCCGCAACCCAAATCCGTCGCGGCCACGGCGTGAGAATAAATCGAACTGTTGAGTGAACGCAAAGATGTTTGGCAGAATGGATAATGGATGATGGATAAAGGATCATGTTCGGAAAAAACTTGGCTACAAGGTCTTATCCATTATCCTTTATCCATGATCCATGCACTACTCTGCGTCCTCTGCGGCAAAACTCTTTTTAGTGATGAATTACGTTTTCTTGGAGTTTGAATCATGAAAGTTCTGGTCACGGGTGCCGCGGGTCGAATTGGTTCGGCCACCGCGCAATACCTCGCCGAGCAGGGACATGAAGTCCGTGCCACCGATCTACACACGCACAGTGCGCTGTCCGTCCGTCCGATCATCGCCAATCTGCTGGACCCCATGGCCTGTTACCAGTTGGCCGAAGGCATGGAAGTTGCCGTGCATCTGGCCAATCACCCCAATGCCTTTTCCGCCCGGTTTGCCACGCTCTACACCGAAAACCTGGCGATGAACATGAACGTTTTCATGGCTGCCCGCGACTGCGGCGTGAAAAAAATCATTTTCGCCAGTTCCGTGCAGGCGATCAGCGGCGAACGCCCCTGGGTGGAAAACCCCGTGCCCAGTCAGTTGCCCTACCTGCCTGCCGACGACCGCCTGCCGCAGAACCCCGGCAATATTTATGGTTTGAGCAAGTGCGCCAGTGAAGACATGCTCCGTTATTTCTGCGAACACGCCGGCATGTCGGGCATCGCCCTGCGCTTGCCGTATGTCATGCCCGACGATTGGGTGGCTCACTTCCAGAAACAACACCCCCGCCAGAAACGCACCCGCACACACTACATCAATATCGATGAATGCTTTTCCTACCTCATGCAGAGCGATGCCGCACGACTCATCGCCGCCCTCGTGCAAACCGACCTGCCCGGCTATCGCACCTACTTCCCCGTCGCCAATGACAATTCGCAGAACGCTCCGGTCGCTGAATTGATCGCACAGTATTACCCCAACGTCCCCTTGCGCAAGCCCATCTCGGAAATCGCCCATCTGGTGGACAACCATCAGCTTCATGCCGAGGTGGATTGGAAGCCCTTGCGCTCCATGCACACGCCCGCCGCGTGATGCAAAGCCCAAAGTCATCGGAAACAAGTGGCACCCATGTGCTTTTGACGCCGTGCCCTTCAGGGGCGGATTGCTTTGCGAATACGGCGAAAATCCGGGGCGAAAGCCCTCGGCTGGGTCAATCACAATTGACAAACTCACCGCCGAGGGCGGCGGTGCCACATTCACAGACGCGATAAATCGCGGCGCTAACGTCCGACGACGATGCCGTCACTTGGCCACTTGGCACCCATGTGCTTTTGACGCCGTGCCCTTCAGGGCCGGATTGCTTTGCGAATACGGCGAAAATCCGGGGCGAAAGCCCTCGGCTGGGTCAATCACAATTGACAAACTCACCGCCGAGGGCGGCGGTGCCACATTCACAGACGCGATCAATCGCGGCGCTAACGCCCGACGACGATGCCGTCACTCGACCACTTGGCCACTTGACCACTCGACCACTTCTTCCACCCCTCACCCCGCTGCCTCACTCATCCCCGCCAGCCACTTCTCGACAAAATGAATGTGTACATCCGACCGCCGAAAGTGGTCGTCGTTCATGATCTGCATATGCAACGGCACAGTGGTTTTGATCGGTTCAATCCGACACTCCACCAGCGCCCGTTTCATCCCCGCAATCGCCTGCGCCCTGGTCGGCTTGTGCACGATCAACTTGCCGATCAGCGAATCATAATTCGGCGGCACGCGATACCCCGTATAACAATGCGTGTCCATCCGTACCCCCGGCCCACCGGGCAACTCCAACCGTTCAATCACCCCCGGGCACGGTGCAAACTTCCGAGCCGGGTCCTCCGCATTCAATCGCACCTCAATCGCATGACCGTTAAGCCTCACATCCTTCTGCGTAATGCCCAACGGCTCGCCCGCAGCCACGCGAATCTGTGCCTGCACGATATCAATGCCCGTGATCAACTCTGTCACCGGGTGTTCCACCTGCACCCGTGTGTTGACCTCCAGCAAATAAAAGTTGCGGTCCTTGTCGAGCAAAAATTCGACCGTCGCCGCTGAGTAATATTTGGCAGCCTTGGCCAGTCGCACCGCGGACTTGCACAACTCATCACGCGTGGCTTCGTCCAGCACCGGGCAGGGGGCTTCCTCCACCAGTTTCTGATGCCGCCGCTGCATTGAGCAATCGCGTTCGAACAGGTGAATGACGTTACCCTGCTGATCGCCGAGTATCTGCACTTCGACGTGCCGGGCCTGTTCCAAAAACTTTTCGATGTACACCGCACCGTTGGCAAAGGCTGCCTCCGCCTCGGCCTTGGCCGAGTGAATCGCCGAGCGCAGGCCAAGGTCGTTATGAGCCACGCGCATGCCTCTGCCGCCGCCGCCGGCCGCCGCCTTGATGATCACCGGGTAGCCTATTTTGCGGGCGATTTTGACCGCTTCGTCCTCATCGCTCACCGCCCCCTTGGAACCGGGAAACAGCGGAACCTTGGCTGCCGCCGCCGTCTGTTTGCAACTGATTTTGTCCCCCAGCAATGACATCGATTCCACCGAAGGCCCGATGAACTCAATTTTGCAACTGCGACACACCTCCGCAAAGTGCGCATTTTCCGCAAGAAAACCATACCCCGGGTGAATCGCGTCCACGTTGGCGACCTCGGCCGCACTGATCAAACGTGGAATGTTGAGGTAGCTTTCCGTCGCCGGGGCCGGCCCGATGCAAATGGCCCGATCCGCCAGGCGCACGTGCATCGAATCCTTGTCCGCCGTCGAATACACCGCCACCGATTCAATGCCCATCTCCCGACAGGCGCGAATGATTCGCACTGCGATCTCCCCGCGGTTGGCTATCAAAATACGACTGAACATGGGCTGGGTATTCCTTAATTATTCCGACAATCCATCAACGCGATGCCGCCTCTGCCTCGTTTCATTTCAACACCGAGTTCACAGAGAACACAGAGCAAACATTCGTGTTAAGCAAACCCATTCTTCCTTGTGAACTCCGTGTCCTCTGTGTTGAAAAAATCAGAATTGAAATGGCTTGAAACTCGGCATCTTGGCGTCTTGGCGGACATTTCTTTGACAGGCTCACTCCGGCTGAATCATGAACAACGGCTGACCGAACTCGACCGCTTTGCCGCTGGTTGTCAATACCTTCACCACCGTGCCGCTGGTCTCGGCTTTGATTTCGTTGAACACTTTCATTGCTTCGATGATGCACACCACCGTGTCAGCCGTGACCCTGCTCCCCACCGTGACAAAGGGCTTGGCCTCCGGGCTGGGCGAAGCGTAAAACGTGCCCACCATCGGCGAACTGATCGGCACCAACCCCGCATCCGCATCACTGCCCGATGTTGCACTCGTCGAGGCTGCTGACGTTGATGATGTTGTGTTCACCGCAGCCGCTACCGGGGCTGGTGCGATCGTGCCAACCGTTGGCGGGGCGCTGGTCACATACGTCACCGGCCCATCCGCACGACCACGCTTCAGGGCCACTTTTTCACCCTGCGCATCCTGCAATTCCACTTCCGTCAGGTCGTTTTCGACCATCAGCTTGATCAACGACTTCAAATTTTTCAGGTCGATCATAAAGTTACTCGCAAACAAAACGGGGTTGATTTTTACATCAGTAAGTTGGTTACTGGGTTGATTGGATGAACAAGACGCCGAGGGCTTTAGCCCCGGATTTTACCCTCAAACATCCGGCCCTAAAGGGCACGGCGTCATGCACGCCGACGCAAAGCGTCCGCGCTAAACATTTCATTTAACTCCGCCACTTGACCACTTCTTTTCTTCAAGGTCGATAGCTTATGCACCATCATCCCCGCATGTCCATTGCCAACGGCAGTTCCGACAACACCTGTTTCCCCCCAGCCGTCACCAGCACATCATCCTCCAACCGCACGCCTCCCACCCCCGGCAGATAAATCCCCGGTTCCACCGTCACCACCTGCCCCGCCTGCAACCTCTCCTCCACCCGCCACGATAACACCGGCTGCTCATGAATATCCAATCCAATGCCATGCCCCAACCCATGACCAAACTCTTTGCCAAAGCCCGCCTTGGTAATGATGTCCCGCGCTACCTTGTCAATCTCCTTCACCGACTTGCCCGGCCCAATCGCCTGTATCGCCGCCAACTGTGCCTCACGACACACCTCATAAATATGTCGCAATTTCGCAGATACCCGTCCCACCGCCACCACGCGCGTCAGGTCCGAGCAATAACCCCCGAACTTCGCCCCCCAATCGATCAGTACCAAACCATTGCTCTTTAACTTGCGTGAGCCGGGTATCGCATGAGGCAGTGCTGCGTTGGCATCGAACGCCACGATCGTGTTGAAACTCGGCCCATCCGCGCCCAGCCGGCGCATGCGGTATTCCAACTCCGCTGCCAAATCATTTTCACTCACCCCCGGCTGTACCATCGGCAGCAACTCAATAAACGCCTTCTGCTGAATCACCAATGCCTTTTGTATCAGTTTGATTTCACCCGCATCCTTCACCGCACGCTGTTCCACCAACCCGTCGTCCACCGGCTTGAACTTCACGCCCTTGACCTTGCTCCGCAAAGCCTGCATCTGCGCCAGCGTGATATGGTCCTTGCTCAATGCCAGTTGTTTCAAGCCCAACGCCCCCGCCACGATGGCCAGTTCATCGGCCAAACCTTTTTTGCGGATGTGGGCAGTCACCTGTGGAGCTTCACGCTTGATCTGTTCGGTGAAACGTGCATCCGACAACACATGAACGCGCTTGCCTTCCGTAGGCACCACCGCCCAACTGTCATCACCCACAAACCCCGTCAGGTAACGAATGTCCACCGGGTTGGTGATCAGCAGTCCATCGACTCCCCAGGCACTGATGCGCTCTTGCAGTTGCGCAATCCGTGCCCGGCACGACTCATTTTTGGTGAAACTCATGCCAGCAGTATAGAGCAATTCGCGTGATTCACTGAAAGTTGGTGGGTCTTGTTCTGTCCCCTCTCCCTCCGGGAGAGGGTTTGGGTGAGGGCGTCTGAAAACCTTATATTCAAGTTAATCAGCGGTTTTGAAGACACGCCCTCACCCGGCCTCGGTCGCCGCGACGACACTCGGCCACCCTCTCCCGAAGGGAGAGGGGATTCAAGCGTTTCATAAAACGACGTGAAAGACTCAAAAAGCGTTGATCACAACCTTGGTATATGAAACCCGCCGTCGATTTCCAACACCTGTCCAGTCGAATAACTCAATCGCCCCTCCGCGATGGCCACCACCGCCTGTGCAATATCACCCGGTTGCCCCCACCGGCGAATCGGAAACAAACCCTCCGCAATCAGCTTGTCATATTTTTCCTTCACCGGCCCGGTCATGTCCGTCGCAATCACCCCCGGCCGAATTTCATACACATGAATGCGATGCTCCGCCAAACGAGCCGCGTAAAGCTGCGTCATCATCGACAACCCCGCCTTGGCGATGCAATATTCCGCCCGGTTCACACTCACCGTAAACGCGCTGATCGAACTGATGTTCACAATCGCAGGCAAAATGTCATTGGCAAACCCGCCGCGCTTTTCAACCATCTGTTTGGCAACCCGCTGGGTCAAAAAATAGGGGCCGCGCAAATTGGTGGTAAGCAGCGAATCAAAACTATCCGGCTGCATGTCCAGCATGTCCGCCCGCACCTTGGGCGCAATCCCCGCATTGTTCACCAGTAAATCAATCGCACCAAACGCTTTCACCGCGTCATTCATCAGCCGATCGTGATCAGCGAGGTTGCCGACGTCCGCCTTGACGATGATCGCCCTGCCGCCGGCCTTGACAATTTCACTTGCGGTTTCGTCGGCTGCCTGCTGATTGCTGTTGTAATTCACCACGACATTGGCCTTGAGCGTACCCAACGCCACCGCAATCGCTCTGCCGATGCCGCGTGATGCACCTGTCACAATCACATTGCGTGTGGTCATGTTCATTCACTCGCATTCAGTCAACAACACATTGCTATTAGCGCCGCGATTTATCGCGTCTTATACCGAACTGCCACTCCAATCAGACGCGATAAATCGCGGCGCTAACAAATACAAATCATGCTTCAAAAAAACGTCGGATATTTGCCGCCTTGTGCCAGTCGTTGAACCAGCAGCGCCATTTCAAGCGCATGATAATCGCCCCACAAACTCGATTCACCATACGGTATTTTGCTGCCCGTGGGCACATGGTCCCAGTTGTTAGGCCGATGGTAAATCGAATGCAAAATCAACCCCTGATGTTTGGGCGAGGTCGCCAGGTACGCATCGCTCATGAGTGTCTGTGCCACGGTCAAACCAGCCTGCGTATAACGCTGACTCAATTTTTTGTTACCCGCCAAATATCGACCCAGTCGAACCAACCCTTGTGCTGCAATCGCCGCGGCACTCGAATCAACCGGTTCGTGATCGTTCACCGGTTCCGCATCACGTTCACGCCAATCGCCCAACATCGCCAAACCGGGCGCGCCATCATCCCAGTAGGGTATTCCGTCAGCAGCGCTGATATCGTTGATGTAATGTTCCGCGGTCAATTTGGCGCAATGTTCGTACACCGCCACAACATCCTTTTTATTCAGCCCGGTCGCCTGTTTGAATTCGCCTGCCTCGATCGTGGCGAAAAATTCCAGTTCCTCTGCGTACCCCAGCAGCGCCCAGGCCAAACCGCGCGTCCAGGTTGAAAAGGGCGAATACCCCTGCTGCGTGCTTTTGGCACGAAACGCGCCATCATTACGGTTGAACAGGGCCTCGTGACTGGTGCGACCGGGCACATCGTAAGTGTGCCCCGATTCACCATGGCACAGTATGTACCGTGCGGTGGTGATGCCGTGCAGCACCGAACGTTTGAGCAGGTTGGCAGCCTTGTCGTTTTCGTGCATCAGCACCTGCCCCAGTTTCCACGCCAGGCCGAGTATGCGTGTCGTGCGCAGGGTATCGACGAACAGCGAATGCGGGCCGTTGAACGAATAAATGTAACCCATCGGCGTGCCTGCAAACGGCTGCAACGCTTGGGGCAATTCGCCCGACAACGGGTGCGTCCCCGACCAGCGGGCTGCCTGCACCGCGCCGCTGACCTTGATCGCCAGTTCGTGATAATTCAGTTCCCACCCAGCGTTTTTTTTATCGTTGATGCGACCTTCCAAAATCAGTCGGCGAAGGTTCCCGTAAGTGGACAGGTTGTTGAAGCCATGATCATGCACGCCGATGTGCGTCAGGTGCGCGCTCATGCGTTCGACGGTGCGCTGCTGACCGAGTTTCAGCATCGCCGCATCATCGGTGGCATCGAACACCAACAGAGCGCATCCATATTGAAAACCCTGGGTCCACTCCGTCCAGCCGCGTGAGGTGTATCGGCCCTGCACTGTGAACACGGGCGTGCCTTTGTTTGCGTCCCACGATTGGTCCAGTTGGCGTACCTTGCGTGCTGCCAATGAAAAAGTGCGTTGCACCGCAGGCAGCAGCGACTTGGCGGTGAGTGTGTGGTTGATTTGCATGGTGTTGATCTCTTGATCTTTTTCGTCACTCGGCCACTTGACCACTCGGCCACTCGGCCACTTCTTTGCATCATTTCTTGTAAACAGCTTTGGGGTCGAACACCGGCTTTTCCACGAACTGCAACTGGGTCGTCTCCGCCAGGGTCACCGCCCGGTAAAAGCACGATTGATACCCCACGTGGCAGCAGGGGCCATGACTCTTGCAACGCAAAAGCACCACATCCTGATCGCAATCGACGCGGGCTTCGATTACTTCCTGAATGTGGCCCGACTCTTCGCCCTTGACCCACATTTTATTTCGGCTGCGACTGTAAAACGTCGCTTTACGGGTGCGCAGGGTTTGTTCCAATGCCGCCTGATTCATCCAGCCGACCATGAGAATGGTGCCGGTGTCGATGTCCTGCACGATCGCGGGCACCAGCCCTTTGTCGTCGAACTTCACATCCAGCACCGTTCCGGTTTCACGTACGACATCTGACATCAACGCACTCCTTTTTATGCAAGTCCTTCATCATACCAGTTGTCGGTTATACTGCGTGAATTGAGCTCGCGTTTTACGAAGGAATTCACGCCATGACTGATACACCAGGCCCAAAAATTCAAATTGACGATGACTGGAAAGCCCAGGCGCAGGCGGAGAAGGAACGTCTGACGCAAAAAACCGCTGGTACGAGCAACCCAGCCGGCGCGGGTTCCTCCGCGAAATCATCGGGCAGTACCGGGGGGGCCGCAGCCGGTTCCCCAGCCGCACCGTCGATGCCGCAGGCTTCCATGGCCACGTTGGTATCAACGCTGGCGGCACAAGCGCTTTATGCCATGGGGGTGTTGGCCGACCCGCGCACCGGGCAGCGTATGCAGTCATTGGACCTGGCGCGACACCACATCGACATGCTCGGTGTCCTTGAAGAAAAAACCAAGGGCAACCTCACGCCTGATGAAGACACCATGCTCGCCTCGACGGTGTACGAACTGCGCACCCGTTACATCCAGGCCGCCCAGGCTGCACGGATGAAGTGATCTCCAATCCCAAGCCGTGGTCGGTTTGATTTACATGTTGAGTGCGGACGCTGCGTTGCACACACATTTTTGACGCCGTGCCCTTCAGGGCCGGATATTTGAATATGCAATCCGGGGTTTAAGCCCTCGGTGTCAATGGTTGCATTTTGAAAAACCATCCTGAACTTCACGCAGACGTAAAGTTCAGGCGTGAAGTTGATTTGGTTTTCTACACTCGACCTCTCGACCACTCGCCTGTCCCCTCTCCCTCCGGGAGAGGGTTAGGGTGAGGGCGTGTCTTTACTTGGCCACTTTCTTCTTTCCACATTTGACGAATCAGCGGATTTTATTATCGTTTATGCACCTGAATACCGATGCGGGGGGTGCATCGGAGGGTTTCCCCGCCTCTTTCAGGGTTTCGTATCCAAGGGCATAGAAAGGACCACCCGTGGCTGACCACGCCGCTTCTTCCACCACCCCGACCGGGGGCGTCTCATTCCTTGAAAAAAATCACTTCCTGCTTCGCAGGCTTCATTCGCTGACGGGCATCGTTCCCATCGGCGGGTTCGTCTGCTTCCACCTTTTCACCAACATGCAGATGCTCTTTGGCACCTTTCAGCATGAGGTGAACTTCATCCATAACATGCCCGCGCTCTTGTTCATGGAAATTTTCGTCCTCTGGCTGCCGATTGCCTTCCACGGCATCCTCGGTGTCATCTACACCTTCTCCGGCAAAGCCAACGCCGGGGCCTACAAATACGAATCCAACTGGCGCTACACGCTGCAGCGCGTCACCGGCATACTCGCTTTTATCTTCATCTTCCTGCACGTGGCCACGCTCCGCTGGCGCTGGGACCTCTTCGGCTGGTACACGCCCTTTTTCTCCAAGGGCATCACCGACACCGGCACCGTCGTCGATCTGGCGCACTACTCCACCAGCGTCGCCCTGTCCAACGTCATGGTGCTCGTCCTTTACATCATCGGCGTCATGTCCGCGGTCTATCACTGGTCCAACGGCCTGTGGACCGCAGCCATCACCTGGGGTGCCACCATCACCGTCGCCGCTCAGAAACGCTGGGGCCTGGTGTGTGCCGGCATGTTCGCCACCCTGACACTGTTCACTGCCGGAGCCATCATCGGTGCGGTGAGCTATCTGGACGATGCCCCCGAAGACCAAAAACAGGCCTACGCCCACATGGCGCAACTGAAAAAAGAAGGCAAGCTCGACTTCCACACGATGGAATCGATCTTCCTCGCACCCACCGGCTCGACCTATCAACTGGGTCACGGTCACGACAGCACTCACCCGCATACGCACTAATCCGTAAAGCCGACGATCCAACGCACTCACTACGATTCATTCCATCACCCCCACCACGACCTAACGAACTCGGAATAAAGACCCATGGCTAACGCGAAAGCACGTGTCATCATCGTCGGCGGCGGACTCGCCGGCCTGGCAGCCTCCATCCGCATTGCCGAAGCAGGCGTACCCGTCGATCTGTTCAGCATGGTCCCGGTCAAACGTTCGCACAGCGTCTGTGCCCAGGGCGGCATCAACGCCTGCAACGAAGTCGCCCGGCAGCAGGGCTACAGCGAAGACGAACACACCCGCGAAACGCTCTACGGCGGGGACTACCTCGCTCACCAGGCCCCCGTCAACGACATGTGCCAATGGGCCCCCAAAATCATTCAACTGCTCGACCGCATGGGCGTGCCCTTCAACCGCACTTCCGAAGGCTTTCACGACCTGCGGCTCTTCGGCGGTTCCCTCTTCAAACGCACCCACTTTTCCGGGGCCACCACCGGGCAGCAATTGATTTACGCCCTCGATGAACAGGTTCGTCGCTACGAAGCCGAGGGCAAGGTGAAAAAGTACGAGTTCTGGGAATTTCTCTGGCCGGTGCTGGACGACACGGGTGTGTGCAAGGGCATCGTGGCGCAGGACATGAAGACCATGGACATCAAAGCCTTCAAGGGTGATGCCGTGGTCATGGCCACCGGCGGCTGCGGACTGGTCTTTGGCAAAAGCACCAACAGCGTCATTTGCACCGGCGGTGCTGCGGCCCGTTGCTACGCGGCTGGGGGATGGATCGGCAACCCGGAAATGATTCAGGTACACCCCACCGCCATCCCCGGCGAAGACAAGTGCCGACTGATGAGTGAATCGGCCCGTGGTGAAGGCGGCCGCCTCTGGGTTCCCAAAAAGAAAAACGACACCCGCCCCGGACAGGACATTCCCGAAAACGATCGCTGGTACTGGATGGATGAAAAGTACCCCAAATATGCCAACCTGGTGTCACGCGACATCGCCACCCGGGAAATTTTCTTCAAATGTCAGGAAGGCTACGGCATCGCCGGCGGACGCATGGTTTACCTGGATTGCACCCACCTGCCCGACGCCAACAAAAAGAAACTGGCGGGCATCTTTGAAATTTACGAAAAGTTTGTCGGCGATGACCCGTGCGATGTGCCGATGAAAATTTTCCCTGCGGTGCATTACACCATGGGCGGCCTGTACACGACGTTCACCGAACGCACCGACCACAAGGGCATGGTGTTCGGCGACCCGGGCAACATGGTCACCAACATACCGGGCTTGTATGCCTTCGGCGAAGTCAATTACCAGTATCACGGTGCCAACCGACTCGGTGCCAACGCGCTGCTTTCGTGCATTTTCGATGGCCTGTTCTGCGGGCTTTCGGTGGCCAATTACGTCAAGGACAAGGTCAGCAAGGCGGCGAGCGAACTGCCTGATTCGGTGTTTGCACCGTTTGTGGCGCAGGAACAGGCGAAGATGAAAAAGTTCATCGACACCGCCGGCGCAGCTTCGGGCAGCAACCCGTATGAATTGCATCGCATACTGGGCGACACCATGACCGATCAGCTTACCGTGGTGCGCAACCAGGCGGGCATGCAAAAGGCGTGGGACACGGTGCAGGATTTGAAAGCCAAGTTCAAGAACGTGAAACTGGCGGACACCGCGATGTGGACCAATCAGAATTTGTCATTCACACGGGCCTTGGGGGATATGTTGTTGTATGCCGAGTCGGTGGTATTGGCCGGGCTGGAACGCAAGGAATCGCGCGGGGCACACTACCGTGACGATTTCCCGGATCGTGACGATGCCAACTGGTTGAAAACCAGCATCACCAAATACGATGCGGCGAAGGACCAGCACATACTGGCGTATGAACCGGTGCCCACGCCCTTGTGGACGCCGACGATTCGAAATTACGGCGCGGTGAAATAACTGTCGTTGATCCACATCATAAAAAAACACCTGGCCCCCGGTCATTGACCGGGGGCTATATGATTTATGGGCTTTCGCAATCATGTTGATTCTGACTTGATTCGCGCGACAAAACGGTCACCGATACATATCATGTTGGCCATGCGTCACCCCGGCCCAACGAACCAGCGCATTGCCTTTCATGCGCTGCAACCCTTTCACCGATCATTACTGGCACCGATTCACGCCCGGCTGTGCAATCGCTTTGAGTGTCTGTTCACCGATGACCATCAGGCTGTGATTCGTTTCAGCCCATCGGTGCTGGTGGTTTCGGATAAGCCGGAGAAAGCCTTGCGTCATCGTCTGCCGCGGACTTTGGTGGTTCACACCCGTCATGGCGTGAGTCAGAAAAATTATGTCGGGTTGTGTCTGCCGTTGGTCGATTTCGTCTGCGTTTCAAGCCCCTGGGTGCAGCAGGATTGCATCGACCACGGGTGGACGCCGCGTCAGGGTTTCTGGCACACCGGCTTTGTCGGCGCCGACCCACTCTTTCAATCACCAACCAGTTCACCCGAACGTCATGCGGGCAAAACCCTGCTGATCGCTCCGACCTACAACCCGATGCTTTGTGCGCTCAACGCGATCGGAGCTGATTGGGTCGAGCCGTTGCGACGGCAATACCCCGATTTGCGCATCACTATCAAACCGCATCCGCATACCGAAAAACGCAACCCTCAGGGCTGGGCTGTTGCGCAACAGTTGGCCGGGCAGCCGGGGGTGCAACTGATTGATGATGCTCACAGCGATATTTACCCGTTGCTGCAACAGGCGGATGTATTGATGAGTGACGTGTCGAGTGTGATGTTCTTTTTTCTGGCGCTGGATCGTCCGGTGGTGCTGGTGGACAACCCGCAGGCTCAAAGTGATCCGAATTCGTATCAACCCGACGGCATCGAATGGGCCTGGCGCGACTTTGGCCCGCGTGTCAGCCGGGGTGAACAAGTGATGGACTCTGTGTTGCGCTGCCTGCATCAGCCCAATGAACATCAAGCACAACGGCGTATGTATGCGAATCGAATTTTCGGCGATTTACGTGACGGATGTGCTGCCGACCGCATTGCGGAAAAAATCACGGCGTTGTTGCAACCATCGCCCGTCGATGCCGCATGGGTACGCACTGCTTGGGCCAGTCGCAGTCATCACAAGCCGTTGGTGCATCATCTGCCGTATTGGATGATTTCGCTCTGGCGACGAATGCAGCCGGGCAGTGTGCCGGTGGCGCGGTGAATGGCCGATGATGTGATTCATGTGCTCCAATAGAGCAATTTGCGATTATTTTTGGAATGCTTGCGTCCCCTCTCCCTCCGGGAGAGGGTGGCCGAGTCTGCGAGGCCGGGTGAGGGCGTACCTTCGATATGCATGATGGAAGTAAATATCAGAATCGCAGACGCCCTCACCCTAACCCTCTCCCGGAGGGAGAGGGGACAGAACAAGGCACAATATTTACCAAGGAATCATGCAAATTGCTCGAAATAAAGTAATAACATGAATCAACACGCAACATCGGCTTCATCGGTCACGGCGGCGGCACTGATACCCGCAGCCGGTTCGGGGTCACGACTGGGGCTTGGACCCAAGGCCTTTTTACGTTTGCAGGGTAAAACGCTGCTTCGACTGGCAGTCGAAAAAGTGCAACCCCTGGTGCAGCGGATCGTGGTGGGCGTGCGGGCGGAACACGTGGCACTGGCGCAAGAGGAAGTGGGCGCGTTGGCACAGGTGGTCATCGGCGGAAACACCCGTGTTGCCACGTTGTCAGCAGCACTGGCGCATTGCAGTGAGCAGGTGATCGTGATCGTCGATGCAGCAGCGCCCTTTGCGTCAAGTCAGTTGATACGCAAGGTGATTGAGGGGGCGGCAGAACATGGCGTGGCAGCTGCGGGGAGCAGGCCTCCGGTCCCGGTGGTGAGGCTGGTCGAAGGCAAGGGCGTGGACAGCATTCCGCGCAGCCAATTGCGCCTGGTGCACACCCCCAATGCGTTTCAACGACCGCTGCTGGTGAAGTTGCTGGAACTATCACAGAAGGCCGAAAGCGACGAGTTGGGTATCAACGACTGGGCGGTCCGCTGCGGGTATCGCATTCAGATGGTGGACGATGAGCCGATGAACATCAAGGTGACCAACGAGTTCGACTGGCTGATTGCGCAAAAGGTGATTCAAGTGGCTGGTGGCTAGGCGTTAGGGGCTGGGCAGATCAGAGTGCCATCGTATTTGTTCCAGGCACCTGGCACCTGGTTTCATTTTGTACTGAGGCGTTCATGTTGAAACGATGATATGGGAAAAAGCCCGTTTGCATCACCCGGGCACGACCTGTTTGCTTTCATGTTCGACGATGAGTTTGTAAAGGTCGGTCGATGAAGTGGCGGAACGCACGGCAGCGCGAAAAGTTGCATCGGTGAGCATTCGGCTGATGCCGGCCAGGGCTTGTATGTGCGGGCCGGTCTGATCGGGCGGGCTGACCAGTAAAAAGATCAACTCAACCGGTCGGCCATCAATGGCCGCAAACTCGATCGGTTGTGCTGCTTTGCCGATGGCCAGTACGAGCGACTTGGCGGCGCTGGTTTTGCCATGGGGGATGGCTACGCCGTGACCGATGCCGGTGGTGCGGGTGGTTTCGCGTTGCCAGACGGTGGCCTTGAGTTCGTCGCGCTCGGCAATCACCCCCGTGTCGGCCAATAGGTCCACCAGTTCAAAAATCGCAGCCTGCTTGGCGGTGGCCAGCAGTGGCACTTTCAAACAATCAGGGCGAAGGATGTCCGTCAAACGCATGATGACGATTCCAGCATGGTGGTGATAGCGGATCGAAACGGGGCGATGCCAGTGCCCCTTGTTGCGGGAAAACAAGTCGATGAACGCTGCGTCGGTCGGGGTCGAAACCGCGGTCTAAGTGGGCGAAAAATCGTCATCAATCACCCATGGGCCAACAGGTGGCCGCCGCCGGCGCGTGAAGATTCAAAGATACATTCGAATGAGGCGATGGGCAAGTATCAAACCGGCTGTTCAGGGCAACGCATGTACGAACTGCGTGCTTAAACGTCGGGTAATGTCCAACAATACATCGAACCGGTGGCATCAATATCACCGCAACCAATTAAATTTTTCGATGGCTTTGGCCAGGTCAATATCTTTCTGCGTCACCTTGCCCCCGGCATCGTGTGTGTTGAGGGTCAGGGTGACGGTGCGATATACATTTTCGATGGTCGGGTGATGGTTCATGGCCTCGGCTTCGAAAGCCACGCGCACCAGAAAACTCATCGCTTCCTTGAAGTTGGTGAAAGGGTAGGTTTTACGAATCGCATCGCCCTGGTCGTTGAGGGACCAGCCGGGCAGTTGTTGCAGTTGGGTTTTGATTTGATCGCTGGTTAGTGGTTGACTCATGATGATCATTCCTTCGGTGCGGTTGTGACGCATGTAGTTGATGTTAGGCCGATGATTCGAGTTTGCGCAAAATGTTGGTCGTGCTTCGGCCCTGCACCAGTGGCACCAGCACCACCCTGCCGCCGAGTTTTTCGACCATGTCCGCCCCGACTACTTCATGTTTTTTGTAGTCCGCCCCTTTCACCAGCACATCAGGTTTGATGGCACGGATCAACTTCATCGGCGTGTCCTCGTCGAACACCACCACGTAATCGACGCACGATAACTCCGACATCACCAGCACACGATCACTTTGCTGGTTGACCGGCCGCGACGGGCCTTTGAGTCGTTTGATGGAAGAGTCGCTGTTCAAACCCAGCACCAGCATGTCAGCCGTTTGCCGGGCTTGGCGCAGGTACGCCACGTGACCGGCATGCAGTACATCAAAACACCCATTGGTGAAGGCGATTTTTTTACCTTGCCCGCGCAACGCTTTTAACTCCGGTAACAATTCATCAAGGCTGCGCAACTTGCCCTGCGTCTGTCGCTGCATCGCAAGCAGCGCGACCAATACTTCATCGAGTTCAATCGGCACGCACCCGAATCGTTGCACCTCCAGCCCGGCAGCAAGGTTGGCTAAATGCGTCGCCTCCACCCACAATGCCCCGTTGGCACGTGCGGCGGTGAGCATGGCCAATACCATGTCGCCCGCCCCGGTCACGTCGTACACCTGCTGGGCGGTGGTCGGTACGTGCAGGGGTTTTTGCTGCTCATCAAGCAACAGGCAGCCGTGTTTATCGAGCGTGAGTACGACCGCTTCGAGGTCGAGTTGTTTCTGCAATTTGCGGGCAGTGTGATGCAGGCCCGAAAAATCAGCGTCCAGCGAACCGGTGAAGTTTCGACCACCGGCTGCCCGTCCAGCTTCGTAACGATTGGGGGTGATCACCGTCGCCCCGTGATACTTGGCGTAATCATCGATCAGGGCTGGGTCCACCATCACCGGCACATTATGCCTGCGTGCCAATTGAATCAGTGACCTGCATACCTCCGGCGTGAGCAGCCCCTTGTTGTAATCTTCAATACACAACGCATCGGCCTTGGCTAACAGTTTGTCCGCTTTTTGTAACAATTGTTGCGCAAGCTGTTGACTGATGGGTTCACGGGTTTCGCTGTCAACGCGAAACATTTTTTGCGGGTGACGATGCTGCGCCAAGCCGATGATGTTTTGTTTGACGGTGGTGGGGCGATGCTTTTCGATCATTAACCCCGATGTGCCGACGCCTGCTTTTTGCAACGATTGACGCAGTTGCTTGCCAGGCAAATCATCGCCCATGACTGACAACAGTTCGACCTTGCAATGCAAGGCACGCAAATCAAGGCACACATTCGACGCACCGCCCGGTTTGTATTCGTGCCGCACGGTATTGAGCACCGGCACGGGGGCGTCGGGGGCCAATCGCTCAGCGTGGCCGAAGACCAGGTGATCGAGCATCACATCGCCGACCACCACCACCTTGCGCTGCCGCCAACGATCCAGCAGGGCGATCAGTTCCGACACCACGGGTTTTGATGAGGCATAACGCATAACCCATAGCATACGACAACGAGCCGTCATTGCATCAAACCACACCCCTTACGCAACAGGCCTAACAACGCCGCTTCATCACGGATGATGTTCACTTCCAATTTCAACCGGTACACCGGCAGTGACAGGTTCATATTCACCGTCACCGGCTGCCATTTCACCCAATCCTTTTCCGTCAGCACCAACGCCTGCGCCCCGTTGTTCACCGCATGATCGACGATTTGTTGCACGAGCGCGGGGGTGTAATGCTGATGGTCTTCCAATTCATACTGGCCGACGACCTGTGTGAAATGACGGGCGAGCATGGCTTTGAATTGTGACGGGTTGCCGATGCCGCACACCGCAGCAAGTTTGGTTTCGCGCAACCGGTTCAAGTCGTGAGTTTGCCCTGCGCTGTCGAGCAACCCCGACCAATGATTGACACTGTGCGCAATGACATCGGGGGCACCGAGTTGTCGTAACCGCTTTTCCAGCAATCCAAGTTTGTCAGCAGGCAGCATGTCACTGCGGGTGATGATGATGGCATGGGCACGTCGCAAGCCCCGCACCGGTTCACGCAGATAACCCGCAGGCAGCAATCGACCCAACCCGAACGGACTGGTGGCATCGATCAGCAGCAAATCAACCTCACGATGCACCCGACGATGTTGAAACCCGTCATCGAGTACGAATACATTCACCTGCGCATCGCGTGCCAACGCATGCGTGGCACCCTGCACACGATCGGGGTTGGCCTGCACCGGCACACCCGGCCCAAGGGTTTGCTGCAACATCAATGTTTCGTCGGAACCTTGATCGTCGGTTTTTTGCGCATGTCGGGGCACATAACCGCGCAGCAGCACAGCCGGGTGAAGGTTCATGCTTTGTAATTGGCGCACGACCCACAGCACATGCGGCGTTTTACCCGTGCCCCCTGCGGTGAGGTTGCCCACACTGATCACCGGGTGCGGCAGCTTGTTCACCTTGCGCATGCCCCGATCAAATGCACTATTGCGCAGGGATACGCCGATGCCGTAAAAAAGGGAAGCAAGCCGCAGGCTGACACGGGTGAACTGGGCCGTGGTTGAGGTGTCCTTGCCGGTGACGATGTCACGGTGTTGCTGACGATTCATGTGGTGAACATGGTAACAGTGATGCTGGGTTCAAGGTTTGTGGTGTATCGATCAAGGCAGTGTCGATAAGCGTGCGATGATTTGCTGCATGGGCAAACCGACGACGGTGGTCGGGTCGCCTTCGACTTTGATTTCAATATCACTCAGTTCAGTGAGGTTGTAACCACCAGCTTTGCCGTGCCAGTGACCTGCCTGAATGTATTGCTGCAACCATGTTGGCGTAGTCGCCCCCATTGTCACTTTGGCAACGTCGGCAAAGGGTTCAATGAGTGGTGACGTTGACGATGGTGATACCCGTGAAGTTGATGGCAATGCGGTTGATATCGTTGTAGCACCTCGATCAAAACAAACCATCGCCACGCCGGTGACCACCTGATGCGTCCGCCCCAGCAGCAATTTCAGCATGCGTTCCGCATCGTCAGCATTTTCAGGTTGCCCCAACAACTCGCCATCACCAGCGATCACAATCGTGTCGGCTGATATCAGCACATCGCCAGCCTGTGGCGCAAAACCATCGCTATGCAAAAGGCTTTGTGCTTTGCATCGAGCCAGTTCACAAGCCAGTTCAATGATGTGCTGCCGGTCGGCCAATTGACGCGGCGGTTGCGGTGGGTCCGCAAACGGCGGATCAACCTGCACCCATCGATAACCCGCCTCCGCCAGTAACTGCGCCCGTCGTGGCGAACGACTGGCCAAAATAATGCGACCGGTGAACATCATCGCATTGTAAGTGCAAAAAAATACACCAACCACAGAGACACAGAAAAAGTGGGCTGGTAGCAGGATAAAACAAGCATTGACTTTGATTCTGCCCAGCACCAAACCACCAGCACCTAGCCACTTGTTGCCTCCCTGTAGTGAATTTTTTCATACCATCTAATTGCACGCGCTGATCACCTTGCCGGTTACACTGTCACCATGTCACGTGATGTGCTTGAACAGGCAGCCGAGTTGTTGCGCAGCGGGGGCGTGGTCGCTTTTCCAACCGAAACGGTTTATGGGTTGGGGGCCAACGCGCTGTTGCCCACAGCCGTCGCCCGTATCTTTGAAATTAAAAATCGGCCGCGCTTTGACCCGTTGATTGTGCATGTGCCTCATGTCGATGATGTTGATCGATTGGTGAGCGAGTTTCCGCCCTTGGCTCAACAATTGGCAAGGGCATTTTGGCCGGGGCCGATGACGCTGGTGTTGCCCAAACGGGCGAACGTGCCGGACCTGGTGACAGCCGACCTGCCCACGGTGGCGGTGCGTGTGCCCAGTCACCCGATTGCGTGTGAATTGCTCGAACTGGCAGCCGTACCCGTGGCTGCCCCCAGTGCCAATCGTTTTGGCCACATCAGCCCGACGACCGCTGAGCATGTCCGCGAAGGTTTGGGTTCGCTGGTCGATTGTGTCGTCGATGGTGGTCCCTGTACCACCGGCATCGAATCGACCGTCATCAGCTTCGGCGACGACGGCAACACACCCACCCTGCTTCGTCCCGGCGGCGTGTCGCTCGAATCAATTCAATCAATCATCGGCCCGGTGCGTGTCGGCATCAACACCCTTCAAAATACCCCCTTGCAAGCCCCGGGCATGTTGGCGCGTCATTACGCCCCGTGCACCAAACTACTGTTGCTCGACGAACATGAATCACTTGCTGACAAGTTGAATACCAACCAACGAGTCGCTTTGCTGACCTTCACAACCCCCGTTCACACACACGGTTTTGCAGCCGTTGAAGTGTTGTCCGTCAAGGGTGATTTACGTGAAGCAGCCGGCAACCTGTTTGCCGCGATGCATCGGCTCGACGCCTTGAAGTTGGACATCATCATCGCTCACCGGGTACCCGACCAAGGGCTGGGCAGGGCGATCAATGATCGCTTGCAACGTGCTTCACACCCATGAACCGGGTGCTTGGACTACAATCGTGAGCCATCCGTAACCCGTTCACCCTTCACCCACACACCGAGTGCCCTTATGCGAACCTTGCAATCGATGATCATGGCGGCTGCCTGCACCACGGCAATGTCCACCAGCCTGCTTTCGTCCGCCAAGGCCGACACCAGCCCGTACCTGATGCTGCTGCCCTGGAGCGAAGACGCGGGTTACTTTCAAAGTTTCGATCGACCTGTATTTCATGACACCGGCCACACCAAACAAACCGATCGACGCACCCGTATATTCAGCTACGAATCAACCGGGCGGGCACGCTTTGACAAATCGCAAACCTTCCCTGATTTTTCCGTCGGCTATCGTGTCAACAGCCTTGAAACCGGCTTGAACGACCCGCTGATTCCATCGGGCTTCATCGACATCGCCCTGGCAGCCGGCGTGCAACTGGGCCAACTCACCCCCGACTGGACGCTTTCATTGGTCGGCGGACTGGGCATCGCCACCGATGGTCACTTTGACAATCACGAAGCGTTCTACGGCATCGCCTCGCTCAACGCACGCTGGACCATCACGGAAAAACAAACCCTCGATGTCGGGCTGGCTTACAACGGCAACCGTTCGATTTTTCCGGATGTGCCGCTGCCCTATGCGGTGTTCACGCACAACCTTTCGCCGGAGTTGACGTATGCCTTCGGCGTGCCGATGAGCATGATCGTTTGGCGACCGATTGAACAGGTGACGTTGCGGGCTTCGTATTTTGTGCCGTTCAACATGAACCTCGAAGCCGCGTACCACTTCACCAAGCAATTGTCGGTGTTCGCGGGGTATGAAGATGCAACCGATGCGTTCCGATTGGAACGAGCCGACACAAGGTTGTTTTATGAGGTGCAAAGGGTCATGGCCGGGGTGCGCTGGGTGGTGATGCCCAACCTCGATATCACCCTCGGCGGCGGCTACGCCTTCGGACAGGAACTTACCACCGGCTTCGACGTGCGCGATGACAATGGGTTTGAAAAACTCAGCGATGAACCGTTTGTGTTTTTCACCCTTCGCGGCGGGTTTTGAAAATGAATCGTTGTAGCCCAGCCGCCCTCGGCTGGTTTTTTTAACATCATGATCACGCCGAGGGCTTTAGCCCCGGTTGAGTATTGATCACGCCGAGGGCTTTAGCCCCGGTTGGGTATTGATGACGCCGAGGGCTTTAGCCCCGGTTGGTTCCAATGCCTACGCAGAACATCCGGCCCTGAAGGGCACGGCGTCAATCAACCAACCATTTTTTACGTCAACCACCTTCCCCCATCGAGCCGAATCACCTGACCGGTGACATAGTGCGCTTGCTTGACCAAATACAACACCGTGGCTGCAACATCCTCCGGCGTACCCGCACGCTCAAGCGGCACCCGTTGCAAATAATCGCGGCGCTGCTTCGCAGTAAATGATGGTTCCCACGCGACCACGCCCGGTGCAATGGCGTTGACCGTTACGTTTGGTGCCAATTCACGCGCCATGCTGTAAGTCAGTTCAACCAATGCCGCCTTCGACGCCGCATATGCCGAGTAGTTTTTACGATGCTGACCCAGCACGTGCATATCGACAAGGTTGATCACCCGCCCCAGTGTTGCCGGTTGATTGACTTGTGCGTGCTTTGCCAATAAAGCTGACAATCGCTGGGTCAGCATCATCGGCAAGCGCGCGTTGACCGCCCAATGCAGGTCCGCCTTGGCACAATCGATACCACCCCAGCGCGTCGCTTCATACACACTGGCATTGTTCACCAGCACATCACAACGATCAAAATGCTTTCGCAGCGCGTTTTCAATCCGTGCATCCGCATGGGTCTGCGCAAGGTTGATACGTATGCCAATCGCCCGGCGACTCATGCCACGTAATTTGCGTATCAACTTATGCGCATCTTTTTCACTTTGGTGATAGGTAAAGACAATGTCATAGCCCGCCTGCGCCAGGGCAAGGCACACCGCAGCACCGACGCGCCTGGCACCGCCGGTGATCAAAGCGACGGGGGTTGATGTTGGTTGCTGACTGTGTGGTTGCACGATCGGCTTTCATTGCCTGGGCTTGCCACCGCCCTGCGGCGAATCGTCATGATCATCATCATCGGGGCCTTGCGGGGGTGGTTTGTCCGGGGCGTCCGGGGGTAACTTGTCCAAGTCATCCAAAAACGTCGGGCGACGCAACGGCGGCTCATCCTGCGCGGGCTTGTCCTCGTCATCGACCAAACCCTTGTCCAGTTGATCCGCCAGCCTGCGCCCTGATTCATGCCAAATGTCGGGCACCGGTTCTGTCGGCTTGTCTTTCAAACGATGATGCAAATATCGTCTGCGTGCCAAACCCAGCAGCAGCAGAAAAAAAATACCCATCACCCCCAGCAGGGTGACCGCCATGACCGCCTGAAGCACCGACAGCCGTTGCTGGAGCACATCCGCGAGCATGGGTTCTACTCCTGCAATGAAAGTTCCGGCACACCCACGTCAAACTTCATCTTCGCCTGTTCCACCGTCAATTTCCGTTCATACAAATCGCCCGCAGCCAGCAGGTAATCCAGCGCCTTGGCCAGGGCGCGGGCATATCGGCTGTGTGTCGTATCTGTCTTCGCCTGCGCATCAACCACCTCATCAACCGTCACCTGTCCGCCCTGTTGCAGTTTGCGCGCCAGTACGATCAGCGTATCTTCACGCTGGTAAAAGCGTTTTTCGGTCAGGTACATGCGCACCTTGTCCGCCGGCCACTGTTTGGCGAGCCGGGCGTACATTTCCAGACTTTTCGGATACGTCTGCAAACCCTTGAAAAACCCCGCAAACCAATCATCAATGTGCCCCGCATCCGGGTTGATCGTGTGCATCGCAATCAGCGCCCGCCGAAGCAGCAACCGATACACCGCTTCAAACTCGCTTTGCGCCTGCGTGTCCCACAAGCCAATCACCTGCGGTGAAAATGGCGTCGCCACCTCACCCTCTCCCGAAGCGAACACTTCCTTGAACACGAAAATGTCCTGCATGATTTTCGATTCATTGGCCATGCCGCCGCCGTCGTGCTTTTCGTTGTCCGGGTGGCCGCGCCAGCAGTTGGTGATCGGCTTGGTCAACCGGTCCGCTGCCCGATGCGTCAGCGACCCCAGCACAAAAGTCAACTTCCGCAACGCGAATGGGTCGCGCTCTTCCTTCGGTTTGTCCATCTGATCACGCGCCTGAGCAATGATCATCGCTGACCACTTGTCCGCATAGCGCGTGATGCTGCCCATGTGGGCATCGTCACGATGCGTCTGCATCAACTCTTTGAAAAGCGGGTGAATGCCCGGATGCACCAGCGCCAGACGAAACGTGTCATCGCAAATACCAATGTGGGCAATATGGTCGGACATGACTTTTCCTTTTTGAAAAAAACGCATTGCCAAAAACGGATTCAACCCTTACGTATCGGCAGCCACTCCAATATACGCTGAATCATTCGATCCCAGTAGCCCCATTCATGCACCCCAGGCCCCTCCTCATACGTCATCTCCAAGCCCACTTCCGCCAGGTGACCCCGAAACGTCTGATTGTCCTTGTAAAGAAAATCTTCCGTCCCGCAGCACACATACAACTTCGGTTGCCTTTGCCCCGATTTAGCCAATCGCGCTGCCAGTGCCAGCAGGTCGTTATCACCGTTGTGAAATTGGCGATACGAGCCGAACGTATCCGCCATTTCTCGGCGACGGTATGCGTCCTTCGCCGGTTCACGCAGCAGTCTGCCCACATCCAACGCACCCGATAGGCTCGCCGCTGCTGCAAACTTCTCCGGGCAGCGCAGGCCCAGCTTCATCGCCCCGTAACCGCCCATCGACAGCCCCGCCACGAAGTTGTCATCACGGCTAGCTGACAGATTGAAAAACTGTTGCGCCAGGCGGGGCAGTTCCTCACTGACAAACGACCAGTAGCGATAGCCATGCTGCATGTCGGTGTAAAACCCGCGATGAACACTGGGCATCACCACCGCCAAACCCAAGGGTGCCACGTACCGCTCGATGCTGGTGCGCCGCTGCCAGATGGTGTGGTCATCCGACAAACCATGCAGCAGGTACAGCGTCGGATGCCCGTGTCGCTTGCGACTAGCCGCACTGCTCATGCCGATTTGTTGGCTGCTGGTGGCCTGCGGCAAAATGACATCCATGCTGCACGCCTGCATGAGTGTTTCCGAGTGAAACTGACAATGCAAGAGGGCCATACGTTTCTCCATGCTGATGATTGGTTCGCAACAAGGTATCTTGATTGGCACATGACCGCACCTTTGCCAACATCCTCCGATCAACCCGCCAGCGTCACTGCGTTGGAACCCTCTGCGCGGTACGCCAAGCGGGTCGTGATCAAAGTCAATGGCCGACCCGTGGCAACACTATCGATCAAACTGGCGGAGCAGTTGCAATTGCAGGTTGGGTTGAACTGGTCGGATGAACTGGCGCAACGGGTCAGCGCAGCCGTGGCATTTGATCAGGCACTCACCAAGGCGAGCAAGTGGATCAATCGTCGTCCGCTTTCCAAATCACGCTTGATCGAGCGCATGCACCAACACGCCTGGCCGACGACGTTGATCGATCAGGTGGTCACGCGCTTGGAACAATTGGGCTTGATTGATGATGCCGCACTGGGGCGACAATTACTCGATGAATGGGCGCGCCAACGACCGGCTGGTTCCGCCCTGTTACAACAAAAACTTTTGGCGCAAGGTTTGCCCGAATCACTGGTCGATGAACTATTGGCTGAGCAAACTTCGCAAACCGACCCGCTCACCCTGGCCACGCAATTGGCGGAAAAGAAAATGCGCACCCTGCAACGACTGACACCCATCCAACAAAAACGCCGGTTGTATGGCCTGCTCGCCCGACGCGGCTTCGATGAATCGGTCATCATGCAGGTGATCGAAAAGCAGTTCGGCTCATAAAAACGATGCCACGATGATACGAAGTGGTCAAGTGAAATGAAATGTTTAGCGCGGACGCTTTGCGTCCGGTGTTTGTGGTTAGCGCCGCGATTGATCGCGCCTGGTCAATGTGGTTTATCCGTTGGTCGGTGAGTCGGTTATACGGCAAGAGCAAAGGCGCCAGGTGCTCGTAGTTTGGAGCTTGGCGGAATCATCTTCCCAGCTCCAAGCCCCTAACTCCATGCGTCTCTGTGGTAAATTCTTTGAGATTTATCAATACCCAGGTCGCCAATCATGAACCGTGTGTACAAAAAACCGCCCCTGCGTTTGCAGACCACCACCTTGTGGGACTACCCCTCGCAAAGCTATGGCAGCAAAACCCAGGGCGATCCCAATTACGCAGGCGTCACCCCCAGTTACCTGATTTGGAACCTGCTTCAGCGATACACCAAACCCGGCGACCTGGTCATCGACCCCTGTGCCGGCAGCGGCACCACCCTCGATGTCGCCCGTGACCTGAACCGTCGTGCTTTGGGCTATGACCTGCAACCAACGCGCAAGGATATTTTCCGCGTCGATGCCCGCAAGCTGCCCCCCGAACTGACGGGTAAGGTTGATTTTGTGTTCATCGATCCGCCTTATTCGACGCATATCAAGTACAGCGATGACCCGCGCTGTCTGGGCAAGCTCGATGCCGCGGAACCTGCGTATTACCAGGCGATGGAACAGGTGTTTGACGAAATCAAGCGGGTGCTCAAACCCAACCGACACATGGCCCTCTACGTCAGCGATTCATACGTTCACCCGCAAAAGTTTTACCCGATCGGTTTTGAATTGTTCGCCCGTTTGCGCCAGCGTTTTTCACCGGTGGACATCATCAGCGTCACCCGTCACAACAAAACGCTGGACATGGGCAATTACCATCAGGCTGCGGAAAAGGAAAACTTTTTTCTGCGCGGGTTCAATTACCTGTTCATTCTGCGCAAAAATGCGTAACGATGTCGGCTGAAGCAATTTTTGACACCGAGGGCACACAGCCAGAGATGCTCAGAGCCGCGAACGGACACTGGTAATGCTCAGAGCCACGAGCGGAAGCGAGTGGTTATTCAAAGACACCGCTCGTTACCACTCGCGGCTCTGACTCGAACTCATCCATCACGCGCAGCGTATGAACCGAAACTAACCGATTCATAACCAACCGGGCTTTCGTCGCCACAATGCTTTTGTCACAATAGTGATGGCTTTTGCGAACATGCTCGTTTCACGATTGGATAACCGGTTGGCAACCAAACCCTGATGAGGGCCTTGCATGTCACCTTTGCGCACCCCCGTTCGTCGCCACCGTCGCAGCAAACCCATCAACCCATCGCTTTTGTTTTTGCGCAAGTTTTTGCAGCAAGGCGTGCGTGTCGCCAGTGTGGCCCCATCGAGTCGTCCCTTGGCCGCTGCGATCTGCCGACATGTCGATCGGTCGCGTCCGCAAACCATCATCGAACTGGGCGCAGGCACCGGGCCTGTCACAGCCGAGGTCTGTCGTCGTATGCACCCGAACACACGCTTGTTGGCCATCGAAATCGACCCCGACTTGGCACGCTGTGCGCAGCAGAGCTGCCCGCGGGCGCAGGTGCTCTGTGCCGATGTGAGCAACCTGCCCGCTGTACTGGCCGAGCATGGCATCACGCAAATTGATCTACTACTCAACGGTTTACCCACGCCCAGCCTGCCCCGACCGATCAATCAAGTGGTGCTCGAAACCTTTGACAAGCTTGCACCGCAAGGCTGGTTTTCACAGCTGACGGTCATGCCCTACATTTACATGCCGATGTACCGCCGATTGTTTGAGCGAGTGCATTTTGATCTGGTGGTGCGCAACGTCCCGCCCGGCGGCGTGTATCACTGTCAACACCTTCGCCATGATTACGCCGCCCATCTCCCCGGCCACCAACCCCGCCGTAAGCGCACTCGTTGATTGACCACACCAGTACTTCACGATGATTGACCACGCCTGATATTGACGATGCTTCGCCACGCCTGAACTTGGCGTCCGCGACAAATTCAGGCGTGGTTTGGTTCCTTGACCAAACGATACCCAAGTCCTCGGCCTGTCGGCCTCGTCCTTGGCTTGGTTTTGAACAAAGCGACTTCATCATTTGTACCTCCGGCGACCGATGTTATAATGTTCGGCTCGACTCAACGGATCGATTTGCAGGGAGCCAAGCCATGCGCGAAGACATTCACTCGGATTACGTCAATTGCAAAGTGACCTGTGCCTGCGGCACGACCTTTGTCACCCGCAGCACACGACCTGAAATGCACGTGGACATTTGCTCCTCGTGCCACCCGTTCTTCACCGGCAAACAGAAGTTTGTCGATACCCTGGGCCGAGTCGAACGCTTCCAGAAGAAGTTCGCCGGCGGCTCGTACTTCAAGGGCGGCAGCAAAACCAAGGCTTAGTTTCACCGCTGAAACAACCCAACCGCAGCCACCTGACCCGGTGCTGCGGTTTTTCATGCGCCCGTTGCCAACCATCACCCACCAAAGTACGCACTGATGACCGACCTGGAACACAAATTGCGCCTGCGCTTGGAAGCCCTGGCGGTGAAGCTGGCCGAGTTGGAAGGTCGATTGAGTGACCCGGCCACGCTGGCGGACCCGCAGCGATTGCGCGATTATTCCGTGCAGCAGGCCACGCTGGCGCCGATGGTGACGCGGTATCGCCAATGGCTGGATTTGGAAAAACAGATCACCGCGCATGAAACGCTGATCACCGAAAATACCGACAAAGATTTGACCGCCCTGGCCAACGAGGAGTTACCAGCCTTGCGGGAGCAGGTGCAGGGCATTGTGCAACACCTGACGCGCGAACTGGTCACTGCGGAAGACCGCGCCATCGGGTCGGTGATTCTGGAAATTCGCGCCGGGACCGGCGGCGACGAAGCCGGGTTGTGGGCGGGGGATTTACTGGCCATGTACCAGCGTTTTGCCGCTGCCCATGCGTGGGTTTTCACGCTGCTGGAATTGTCCGCCGGCGATGTCGGGGGTATTCGTTCGATGACAGCTCAGGTCAGCGGTCCGGGGGTTTGGCAGGGGCTTGGTTACGAAGGCGGGGTGCATTGTGTCAAGCGTGTGCCGGCCACGGAAGCACAGGGGCGCATTCACACCTCAACAGCCACCGTGGCAGTGCTTCCCGAACCGGAAAAGGTACACATCGACATTCCGGAAAGCGACGTGAAAATGGACATCACCACCGCACAAGGGCCGGGCGGGCAGAACGTGAACAAGGTGGCCACGGCTGTGAAAATGGTGCACCTGCCCACCGGCATCGAAGTACGTATGCAGGAATCCAAAAGCCAGCAACAGAATCGACAGCGTGCCTGGCAGTTGCTGCGGGCACGGGTGTTTGACCATTACCAGCGGCAGAAGGATGCCCAGCGGGCGGCGGATCGGTCACGCATGATTGGTTCGGGTGATCGTTCGGAACGCATTCGCACGTATCGCTACAAGGAATCGATCGTCGTTGATCATCGGTTGGAACAGCAATCGTTCAACCTGCATCAGGTATTGGCCGGGCAGTTGGATGAACTGTTGGCGGCCTTGGTGGAACGCGACATTGCGCAACGGTTGGCGGGAATGGCGTGATGACGATTTTGCATTTGTTTAGCGCGGACGCTTTGCGTCGGTGCACTTGACGCCGAGCCCTTCAGGGCCGGATGTTCTGCGCAGACATTGAAACTATCCGGGGCTAAAGCCCTCGGCGTCATCAAAAACACATCCGGGGCTAAAGCCCTCGGCGTCATCAAAA
>CAZJMK010000001.1:106643-128109 GCA_964547135.1 uncultured Phycisphaeraceae bacterium | reverse complement strand
AAAACACATCCGGGGCTAAAGCCCTCGGCGTCATCAAAAACACATCCGGGGCTAAAGCCCTCGGCGTCGCAATGCCCCAATCACTCACGCCAGATCATCACGTCGGCGATCGGCTTTGCGCTGACTGTGCATTTTTTTGGATTGCAGTCGGCGTTGCACGGAGCCGAAGCTGGGTGTGGTCTTGCGACGGACCTTGGGGCGGTGCAGGGCCTGCAAAAGCACCTGACGCAGCTTGTCGAGGCAGGCTTGTTTGTTGGCGTGTTGACTGCGCGATTCATCACTGCTGATTTGCAGGCCGGTTGTGATCATGTAGGCCCCGGCCACCAGCGGCAGTCGGTCGACGGCCCAGGGGGGTAACACGGCGGCCAGGTCTTCGAAGCTGACGGTGAGCGTGGCACGGGTGTTGAGTTTGTTGACGTTTTGACCACCCGGACCGCCGGAGCGGGCGAAGGTGAATTGCAGGGCGGAAAGCGGCAGCGATTTACCGGGAGCGACCTGCAGGGAGGTGGTTGATTCAGGGGTTTGCACAAAACCATTGTGACAAGCTGATGTTAATTTTTCCAACCCGGGTCTGACGAAGCGGTTTATTTCTGCTACAAATGAACAGGTCATGGACCTTTATGAAATAGTGATCATCCTTCTGATGGTGTTGCTCAACGCGGTTTTTGCAGCCTATGAACTGGCCCTGGCCTCCGCTCGCCCCGAACGGCTTCGCTCGCTGGAGCAGAGCAAGCAGCGCGGTGCGCGGTCGGCGGTGTACATGAAGGAGCACATGGAGGCCAGCCTGGCGGTGGTGCAACTGGGCATCACCTTTTTTGGCGCCATTGCCGCAGCCGTCGGCGGGGCCAGTGTCGATGAAAAACTGGCGCCGCAGGTGGCACGCTGGCTGGGCATCAACCAAGGGTTGGCGGATTTCATCGCCCTGGCGCTGTTTGTCATTCCCCTGGCAGCGGTGTCGATCATCGTCGGTGAACTGATCCCCAAATCGTTTGCCATCAAAAATGCCGAGCGGGTGTGTCTGCTGCTGTCGCCGATGATGCGGATTTTCGGAATGATGGCGTACCCGGTGGTCTGGTTTTTCGAATTCATCACCAAGCTGGCGGTGGGTTGGACGGAAAAAGTAATGCCCCCGGCCATGCCCGATGCGCAGATGCACATCAACGAACTGCGCGCCCAGGTGAACATGATGCGGGCGGGCAAAATCATCGGCATGCAGCAGGAACACATCATTCTGCAAGCCTCACGCTTATCGACCATGAAGGTGCGCGACATCATGCTGCCGGCTGCCGACATCGTCACCATGCACGTCGATGCGCCACTCACCGAAAGCCTGATCGCCGCCCACCTGGATTTGCATACACGATTCCCGGTGACCGAACGCAAGGGCGATCCGCAGGCGATCATCGGTTACGTCAATTTCAAGGAAATGATTTTTCTGGCCAAAACGCACCCGAAAAATCCGCACCTGCGTGAAATCACCCGGCCGCTCATTCGGCTGACCGCCGACATGCCCGTGTCCGAAGCCCTGCGACAAATGGTCGGCGAACATGTGCACCTGGCCATGGTCACCGAAGTCGGCGGACTGATCGTCGGCCTGATCACGCAGGAAGACATCTTCGAAGAATTGGTCGGCGATATTCAGGATGAGTTCGATCGGTTACCAAGACAGATCATTCCATCGGGCAGACAGTGGGTGGTCGGCGGCGGGGCAACCCTGGGGCGGTTACGCGAATTGGTCAATCAACCTGACCTGGCGCGTGAGCTTGCAGCGGAAACCACGGTCAACGATTGGGTGATCAAAGCCCTGGGGCGGCGGCCCAAAGGCGGTGACACGTTACGCACGGACAACGTGAGCATGATCATACGCAAAGTTCGTCGGCATAAGGTGGCGGAAGTGCTGCTGGATGTGAGCGGCGCCCCGCTGGAGGTGCTCATTGCCAATGCCGACGCTGCCGCTGCCCCGCATGTGGGGTATATGGGTTGATAAAGTGGCCGAGTGGTCGAGTGACGGAATCGTATTCGGATGTTAGCGCCGCGATTGACGCCGTGCCCTTCAGGGCCGGATATTCTGCGCAGGCAATGAAACAATCCGGGGCTGAAGCCCTCGGCGTCAGATGTGGTTAATCCGTTAATCGGTTAATCGGTCAGAAAAGACAAGTACCATTTCGTCCAATTAACCAATTAACCAATTAACCAATTAACCAATTAACCGATCAACCACTCCGTGACCCTGCCGGGCCTGCACATCCTAATTGCGGTAATATCACCAGTTGGTTACCACGCACAATCGCTTTTTTTAGATCACCCTCATCATGACTGAACCTGAAAACAATGCTGCTGCGACCTTCGACCTCGACCGCATGTTTGCGCCGTCGCAGGCGGTCGAAGCGTTCATGCAAAGTTACATCACGCAGCGACCCTTGCCGATGAACCTGCGCAGCGCTGCCGAGTATTCGCTGCTGGGGCCGGGCAAACGTCTGCGACCGATTTTGGTGGTGCGCGCCTGTGAAGCCCTCGGCGGGTCACTCGATCATGCCCTTCCCCCGGCTGCCGCCATTGAAATGATTCACTGTTTTTCGCTCATTCACGACGATCTGCCCGCAATGGACAATGATGACCTTCGTCGTGGTCGGCCCACATTGCACAAAGCCACCAGCGATGCCATGGCCATATTGGCCGGTGACCTGCTCAACACCATGGCCTTTGAACTGCTGGCGTTGAAACTGCCTGCGGACAAAGCCGTGAGCATCATGCGTGAACTTGCCCTGGCGACCAATGACATGATTGCGGGGCAGGTGTATGACACGTTGCCCGATTTTCCAGCCGACTGGTCGCCCTTGCAGCGCTTGCAGACGATTCATCACAACAAAACCGGGGCGCTGATTCGCTGTGCTTGTCGCATGGGGGCGCTGGCTGCTCCGCAAACCACCGCGGCGCAATTGCAGGCCATCAGCGATTATGCTGCGGCAATTGGTTTGATGTTTCAGGTGGTCGATGATTTATTGGATGTCACGCAGAGCACGCAGCAACTGGGCAAAACCGCCGGCAAGGATGTCGCCCAGTGCAAACTCACCTACCCCGCCCTGATCGGCCTTGAAGCGACACGCAGCGAAATCACCCGTTTGCAGCAACAGGCACTCCAGGCGATCGAGCCGCTGGGTGAACGAGCAGCCGACCTGCGCGACCTGTGCAATTTCATGGCTGTGCGGTCCAGGTGAATTAAGCCTGTTGCCAAGGCAGGTTGTCAACCTCATCGTTTAGCGCGGACGCTTTGCGTCGGCGTATGGTCGTACCGTATTTCAAGGCCTTTTCTTCATCGGCCCTCACCCGGCCTCGCGGACTCGGCCACCCTCTCCCATGGGGAGAGGGATTTTTCAAAGCCCTCATTTATCTGCATTTTTGAGTTCGCCGTACACCTGAAAATTGTCCATCGTTTTTCTCAATGCTTCTCTGTGCCCTCTGTGACCTCTGTGTTGAGTTCTTTCTTTGAACCTCACTCATACCGACCGAATTCCAGGCACGCTGCGTACATCGCTTCCAGGTTGGCATCGGGCACATTGGGCGGAAGGTTGTTGCCATCGCGCAATAAAAATCGTCCGCCTTCCTTGATGCCGCTTTGCAGAATGTCGCGCGTCCGCTCATACACCTGCGTCGGCGAACCATTGAGCAATATCGCCACCTCCGGCCCGCCCATGATTTCCACCTCCGATCCAACCTCTTTCCGCAACCAACCAAAGTCCACCGGGAACCCCGTATCAAAGTGTTTCACCCCGGCATGGCGCACCAAGGTCGCATAATGTCGGGTGGCATCGCCGCACATATGCATCCGGCGCTGCACACCATTGCGTGCCCGCGGTTCCTCATCAAAGCTGTTGTAAAACATCAGGTGATGCGGCAGCACCAGCGAGCGAAAATCTTCCGGGGATATCAACGCACACGAATCGTCCGCCATGCCGTTCCAGGCGACATCTTTGTTGTTCCACAATTCCCAGAAGGCACGCCGACGCAGTATGGCCGCCTTCACATAGAAGGCTAAAAACTTTTGGGCGAATTCGGGGTCATCGTACAGGTCGAGCAAAAAATCGCTGCCGAAAAGGTTGCATCCGCCGGTGAGCGGGCCGTCGGTGCCGTTCAATGACCAGTTGGCGACCTTCACCGGGCGACCTTCGAACTTCATGCCCTCCGCCGCCTGCTTCATCCGGGCGTGAAAGTTCAACCAGTGCTTGACGAAGGGGTTTTCCAGCGGCTTTTCGATATCGACCGCCAACACACTTCGCTTGTCCGTGCCCGCAGGCAACGGCTCGGTGCAGGGCACATCCCCCTGCGGGTAACAGACCGGCGCCCCGAAGTACGCAGCCTCGTACACGTTGTAAACCCACATCTCGGCGTGCCAGACCTCGGGCAAACCCGTCGGCTCATCGGCGTAACGATTGATCACTGTCCGACGATAGAGCTGATGCCGCAGGGAAAGTTCCAGGTGAATTTTCGGGTCTTCCTCCGCTTGCTTAAAGGTGTAGCCCTCCGGGTTCCATGACCGGTTGAGCACCACCACCCGCGGGTTGCTGTAAGTCATCATCGGCACACGACTGGGCTTGCCCGCATGGTACTGCTTCCACAATTCACCCTTTTCCGTGTCACTGATCAGCATGGTGGGCATCATGAAACATCCTTTTTCCAAAAAAATTCAGACCCGAAAGCATGAAGAAGAAAAAGTGTCCGCATGTCCAGACAAGCCGAGTCGAAGGCGTCCTCGCCGACGGCTCGGGTATGGTTTGGTGACTCGGTGACTCACCACTCCGACGCCGAGGGCTTTAGCCCCGGATGATTCGCACAGCCATCCAGCCCTCAAGGGCATGGCGTCAAGCGCGGCGCTGACTTCCGAAGACGGTTCCGTCATTCGACCACTCGGCTTCTTCTTCCATGACCCAAGCCCTCGGCTTGCCAGCCTCGTTCTTGGCTTGGTTCGGCAAATTCGAAATTCAAAATTCCAAATTTATCACTTGCCTTGCCTGGCAGCCGCAGCGCGTTGTTCACGTGCCGTCTGCTTTTCCTCCATCCAAGTCAACTTGCGCGGCTCGGTTCGCTTCACCGCAGGCAAACCGCCCATCAATATCAAAGCCCTGCGCGGAATGTCGCTCTTGTTCGGCCCGGTGTAGTGCAAGGTGTAACCCCCGTGCACCGTGCAGCCGCCTGCCGCAAGCGGGCATGCCACCGCGCCCTGCACGTGTTGCATCTGGCTTTCATGCAGTTCCAGTCCGTGAATGCGCGGGTCGTTGTTGATGCTTTGATGGCGCAGTATGTCCTGCGATTGGTGGCTGCCGGGCACGAACCACATGCACCCGTTTTCGATTTTCGCTTCCTGCAACGGCACCCAGATGCTCACCTGAGCCGGGTAGTCCATCGCGGCATTCCAATAGGCCGCATCCTGATGCCATGGCGTCGGGGCACCGGTGCGGGCGGGTTTGAAAATCGCATGGGCAATGCTGCAATCAGCCTTGTCGCCCAAAAGCTGCCTGCACAGAGCACGGGCGTTGGCCAGTAACAACGACGCATTCATTTCCGGCGCGTACTTGGACGGATTGAGTATTTGCGGCAACGACGCCTGCTTACCCTCTTCATCGGTCCCCGCCAGATCAAACTGGTTGCCTTCCTCACGCCCTGCCTGCTCCCGGAAAATGCGGTCGTATGCCACCCGCAATTGGGCGACATCCTCGGCGGTGGTCAGCGACGGAATGCTCAGGTAGCCTTGCTCGTGAAAAAAATCGCGTTGTTGCTGTGTGAGTTTGAACGTGGCAGCGGGGGCGTTCGACGTTGTCAGGTTTGCGGTCATGGTCGGCTCCTGATTGAAAAGTCGATGAACCGCCTGTCGGGGCAATGACACAATGCCAATGCTCACCCGACAAGCCTGCTATTCAAGCTGGGCCATCATTGGTTGTCGTTCGCGTCCCGACCCGTGCGATTTTTGTACATTTTGGAATTGAGCACGACATGCGTCGCAATAACACAAGCCGACCAACCACCATTCACCGGCCCGGTCGATACGAGGCAGTGCAACCCGGTGCCTCCGTCACACTCACACTCACCAGTTTCACGCCCTTGGGTAACTCATCGAGCACCACTTCCCCAATCCACCAGGCCACCCGCTCCGCACTGGGGTTGATCTTCAACTTGCCCTCACGCCCCCGAAACGGCGGCAACTCATTCAAATTGGCATTGTCCACCCCGCCCAGCACATCATTGACCATCGCCTCGAGCGCATGAAAATCCATTACGCATTCCATCTTGTCGAGCTTGCCCGCTGACACAGTCACGCTGACGTTCCAGTTGTGCCCGTGCAAAGGCTCCATCGAACCATCGGGCATACGCAAGGCATGCGCAGCACAGAAAACCTTATGAATGGTGATTTCGTACATGGGCCATCCTTGAGCAGTTGATTCCAATCATTTTCAACACAGCATTCACGAAAGCCGCAACGCACGCCGCATGACTTCATCGTCGCGTACAACAGTGCCACACCTCAAGCCTGCAATTTCAACACCCGCACCACTTCGTCCAAATCCTTATCGCCACGCCCTGACAAATTGATCACCACGATTTTGTCTTTGGGGAGTTGTGCCGCCAATTGCAGCGCATGAGCCACGGCATGTGAACTTTCCAAGGCCGGAATGATGCCCTCATACTTGGTCAAGGTTTGAAACGCCTGCAAAGCGACATCATCCGTCACCGAGGTGTATTCGACCCGACCGGCATCCTTCCAAAAGGCATGTTCCGGGCCGACGCCGGGGTAATCCAACCCAGCCGACACCGAATGCACCGGCGATGTCTGCCCGTCGTCGTCCTGCAAAACGTAGCTCATCGTGCCATGCAGCACACCAGGCCGACCGAGCGTGAGCGTGGCTGCGTGATCGCCGTCGTTCATGCCGCGTCCCCCGGCTTCGACACCGATGAGTCGTACCGAGCGATCATCGATGAGCGGATAAAAAATACCGGCTGCGTTGGACCCACCGCCGACGCACGCCACCACCGCATCGGGCAATCGGCCCAGTTGTGCAAGGCACTGCTGACGACATTCCTTGCCGATGACTGCCTGAAATTGCCGCACGATCAGCGGAAACGGGTGCGGACCGGCCACGGTGCCGATGATGTAATGCGTGTGATCGCTGGTCTCCATCCAGTCGCGCATGGCTTGATTCAGTGCATCCTTGAGCGTGCGCGAACCGCTTTCCACCGGCACCACCTGTGCCCCCAGCAAACGCATGCGCAGCACATTGGGGCGCTGACGACGCATGTCTTCGGTGCCCATGTACACATCGCACTTCAAACCGAACGCCGCCGCAGCCGTGGCCGTGGCTACCCCGTGCTGACCCGCTCCGGTTTCCGCAATGACCCGCTTTTTGCCCATACGCAAAGTCAGCAGTGCCTGCCCCAGGGCATTGTTGATTTTGTGCGCACCGGTGTGCGCCAGGTCTTCGCGTTTTAAGTAAATCTGTGCCCCGCCGACGTGCTGGGTGAGCCTACGGGCAAAGTAAAGCGGCGTCGGGCGACCGACATAATGATGTTGCAGGTCTTCCAATTGCGACCAGAAGGTCGGGTCGGTCTTGGCCTGGTCGTAGGCTTGTTGCAGTTGTGCCAGGGCATTGACAAGGGTTTCGGGGACGTAGGTTCCGCCGAAGATGCCAAAGTGCCCGCGTTGATCGGGGACGTTGTGCAGGGTGGTGGTCATGCTGATAGTTTAGTCCGTTTGCCGAGGTACGGTTTGGTTGTTGTACCAATCACCTGACGCCTTTCCCTTTAGGGCCGATTTACTTGAGGTTGAAATCCTGAGCTATAGCACTTGATGCGTGATGCGCGCAATTCACGAAGGCGTGAATAATGGACTTAGAGCCTATCCGAATACCCCGCTGTCAGCACCGAGCCGTATCGGCATGGTTCAGTGCGCGGAGGGCGAAGCAGGCGATGCCGCAGTGCATCGTCGATGCAGCCCGACAAAGCAATGGGCCGTGCCGATACGGCGAATGTAAGCGGGGTATTCGGATAGGCTCTTAAGGGTAAGGCATCAAAATCGTTGGCGTAACACCATGGCATTGAACGGTCGGCCTTCACGCCGATATTTGCGTTCAAAATTACTGCCCACCAGTTCCCCCTCGCCCGCTCCAGCCGGTGGTTCAAAGGGTTCCACCGTAAATAACGCCGACGCTTCACCAGCCCGTTCCTGCATCCACGCAAAATAGTCCGCGTGATCGGTCGCCAGCCGCACACAGCCGTCTGGCTCCAGCACTCGATGCAGCTCACGCAGAAAAGCAGTCTGAATCAGACGGCGTTTGTGATGCCTTGTTTTCGGCCAGGGGTCCGGGAAGTAAATATGCACGGTACGCAGACACGCATCGGGCAGGTAGCAGGTGACAAACGATGCCGCTTCGCCGTGCAGCAAACGCACGTTGGCCAACTCATGCCGTCGCACCCGGTCGGCTGCATATTTCCAAAACGCCCGGGCGTATTCGATACCGATGAAATTGACCCCCGGTAACAGCGACCCATGCTGCACCAGAAACGTGCCCTTGCCCGAACCGATTTCCAATTCCAACGGATGCCCCTGGGTTGCTTGCGGAAACCAGTGCCGAGGGTCAAACCCGTTTTGATAAGGCAGCGGCGCACCGGGTTCGATCGGCAACGTCGGCAGGTCCGCCAGGGTGAACCCATAGCCGGTGACATCCATCGGTTTACCATGCGAAAGTGAAAACGACATGCCGGAAGGATAATCGAATTTCGAATTTGTTTTAGCGCGGACGTTTGGCGTTGGCGTATATGACGCCGTGCCCTTCAGGGCCGGATTGATATGTACATGATGACCTGAACCATCCGGGGCTGAAGCCCTCGGCGTCAATGTTCTGGTTAGCGCCGCGATTGATCGCGTCTGATGGAAGTGGTTCATCAACTGGTCAGCGAGTCGGTTAATCGGTCAGTGCAAAGACCATTCTGTCCGAGCAACCGATTAACTGACTCACCGATCAACCACCCGGAATACCCAAGTCCTCGCCGCAGACGGCTCGTCCTTGGCTTGGTTTCCTGCACTCGGCCACTTGACCACTTCTTCATTCCCCGCACCACTCCCAAAGCGTCCACCATTCCAATCGCTGTCGCTCGATCAGCGTTGCATCCGTCGTTGCTTGCCCCTGTGCTTTTTCCACCTCATCCAGCAATGCAATCGTCAGTCGCCAGCGATTTTGATCACGCAACAGTTCATGGGCTGCCGCCCGGCGATACCAATAGCGACTGTTGCCGAAATCACCCTCACGTCGATGCAGCATCGCATGCCAATAATCGAACGTCGGCTCGCCCTCGTGCCTCTGACAAATGCGGTGGGCTGCGTCCAAATCATCGACATACAACCACAGCCCGGCCAGCAACGCCTCGTGTTGCGCATGCCCGACCAATGCCGGGTGCTTGGCAGCCCGCTCCACCTCGGCTCGCATCCCTTGAACCGGTTCCATCACCACCAAAGCCTGCATCGCACGCTCACGCGGCAAAGCCGACCACAACGGCTGAAGTGCCGCATACAACTGTGCATAACGATCACTCATGACGTGTCCTTGTGAATGCGTTTGCTCATTCCGCATGAACCGCCAACCCTTATCAGCGTACCATCCTTCAACCACCCGGAAACCCCACTCCCGGAAACCCTCACCATGACCCCCGCTGAAAAACAAGCCGTATTGACCCTCTGTTTACTGGCAGCCTTTGCCGACGGTCACAAACATGATCGTGAACGCGATCAGATTCGCCAGGTGATCGACAGTTTAGGCTCCGATATTCCGCCGGGCCTGTTTCAGCAGGTGTTGTTACGCAAACCGCTCATCGCCGAGGTGGTGCTGCCGTTGACCACGCCCGAACTGCGTCAATTGGCGTATGAGTGGGCGGTGTGCGTTTGTGAGGCACAAGGCTCGATCACGCCGCCGGAGCGCCAGTTTTTGGACCAACTGCGACAGGCTTTGCGCCTCGACGATGCCCATGGCCAGACGGTCGAACAACAGGCTGATGAACTGATGCTTGCGCCACAGGTGACGGGTGAGGTATCAACGACCACCGCACTGCCGACATCAATTGTATCGCCTGCACCTGTGACCTCATCAACTTCATTGCCCGTTCCCGTCGCACACCCGACCACGACAACAACCAGCACATCGGCGAGCACTCCAACCTCGGCTGCAAACAACCCCGTTGGCGTGAAGGTTCCCACTGCGGTCAACGACCCGGCGGCCGAGGCTGCCCGTGAAGCGGAACTCGACAAAATGATTTTGCGTTATGCGATGCTCAATGGGGCGCTGGAAATGTTGCCTCAAGGAATATCAACACTGGGCATTCTGCCCTTGCAGTTGAAAATGGTGTATCGCGTCGGCAAGCGTTACGGTTATGAACTGGACCGGGGCCACATCAAGGATTTCATCGCCACACTGGGCGTCGGGGCCACGTCACAGATGGTCGAAAACTTCGCCCGCAAACTCATCGGGGGACTGACCAAAAAAGCCGGTCGGGGGCTGTTCGGCAGCATGGGCGGCATGATCGGCAACATCGGTTCCACCGCCACGGGCGCTGCGTTTTCGTTTGCCACCACTTATGCGATGGGGCACGTGGCGAAAATATACTATCGACAGGGGCGAACGATTTCAGCCGGTGATTTGAAACAAATGTTTCAGGGCTGGGTGCAAAAAGGTCAGACGCTTTATACGCAACATCAACCTGCCATTGAACAACAGGCATCCACGCTCGATCGTCAACAGGTGACCGCCTTGCTGCGCGAGTGAAATCGTGTGCCGGGGTTGATGATAAACTGATCATTTCCATCAACGCTCACAAGGTTGACCATTGGGTTTGTTCACCGTGTTAGCCAATCTCATTGGATTTACCCATGCCTATCAAGCTCCCTTACCGGCAGATTCACCTGGACTTTCACACCGGCTCGGCCATTCCCGATGTCGGCGCGCAATGGGACGCGGACACCTTCGGCGACATGCTGGCCGAGGCTCATGTCAACAGCGTCACGCTTTTTGCCAAGTGTCACCACGGCCGGCTTTACTACGACACCCAATCGCCCGCACGACATCCGTCGCTCCCCAAAGGGCTTGATCTGCTGGGCGAACAAATCGATGCCCTGCACAAGCGCAACATCGCCGCCCCGGTGTATATCTCTGTGCAATGCGATGAATACGCAGCCGACACCCACCCGGATTGGATCGCCCTGAACCCCGATGGCAGTCGCGTCGGTCGCAAGCCGTTGGATTGCAACCCGTTTTCGTGGCAGATATTGGATATGTCCAGCCCCTATGCCGATTACCTTGCGGAGCAAATTGATGAAGTATGCAAAAAGTATCGGCCCCTCGACGGCCTGTTCCTTGATATGTGCTGGGACCAGCCTTCGGTCAGCAACTGGGCCAAGGCCGGCATGATCCAACAAGGCTTGAACCCGGTCAACGAAAACGACCGTAATACCTACGCTCGTTGGGTCGTGCATCAATACATGGCTCGTTATAACAAGATACTGGCCAAGTATCACAAGAAGGCTCCCAAAGTTTACTACAACAGCCGACCAAAGGTGAATCTGCCTGGCGAAAAGAAATACCTGCAACATATTGAAATCGAAGCCCTGCCCACCGGCGGATGGGGCTATACCTACTTTCCCTTGAACGTCCGCTTTGCCCGCAACTTTGGTCTGCCCGCCATCGGCATGACCGGACGTTTTCACAAAAGCTGGGCGGACTTCGGCGGACTCAAACCCCATGCAGCCTTGCTGTATGAATGCACCCAAATGCTCGCCCACGGCTGCGGCTGCTCCGTCGGCGATCAACTGCATCCGCGCGGCACCCTCGACCGCGCTGCCTACCAACGCATCGGCAGCGTTTACCAGCATGTGCAGGCCTGTGAACCCTGGTGCATCGATGCCCAACCGGTCACGCAGATCGGCGTGCTCCGTTCGCTGGATACCAAACAGTATCATGTCAAACCCGGCGACGCCCCCGAAGGCGTGGTCCGTGCCCTGCAACAACTGGCCCATCAGTTCGACTTCGTACACACCGACAGCCGATTCGATGACTATGAAGTGATCATCGTGCCCGATGGGTACGAGGTCGATGATACTTTGGTCGCCAAACTACAAAAGTATGTTGCCGACGGCGGAGCGATATTGTTCAGTGGCACAGCCGGGGTTGATAGTGATGGCAAACCCTGGTTGAAGGAACAGGGCATTGAAAACCTGGGGGCATCGCCTTTCACGGTGACCTACCTTCGCTTGGACCAAGCCGATTGGGGTGAATTACTCGCAACCGATCATGTGATGTACGAGCCGGGGCTGCGCCTGGCATTGAAACATAAAAATGCGGTGGGTATTGGTAAGGTAATCGAACCCTACTTTGAACGGGCATGGAACCATTTCTGTTCGCACGCACAGACGCCGACGGACAAGGCCAGCCGATACCCGATTGCGGTGCAATGCGGACGGGTGATCACCAGTGCCTACCCCTTGTTCAAGGCTTACGCTGCCCATGGTACGCAATCATGTCGGCAGGTGATCGCGGCGTGCCTGAATCGTTTGTTACCTGAGCAACTCACCCAGTGGCATGGCCCCAAACACGTTGAAATCACCGTGACCACGCAACAGACCGGTCGCAGTGACCAGCGCACGATTGTGCATGTGCTCAGTTTCGTTCCCGCACGGCGCACGCCGACGCTCGATATTGTGGAAGAACCCACGCCGTTGGTGAATGCGCAACTTTCACTGATGCTGCCGCGTGCCCCGCAACAGGTGACGTTGCAGCCCACCGGCAAAACATTGCCGTTTGATTATGTCAACGGCCGGGCAATCGTCACACTCACCAGCGCCCACGGTCACGACATGATCGTGTTTGAGTGATTGGTGATTTGATAACAATTGATGTGGCACCGCCCGCGGGAGCGCCCTCGGCGGTGTTTCGTAATGGATCATGGATGATGGATAATGTTCGGAGAGGGTACAGGTCAAACAACGCCGGGTTTGAACATCATCCATTATCCTTTATCCATCATGTCGTTCCGCCGTCGCCGGTTCCTGATTCGCCCCCGCAGCTTCAATCTTGCCAGGCAGCTTCATCTTCAACTGCACCACTTCCGGGTCGTCCTTCATCATCTCCTCCGTGATGCCCTCCAAAGCCACCTGCCAGTAACGCACCGCTTCGGTCTTGCGTCCGGCGCGCCAGAGTGCATCGCCCAGGTGATCCAAAATCACCGGGTGATCGCCGCCTGGGCGCATCCGCGCTTTGGTGAGCTGCTCCACCGCTTTGTCAAACTCACCCTGCTTGTACAACACCCAGCCCAGTGAATCCAAATACGCTGCGTTCTCCGGCTCCTTCACCAGGGCCTGCTGAATCATCTTTTTCGCCTCCTCCAAACGCACGCCCCGCTCCGCCCAGGCATACCCCAACGCATTGAGCACCCGTGCATCACTGGGTGTTAACTCCAACACCCGCATCAACTGTTTTTCCGAGCGCTCGCCCTGTTGCATGCGCTGCAACATCATCGCCCATTCAAAACGCAGGTCCGCCTCCTCTGACGGATGCTTGCGTAACATGCGTTCAAACAGCGGGTCGATTTCCGCTCCACGATTGAGCCGGAGTAAACCCCGTGACAACAACCCCAGCGCCTGATCCAACCCGGGCGCATCGGCATCCTCCGCATCGGCTGATTCTTCCGCTGAAGCCGCTTGCCCACCTGCCTGTTCAATCGTCGGCAAAGCCTGATTTTCCGATGCCCCTTTCCCCTGCACCCGCACCGGCCAGGTGTCCACCGTTTTACCGAGCAGTTCCACTGCCTGGGCTGCGCGATCGGTCTGCAAGTACAAACTCGCCAGTTGCAGATCACGCCTTGCACCAGCCGGGGCCTGCAAAGCCAGTCGTTCAAACATCGCCAAGGCTTTTTCGCGCTGACCCGTGCCTGCATAAAACTGCTGCGCCAAAATCAACCAGCGTTTGTCTGTGGTGGTGGGTGTCACGTGTCGATCCAGCAGCAACTGGGCCGCATCACCCTGCCCACTGCGATGCAACACAATCAACATCAACTGCACCGCGGCCAGATCGTCGGGCTGCTCGGTGAGCAGGTTTTCCAACTGCCGACGGGCTTCGGCCAGGTCGTTGGCACGCAGTTGTTCCTCCGCCAGTTTGATCCGCATGAGCCTTGAACCGGGCAAATGCTGCAACCCTTTGCGAAGCAACGCCACCCGCTGACGAGCTGCATTGGGCACGCGTTCCCGGTCGTACATGGCAAACAGAACTTGATACAACCGTTCCTGCGTCGGTGTCGCTTCCACCGCTGTCAACAACAAACGCTCCGCTTCCTGAGCCTGCAACTGTTCATCACTTTGCAACAACAGCAGCGCCTTGGCGATCAGGTAATCCGCCTGCATCGGCTGCTGTTTGAGTTGCTCATCCAACAGTGCCATTGCCTCATCGCGCTTGTCTGTTGCTTCAAGCCATTGCACCCGCAGGCCCACTGCTTCGACACTTTTTTCTGTCACCCCTTCGAGCGCTTTGCCTGCATGGTCCCACTGCCGTTGAGCCAGCAGCACGCGCACCAAATCAAGTTGAGCAGCCGGTATGACCGGTTCAAGCGTGAGTGCCTCTCGCAAAGCGATTTCCGCTGCCAACCAGCGTTGTTCACGCAGCGCCGCCTGCCCCGACAGATACAGCAGCCCCGCTCCGCTGCGCCCCGATTCGCGCAGCCCTTGTACCGCTTGTTCCACTTGCCCAGCCGACATCGTTTCGAACAAAGCCTGTGTATACGCCCCAGCCGCCCGCGGGGTTTTTTCAATCGCCTTCTGCGTGGTCAACAACGCCCCCCGCAAACCGGTGGTATCGCGCTGACTCGACTTGCTGTTTTTTCCACTGCTGCTGCGCGACTGTTCCTCCTGCATCGCCAGTTGCAGCAACTTGGCAAACGCACGCCAGGCTGTCGGGTCGTCGGTCAAATGTTCCTGCAACAGTCGTTGCCCGTCGCGCTTGTCCGACAATTCCGCCAAGGCCAGTGCCAGGCCCTCCGGCTTATTCGCATTTGCATAAACCTGTTTCAACCGCTCCACAAACAATGCCGAAGGCAACTCATACCCACGCAAATAGCTCAGCAATTCAACCCCACGCGGATCACTGGGCGAGCTTTCCAAAAAATCGAGCACCGCATCTGCTGCTGCCTGCTTTTGCCCAAGGCGCAGGTTCACATACGCCAGTCGTGCGGTCAGGCCGGGGCGATCCTGCGGGTCATCCAACTCCGCCGAACGAGCATAAGCCTTGGCAGCATCGTCCCATCGACCCACCCGTGCCCACAGGTCACCGACGTTTTGCCAAAGCTGCGGCTTCTGACGATTGAGCAGCAATAACTCACGCTGGTAGGTGCTGGTACGACTGAAGGGGGCTTGTTGATCCAAGTACGCGGTGAACTGTTGTGCTGCTGCCACATCGTAACCGTGTCGCTCCAATGCAGTACCCAACAGGTGACGAGTGAGTACGCCCATGCCTGCGTCCATGATTTCAGGCTTGCGTTCGATCAATTCCGCCAATAGCACGATGGCCTGATCCCACTGGCCCTGTTCCCAAGCGGAGCGGCCCAGTAAAAAAAGCGACTCGACATCAGCCGGGTCACCAGCCACCGCTTGTTCCAAAAACAACACACCCCTTGCCCGCTGATTCAGTGTCAACAAATGAATCCGCCCCAACAGCGCCAGCACCTCCGGCTGATCGGGGAGCAAACGCAGCGCACTATTTAACTGATTGATCGCCTCCGCCGTCTGCCCCGCCCGCCAGGCCAACCGACCCGCTGTGTAAGCACGTAACACTTCGGGGGGTAACGAAGTGGTCGAGTGGCCCTCGGATGATTTCGAATTTTGAATTTCGAATTTCGAATTTGCATCTGCATCTGCATTTGCATTTGCATTTGCATTTGCATCAATGTTAGCGCCGCGGCTTGCCGCGTCTGTTTCCGTCACTTGACCACTCGACCACTCGACCACTTGACCACTTGCCCCCTCGACCACTCGACTACTTTCTTTCAAATACCCCGGCCGAGGCAATGACGCCAATATTTCCGCCAACGGCATTTGTGCCTTGGTCAATGCTTTATCGCGACGCAATTCCATCTGTGCCCCAGCCAGACCTTGGGGTAACGCCGCCGCGATCGGTTGCAAGGCCGCCTTGTTCGCCGTCGTCGGCCCGACCGGCACCGTCTGACACCCCAGCGCACCGAGCAAGCCCAGTGCGATCACCCCACCACACACCCATGAAGTATTGCAGCGCATGACAGATTATAGAGCATCACCGGGTAACATCGGGGGCCACTGGCAGCTTACCTGCCAGTGTGGTCAACGTCCGTCAATGCCCTGGCAACCGGCGATTGTGACGCCGTGCCCTTTAGGGCCGGATGATTTGATTCATCATTTAATGAAAACGATCCGGGGCTGAAGCCCTCGGCGCCAGTTGTTGTGGGCATCAAGGGCACTGGTAACCAGTTGCCAGTGGCACCCGATCAGAACGCCCTGGGGCTCACCTCAATCCCCCGGCTCAAGGTCCATGTCGATGTTCAACCGATCACACAACGTCTCCAGCGCCTGCCGAAGTTTTTTCACCGACACGTCGGCTGGTATCGTCAGCAGCGCCTGCATGGTGAACAGCGTCGTTCCCGCAAATGGGGCTGACTCCTGTCGCGTCGTCAATTCCTCAATATTCACCCCATGCTCATGCAAAATGCTCGTCACCCCATGCACGATCCCCGGCTGATCCATCGAGTACGTCTTCAACCGATACGGCAACCCCGGTACGCCCGCCACCCCCGCAAACCCTGCCGCCGACCCCGTTGTACCACCCACTTTCATCGCCCCCGCTTCGTTCATCGCTGCCACCGTCACCTGCAAACCAATCGCGTCCCCCGCCTGCGGCGCACTCTTTTCCAACTGTTGCAACTGCGCCGACTCCCCTTCCACCAACAAGAGCAGTGCAAACTGACCGCGCAGGTTGACCATGCGTGAGTCGGCAATGTTGACCCCCGCCTGGTGCAAATGACCGGTGAACTGTCCGACCAGCCCCGGCCGATCGGTTCCGACTGCCGTGATGATGCGCAGTGCCATGGCAATACTCCCTGCCCCCGGTTCTGTTCAGTTGATATCCAGCGAACCGACAATGTATCGTCTTTCGTCAGCTTGGACTACCGCTGCAAATAGGAGCGGTTCGGCACTTCTTGGACCGAAAAAAGTAGAGCGCGGATTGATGCGCACCCTGCGTTATGCACAACGCAACCCGACTTACTCCGCCTTGCCGACCAGTTGGCCCGGCTCACCCCACAGGAGCGGGCAGCTCGATTTGGGCGATGTACAAGAAAGAAAGCGGTCAAGTGACAGAACAGTATTCGGTAACTAGCGCCGCGATTTATCGCGTCTGTGAATGTGACACCGCCTCCCTCGGCGGTGGTTTTTCATGGTGATTCACCCAGCCGGGGCGGCTGGGCCACAAAGTCACCCATGTGATTCATTCACCGCAAAATGTAAAATCACTCGGCCACTTCATGCACAAACAAGTGTTTTTCGTGTCACAACCGGCAGGTTGCCGATATGATGGGCAGGGCAGCAGGAACAGGCATGGCTCGCCGGATGCTTCATCATGGTTACGCGGCGCTGTGGGAAATACCCATGTGGGTTTTTCTATGGATTGGTCTGGCGGTGGTGGCGGCGGTGATGCTCGTCGGACCCTATCTGGAAGTGCGTCAGATGCGCTGGCAGCGTGAATACATCCAAATGCAATCGTCACGTTTGGCGCAGCAGCGCGATGATTACCAACGCATGCTCGTATCGCTGGAACAGCACGACCCGGTACTCCTTCAGCGATTGGCGTTTCATTATTTGCATTTGAAGCCCAAGGGGGTGCAGTTGGTGGGTTCGCCGGACATGGGCAGGGCGGGCGTGATGTTCACCAGCACCGGCACGGGCATTCAGCCGCGCTTCGTTGCCGAGCGTTCCGCGACAGTTGATCAATGGTTGTACCGCTCGATGCCGGTGGTCGGCAAAGACCTGCAACCCTTTTCCACGTGGGACACGATCATCACCCGACTCGCCGCCGGCCCACAACGATTGCTGGTCGCAGTCGTCGGCGGATTGTGCATTTTGCTTGGGTTAATTCCGCTGTCACGTTTGGCTCGCAAGCCTGACCCCTTACCCCCCGAACCGGTGCATGCCGCGCCGACACCCGGTCCGGTGACGGTGGCAACGCTACCGACGACAACGACATCGGTATCCGAAACGGAGTTGACACCGGTGACGCTCGCCAAGCCGGTGGTGGTGATACCCGGTGCATTGAGCAAACCCGGTGGCAGTGGCATTGTCACGCTGTCGCAAGAGGCAATCCCTTCGCAGGCAACCCCGCCGAAGTTGGTGCAGGTGGCCGCCCCTCCGCCGACGGCCGGATGACAATTCTTCCGTTAAAAACTGTTTCATAACTTAGTACGCGGTGGGGCGTACGTCCCGCCTGCCAATGGACGCAAGCCCATTTCCAACAACCAGTATTGATCAGGGGCATCGGTGCGACCTTGATCGGTGATGGCAGAATGCGGCTACCCTGAAGGGGAGAGTGGGTCCAAGTAGTTTCGTTAATTCCGCGAATTGCTCGAACACATGAGTGGAACGTTGTTGGGGCCGGGACCTTGGTATTAATCCCAGTAACCAGCGTGGAACGGGTTGATGTCGGTGCCTTGCTCACGTTCGTTGACCAGGTTGGGCAGCACGGAGGTCCACCATTGGTCGTAGGCTTTGGTCATGATGATGTTTGGTCGCGTTACCTGGGCATCGACAATCGACGGTTGCGGGAAGACCGCCGGCATCGCCCCGACTGCGATCTACAGAATTCTCCGGACCCAATGATTACCTCACTGTTGCATTCGCTGCCTTGATGTATCAATCCAACGCGATTCAGTTCAACGTCGCATGGCAATGCCCATCGTTGTGTCATGGCTGCTGACTCCTTTAGAGCGGATTCAATGCAGACGTAGCGGATCGATTTTCGTCCCCCCGCCACGGCGAGGTTTTCAACTCTCCCGGAGGGAGAGGGGGCGCAAGACGCTGGGTCCCCAACGCTGGCGGGTGAAGGCAGCCCAGGTCCATCGCGTGCGGGGCAAGTCGCCTCATCAGGAGCCGACCGACCGCACCTACTGGCTGATCCACGCCTGGCAGCCCGACACGGGCGAATCCAAGTACTTGCTGTCCAATGCCCCGCCCCACACACCGCCGGCGGTGCTGATGAAGGCCGCGTTCAGTCGGGCCCGGATCGAGCACTGCTTCCGCATCGCCAAGGACGAACTGGGCCTGTCGCACTTCGAAGGCCGAAGCTATGTCGCCCTGATGCGGCATCTGACGCTCTGCCAACTGCTGATGTTGTTCCTGGCCCAGCAGAGCGATCTGCTGCGGGGGGAAAAATCCACAGGTGACGGTGGAGCAGATGGCCCGTGCCCTGCGGGTGATCTGTGCACAGTGGCATCGACGCCGACGACGCCGAAGTGATCGCGACCAGGTCGCCCAGGTCATCCGCTACCATCAGCAACGCAATGCCGCCGCCAGCCGGGCCAGAAAACGATATCACGCACGCTCACCGTGAGGGAAGATTGCGCTGTAGTGTTAGTTGCCGATTGGTCAGCCGATCTTTATAATGGTGCAACAAGTGGAACTTGGGGGTGTAGCTCAGTTGGGAGAGCGCTTCCATGGCATGGAAGAGGTCAGGGGTTCAACTCCCCTCACCTCCACTTGAAGAAAAGCCCCGATTCGTCGGGGTTTTTTCATGCGCAATAACGGGGGTGCGCCGCATGGGTGTATGGCACGGCTCATTTTCAGTCGGAACCTTTGTATGCTGTTGTGACCCCCTGAAGGAACCCATCATGGCTTTAACGTTGCGCTGTGCGTCGGTGACCCATCCGCAAGCCCTGGCCGTGCTGCTGCCGATGCACAGTACGCCGGTGACAGTCAGAGCGCTGTTGAAGCAGCTCGATGAGCCGACGGCTGCTGTGGTCGCCCGCTTTTTGAAACGCAAAGAGTTCACCGGCGAACGCGGCACAATCAGCACGCTCTACCCCGACCAAGGCTGCGACCGGGTGTGGGTGGTAGGCTTGGGTGATGCTGCGAAACTCGATGCCGGGACGTGGTTACTGGCTGGAGCGAAGCTGGCACAGGCGGCGGTGAACGCGGGCATCAGTTCCTTGGCGATTCGTTTGCCGAGTGATTTATTTAACACAGGGCAAACGCATTTCAATGCTGAGCAGGTTGGCCGATTGATCGGTGATGGACTGGGGTTGGGGCGGTATGAGTTCAAACAGTTCAAGGGGACTGCGGCTAAAAATGGTTCCAACGGCAAAACCAAGTCATCAAGGCAAACCAGCACACCACAACCGGGCAGCCCGGCGGTGCTGACGGTCGATATGGACAAACCCCATGTCACCGGATTGGCACGTGCTTTTGCGGTGGTACCTTCGGTGGACCTGGCGCGTACATTGGCAGCCACGCCGCCGAATGTCGCCAACCCGCAATACCTGGCGCAACAGGTGCGCAGTCTGGCGCGTAAGGTGGGTTTGTCGTGTCGCATTCTCGATGCCACGACCTTGCGTCATCTGGGCATGAATGCACTGTCAGCCGTGGGCGGAGCGGGTTCGACGCCGCCTTGTTTGATCGTGCTGGAATGGAAAGGCACCGGCTCAGCGAAACCAAAACAAGCAGCACAAAAACCGGTGATGCTGGTGGGCAAAGCGGTGACGTTTGACACGGGGGGCTACTCGCTCAAACCGGCTGAAAGTATGCCGCCGATGAAATATGACAAATGCGGGGGCATGGTGGTGCTGGGGGTGATGCACGCTTTGGCACAACTCAAATACCCTGGGCATGTGGTGGGCTTGGTGCCCTGTGCGGAGAACATGGTTGGCCCGACTGCCTATCGCCCTGCTGACATATTACGGGCGTTCAATGGTGTGACGATTGAAGTGACCAACACCGATGCGGAAGGCCGATTGATATTGGCTGACGCCTTGGCGTGGGGTTGCAAAACGTATCAACCAAGGGTGGCGGTGGACCTGGCGACGCTCACCGGAGGCGTGGTTGTCGGTTTGGGCACGCATACCGCAGGCATGTTCACGACCCATGATTCATTGCGCGACAGTTTGCAACAGGCAGGGGCAGCATCGGGGGAACGACTCTGGCCGCTGCCGTTGTGGGAGGAATATCGCCAGCAGATCAAGGGCACGCATGGTGACATTGTGAACGCAGCGGGGCGCGAAGGTTCACCCTGCACGGGGGCGGCATTTATTTCGTATTTTGTGAGTGCGGACGGCAGAGGTGATGCGATGAGCAACCCGCCGAGCGAGGGCTGGGCACATTTGGATATCGCCGGCGTGTCGGACTTCGCACGAGCGGGCAACCTGTACCCGCCGGGGC
>CAZJMK010000001.1:0-106543 GCA_964547135.1 uncultured Phycisphaeraceae bacterium | reverse complement strand
CGACCGGTTTTGGGGTGCGTTTGCTGTTGCGTTGGTTGGAGGAAAGGGTGGAAGGTGCGAAGTAATCAAGGGGCTTGGTGGATTTTATTGCTCTTGATGCGGGTTTTTGCAGCAACAATGTTGATGTACCACGCGCTTCCGCTCGTGGCAAAGTTTTAGTGGATTTGACACGAATCATGCCAATATTATGCTTATGGCCTTATGAACGTGGATTCCGGTGCTGAACATCCTCCAAAACGCATTCTGGATCACCAAAAATCCATACGAGAAATCGAATTCCGAGAAAAGATAGCTGAGTTTGTCTGCTTAATTTTTTTGGTTTTGGCCACGGCGGTACCGCTTTGGATTGTCTATTTGTGTGTTGATTCGATTTCTGGAAAAAGCACCCACTTTGAAATAAAGCTTGGTTTATTATTTAGTGTGACGGTAGGCGGAGCCGGAATTGTGGCTTTAATTGCTTGGTTGAAAAATCGTAGTCAAAAAAAGGAAATACTACGTTTAAGAACTCGCGTGGCAGAACTGGAAAGCCGATTAGGTCTATGATCTAAGGGCGAAAATGATGATTGATTTTATTTTAATAACCTTGTGCGTACTTTATGTTTGGCTCGGGATTACAGTCCTTGTGCCACGCATGCTGCGAAGTATTTCGCGCCACCGGATTTGGCAACTTCGCGATGAAATTGCGGATGCAGTGATCACAAAAAAGCTTGCCCATTCTGATGCGGCCAAGGAACTGATCACCCGTATTGAAACAGTGATTCGCCACGCAGACAGTTTGTCTCTGTGGACACTGATGTTTATTCCAAAGTCAGACGAGGGATCGAGAGAAGAGTACAGTTCTTCCATCAAAAATATACGCGCAAAGCTTAGTCGTGAGGAACTCGAACAAATAGACGCATATGAAAAGCGATTCTCACGTTTAGTTGCCATTCACTTTCTTACAACAAGTGTCTTGGGATGGGTAGTCTGCGCCATAGGACTAACAATTGGTGTGGCGATTGTCGGCTATCAAAGGGTTACAGATCATGTGACCGATTGGGTTTGTAAACACACAGAATCACAACTTGATGCAGCCTTAGTGCGTTTGGGTGACCGCAGCAACTCAGTATCTCTCGCTTCCTGTGTTTAATTCCAACAATTGGTTCTGTTTTTGCGCTAGACTTCGCACGAGCGGGCAACCTGTACCCGCCGGGGCCGACCGGTTTTGGGGTGCGTTTGCTGTTGCGTTGGTTGGAGGAAAGGGTGGAAGGAATGAAGAAGTGAAGTGTGCCAGTGGTCGAGTGATATGAAATGTGTAGCACGGGCACTTTAGCTTGAAACTTGACGCCGTGCCCTTCAGGGCCGGATGTTTTCGAATGAAACCGGGGCTGAAGACCTCGGCGTCAATGGTTGTTTGAAAAATCATTCCCCAATCGCCATATCGTCCAATCAACCTATTGCCATATCATTGAATACCCCCTTTTGAGGCTGGTGACATATGCACCCAGCGCAACCCCCCGTCGCATTGCAGGCAACCTCAGGGCAGAGCATCACCCGCTTGCTGTCGCTGGATGTGTTTCGTGGGCTGGTGATCTGGCTGATGCTGGTGGTCAACAACCTGGGTGACGCGAAGGTCGTGCCGCACTGGTTCAAACACCCCAATTTTTTACCCAACAGCTTCGGCAGCGATTGGTCGAACTGGTGGCAGACATTGGGTGACACGCAGGGCTTTGGTGCGCTGCTGACGCATGTGGGGCGACTGCCGTTGTTAACGCATTGCACGCTGGCGGATTTCATCATGCCCTGGTTTTTGTTCATCATGGGCGTGGCTGTTCCCTTTTCACAGGCAGCTTCAGTTCGGCGGGGGCACAGCGCGTTTTATACATGGCAACACATCGTGCAACGGTCGCTGACACTGGTGATACTGGGCTGGATCGTGTGGGATATTTCATTGCCCATTTTGTATTACCACCACAGCAGCGACGCACAGGCGAAGTTGCGTTTGGTGCTGGGCATGAACGTGCTGCAACTGCTGGGCGCAGCTTACCTGCTGGCACGCATCATTTGTTGGCTGCCGATGCGTGGGCGATTGGTGATAGCGCTGTTGTTACTCGTGGGTCATTGGGCGCTGATTCGGTATTACCCGATACCCGGCGCGGAAGCGGGCACGTTGACCGGCAAGCACAACGCCCTGACGACGATTTACAACAGTTGGACCATCGGCGGATACAAACTGTGGGGTGCCTGGCCACCCACGGAGTGGGCAGGTGATTGGTATGTGCGTTTTTCCCTGCGCGGGATGCTGAGCGTACCGCCGACCGCAGCGACGATCGTGCTGGGCACCTGGCTGGGCACACTGCTGATGAATGCGTCGATCAGCAAAAGGGAGCGACTACGCAAAATGGTGATATTCGGGGCAATGCTCACGGCGGCGGGGTTGTTGTGGGCGTTTGATCAGGGGTTCAACAAGCCGGTGTGGACGAGCAGTTACTTACTTTACACGGCTGGGGTGGCGACGCTGCTGATTGCCCTGCTTCATGCCTGGGTGGACGATGGGCGCAACGTCGGCGGATGGAATCGCCCCCTGGTGGTGTTTGGCTACAACGCCATCGGGGTTTATTTTGCATCGCTGATGATCAAAATATGGGTGTTCAACATGCCCAAGGTGACCGGCGACGACGGCAAGACGATGTTTTTCACCCATTGGCTGGTGGCACGCTTGCAGGATTTTTTCGGAGCAGCAACCGGGTCGTGGATGTTCACGATCGGGTTTGTGCTGATGTTGTGGTTATTGGCGGAACTGGCGTATCGGAAACGATGGCAGTGGAAGTTGTGAGCGTGATTTCGAATGTCGAATTTAACAAAATGACGCCGAGGGCTTAAGCCCCGGATCGTTCGAATCGCAGTCATACAACAATCCGGCACTCAAGGGCTTGGCGTCAGTTGATGTTGTTCACCCAATCGCTCAATCACGTTCAACACAGAATACCCAAGCCCTCGGCTTGCCAGCCTCGTTCTTGGCTTGATTTGTTCAATTCGAAATCCGAAATTCCAAATTCGAAATATTCTCCCCACCCGACCACTTCTTTCCGCCGTATCGTTTGACCATCTTCACACGCACCGTTATCTTTCCGCGATGATGTTGGCGACTCAACCCACCTCTGCGCAGGCCCTGGCAGCCTTCTTGTTTTATGCCTGCGCCACGCTCACGGTGTTGTCAGCCTGGGCGATTGTGTGGAGTCAGAACATCGTGCGCATGGCGGTGTACCTATTGCTCACCCTGGCAGGCGTGGCAGGGCTTTATTTTTTACTGGAAGCTGAGTTTCTGGCGGCGGTGCAACTGATTGTTTATGCCGGGGGAACGCTGATTTTGATCGTGTTCGGGGTGATGCTCACCGCCCGCAACCCGCGGGCCGGCATGACCGTTTCATGGGGCGAACGATTGCTGGCTCTGGCCATGGCGGTGCTCATCGCCGCAGTGCTTTTGGTGGCCACGTTTTTTTCACCGGTGATTGTGCAGGCGACCAATCGATCACTGGGTGATGAAGCGGTGATGACGCAGGGTTACAGTTCGGTGCAGGCGATTGGTTACAGTCTGTTATCGACGTACCTGCTGCCGTTTGAAGTGGCTGCGGTGCTGCTCTTGGTGGTGATGATCGCGGCAGCGTTTTTGGCGCGACGACGTGAACAATGATGATGGATGCATGGATAATGGATCATGGATAATGTAAAAACCAAAGACATCTGCGTCGCGTCTTTTCCGCCCATTATCCTTTATCCATTATCCATTGGTTATAACCAACCTTGACACCCATGATCCCTGTGAACCTGACCCATTTTTTGATTCTCTCGGCACTCATCGCCGCGGCGGGGGTGGCGACATTGCTGACCAAGCGCAATGCCATCGGCATACTGATCGGCGTGGAACTGGTGCTCAACGCGGCAGCGGTCAACCTGGTGGCCATGGCACGGTTTCACCCGTGGGACCCACAAGGACAGCCGATGCTCGACGGAGTGATGTTTGCGGTGTTCATCATCGTGCTGGCGGCAGCCGAGGCAGCCGTGGCACTGGCGATCTTTTTGAATTACTACCACCAGTTCAACACGGTGGATGTGGAACAGGCGGGGGAGCTTAAAGGATAATGGGTATTTACCACAGAGACACAGAGGCACAGAGTTAAAATGCCGACAAGCCAAGGACGAGCCTCGCCGCAGGCGGGCGAGGACTTGGGTATTGATTTGATACAAGGGTTGAAGTTCGGGATTCAATGATCAGATAGAGGCAGACAATATGAATGGAAAGAATACCCGGACCCTCGGCACTCGCCCCGGAGCTGCTCGTGCCTCGTACCCGGCTTGATTTTGTTTTAATGATTCCGCTCTGTGTCTCTGTGCCTCTGTGGTGCAAACAATGCAAGCATTATGACATCGACCCAACAAACCATTCTGTTTTTACTGGTGACGGCGACGCTGATTCCGCTGGCGTCGAGCATCGTCATGTTGTTCATCGGGCAACGGGTGTTGGGCAAGGCTGCGGGGTTCGCCGCCACGGGGTTGATGGGGTTGAGCTTTGCCTGTTCGGTGTACGCGCTGGTGCTTTGGCTGAGCCAATCGGTGAACACGATTGTTTGGAAGGTACCGTGGATACCACTGCCGGGGTTGGAGGCACAGTGGTTGTACCTGGGCGCCCTGGTGGACCCGTTGACCGTGGCGATGATGACCATGGTGACGGGTATTGCGCTGTTGGTGCATCTTTATTCGACCGGATACATGGCCGACGACCCGCGCTACCCACGCTTTTTTGCCTACCTGTCGCTGTTTACCTTTTCCATGCTGGGCATTGTGATGAGTCATTCGCTGGTGATGATTTTTATTTTCTGGGAACTGGTCGGGCTGACCAGCTACCTGCTCATCGGTTTCTGGTTTGAGAAAAAAGGGCCGCAACTGGCGTGTCGCAAAGCGTTCGTCATGAACCGCGTCGGCGATATGGGGTTCCTCATCGGCTTTGGCATCATGTTCTATCAACTGGGCGGCAGGGTGTTTCTGCCCGCTTGTGAAGGCATCATCGCCAGCGACGGAAGCAAAGTGCTTTCGATGCTCGGCGGACTGCTCAACGAACCTCAAACCGGGGGCGTGACCGGGGGCGGCGTAGGCGGTTTGGGGCTTTCGATTGTCGATCCGCCGATGTGGCTGACGATTGCGGGCATCGGCTTATTTTTCGGCGCGATTGGTAAAAGTGCGCAATTCCCTTTGCACACCTGGCTGCCCGATGCGATGGAAGGCCCTACGCCGGTGTCGAGCATTGTGCACTCGGCGACGATGGTCGCGGCAGGCGTGTACCTGACCGCTCGGCTGTACCCGATACTCACGCCCTCGGCCCATTTGTTCATCGCCGTCATCGGCCTGGTCACACTCATCATCGCTGCGCTCATGGCCCTGGTGATGACCGACATCAAACGGGTATTGGCGTACTCAACGCTTTCACAACTGGGGTACATGACCCTGGGGCTGGGTGCGGGGGCGTATGCGTATGCGCTGTATCACCTGATCACCCATGCGTTTTTCAAATGCTGTTTGTTTCAGTGTGCCGGGTCGGTCATTCACGGGGCGCACCATCAGCAGGACATGCGCTACTACGGGGGGCTATGGCGCAAAATGCCGGTGACAGCGGTCTGCTTTGCGATTTGTGTACTGGCCATTGCCGGGGCGAGCGCTCCGTTTACCAACCTGGGTGTCAGCGGGTTTTATTCCAAGGACGGCATACTGGCCGGTACGTACAACTTTGGCAGTGCGCTGGCGGAACAAGGCTGGTGGGCTGGGCCGATGTTTTACTGGGGGCCGACGCTGGTGGCGTATCTGACGGTGTTTTACATGGGGCGAAGTTTTGCCCTGACGTTTTTGGGGACGCCGCGCGATGCGCATTTGTATGACCACGCCCACGAAGCACCGTGGCAGATGCTCGTGCCGCAGGTGGTGCTCGCGGTGATGGCAGTGGTGAGCGTGCCGGGCATTCTGCCGCTGTGGTTGGACATGTCGGCTGACTCGCTGCCGGCAACGGCGATCACCTGGGTGCAACCCTCCGGTGAAGAAAACCTCGCCCATGCGTTTCACTGGGTGCATGCGAACCTGCTGCATGGCTTTGGCTGGATGATTTCACTGTCGATCGCGGTGGGGTTGTTCGGTCATCACAAGGGTCGGCAATTCGTGGCCGGGGTGGTGGCGTTTCCGCTGGTCAAACCGGTGCATACGTGGATTGCCAACAAGTTTTACTTTGACGAGTTGTACGATCAGTTCGTCGTCGGGTTGGGTAAGTTCGTCGCGCTGGTGTCGAGCGTGATTGACCGGTATTTGGTGGACGGGGTGGTGAACATGGTCGGGCTGGTGGGCAGACTCGCAGCCACCGTGATCGGTCGCTTGGATGACAAGGTGGTTGACGGAACCGTGGGCAGCGCTGCGGAGGTTGCCTGGACGGGCGGACAATTGTTACGCACGACGCAAATGGGCCGAGTACGGGTGTATGTGCTGCTGTCAATGGTATCGCTGACGGTGGTGGCGTTGTTTGTCGTGGTGACGGTGGTGGTGAAGGGATCATGATGGATAAAGGATAATGGGATGGATAATGGATAATGTGAAAACCAAGAGTAGGTACTCGTCATGCCATCTCTGAACATTATCCTTTATCCATGATTCATTATCCATGATGTCAAGTACGGTCGTTCGTGACTGAGTTTGCGGTCGTTAAGGGAAACACAATGACAGCGTTATTGAACTGGATGATCTGGCTGCCGCTGGTTGGCGCCGCGATTTGTCTGATCGTGCCCGATCAGCGCTCGGCCAAGTGGGTGGCGCTGGTCACATCGATCATCGTCTTTGTTTTCAACCTGGTGCTGACCGCTGCGTACGCCAACCTCGGCTGGTCGGGCGTGCAGTTTGAAACCGCCATACCATGGATCAGCGCCCTGAACGTTGAATATCGTGTCGCGGTCGATGGTTTGTCGTTGCCGCTGCTGTTGCTCACCACGGGGTTGTCGATTTTGGTGGTGGCGGCGAGCTGGTCGATCACCAAAGCGGTGAACGCATTCATGGCCCTGTACCTGGTGTTGATGACGGGCATGATGGGGGTGTTTTGTGCGACGGACCTGTTTTTGTTTTACGTGTTTTTCGAAGTGAGTCTGCTGCCGATGTATTTTTTGATCGGCGTGTGGGGCGGCCCGCGCAAGGAATATGCGGCCATCAAATTTTTTCTGTACACGCTGGCCGGGTCGATCTGCCTGCTGATCGTGATGATGGGTTTTTACCTGCTGACCCCGAAAATTGCAGGCACCAGCGGCAACCTTTGGACGATGGTGGCAGCCGACCCATCGACGCTGACGTTGCAGTCGGAAGTGGTGCGTCAGTTTTTCGGCAATGATGGGCCGTACCAAACCTTCGGGCAGTGGGCGTTCTGGCTGACGTTCACAGCCTTTTTGATCAAGTTGCCGGGCGTGCCGTTTCATACATGGTTGCCCGATGCCCACGTGGAAGCCCCGACGCCGATTTCGATGATACTGGCCGGGGTGCTGTTGAAAATGGGGGGGTATGCCCTGATGCGCATCACCTACCCCATTTTCCCGGATGCCGCCCAGTATTTTTGGATGTGCGTCGGCGGGCTGGGCGTATTGGCCATCATTTACGGCGCCTTCTGTGCCATGGCGCAGACTGATTGGAAAAAGCTCGTGGCCTATTCATCGGTGTCGCACATGGGTTACGTGACCCTGGGCCTGGCGGTGCTCACACGCACCGGCTGGGACGGGGCATATTTTCAAATGATCGGTCACGGCATCACCAGTGCGATGATGTTCTTTCTCGTGGGCGTGGTGTACGAACGTGCCCATCATCGTGACCTGGAACGCTTCGGCGGCCTGTGGCTCAAGTGGCCGGGCTTCGGGGGCTGGTCACTGGTGGGGTTTTTCGCTGCGGTGGGGTTGCCGGGCATGTGCGGGTTTATTGGTGAAGTGATGGTGCTGCTGGGCACGTTCCAGGCGGCGGGCAACCCGATTTTGATCGGCGGCGCAGGCACAGCCGATGCGGCGAGCGTCGCCTGGTGGGCGTATGCCTTCGGCGGACTGGCGGCCTTCGCAGTGGTGCTCACGGCTGGTTACATTTTGTGGATGTTCCAGCGCGTGTACATGGGTCATGCCAAGCCCGATTACGAGCACTATCAACCGGTCGTCGCCAGGGAATATTTCATCATGAGCACTTTGGGGATCGCAGCGATCGTGCTGGGTATCGTGCCCGTGCTGGTGTTCATGGTGACCCGACCGACGTTCGATCAACTGGTGAAAATTTTGGGTTTGAGTTGATTGGGAAGTGGTCAAGTGGTCAAGTGGCCGAGTGGCCAAGTGATTGAGTCAGTCAGTGCATTGGTGATATCGGATCAACTGGAAAGAACCAAAACAGATGCTGCCGACGTTACCGAGTTTTGAAGCCCTGCGCCTGGTCCTGCCGGAGATCGTTTTGACGATCGGCATGTGTCTGGTGATTTTGGTGCCGCTGGTTCGCCGTGAAAGCCGGGCACTGGTGAGCGGGTCGGCTTTTGTCACGCTGCTGGTGGCATTGCTTGCAACCGTGGCAACACTGCCTCACGCCGGGGCGGTGGTTTTCTCGGGTATGTTGACCATCGACCCGTTCGCCCAGTTTTTCAAAATATTGCTGCTGATTTTCACGTTGCTGATTTTGGCGCAATGGTCACTGCACAGTCGTGATAAAACGCACGTGCATGATGTGCCTGATTATCACTGTCTGCTTTTGGGGGCGGTGCTGGGCATGGCGCTATTGGCCAGTGCGTCCAATCTGCTGATGATTTTTCTGGCGATGGAGGCAGCCTCGTACCCCAGTTACGCCCTGGCCGGGTTTCGCAAAGGGTTGCGCAAGTCCACCGAAGCATCGCTCAAATACGTCGTGTTCGGTGCTGCGTCGTCCGCGGTGATGGTTTACGGCATGTCACTGATTTACGCCACCACCGGCAGCTTCGACCTGGCTGCCCTGGCACAAACCAGTGTCACGGCCATGTCACCGATGCTGGCAATTGGTTTGTTGGCGATGTTCGTGGGCGTGGCATTCAAGTTGTCGGCTGTGCCGCTGCACTTTTGGTGCCCCGATGTGTTTGAAGGTTCGCCGATCGAGGTGACGACGTTTTTGTCGGTGGCCTCAAAAGGGGCAGCCGTGTGTTTGCTGGTACGCATCACGCAGACCGTCGGTGAAGCAACGTTTGCCCTCGGGGCTGACCCCTTGGTCGGTTTGGCAACCGGGCTTGCGCTGCTGGGGGCGGTGACAGCCACGTGGGGCAACCTCGTGGCCTATCACCAGACCAACATCAAACGGTTACTGGCTTACAGTTCCATCGCTCACGCCGGCTACATGATCATGGCGGCAGCGCTGCTCGTGATCGCGCAACCCGGCCCGGCTTCCCGCGCCATCGTCGGGGCGATTCTGTTTTACCTGGTGGTTTATCTGTTCATGAACCTGGGCGCATTCACCGTGGCGACGGTGTTGTCAGCGCCATTGAGTGGTACGTCTAAAAAAACCGACAACGACGAGGCGGCTGGTGAAAACATTGAAAATTATGCCGGGCTGATTCATCGTGCCCCGCTGCCGACGATACTCATGGCTGTGTTTCTGCTGTCCTTGTTCGGCATGCCGGGACTGGGCGGCTTCATGGGCAAAATTTACCTGGCCGTGGGCATGCTCGAAGCCGGCGCGTGGGCGGGGTACACACTCATTGCAGTGCTGCTCATCAACACGCTTTTGTCGTTGTATTTTTATATGAAGCCGGTGTACCTGATGGTGTTCAAACAGGCCCCCGCCCCCGGCCCCGGTGCGGGTGATATGCACGAGGCCACGGGGCATGATGCAATCGCTGTGACCGATGACGCATCAGCCTTGCGACCGATTTATTTAAGTGGCGTGGCCGGGCTGGTATTGGCGGTGTGCCTGATCGGGGTGATATGGACGGGCATACTGCCGGGCATGATGGGTGAATTGACCAACGAACACGCCACGGTGCTGACAACGCGCAGCACAGCGGTGCAGGTGTCGGTGAACCCGTGAAAGTGGTTGACCCCCTCTCCCACGGGGAGAGGGGTAACAGCCAGGCGTGATTTCACCGTATGCACCCCCATTGCATCGCCCGCCTCGTCAAGGGATAATATTTTTCATTCGTAAATCGCACACCACCCCCCGTCCAGCCCCGTCGGCTGGAACCAAACCCACCAGGGAAGGGCTGAATCATGAATCGCAGGATGCTTACGGTTGTCGTTTCATTGGCCGCACTGGCCGGTCTCGCTGGTTGTGACAACAACAAGACCGAGGCCGACAGCAATCAGGTGCCCGCTTCCAGCGAGCGCATTTCCTCCGTTCCGCCGGCCCCCGAAGCCTACGTGCCGCCCACGTCTTACACCCCGCCCGCCCCGGCGCAGGAACCGATCATCAACGTTCAGCCGACCCCTTCGCCGCGCACCGGCACTTCCGCTGCCGCCCCCGGCGCACGCACCTACACCGTTGAAAAGGGTGACACGCTCACCAGCATCGCCCGCAAGGTGTACGGCAACCCGGCCAAATTCAAAGACATCGCCGCCGCCAACGGCATCACCGACCCCAACAAAATCAAAGCCGGCCAGGTGCTGACTCTGCCCTGAGTACGGCCCGATGCGTGTTGCTGATTCGACATCAAACGACCGGGCCTGGCAGGTTCGGTCGTTTTTTTCTTCGATCTTTTGCGAATCACCCAGACTTCCCACTCAACTTACCTTGACAGTTTTCCGATACATTTTTACAGTCCACGTAGATATTTGGAGATGACGCGATGAGCAAGAAGGAATCCAGGCTGGTCATTCATCAGGATGGCGACATCACGCGCGTCTCATTTTTGGAACGCAACATCCTCGACGAATCCGGCATCCAGCAGATCGGCGAAGAAATTGGTCAACTCATCGACAACTCCGGGTACCCCAAAGTACTGCTGGATTTTTCCAACGTCGAACACCTTTCCTCCGCGGCCCTGGGCACGCTGATCACCATCAACAACAAAGTTCGGCAGAAGGGCGGGCAACTGCGCCTGTCGAACATCAACCCGCAGATATACGAAGTCTTTGTCATCACCAAACTCAACAAGCTCTTTCAGATTCACGATGAGGCCGTCTCGGCTGTGAAGAGCTTCAAATAACCCCGCTGTCAATCGGCAGGCACCGGCGCCAGCCGTGGTGTTTGCCACACCGGCACGGGGAGGGGTTTGCGGTCTGCATGGGTCAGCCCCATTCACACAACATCGTCATCCCCAGTCAGCTCAACCGCATCACCGGCGTGATCGAAGCCATCATTGCCGACATGATGCAGCACGGCTACACGGAAAAGGCCCAGTTCGCCGTCCGCCTGGCGCTGGAGGAAGCCATTTCCAACGCCATCCGTCACGGCAACCGCCACGACCCGGACAAAACCGTCGGCATCGATTACCAGGTCGATCCACGAAAACTGGTCATCACCATCTGCGATCAAGGCCCCGGCTTCCACCCCGAAGAAGTACCCGACCCCACGCTCGAGGAAAACCTCACCCGACCCTGCGGACGCGGCGTCATGCTCATGAAAGCCTACATGGACGAAGTCAGCTTCAACCAGCAGGGCAACGCCGTGACCATGATCCGCCACCGTGACAGCAAACTGGCGTAGCCTGTGTTGAAGTGGTCAAGTGATTTCAAATGTTCAGCGCGGACGCTATGCGTCGGCGTTTGACGCCGAGCCTTTCAGGGCCGGATGGTATGCTGCCCGCATGTCAACACGTCCAACACGTAAGCAAACAAAGACCCGCAGCCAACTGCATATCACCGTGATGTGTGAACACGCTGGGGTCACAAAATCAGCGCAACGCTGGTTGAAACAACAATTGCATCGACTGGCACAATTGGCCGGGGTCAACAGCGGTGAACTCAACATACTGATCGTGAATGATGCCGCGATGCGTCGCTGGCATTATCGTCATATGAAAAAACGCAGCACCACCGATGTGCTTTCATTTGATCTGCGCAGCCGCAGTGATGAACCGTTGTGTGCCGACCTGGTGGTTTGTTACGACGTGGCTCTGCGTCAGGCCCAAAAACGCAAACACGAACCGCGCCTTGAACTTTTGCTTTACTGCCTGCACGGGTTATTGCACATGCTTGGCTACGACGACCTGTCACCCACCGAACATCAGTTGATGCACCAGCGCGAAGACGAACTATTACAACAAGTCGGCCTGCCTGCGGTGTATCGCAGTTAATCAAAAAGATTGTTTCAACAGCGCCCTTGTGACGCCGAGGGCTTCAGCCCCGGTTATTTTTTTGAATGAAGAACCAAACCATCCGGCCCTGCCCCCGGTGGGCACGGCGTCATGAGTACCGTTTGCACTAACCACTTTTCTCCGTCGTCGTCGCTTCCATTTCCGGGCGCAGGTGAATGTCGCCCTTGAGCAAAAAGCCCGCGCCGGAAAGCGAATACACCAGTTGATACAACCGGGCCACCATCAACATCACAATCACCTGATTGGCGCCGGCCAGGGGCGGGTGAACCAGCAGCTTCAAGGCGACAAACTCAGCCGTGCCCACGCCCTGCGGCGAAATCGGAATGCTCATCACCAGAAAAATCATCGGCACCACAGCCAACAGTGTCGTCAATGATGTTTCCATGCCCAGCGCCCACCCCGCCAGCGAAGCCGACACCGCGATCAGCAGGTGCACCGGCAGACTCAGTAAAATCGACAACGCCACGATGCCCTTGTGTTCGGAATAAGCCGCTGCCGCCGCGTCAATCTTCGCAAGCAAACTGTCCTTGGGCAGCAATTTCGTCAGCAGCCAATCCAGCCCCGTGGCCTGACGCAGGTGACGTGAAAAATACAAAGCAGACACAACCACCACCATGCCCGCCACCGCCCACACAAACCACGTGACCTTGCGCACACTCGGGTCATGTTGAATGAATAAGCCTGCAATGCCCGCCAGTAAAAACAGGCCCAGCAACCCGACGATGCGGTCGATCACCACGGTCATCACCGCATCGGCACGACGGTCGCTGTTCTTGGCGGCGTAATAGGCTTTGATCACATCGCCCCCGGTGGACCCGGGCATGCAGTAGTTGAAAAAGCAGCCGACCATGCACAGCCGAAACGTGTGAAAGGGTTGCACGATCAACCCGCGGGCTTTGAGCAACATCCACCAGCGGAAGGCAGTGATCGGGTAAATTGGCGCGATGAGAACCCAGCCGATGAAAAGCAGCGACAGGTCGGCATGACGCAGCGTGGTAATGATGCCCGGTCGTAGTTTGAAGCGATGACCAGGTTCGGTGAGCATGTCAGGCGTGATGGTCAATCGTCCGCCCAATTGCGCCAAGGGTGGCCCCATCGACACGACCAACGATTCGGTCACCGCGCGCGGATCAAAGTCGCCTGATATCACGGTCAAGGCACGGGCCTTGTCGAGGGTGACGGATTGGCCGTCGTCGGTCTGATATTGACCGGGCGCAAGCTCGACGTGATCGACCCAGTCGATGACCCAGACGATGTACGCCAGGCCCAGCACTGCGATGGTGATGCGTAATAAAAGTGACAGGGTTTTATTCATGCCCGCGGGTCGCTCCATGATCGTGAAGCGTATGGTAGCGGAAAGAAGTGGCAGCGTGATATGACATGTTTAGCGCGGACGCTTCGCGTCGGCTTACTTGATGCCGTGCCCTTCAGGGCCGGATGGTTGCGCTTACCTGATGCAATCAATCCGGGGCTAAAGCCCTCGGCGTCATCGTGCTTGATTTGACCACTGCATTCACATCGGCGTCTTCCAACCCATGGCCCGCAAAGCACACCAGCCCGTCCAACCCTCATAAATCTGAAACGCTCCGCCGGCCAGCGTACCCACCCCCACGCCGATCAAAACCCAAAACGGCTCAACCCCCCACCAACCCAGCCCCAACAACACCAGCCCCGCCAGTGTGCATATCAGCCCACTGATCAATCGCACCGCTTTACCCTTGCTGTCGATATTGCATTGCATGGCCAATGATAGGTCGGCTGTTCATGCGCTGCCTTGGATGTTGGGCGAGCCTTGATCCGCCCCCTCTCCCCTCGGGAGAGGGCAGGGGTGAGGGCGTGTCTTTGTTCGCATAACCTTTGATCTACTCATTTTCCCACATCGCGCCCTCACCCGGCTCGGTCGCCAAAGCGACCTCGCCACCCTCTCCCGGAGGGAGAGGGGGTTCAAACAGTGGCACGCCATCACCGACCCGTTGCCCCCATCGGCGTGATGATGGCTGAACTGCTGCCCAAGCGCTGCCGAGCGGACAAGGCGCTTGCATAGGTCGAAAACTGGCCGACCTGCACCAGGTACAACCGTCGTCCATCGCCGCCGGTGGCAGTCACAATGCGCGGCTGATCCAACCATGCTTTTTGCGTTTGATTGGCCAGTTGCCGAGCCTGTCGCTGTGCGTTCTGCAGGTTGCTGTAAGCCCCGGTTTGCAAAGTGAACCCGGTGAACGCCAATTGCTGATTGCACTGCTCACGGAATGCGGGGTCGTTGCTCAAGGCTCGTGCCTGGGTGAACGAAGCCCGGGCCTGATTCCACAACCCCTGCCGTTGCTGCGCCAGACCTGCGTAAAAATAAGCGTTGGCACGGTCCTGTCCGGTGAGTTTGTCAGCCGCAAGTCGCAGCGTTGATTCGGCAGCCTGGGCACGCCCCTGTTGCAGATACACCAACCCCAAACCTGCCTTGGCGTCCGCAGCCAACTCTTTGTTATCACTGCGGGCAGCGTAACTCAGGTAATACTCCGCCTGTTGCGGTCGCCCCAGTTGATAGGCTGACATGCCCGCCATGTAGGCCGCTTCCAGTGCCACCTTTTCGCCCCCCGTGGCCGCCAGTTGCCGTGCCAGGGCGTAAGCCTGTTCATGATTGCCCGCATGGTAAGCCTGATACACCGGTTGTAAATCAGCAGGCGGTTGACTGGTGGAGGCACAAGCAGTGATGAGTAGGCACACCCCGCATAACATGCACCCGCGCATGAACCGCATGAAGTGGGTGAATATTGAAAGTTGCCGATTCACATTTGTCATGGCACATGCAACCTTGCAATCAATCTGAATCATTCGAGTTTACCAAAGCCTGCGCTGATGAAAAATGGGCGTTGATCGTCCGAGTTAGCGCCACGATTTGTCGTTTCTGATGTAGCCCAGCCGCCCTCGGCTGGGTGAAATTGCTTCGACATGCTTGACGCCGTGCCCTTTAGGGCCGGATGGTTGCACCTGCCTGATGCAATCAATCCGGGGCTGAAGCCCTCGGCGTCAATTGTTGTTGCACATATCACCCCAAACTTCACGCAGACATGAAGGGTGATGCATTACAATCCAATCATGACCAAGCCCCTCATCGGCATCACCGTGGACAATCGTCGCAGTGACCCGGCATTGTATGAGTCGCCGATGCGTTACAGCCATGCGATTGTCAGTGCTGGTGGTGTGCCGATGATGCTCGCCCAGCAACCCGAACTGGTGCATGAATACCTTGCATTGTGCGATGGTTTTTTACTCACCGGCGGTGATGACCCGTGCATGGAGTTACTGGGTCGCCCCACCCATCCGCAAGCCACCGTCATGGCCCGCACCCGGCAAACCTTCGAATGGGCCTTGCTGCAAGCCCTTGAAAACCAACCCGACAAACCCGTACTGGGCGTCTGTCTGGGCATGCAAATGATGGCCCTGTTTCACGGGGGTGACCTTCACCAACACCTGCCCGACCTGCTGGGCGAACAACCCGCACAAATTCACCGTGGCAAAAATCGTCATGCCATCGCCCTTGATTCACAAGTGAACAGTGCGATGTCGTCGCTGTCACCAGCTCACCGTGAACTGCTCGGTACCTTTCACGCACCTGAATTGCAGGTGGTGTCCTCGCACCATCAAGCCGTGTCGCAACCCGGTTCACTGACCGTGATCGCACGCAGCGACGACAACCTCATCGAAATGATCGGCTCGCCCGCCCGGCTGTTCTACCTCGGCGCCCAATGGCACCCCGAACTCGGCGGCGATGAACCCTGCAACCAGGGACTATTCAATGCTTTGGTGCGGTCTTGTTCACAGGTGATGTCACTGCGGTTGACCCAGCCGGGGGCGTGAACCAGGTCACCAGCAGCACTGTTGCGACACCGACCATGAGCGAAGCATCGGCGAGGTTGAAAATCCAGGGCCAAAATCCCCAGTCGGGAAACAGCCAGAGCATATCGCGGACGCAGCCGTAAACGATGCGATCGTACAGGTTGCCCATCGCCCCGGCCATGATGAGCGCCAAAGCCAAATGCAACACTTTCTGATGCGACTCGGTACGTGCAAAAAACCAGGGAATGGCCACGACCGCTGCCATGCTCACAATGATGAAAAACCAGCGACCGCCCGCCCCCAACCCGAACACCGCACCCAGGTTGGTCATCAAATGCAGCGACAATAATTTGGGCACCAGCACAATCGGTTCATGGGCATGATCGCGCCAAAACGCACCGGGGTTGCGCAGGGTTTGCTCCGTGATAACCACCGGAAAGCCCGCCACGTTGGCAAAGGCCCAGTATTTCAAAATCAGGTCGGCTGCGAGTACGACCAGCGTCGTCAAAATAAAAACAACCAGAGCCGGTCGATGCGACCACGCCCATCGGGCTGAAGGTACGTTTGCGTTGGGTGTGGTAGCGCCACGATTCATCGCGATTGATTTCATGTGGCACCGCCGCCCTCGGCGGTGTGTTTCAAAAAGGGCGAATGTTATCCGCCGACTAGCTCGAATCCTGTAATCCCTAAACGGACGAGCATAACCGCCGATACCATCGGCGGCTTTGATTCACCCAGCCGGGGGCGGCTGGGCCACAATCAAGCCCTCGGCGTCATTGTGATTTAACAGCATCACCCAAGGCGTTGATCAAAACACCTTTTCACCACGTCGTTCACGATCGCGTGCCACTTCAATGCAATACTTGGCCCAGGGTTTAGCATCCAGGCGCGGTTTGCCGATGGGTTTGCCGGTTTCCATGCACACGCCGTAGTAGCCCTTGCGGATGCGCATGATCGCTTCGACGATTTCCTGAAGCAGCTTGCGTTCGCTTTCAACCAGGCTGAGGTTGAATTCCTGATCGTAATTTTCCGTGCCGATGTCAGCCATGTGCAGCGGCATGTTGGACAGGTTGCCGCCCTGATTGCTTTTCTGATCGCGCTGAATCGAATCGACATCGCCCAGTATTTCGGCGCGCTTTTCCAAAAGCAGTTCGAGGTAGTGATCCAAATCCTTTTTCGACAGGCCGGACTTGCATTTGACCAGGTCCGCCTCCGTCAGCACCACGGCCACATGATCATGCTCGGCTGCCTTCTGCATCTGTGCCTTTTGAGCACTGTAAAGCGTTCCGCCGGAGACGGGTCGAGGCACGCGCACCGGTGCCGGCGACTTGGCTGATTTCACCCCGGTCTTTTTCACCGTAGCCGCAGCCTTGGGGCGTACATTCTTGGGCTTGATGGTGATGCCGACCTTGCCCGATTTGGATTTGACCTTGGGCGCAGTTTTCACCACTGCGGTACGGGCGGGCGTTTTCGCAGACGTTTTTTTCTTACCGGTCGATTGGGTGGTCGTTTTCTTGGCCACTGCGGTTGCCTCATGTTGCCAGGGGCGGCCAAAGAGTCCGAAAAGGCCGCGATGAATGAAGTCCGCACAGGTCGCTCGCATCAACCCGAGGCGGAGACGGGTACAGAACATCCAGTATAAGTTCAACCCGTCAAGTTTTCAAACATACGCAAAAATGAACGCACCGGTTCAATTCGTTGCACCGTTCACCAAAGCGAACCAGAATTTGCCGCAGATAACGCAGAGAACGCAGAGTTAAGGCAATGATGCCAAGCCGCCAAGAAGATATGATCATGAATGAAGCATAATAGTTGGCAGAAGTTGTCAGATAAACGGTTTTGAACATGATCCATGCTTCATTACTTCTTCCAGCGATTCGTGTCATCGTGGCTTGTCACCTCTTGGCGTCTGTCTTGACTTGGCGTCTGGCGTTGAAATCTTGGTTTTATTCTTCTCTGCGTTCTCCGCGTTCTCTGCGGCAAATTCTTTCCGAATGATCGCTTCTCAAACCTTTGCGGAACAATCATCAGGCCGATCGTTTTCCCCCGGCTCGATGTGGGCCGTGGCCTTGGCCTGTCCGAGTTTCTGCTCAATACGATATTCAATCCGGCTGGCCAGGGCGTGGCTGTCATGCACGCTCATGTTGCCATCGACTTGCAGGTGCATATCGACCCAGTGAAACGGGCCGGTGTGCCGATGTCGCACCTTGTGATACCCGCGAATGTGGCCCTGTTGAATTTCATCGTTGAGTATTTCTTCAATCATCGCCTGATCGTGCGGGTCGATGCGGTCCATCAAACCGTCGGCTGAGGCCGTGAGCAGCCGCCAACTGGTGAACATGATCAGCACCGCCAACAGCAGCGCCAATATCGGGTCAATCGCCTGCCAACCGGTGACCCGCACCAGCACCAGCCCAACCACCACGCCCAGCGTCGAAGCCACATCGGTCAGCAAATGTTTTGCGTCCGCGATCAGCACCGGGCTTTGCAACCTTCGACCCGCCAGGTAAACAAACCCAGCCAGCAATCCGCTGAGTACGTTCACCAGCAGCAGCAGCACCATGCCAAGGTCCAGGCTTTGCAGTTCGACCGGATCAATCAAGCGACGCACCGCCACGAACCCGATCATCAGCCCCGCTGCCAGAATCATGCCGCCTTCCAAGCCGAGGGTCATGAATTCAACCTTGCCGTGGCCGTAGGGGTGTTCACGATCCGCCGGTTGGCCCGACAGCCAGAGGGCGTACCACATGATGCCCGCCGCGATGATGTTGATGATCGATTCGAGGGCATCGGTGAGCACCGCCGCCGAGCCGGTGAGGTAAAACACCAAAAGCTTCAAACCCATGATGCCCACGCCGGCCAGCAGTGCGACCATCGCCACACGCCTGGCGCGCTGATTGTTCACATCCGCTGCCTGATCGGAGGTACGCATCGAGTCAGGTACGATACCAATGATGAAGGTGAAATGAAAAATCAAACCTGGTGTGTGTTCGGGTCAGCGCCGCGATTGTTGATGCCGCGCCCTTCAGGGCCGTCTGATCACCGCCGACTCCGGGGGTAGCATTGGCAATCGGTTGCGTCTGTGGAAGTGGGAGTTGCAGAAGTTCGCCGACGAGACCAGCCTGAGAATCACCATAACACCAGATCGCCAAATCACCGATCAGGCGCGATCCATCGCGGCGCTAACTGCCGAATACGATTCCGTCACTTGACCACTTGACCACTGGGCCACTGGACCACTTCTTCCGATACCGACCAATCGGCACCCTGTCGATGCACCGGGCGATACAACGTGTCACGTTCGATGGGGACCATGCCTGCATCGCGGATGGCACGGCGGAGTGCGGTGACGTTCACTTCCTGATGGGTGGTGGTGCCGCCGACTTTGGTGATGTCGTACCAGACGACGGTGCCGTCGATGTCATCGACGCCGAATTGCAATGACATTTGTGACAGCGGCAAGGTCTGCATGATCCAAAAAGCCTTGACGTGGGCAAAGTTGTCGAGCATGAGGCGTGATACGGCCAGCATGCGCAGGTCATCAAGGCCGCAGGGGCCGGGCAAATGTTGTAACGCGGAATCGTCGGGCACAAACGGCAAAGGGATCACCGTTTGAAACCGAGCCGGGTGATTTTGGGCGATGGCCTGGTCCTGCGCTTCACGCAACAGACACAAATGATGCACGCGGTCTTCCAGCGATTCGATGTGCCCGTACAGAATCGTGGCATTGGACCAAAGCCCGATTTCATGGGCGATGCGATGCACCGCCAACCAGCGATCGGAGCGAATTTTGCCCTTAAAGGCCTGGTCGTGGACACGGTCATCAAACACCTCAGCCCCCCCGCCGGGCAGTGAACCCAACCCGGCATCACGCAGGTCCGTGAGCACCGCATGCAGGTCGTGAGGGCGTTTTGATAGGCGCGCCAGGTGAACGATTTCGACGGCGGTGAAGGCTTTGATGTGCAGTTTGGGGGCAGCTTCACGAATGGCCCGCAACATGTCGGTGTAGTATGAAAATGGCAGGTAAGGGTGAAGTCCGCCGACGATGTGCATTTCCGTGGCACCGTCGTGTTGTGCTTGACGGGCCTGGTCGGCAATCTGTGCAACACTCATTTCATACACACCGCCGCGGGGGTCATCTTGCTTGCGGTAGAAGGAACAGAACTGGCACGACAAGGCACAAAGGTTCGTGTAATTGAGGTGACGATTGATGTTGTAGTAGGTGCGTTTGCCGTGCATTCGGGTACGGACATGGTGAGCCAATCGACCCAGTTGCCAGAGGTCGGTGGTGCGCAAAAGTGTAAGGCCTTCGTCGGCGGACAAGCGTTCGCCGGCGTGAACCTTTTGTGTGATGTTGTCCAGTTCGTGTGGCATGTGGGCAATTATAGGGCAGGCATATTGGGCTTTCGGCATTGCCGCCCGGCGAAGTCACTTATGAATAATGGATAAAGGATGATGGATGATGTACAAACCAAGAGGCAGTGAACGTCAACCAACTCTGAACATTATCCATTATCCATTATCCATCATCCATTCTGTTTCGTGTCCTTTGTGGCAAATTCTTCGTAACCACAGACTATCGCCGACCACCCCTGCAAACCCCTGCTTGACGAAAGCCCGCTTCCATACGAAACTTGGCGCATATCAGGAGCGGTTCATGGCTCGTCCGTGACCGTAGTACCCATTCCGCACGGCAAGGAGCATTGATCGATGGCTACCACACGTCGGGGCGACAGCGTCACAGGTTTTGCGGTCGGTCTGGTGGTGTTCGTGGTTTTGTTCGTCATTGCACTGGTGGCAGCCATTCTGGCTTACACACAGGTGGACGGTGCCCAGAAGGAAGCGGCACAGGCTTCATCCGACCTGGCGCGTTGGATCAAACCGGCTGAGCGTTCCGACCCGGACATCGATGCCCTGTACAACACCGCTGGGAACGATTCGGTGGTGGGCATTCTGTTCAACGAAAACCGTGAACTCAAACGACTGATTTCGGGCGACCCCCGGCAAAGGCTCGAAGGTTTACGTAATGATATTCAACAGGCGGGCATCAACCCGGCCACGGCCACGCTGACCGGTGAACTCCGCCGGGTGCTGGCGGAGATGAAGTCATTGCAAGATCGCGCCACCAAGGCCCTGGCCGACCGCGATGCCCTGAACAAGCAACTGGTTGAGTTACAGGAAGCCAAGAAAGTGTCCGACCAGAAATTGGCGGATGCTGAAAAACAGTTGCGCGGCCAGGTCGATGGGTTGCGCAATCAGCAGCGTCAGTTTGAGACCACCTCGGCCGGCGAACGACAGAAACTCGAACAACGCCTTGGTGAACTGCAAGGCCGACTGCAAAAGGAACTCACCGAAGCCAACGCGCAACTCGAACAACTCAAGCAGGACAACAACGTACTGCGGCAGAGACTTTCGGACATCATGGCCGTGCGCAGCAATGTCACCGGCGGCCCGGACCCGGCAACCATCCCCGACGGCGAAATCATCGGTGTGTCCTCCGATCAGCGCGTCGTGTACATCAACATCGGTCGTCGTCAGCGCGTCACGCTGGGGCTGACCTTCCAAGTTTACGACCGCGGCGCTGCCCTTGAAAAGGATACGCAGGGCGAACTCAAACCCGGCAAGGCGATCATTGAAATCGTGAACATCGCTGACAACACCGCCACCGGCCGCGTGGTGCAGTTGACCCGTGGCACCAGCCTGTCGGAAGGCGACCTGATCGCCAACGTGGTGTATGACCCCAACCAGTCGTACAAGTTTTTCGTGTTCGGCCGATTCGACCTGGATCGCACCGGCCAACCGACCGACAGCGACCGCAAGCGCGTCGAGCAAATGATCAATCAATGGGGCGGACGGTTGCAGGAAGCCCTGTCGTACGACACCGACTTTCTGGTCATCGGCGAGGAACCGGTACGACCCGAACCGTTGCGTCGTGATGTGCGTGACCCGCGGTTGATTGAGGAATTTGCCGCCAGGCAGCGCGTGTGGGACGACTACCAGCGCCTGTTGGACGATGCCAAAAGGTTTCAAATTCGCGTGCTCAACACCAACCGCTTCCTCAACCTCGTCGGCTACTACCAGCGGTGAATACAACCCCCTCTCCCCCCGGGAGAGGGAGGGGTGAGGGCCGATGAACCGGTGGCCAAGCAGTCAAATAAATCGGTGAGAAACCCACTGGGTCAGAAGCACGCAACCACTGCTTCTGACCTTTTTTACTTGACAGTCAACCTTGCCGCGTGACATTCACCCCATCACGGCTGTTTCGCAATACCTGGCGGCTCGCGCTGCAGCCATGGGGCTCACCATGGTCAACGCCGATGCGTCGCTCGTGGCAGCGGCAGCCGTGGGTCGAGGCCTGTATCACATCGACCCGCGACATCGCCAACGTGCCCAGCGCAACATCGCCCGCAGTTTCCCTGACATGTCTTCCGATCAGGTCAACCGACTCAGCCAGGCCACGTTCGAACACCTGCTGCAACTGGCGATGGAGGTTTGTCACACCCCGCGCATCATCGGCCCGGACAGTTGGGCGGATCGCGTCAACCTCACCGACATGAGCAAGGCCATCGAATTGCTCAACAGCGGGCAACCGGTACTGCTGGTCACCGGGCACGTGGGCAACTGGGAATTGCTCGGCTATCTGCTGGCGACGCTGGGCTACAAAGTTCACGCCCTGGCGCGGCCGTTGGACAACCCATACCTCAACCGCTGGTTACTTAGCATTCGTGAACAGCGGGGCTTGTCGATCATCACCAAGTGGGACGCGACCGAACAAATGATTTCGGTGATTGATCGTCGTGAATTGCTTGCGTTTATTGCCGATCAGAATGCCGGGGACCGGGGCATGTTCGTGCCTTTTTTCGGCAAACTGGCCAGCACGTACAAATCGATCGGGCTATTGGCACTAAGTAAAAATCTGCCGATCATTTGCGGGTATGCCAAACGCACCGGCAAGCCCCGTGGTTGTCATTACCAGCTTGGCACGACCGACATTATTCACCCGCATGAATGGGCGGATCAACCCGACCCGTTGTATTACGTGACCGCGCGGTACATGCGCGCGATTGAAAGCATGGTGCGCTTAAGCCCGGAGCAATATTTTTGGATGCACCGGCGCTGGAAATCGCGCCCCAAATGGGAACGTGAAGGCAAACCGATGCCGGTGTCGATACGGCGCAGTTTGCAAGCGCTGCCCTGGTTGACAGCGACACAGATTGATGAACTGGCGCAGCCGCTGTCGGCGGAGGATTTGAACGTGTGATGATGATTCAAAACATGGTCGTCTGTTGTGGCCCAGCCGCCCTCGGCTGGGTGAATCAAAGCCGCCGATGGCATCGGCGGTCGGTCGGTCCTCGTGAAAAGTCCATCATAATTTGAACCAAGACGGCGGATACCATCCGCCGCTTTGTCAAACCACCGCCGAGGGCGGCGGTGCCACATCGCTCATTGCCGGTGTTGCTCAGAGCCACGAGCGGAAGCGCGTGGAGCTTTCAAGAACCGCTCACTACCGTTCGCGGCTCTGATTGACGTCATTGATGCTTTACTGATTTTCCGCGGCGGCGAGCATTTCACTCACCTGTTTGCGGGTGGTTGGGGTCACGTCTTTGCCGGCCAGCATTTCCGCCAATTCCTCAATGCGGGCTTTGCCTTCCAACGCAGTGACCGTGGTGTGCGTCTCCTTGCCCGAACCCTTGCCCGATACCTCTTTGGCGATGCGAAAATGTCTCTGCGCAAAGGCAGCGATCTGCGGCAGATGGGTGATGCAAATGACCTGATGCGTGCGTGCTTTTTTGCCCTGATGATGGATCGATTGCGCCAGGGTGCGCAGTTTGGTGCCGATGACCGTGCCCATGCGTCCGCCGATGTTGGCGTCGATTTCATCGAACACCAAAACGCTGATGCGGTCGCTCTGTGCGAGGATGGTTTTGAGCGCCAGCATGATGCGCGACAGTTCGCCGCCGGAGGCCACTTTGCGCAAAGGGCGGGCCGGCAAACCGGGGTTGGCACGCACCAGCATTTCAATCGCATCCGCCCCCGAAGCGGTGGGTTCGACGCTTTGCAATTCAACATCAAACTGCGCCTCGCCCATGCCCAGGTCGTGCAATTCCTTTTCCACCAGCGGGCGCAGGCGCTGCACGGCTGCCTTGCGCGATTTGCTTAATTTCTCCGCCAGGGTGGTCAAATCTTTTTCCAGTTGCGCCAGTTGCGCTTCCAACTGACTGATGTCCGCATCATGATGGCGCAGTTGCTGCAACTGGGTTTCCAACTGAATGCGGTACGCCAATACCGGTGCCAGCGGGTCATTTTGATGATCGGTCTTGCCGTCCGCATCGTTCTGACTGGTTGGCGGCAATGCTTTGACGGATGACACGGCTGATGGTTGCAAAGCGTTTTTTAGCTGCCCGTACTTGGCGATCAATCGATTCAGCGTGTTGAGTCGATCCTCGACCTGTGACAGTTCGCCCGGGTCCAGTTCCAATCGATCGACGTAGCGCTGCAATTCATAGGCCCCGTCCTGCAACCCCAGTGTTGCAGTGCGGACCTGCTCGGCAATGCTGTTCATGCGCGGGTCCAGCAAGGCGGTTTCACTAAGCACATGGGCGATCATCTGCAGACGTTCGAGCACCGCCCCTTCGCTTTCATACAGGGCGGCATACGCCCCGCCTGCCTCGCGTTTGATTTTCTGCACGTTGGACAAAAAGGCGTGACGCTCACGAAGCTGAACATATTCGCCTGCACGCGGGTCCGCCTTGTCGATTTCGCCGGCTTGAAACTCGTATAAATCCAGTTGCTGCCGCCGCAGGTCGGTGCCGGCCAGTAACTCATCACGCTGAGTGATCAATGTCCTTCGTTGTTGATGCAGTTGGGCAAAACGTTCACGCTCTTCCAACGTGCCCGCGTAACCATCAAGCAACCACAACTGGTTCGACGGTCGCAATAAAAATTGGTGGTCGTGCTGGCCATGCACATCGACCAATAATTCCGCGATGCTTTTGACCATCGCCCCCGTCACCGGCTGCCCGTTGAGCGAGGCACTGTTCCGCCCGGAGGCAAACAACTTGCGCGTGAGCAATAAATCTTCGCCCGGCTCGATGACGGCATCCGCCAGTTGGGTGATTTGCTGTGAAATCCACGCATCCTGCACGGTGAACAACCCGCTGATGCGTGCCTCGGTTGCACCGGGGCGAATCATTTCCGCTGAAGCAGGCTTCAAACCCAGCAATATTTCGAGCGCCCCCAAAATCAAACTTTTACCCGCACCCGTCTGCCCCGTGAAACAGTTCAGCCCGCCCGCCAGTTCGATGGCAATGTCCTCGATAACCGCCAGGTTGGAAATGTGCAGTTCACGCAGCATGGTGGTTGACCATCAAAAAGGGGCTAGGCGCTGGTAGCTTGGGGCTTGGGGCTTGGGGCTTGGGGCTTGGGGCTTGGGGCTTGGTAAATCATATAGGGTGTTTATGTTTCCCATCTCCCATCTCCAAGCTCCCAGCTCCCAGCTCCCATCTCCCATCTCCAAGCTCCCATCTCCTAGCTCCTAGCTCCTAGCTCCTAGCTCCCATCTCCATTCCTCTCTGTGGTGAATTCTTGTTGTGTGCTTTAACCCTTGGCTGCTGCCGCATGCGCCACCGGCTTGGGTTTGGGTTTTGCCGTTTCCTGAGCCTTGCCGATGGCCTGTATCCAATCCTTCACACGCTTGCCCGCCTCCGGCAAATACGCTTGCGCCTCCATCAACCCCGGCAGCCAAAGTTTGTCCCACTCCACAACCAGCCACCCGTCAAACCCCACACCCAACAGCCGATGCAAAGTTTCACGCACCTTCATCTGCCCGTCACCGAGCATCACAAACATAGCCTGCGGTTGCGTCACCATGTCCTTGAGTCGCGCCAGGCGAATCAGCCCATGCAGCATCGGCACCGAAACCCCCGCACCTTCACCAGCGAGCATTGATACCTGCTGGTTCCAACTCATGCCCGCATTGGGCTGATCGATCAAGTCCATGATCGTCCACCAATCACGGGCTGTCGCCAGGTTCCCCGCATTTTCCAGCAATACCCCAACCCCTTTGGGCGCTGCGTACTCTGCCAGTTCACGGACTCGATCAGCGATGCGATGCTGTCCCTGATCGCGTGATTCGCCCGGCTCGATTTCATAACCATACACCCGCACCCACGGACAACGCATCGCTTGCGCCAGTTCAATCGCTGACCTGCCCTGCTGCATCGCCCGCTCGGCTGCCAACGGGTGACGATGATGCAACGCCACCGAGGTGGACAGACATGCTGGTGAAAGCCCCGCTGCGTCCAACACTTCACGCACCTTTTCCGCGCCAACCACAACCGGGTCACTGGCCAGGGTTTCGTCACCATGTCCATTTGTACCCAACGTGCGCAGGTCCACCCCGTCGTAGCCCCATTGCCTGGCCATGTCGGCCACCTGCTGAATGGTCCAATCCGGGCAGGCCAGCGTACTCATCGCAAGTTTCACGGACATACGCAATCACCCTTTCAAATTGATCATGAGCATACAGCAAAAAGCCCAGGCATGGCCATGCCTGGGCGTTGTTGCCAATCACCATCATGCCAACTCAACAACTCACACACTCACACCCCATTGGCCTTAAGCCAACCGGCACTCATCACGCCAGCCGGCCGCAATGAAGCACCGATCACCTTGGCCGGGTCGATGCGCATCCACTGGCCCAACACCGCTGCATACACACTGCGAAAATCGACATTGAACACCATATCGCCATCGACCAGTCGTGATTTTTCCAAACTCGGATGCTCCCCCACCACGCCCGCCCTGACCATCGGCCCCATCAAAAACATCGGCCCAGCCGTGCCATGATCAGTCCCTTGTGATGCATTTTGTTCGACCCGTCTGCCAAACTCGCTGAACGCCATGGTGAGTACGCGCTCCTGCTGCCCCATGGCTTTGAGCTCCGCGGCAAACGACTTCATCGCGCCGGCAAACGTGCGCAGCAACCCGCCATGCCGCCCGGCCTGGCCCGCATGGGTGTCAAAGCCGCCCAAGCCGACGTAGTACACCCGCGTGGGCAACTCGGCGCGAATCATCGCAGCCACCATTTTCAGCTGATTGGCCAATGTTCCCCCCGCAAAATTCGTCAGCGGTTTTTGGGCCACTGCTGTCCGCACTCGTTCTGACACCACTTGTGCATCCATCGCGGTACGCAGCACGAACGCTGCCTGTGAATCATCACGGGGTATCTCCGCCATGGCTCCCGGTTGATGAATGCGTTGATACGCCGCCTGCAAACCCTCGCTCACATCCGCCCCTGCCCAGCGAAACGCGCCCGGGTTGGCAAAGGTGATCGGCTTGATGTGTTTACCCTCGGTCGCCAAGGGTGCTTCATTGCCGATGCAAACGCAGGCCGTGGCCGCATCACTGTTGGTGACCTTGCCGCCGGGTGCATAGGTTTGGTCCATCGCTTTGCCGACCCACCCCAGCCCTTTGCCGCCCTGCGGGTTGGCAGTGTGCCAGATGTCCATCGAGGCAAAGTGCGAACGATTGGGGTTGGGGTACCCCACGCCCTGCACGATGTTGGCGATACCCTCTTCCAACAGTGCCTTGTAATCCGCCATGTCCGGGTGCAGGCCGATGTCACTGTTTTTACCCAATGAAAGCACTTTGTCGCGCGTCACCGCCAGGGCCGGGCGAGCTTTGTAGTACCCATCCATGCCCCAGGGTATGACCGTGTTCAACCCATCATTGCCCCCCGACAGTTGCACCACGACCAAAATACGATCGCCGGGCACGCCGGGTGTGTCCTTCACTCGTGCGTCTTTCTGCGTTTCCAGCGCCAATGCTGAACGCTGCAAAAACGTCGGCACACTGCTCATCGCCGACACCACCATCAACCCGGTCTGTATGAACTCGCGTCGTGTAAATGCGGTGTCATTTTTCATGGCTTGTGCTCTGGGGTATGTCCATGTTCTTTCACTCGATCACTTTCTGCCCCCTCTCCCTCCGGGAGAGGGTGGAGTGAGGGCGTCTTTCGTCAACCAGACGCGATAAATCGCGGCGCTAACCGTCGAATTCGGTTCCGTCACTCGGCCACTTGACCACTCGACCACTACTCTTTCAACACAACTGATACTCGGGCAAAGCGGTCACCAACACCAGCATTTCCATCAGCCCTGCCCGGTCCACACTGCCGCCCCGTGCCTGCCACCAGTTCATCAATTCACTGCGTCGCTGCTCCGACACCTCGCCGGGCAGCATGGTACTTAAAAACAACTCCACCACCGCTGCCCGGTTACCCGTATCAACGCCTTCCAACAGTTTCATCGGGTCGTAGCGCGTATCCGCCTTCTTGTTTTTACTGTCCGTGGGCGTTCGACCCGTGATCAAATAAATGCACAGGTTTTGCCTCACAAACAACGTCGAACTGTTGATCCATGATCGCCCCCCGTCCCACCCGGCCACCGAAGGCGGGTTGAATAGTTCCTGCCCCATCAACTGCATCGCCTGCGTCAGCACCCCCATCGTCCGCGTCGGCGTATCAAGCATCCGCACCGACCCCACCAGCAACTGCACCGGGCTTTTGATCATCGCACCCACATTGCTCGCATCATAAAAATGTCGGCTGGCGAACAACTTTTTCAACACCGGTCGCAATTCATACCGACTACGACGCAGTTCATCACTCAACAACTTCACCACCGCTTGCGCCGGTTCCGGCAACGATTTGAGGTCGGTCACATCCATCACAAATTGTTTATACAACTTAAAGGCCACGAATCGCGCACAAGCCGGGTGACTCAGCAGTAAATCGACAAACTCATCGCCCTTGTATGCACCGGTCTGCCCTAAAATCTTTTTCGCACCGCCATCGTGCTGTCGCGGGTTGAATACAAAATCATTGTCTTCAAAACTGTACCCCGTCAGGGCTCGTGCCCCTTCCTTGATATCGCTTTCGCTGTATTGGCCCTCGCCCAGCGTGAACAATTCCATCAATTCCCGCGCCAGGTTTTCATTGGGCCGACCTTTGCGGTTGGTGTTGTTATCCAAAAACCGCAGCATGGCCGGGTCACGAATGATGCCCCTTGCCAATGTCGCAAAATTACCCGCTGCGTTGTCCCTGAAAAACTGGTTCTGCTGATACATCAAAAAACTGTCACGTACCGTGCGGTAGTTGGTGGCAAAGTGGCCATGCCAAAGCAACGTCAGTTTTTCCTCCAGCGGCCGAGGCGTTTCCACCATGCGCTGCAACCACCCGTGTTCGAGTGAACGCATCTGCCCGCGATCCTCATTTTCACGTCGAATGCGTTCCGCTCTGAATTCTTCCTGCAATTTTTCATCATTGTCCCGCCGGGCTTTGGCGTACATTAATTTTTCTTCCGCGGTGGGCGGTCGCAGTATGTCCGCGTTCGCCTGCAATGCCGTCACCTCGGACATGTCAATCGACTGGTAATCAACCAGCATCGACACTGCCTGCTGCACGCCCAAGGCTGCCAACGCCTTGACCTGAGCCGGGGTACCCCCAAAGCCCGCCCGATTGAGCAGGTGTTGCGCCTGCACAAAACCAAAACGCTCATCCCGCAACGGTGCCAGTGATGTGTCAATGCTCATGGTGACCGTTCCACGCCCCCCAGCCCATCCATATCAGTTCAACGCACCACCTCCGTGACCTATTGCCAAGCCTGTTATTATCTCTGCGAACTCTGCGTCCGCTGCGTCGCGTTCCGGTTCTGCTCTGTTTACCGCTGCACCTTCCGCCCGGTTGCACCTTGAACGCTTTGTCCGTTTCACTTTCAATCATAGCGCCGGCACTCAAAACACCAAGCACTCCGTCATGACAGTTTCATGCGACCCTGTTACACTGCCTCGACTATGCGTGACAACATTCCCGGTCATTTATCCGACCTTGAGGCACGGGTGCAAAACATCCGTGACTCTCTTTAACTACGATCGCAAAAAAGCCCGCCTCAACGAACTGGAAGCACAGATGGGCCGGGCTGATTTCTGGAACCACCAGGACCAGGCCAACAAGGTCGTCATGGAGTTAAAGCAACTCCGCTCCGTGCTGACGCCTTACGACAAAGTGGCCGGCGAACTTGATGACGCCAGGGTGCTTTGGGACATGGCCACCGAAGCCGATGACCAAGGGTCACGCCTCGAAGTGGACGCAGCCATCGACCGCATCCTGGCCGGGGTTGATCAACTCGAAATGTTGTCGCTGCTTTCGGGTAAGTACGACAATCGCAATTGCTATCTTTCCATCTACTCCGGCGAAGGCGGCACCGAGGCGATGGATTGGTGTCAGATGCTCATGCGCATGTACGCACTGTTTGCCGAGAAGCAGGGCTGGGAAGTTTTTGAAGTCGATAAAACCGTCGGCGACGAAGCCGGCCTGCGCGATGTCACCCTCTACATCAAAGGCCCCATGGCTTACGGGTACCTGGGCACCGAACGCGGCACCCACCGCCTGGCTCGTGTGTCACCCTTCAATGCCCAGGGCAAACGGCAAACCAGTTTCGCCACCGTTGACATCGTGCCTGAGTTTGATGACGAGGGTAAATTGCAGATCAACCCCAATGAAATCGAACTGGTCTGTTTTGTACGTGCCTCCGGTCCCGGCGGGCAGAACGTCAACAAAGTGGCCACGGCTGTGCGCCTGATTCACAAACCCACCGGCATCACCGTCGTCTGCTCCGTCGAACGCAGTCAGGAACAGAACAAAGCCCGTGCCATGTCGATTCTGCAAGCCAAGCTGGAAATTTTGGAAGAAGAAAAACGCAACGCGGAAAAGTTGAGCGCTGCCGGGGGCAAACTGGACATGGGCTGGGGCACACAGATTCGCAGTTACGTGGTGTACGACAGCCGGGTGAAGGACCATCGCAACGGGTTTGAATCGGGCAATGTGCAGCGCGTGCTCGATGGTGATTTGTCGGGGTTCATTGATGCCGAGCTGCGCCGCAGGGCGTTGGAACGCAGTCAGAAGGCGTGAGTGGCTGGGTGCTAGAAGCTGGGGGCTTGGCAGAATCGCTGAAGATATTTCTTTCCCAAGCTACCAGCCCCTAGCCCCTATTGTCCGTGCCTCATCCGTGCTTCGATTTGCTCACATACAGCGTCCAATTCTTCACGGGTTTTCACAAACACCGGTTCCAGATAGTGCATGTCGATGGACGCAAAGGGCTTGGGGACGATGAAACGGTCCCACGAATTAAACTGCCATTTTCGCTGCACATCCACCAAGACCGGCACGATCGGCAGACCGCTGAGCATCGCCATGTACAGAACCCCGCCTTTGATTTTGAAGGCCGGCCCCCGAGGGCCATCAGGGGTCAGCGCCAGGCTGTTGGTCTGTGCATAACGCACCATTTCCTTCAAAGCGGTAAACCCTCGGCGGGTACTGGAACCACGGATCACCTGACAGCCGAATAGCATCGTTGGACCAGCGATCAATTCGCCATCAAACGAATTCGAAATCATCACACCGATTTTCTTCTCCGGCGCATGCAACAGCACCGGCAACAAGTTCTGATGCCAGAATATATAGATCACCTTCGGCTGCGGACAGGGATTGCCATGCACCCGGCAGCGATAGGTCCATTTGAGCATCGACAACCCCAGCCAAGCCAGATACTTTTCCAGAAAAAGTATCAGATGACTGGTGGCTGTGGGGTGTTTCATGGGGTACTCAAACTTTGGCGGCAACCGGCGACGGATTGTGATTAATATCACTTGTATGTTAGCCGTTCTCGGCTGCTTTGACATCACGCCATTTGATCAACTGTGCAGCCAACGGATCAAACCGCTTGCGCACAATGTCATTTCTTATTGCCCTGTTTCTTGTTGCCCTGTTTCTTGTTGGCTCTATGTATAGCTTGGGTTATACTTGTACCCATGCCCGGCAAAGTACGATTTTCCGAGGTGCGCCAAATGCTCGAAGCCAGGGGTTACCAACTGGCTCGCATTCGCGGGTCACACCATGTGTTTACCAAGCCCGGAGCAAGGTCGATTCCGATTCCGGTCCACCATGACAAGGTCAAGCCCGCTTACGTTCGCATGATCACCAGGCTGGAGAACGACCATGATTCAACGAACTGATACCCCCAATAACATGCATGCCCCGATTGCAGCGCCAATCGTGAAACGTGCCCGCAAAATCGCCGATGCCTATGACCTGGTGCTTCGCTTTGAGGACAGCGAGTGGTACGGTCATGCCTTGGAATACCCCGAAGCCATGGGCGATGGCAAAACAGTCGAATCATGCGTTCGCGCTACACGCAAGGCTTTGACCTTGGCGGTGGCGGTGATGCTGGAAAACGGCCAATCACCACCGCTGCCCGCCAGCGAAGGCCAACGTACCGCACAGGTGAATGTTCGACTCACGCCGGAAGAAAAAGCCCTGCTGGAAGTCAAGGCCAAAACCATGGGCTATCGCGGATTGTCCGACTTCATGCGGGCAACGGTGCTCAAAGCCGGGTGATGGCTCATGCATGATGACCTTGCATTTTCACACCCATCACACGCCCAATATCCGGTAACATCGAATGAATCACTGCACATGATTCATCACGTCACTTGACGCGCTGCTTCGCCTCGGTTATCGATGTTCCATGGAAAACAGCCTTCCCAAAATCGTCGAGCAGGGTATCACCTTTGACGATGTGCTTCTGCTCCCCCGTCGAGCCGATTTTCTGCCCTCCGACACCGACGCTTCCACCCAGCTCACCCGGCGGATTCGCCTGCATCTGCCCCTGCTCTCGGCTCCGATGGACACGGTCACCGAGTCCGCCCTGGCCATCGCATTGGCGCAAGAGGGCGGACTGGGTGTCATTCATAAAAACCTCACCGTCGAAGCACAGGTACGCGAAGTCGTCAAGGTCAAACGCTCGGCCAACGGCGTCATCACCGACCCCGTCACCCTGCAACCCGACGCCCCCGTTTCCACCGCGCTCAAACTCATGCGCGAGCACAACATCTCCGGTGTACCCATCACCGCCAACGGCAAGTCCGACGGCAAGGTCGTCGGCATACTCACCCGCCGCGACCTCAAGTTTTTACCCAGTGAAGACACGCCCATCCGGGAAATGATGACGCATGACAGACTCGTCACCGCCCCGCCGGATACCAAACTCGTCGAAGCGGAAAAAATACTCAACAACAATCGCGTCGAAAAATTGCTGCTGGTCGATAAAGACCAACGGCTCACCGGCCTGATCACCCGTCGTGACATCGACAAAATCGAACAGTTCCCCCTGGCGTGTCGTGATCAGCGTGGTCGGCTGCGTGTCGGTGCAGCCGTGGGCGTGTTACAGATGGAGCGGGTCGAAGCACTCATTAACGCGGAGGTCGATGTGCTGGTGGTCGATACCGCGCATGGGCATACCAAAAACGTCATCGAAACCGTCCGGGCGATCAAGGCAAAATATGACATTGATGTGATTGCGGGCAACATCGCCACGGAAGACGGGGCACGCGATTTGATTGAAGCCGGGGCCGACGCGGTGAAAGTGGGTATCGGGCCGGGGTCGATTTGCACGACGCGGATTGTGTCGGGTGTGGGTGTGCCGCAGATTACCGCCATCACCAATGCGTGCAAGGCAGCCGACGGCAAAAACATACCGATCATCGCCGACGGTGGCATCCGTCACAGTGGTGACATCACCAAGGCGATTGCCGCCGGGGCGAGTGTGGTGATGCTGGGGTCGTTGTTTGCGGGGTTGGATGAGTCGCCGGGCGAAATGATCATTCATATGGGGCGACGGTACAAAACCTATCGCGGCATGGGTTCGGCTGGGGCGATGATGGCCGGGTCGGCAGACCGATATCAACAGGCGGGCAAAGCGGTGCGCAAGTTTGTACCCGAAGGCGTTGAGGGCATGGTGGCTTACCGTGGGCCGTTGTCGGATTTCGTTTACCAGATCGTCGGCGGACTGCGTGCGGGCATGGGATACTGCGGCACACGCACCATTGATGAACTGAAAAAGGACACACGCTTTGTACGCATCAGCGGGGCGAGTCTGGTGGAAAGTCACCCGCACAACATCACCATCACCAAGGAAAGCCCCAATTACACGGCTGCCGGCACCGGCGAGGAACGGCATTAACCCTTTCGGACTCATCGCGGAAACAACCATTGTCACCTGTTGATTTCATACTCGAACGGACCCGCAGCGTCGGTTACGCGGTGCGCGGTTTTTTCATCATTGTCAAAACCCAGCACAGCATCTGGGTGCAGGTGTCGGTGAGTTTGCTCATCATCAGCCTGTGCTTCTGGCTGCAATTGGAACGATGGGAATGGTGCGCCGTGTTGCTATCCATCGGGCTGGTGCTCACGGCGGAGTCGCTCAACACCGCCGTCGAATTTCTGGCGGATGCTGTGACGCTCGACCACGATCCACGTATTGAAAAAGTCAAGGATGTCGGCGCCGGGGCGGTGCTCATGGCGGTGATTTTCGCCTTTGCCGTCGGCCTGATTGTTTTCACGCCGCGTGTACTGGCGATGATGTGATTGATTGCGGACCGTCGATGCCCTCGGCGGCTTTACGAGGTTGAACTCGGTGCATCCGGCAGCCATGAACCGCAAGCTCTGCGATCAAGCGGCGGGCAACGCATCATTCACTTGGCCCACAGATATCCGCCGAGGGTCAGATCGGCTGGTGGTGGTGAGCCATCTTCCGATACATACCACAAGCACGCGCTGTGCGGGGCGACCTGTGCCCACCATTGTGACAACGGGCCGACCGCCTCAACCTGTCCGCCTTGCAGTCCGGGTTGCCAGGTATAGACCTGGGCTTGTGAACATGCCCTGTGCGTCAGTTCGTGCAAGTTCAGGTTTTCAACCAAGGTTCGGTCGGCTCGTGGGTTGAGGGCCAATACGCCCCAGCCGCGCTGCCGGGCATAGCGACGCACGATCACGCGAAGCTGATGATCCGTGCGGTCCCAGTGGGGGCACCAGGCTGCGGTCGGTTCACTCCCCGGTCGAATGAATCGCCAAAGGGCATAACGTTCCGGGGTGAGTTGATGCAGTTTGTCGGAGGTGTTGACGCTGCCGCCCAATATGCCCGCCAGAAGCGCCTGTGCCTTGATTTCGTCATCGTTTAAGTGAATGTGCCAATGACGCAGGTAGGTGGCATCCGGGTCGTTGTGCCAGAGTATGCCGTTGAAAAACTGGGTGTAATACGATTCATCAATCACATTGGGCAGACCGCCTTCGGGGGTGTCGATGGCCTCATGATTCGCAGCCGGCCAGTTGCAGGCGGTGTCGGCACTGACGCGCATCGAATCGCACAACCCCACAAACGGCGCATAGTACGAAATGCAAGCCAGCCAGTTGGTGTCGTGACCGATTGCATCACGAATCATCGCCAGCACCCGACGATAGTGGGCGGCACCGGTTTCCTGCGTGTGCCGGCGGACTTTCGATGAATCCTTGAAACCCCAGTCCATGAAGTCGGTTTTGAAAAAGCCCGCGCCCCAGCGACGAAAAGTTTGAAACAACATGCGCACATGCTCGAAGGCATCGGGGTGCGACGTGTCCAATACGTAATGTTCTTCCTCCGCGGCGTGGTTGTAGTGTCGCCACTCGATGATGCGCTGTCCCTGTCGATCGGTCAGCAGCCAGTCGGGGTGTTCCTGCGCGATCCAACTGCGATTGCTCACCATGAACGGCGCAATCCAGATACCGGGCACATAACCCGCATCACGGATCGCCTTGAACGCCCCTTCCATGCCACCGGGCCAAAGGGAATTGAAGTCCAGCCACGAACCATGTCGGGCGTAACCGGCATCGATCTGCACAGCCGAGAGCACCTCACCTCGGCCCTTGGCAGCCGACAAAAACGAATCGAGTTGTTCACGGGAAAAGTGCGCACCACGGTCGTACCACGAACACCAGTGGTAACTGCTTGGCAGATGTTTGCGTGATGCAGTGCGGGCCTGACAAGCCTCGGCGACACGCTGCGCGGTCAGCTGACAAGCCTGCCAACTGTTGGTCGCGTACACCAGACGCAGCTCGGGCAGATGCCAGCGACCATCGGCTGTGGCAATGCCTTCCGTGCCAAAGCCGGTTTCCAACATCGTTGATCCGTCAGCGATTTCACGGTTGCGAAAACGATCACGACGAATGCGGTTGTACACATCGGTGCGATGCACAAATCGGCCATGTTCGAGTGCTGCCCACGCGAGGGCGGGTTGCCCTTGGCCTTGGGTCAGCGCGGTGATCAGGTAACTTTCGAACACAAAGGGTGATCTTTTGGGTTTGATGTCCACAAAATTGGTCGGGCCGGAGAACCCCAGTCCGGTGCGAAACAGTCGATCAGCCCCGTCGATCGTGGCCCCGTGCAAAGGGTGAATCCACTGCGGCGGATGGATACCTTCGACCTGACATTGCAATGACCATTCATGATCGTTGACGCCGGCGAGGGTGATGCTCAGCGTACCGCTGTCGGCCAGTCGGTAGGTGATGCTGCCGCCGGTGTTGGTGGCTGTGACTTGCACACTGAGGGTGCGCAGGGGCACACCATCAATCGCCGGCCGGCAACCGCGCAGGGACGCAGCCGGGGTGACCAAATCGAAACTGCCATCGTCATGCAAACGCCAGCCGAGGGTCGCGGTCATGTCAGTCTCCGTGTGTGTTAGAGCCATGCAAATGATTCTCTGAACAACGACGTGCTTTATTACGCCCTCTCTCTCCGGCAATAGGAGGGGAGATGGCACTCCAATCATTCATGACCATGTTGCTGGGGATTACTGCAACGGTGCACGGGCCGACAGATAACCCCAGTAGTAGGTTTGCGGGCCATGCACCTGTTGCGTGGTCCATTCGTTCATGGCGGGCCACCCCCATATATCAAAGTAGGCTTCATGGGTGGGCCACTTGGAAGCCGGGGGAATGCAGATGCGATCAAGGAAGTTGGTCACCGGCCACATCAGGCCGTTGTTGTCCTGAAAATGAATCAGGTCGGCATTGCCGTAAACGGTGATGCCGATGGGGGCGGGTTGACCACTTTGACGTGAATCCAGATGGTGCGGGTTGCGCGTCGGATTGGCACCCAGACCGGTGGTGTAAGTCTGGTTGAACGGATTGGCGCCCAGCGGAAAGTGATACGCACGGATCAGTCCGGCCAGGTATTGCGCTTTGCCGGTGAGGTGGTGCGCCCGGGGCAGCGACAGGGCACCGGGGGTCGAATAAAACCCATAAAACATCGGCTGGGTTTTGGTTTCATTGGTCAACCCGAAAGCATTGCCCTCGGCGTATTGCAAGGCATCGTTGGCGGCGGCCTCGATCATGGCCACCGCTTTTTCACGCAGTTTCGCATCCGCATCGGGCAACATCGCATAACTGAATAACGCTGTGCTTTGACCGCCACGGGCACTGCCTTGGGCGGCAGCCTCGTCATCATCAAACCCGGAGATGTCCAAAAACAGGTCGAGCCAGTGACGATCTTTGGTGGTGCGATACAGTTCGATGGCTGCCAGTTGGCGCGGCCCCCTTGATCGACCAGCCGCCTGTTCATCCGCTTTGATTCGCGTTTGGTAATCGCTTTCGCCCCATTGCATTGCCGTCAGGGCGGACTTGACATACTCGGCGGACATGGCCGGGTCATAGCGGGCAATCACCCGTGCCGCCCGGCTGACCATTGCTGCGTATTGGAAACTTGAATAGCAGTCCGGGGCGTACACGAACATGGGCAGAGCCTGTCGCCAACTGACATCGCCGGGCCGAGGGTCGCGTGATTCAATGCCGTAGGGCACGCCGCCGTCGGAGTGTTGCAGGCGTTTGAACAGGTCCACTTCAAAAAGGATTTCGTTGAGCAGGTCGGGCAGTTGCGGATACTCACGCGGAATGTTCAGGCTGAGGGTGTCGAAATGACCGGGGAACATTTCCATCAGTTCCAATTGCAGAAATGCGGTGACCATGGCGTGCGGCATGGCACGGGGGTTGAAGTCGCCGGCATCGTGATAGCCGCCCCAGGCTTGCGGCATTTTCTGATCAGTGGCACCGTCGCCCAGCGGGTATGCCCCCTGCATGGCACGCTTGCCTCCGCGCGGTGTGTCGATTTGTGCAAACGTGGACTGCACCGGCATCACACAGGTTTGAGGGGCCAGTGCCGGTGGACGTTTGAAGTCAGTGTACGGCAGGCCCAATTCGATGCCGCTGCGCTGATTGAACAACCCTTTCATGGAAACCAGAAAAGCGTTCTGCCAGGGGTTGCCGCGAATTTCAAAGGGGTAGCTGCAACCGATGCCCTCGACGTAAACCCGATACGTTCCGGGGTCGGAAAAGTGACTGAAATTCATGCGGTACACGTCGGTCAGACTGTTGTTGACCGGAAACTTCATCCGTTCGGGTTGATTGCCCGCCCACACCGGTTCAACCTCGCCGGTGTGCACGATTTTGCCGTCGGCGTGACAGATCAATTGATACTTGAGCGGCAAGGTGTACGCATAACGTCCGCCTGTGCCCAGCCAGATGGAAAGAAATGCGTGCTTGACCGGGTCATCAGGCCGATAGCCGGTTTGAATGGCGTGTACCGCTTCGCTTCGGGTGCGAAAGGGGTCGTGCTTGTAGCTGATGATGGTGCCATCGATTTTCAAGGCTGACAGGTCGATGGTGTATGTCGCGCCCTCACGCAAGGGCGCAGGCAGTGAAAGATAAATGGTGTGACGCATGACGAAGTTGCGTTTGCCATGACGCTGCCAGTCGATGGGTTTGCTTTTGCGTGCCACCTTGACGGGGCGTACTGCGGTGGCAAACGCCGGGTCGTCGCCGGATTGCACCAGGTAACTTTCGACGCGACCGGTGAGCTTGGTGTCCAGCGGCGAACCTTGAAAGCCTTCACGGGTGGCCAGGTAATCACGATTGACACCGATGAGGTAGCCGACGTTGTTGCCGTTGCGGATGAGTTCGACCACATCGGTGTCGGCTGTGCGCGTGGGCGGTTGAACCTGACGCTCATCGCCGGGTTGGGCCGCATCGGGTTCGACTTTGGAGGGAATGATGCTGCCGGCGTCGATTTCGATGGCCAAAATGTCCGGCGCCACCGGGGCGGTGTGTGTCACCCGCGGCAGCCCGCTGCTTTGCCCCAAGGTTGTGGAAACCACCATCAGGGCAACACCCACACCGCATAAAAACCGCCACGCATAGGACCGGTGCATCACCTGCAACATGGCTGACCTCCATGAAAGATGGTTGATAAGTTAAACTATTAATCTAACGTGAAAAATTGGAAAGTCCAATCGTGACAACACGGACTGGGTGAATGGATGAAGTGGCGTTACGACCAAACGGCCAATCAATTCGTCAGCGCCGCGACTTGGCGCATCGGGTCGAAAAAAATGATTGGCTGGGGTGCGAAAATGATGGTTACGGCAGGCTCGGTGCCGGGCCGGTGCTGTGACGGATCACCAGTTCCGGGGCGTGCACTTCCAGGTGATGACGCATGCGTTTGAGCGACGTCGGCTTGTTGATCAGGTCCATCAGAATCTGTGCGCCGCGTTCGCCCATGGCGTGAAATCGCGGGTCGATACTGGTAAGCCGTGGCCGGGTCCGCCGTGATTCGACATTGTCGTAACCGACCACCGAAACGTCCTGCGGAATGCGCAGGCCCGCATCGTCCAGCGCATCGCACACGCCCACCGCGATGTTGTCGTTGAAACAGACCACAGCCGTGAAGTCGCGCGGCTGACGTTTGAGCCGCTGGGCCATCGCTTCAGCCACGGCATCAGGGGTCATGTCATACGTATGACGGTCGCCCAGATGCGTGCTCAGATTGAAACCCACCGTTTCCACCTTCAGCCCGACGGGTTGGGCGTGTTCCATCAACGCGGCATGACGATAGTCATTGCCCCGAACATCGGTTCGACACACCCACAAGGCACGACGATGCCCCAGTTCCGCCAAATGCTGCACCACCAGTTTCATGGCATGATTCTGATCCGTCGCAATGCCCGGATCAGGCGTTTGGGTTGCAGCATCCAGCACCACCACCGGACGATCGTGAAACTTGGAGAGAAAATCCGTGCGTGAAGGATGCACCACAATGCCCAGAACGATCAGCCCGTCAAAGCGTCGCTGTTGAATACCAAGGTAACCACGATCCGGTGCTGCATGTTCGCCATCGGGTCCGACGATGGTCATCTGCAAACCCTTGGATCGCAGCGTGACATCGATGCCGCCGATGATTTCGGCAAAGTAGGGAATCGCCAGACCGTTCTGCCGCACGGGCACATCGCCAAAACCAAAGTCCATCGCCACCGCCACGGTGTCCGCCCGGCCCTTGCGGATCGATGTGGCATGATAATTGCGCACATACCCCAGTTTTTTCGCCACGTTGCGAATGTGCTCGACCCGTGCCGCGCTGACACGGGTGCCCACGTTGCCGCGATTCAAAACCAGACTCACGGCTGCGACACTCACGCCCGCCTGCTTGGCAATCTCTGTCAATGTGGCCATGGGTTACTCCCTGCGAACAGCCGCAGCCCTCTTCCAACATACCACAAACCGTGGCAATTAACAGTCGGTTGACAGTCAACACTTGCCTGTTGCGGATTTGCAAGGTATAATGTTTAACCAAGCGGAATCAAGCACTTGGCGTTCCGTCTGGGAGTGATTTCATGAGCGTTGCCCATTTACCCCGCAAACAACTGCCTCCGCCGCTTTCAGCGACCTATGTGCTGTTTCCGTCCGCGGGTGAAGTTCGGCTGGAAACCGAAATACTGAGTGACCAACCCCTGGCACCCATGGAAGTATTGGTTCGTTCCGAAGCCACAGCCGTGAGCACCGGGACCGAACTATCAGCCTTGCTCAACACCCTGGGGCAGACACGCTATCCGATACGTCCGGGTTACACCTGTGTGGGTCGGCTGGAACGTGTCGGTTCGGAAGTTCATGACTTTGCCGTGGGAGATCGTGTCTTTTTTGCAGGCAAACATGCTTCATACCAGCGTTTCACCCATGGCCAATCGCATCAGTGGGGGCGGTTGTACCCTGTGCCGGCGGACCTGGACCCATTGGACGCAGCCATGGCCAACTTGGCGCGGATTGCCCTGACCGGGCCGGACGTGACGGAACTCAAGGTCGGCGACACCGTGGCGGTGTTTGGGTTGGGGGTTATCGGCAATCTGGCGGGGCAGTTGTATCAACAGGCCGGTGCCCGGGTGATCGGGTTGGACCCCAAAGCCAACCGTTGTCAGGCGGCTCGAGAATGCGGCATGGAAACGGTGTTGAGTGTACCCCCGCAAGACCAGCAGAAGGCGTTGGAGGAACTCACCGGCGGACGCGGGGTGGATGTGAGCGTGGACGCCGCCGGCCATTCAGCGGTGATCATCACAGCCGTGGAATGCACTGCCCGATTTGGTCAGGTGATTTTGCTGGGCACGCCCCGCACGCCCTGGAACATTGACATTTCACCAGCCCTCCGCCGGGTGCATGAGCGTGGGTTGGTCATGCGTGGTGCCCATGAATGGCGCTTGCCGGCGCAGCAGTGCATGGAAACGCGCCATTCGGTGGAACGCAATCTGCGCAAATGTTTTGAACTGATCGGCAGAGGTCATTTGCAGGTGGCCCCGCTGCGCAGCCACGTGATTCAACCGGAACAAATACCGCAGGCGTACCGGGGCCTGGTCAGTGAACCGAACACTTACAGTGCCGTGGTGATTGATTGGCGCAAGGGTTAAGTCAAGCCAAGTACGAGGCCAACAGGCCGAGGGCTTGGGTATCGGGTGAGTCCAAAGTCGAAGGTCCAAAGTCCAAAGTCATCGGCTTAAAGTGGTTCAGTGGTCCAGTGCGCTATTCCACGCCTGATCTTTGTCGTCAGCGGCAAAGATCAGGATGGTTGTTCGCTGACGAATGTGGCACTGCCGCGCTCGGCAGTGGGTTTGTGGCAGGCAAATCACACGGCGATTCATGCAGCGAAGGCTACGCAGGCAAAGGCCACGCAAAAGTATTGTGAAAAAAGTTAAGTTAAACTATTGACATCGCGTAAATATCGGCTATTTTTATCATGCAGGCTTGGCATTGTTCGTGTGCTTGTTCATCGTCCTATTGACACGCAAACCATTTGCAAGGGAGGAAGACACATGGGTTCATCCGTACGATCAGGTCAGCGCATCGGGCAGGGGCTGGGTTCCGCACAGCAGCGTCGCTTACTTTCGTTGGTGCTGGGTGTGGTCGGGTTGGGGTTGACCGGTAACGCCAATGCAGCCACGCTCACGTGGGACAACGTGGCCGCAAACGGCGTGGCCAATGCGGGCAACGGCAACTGGAATGCCGTCGATAAGTGGACCGTCGATGCGGGCACGACCAATCAAACCTGGAGCAGCGCCACCCCCGACGACGCGATCATTTCCACCGTTTCGACCATCACGGTCGATGCGGCCACGACCGTCGGGTCGCTCAGCTTTACGAACACCAGCGGTACCGCTCAGATCAGCACCGCAGGCACGCCCCAGACCTTCACCGTCAACGGCGCGATCTCCAAGTCCGGCGCGGGTACCGCCATCATCGATCAACTCATCACCGGCAGCAGCAACGCCATCAGCATCACCGGCGGCACCTTGCAGTTCAGTGTGTCCAGCACCGGGCTGGGCGCCATCTCCATTGACAACGGCGCGACCCTTCAGGGCAACGGCAACGTACAGGTGGGCACCGGCAAGATCACCGTCCAGTCCGGCGGCGGCGTGATCACCCGCAACTCGGGCAACCCGAACTTCAATAACGCCATCGACCTCAACGGCGATCTGACCATTGACAACATCGGCACCGGGACCATGAGCGGAGCCGTGGACCTGCTCGGAGGCACACGGACCTTCACCACCAACGGCACCCGCACCGAGTTTACGGGCGTTTTCAGTTCTTCGGTAAGCAACGCCACCGCTTCGCTGGTCAAAGCGGGCAGCGGTGCGATGTGGATTGGCAACAATGCGACCTACGGGGGCAGCACCACCATCAATGCCGGCTCCATCAGCATCCGCGGCGGCAACAACCGTCTGCCCACCGCCACCGACCTCACCATCGCTTCGGGTGCGTCGCTGGATATGCACACCCAGAGCCAGCAGGTCGCAACCCTGAGCGGTGCCGGCAGCGTCACATCGACCGCGACCACCGCCGGCACTTCGACCCTCACCGTCACCGGCTCGTCCACCTTCAGCGGTGTGATCTCCAACGGTACCAGCAGTCGAGTTCTCGCCATCACCAAGTCCACCGGCGGCAAGCTCACCCTCAGCGGTGCCAACACCTACACCGGGCCGACCAACGTCACCGGCGGCACGCTCGAAGTCACCGGTTCACTGGCCAACACGGCAGTGAGCATCGCAGCGGGCGGTACGCTGGGCGGCACGGGCACGATTGCGGGCACGGTCAGCGCCATCGGCGCCAGCGGCAACCTGGCGACCATCGCCCCCGGCACCAGCGTGGGCACACTCACGGTCAACAACACCGTCTTCGGCGGTACCAAAGAGGGCTTGGATATGAAGGGCGGCACACGCAACGGCGTGGCCTACGGCAACACCACGATCCGTCTGCGCTGGCTTGACAACTCCGGCAACGAAACCGGCTTCCGCATCGAACGCAGTACTGATCAGTCCAACTGGTCGTTGATCACCACCACCGCCGCCAATGCCACCACCTTCGACAATACCGGGCTGACCACGGGTGTGCGTTACTACTACCGTGTGCGTGCCAACGGAACCGGTGGCAACTCGGCCTTTGTCGGCGCCAACACCAGCGCGGTGGATGTGAAGTGGCTGGCCAACAGCAGCGGCTGGACCAACGCCACCGCCGGGGCCGACGGCAGTCTGACCACTGCGGCCACCACCAGCAGTCTGAATCAGAACGTCAGTTACAACTTCGGCGGCAGCAGCTTCACGCTCACCGGCATCAACCTGGCCTTTGGCAACAGTACCAATCGTCAATACACATTCCATGTGGACCTGCACATCAACGGCAACTGGGTGCGCGTGGCCACCAGTGCCACCAGCAACCTTGGCCCCGATGACGTGTACCAGACGTTCAACTTCGGCCAAAGCTACAGCAACGTGACCCGCGTGCGCATCACCGCGCTGGGCAACAACGTGGACAGCAGTTTCTCGCTGGAAGAGCTGCAGGTATTGACCTGATGCCAGACAACCTTGACTCATGGTTAGAGTGGGTCTGACATGGTCCCTGGGGGGGCCATCCATTCAGGCTCCGGCGCACGGCAACAGCTTGCCGTGCGTTTTTTTTATTACATACGACTCAGGCCGTTTTGATGTCAAACGTACCGTTTTGATCCAATCGAAACAGGCTCAGAGCCATGAGCGGAAGCGCGTGGTACTTGCACTTAACCGCTCGCTTCCACTCGTGGCTCTGAGCAACACCCAAAACATGACCTGTTTCGACTCGATCAAAACGATACGTATGACCACGGATCAACCCATTGCTGTTTCAGCGGGTCGTTGGCTTCACGGTAGTGCGATAACCCGTGTCGCTTCAGGCAGTCGGGGCCGGTTTCGAACGGATCGCCCAGTGCTTGGAGCCGACACCCAAGGTAATGATCCAATTCATCGCGCAGCGCACGTGCAGCCGGGGCGTCGATCAGGTTGCGCATTTGATACGGGTCGGCCTCGTTGTCATAAAGCAACCAGGGCCCGGCAGTGTTGCGGACGTAGGTGTGCCGACGTGTCCGCAAACCCCGATAGGCGAGCATTCCATTATGGCGGATTTCATGAAACTCAGCGGACATGTTGAGCGGTGCCGCATCATCATCGTCACTTGGCGATTCGCCGCGCAGTTGAGCGGACCAGTCACGCCCCTGCACCGTTTGCGGAATTGGAAGCCCGGCCAGGCTCAGCAACGTGGGCATGATGTCGGGGGCATCGATCGGTACCGAACAGGTCTGCCCCATGCGTTCGCCCAGTCGTGGCCAGCGGAACAGGAACGGCACGCGGATCGACTCGTCCCACGGAAACAGTTTGGTCATCAGGCCCTGACAGCCGAGCATTTCGCCATGATCCGAAGTGACGATGAAAATCGTATCGTCGCCGGCGGGTAAAGCGGCAATCGTGTCATCGAGCATTTTCACGCAATCGTCCAACGCCGCCAGGTGTGCGTAGTACCCGCGCAGAGCAGCGGTGGCCTGTGCAGCCATGGCCGGGGGAACGTTGGGCCGAAGTTGCATCGGCATATCGGCAAAACGCTGCCGATACGGCGGCGGGGCAGTGTGATACGGGGCATGGGGCGGCCCCCATGACAGCATCAACATGAACGGTTTGGGCCGGCCTGCGTGTTGTCGAATGTAGTCACAGGCTGCCTGTGTCTGTGCCAGTGCGTCGTAGCCGTCCCACTGCCGGGGGGTCGGGTCGTCGTTCACAAAGTAGGTTGATTTGTGGTAATCGTGATTGCACTCAAAACCCATCCACCAATGGAACCCCAACTGGGAGGTGCGCGGTACGACTGCATGACGACGTTCAAATCGGCCCTGAGGGCTGCCGTGAATGTGCCATTTTCCGACGTAGGCCGTGTCGTATCCGCCGTGTGCAAAGGCACGGGCAATCGATTCGCACTGCGGGTTCAATTCCACATCATTGATGACCACGCCATGCTGTTGGGGGTATTGCCCGGTCATGAGTGACGCCCGGTACGGGCAGCACACCGAACAGCCCGACACAGCATGAGTCAGGTTCAAACTTCGCCCGGCCAGGGCATCGATGTGCGGAGTGAAGCAGTTGACATCACCGACGAAACCGGCAGCCTGCGCCCGCCAGGCGTCGGCAAAAACAAAGACGATGTTGGGTGCTCGCGTGGTCATGGGTTGCCGGGTTTTTCAAGTTTCAACAACGACGCACAACACCCTGCTCACGGGGCTGCACTGCGCCAATCGTTGATGTACCCCAGCAGTTCCTTCACCAGCGCAGCATTTTCAGGGCGGTCGGCGATGTTGACGGTTTCCTCCGGGTCGAGCTGGTAGTCGTAAAGTTCCAGCGCACGAAAGTTGCCGTTGTCACTGGCCCATTCCACCAGGCGATGACGATGGGTGCGCACCGCACGACCCATCACCGGGCCATGCTCACGATGCCTGCGTGGGTAGGCATGAAAGGCTGCCTTCTTCCATGGCTTGTCGGGTTGCCCGATCAGCGGAACAAAGCTGCTGCCTTCGACGGTGTTGGGTGGTGCGACCCCGGCCAGGTCGCAGAGGGACGGGTAAATGTCCACGAACTCGACCAGTGCATCGCTTGCAGCACCGATATGCTTCTGTCCCGGCACACTGATGATCATCGGTACCCGCGTGGCCTGTTCGTAATTGGTGTGCTTGCACCACAAACCGTGATCGCCCAGATGCCAGCCATGGTCGCCCCAAAGAATGATGATGGTGTTGTCGCGCAGGCCCAGGGCATCGAGTTCGTCGATCACCCGCCCGATTTGTGCGTCGGCGTAACTGGTGGCGGCGTGATAACCGTGAATCATGGTGACGGCCTGTTCGTCGCTCAGCGGGCCGGTTTGAGGGATGTCGGAATATTGACGCAGTTCACCCCACCAACTACCCGCCAAACCGGGGGCACCATCGGGCAGGGTTTTGCGTGTGGGTGCCTGAAACTGTGAACGATCGTAAAGGTTCCAGTAACGCTTGGGTGCGACAAAGGGCAGGTGCGGTTTGTTGAAACCCACCGCCAGAAAAAAGGGTTGATCTTTCAATACTCGCAAACGCTCGATCGCGCGGTTGGCGATCATGCCATCGGGCAGTTCATCATCATTGATATCAGGCCAGCGCCAGGGCAATGGTTTGTTCGCCGGCGTGGGCGGTGTTGATGGTGCGACGGTGGGGGTTGTATCGGTGGTTGTCGCGGGCGTGGGCGCATGGGTAGTCGATGCCGGCAGCGCGGGCGGGCGAACGCCGATGTTGGTATCAGGTTCGACACCACCAAAGCGATCACTGGGCGGCGACCAGATGGGGACGCTCCATGATGATTCATCACCCCGATTGCCGTTGCCCATGTGGTAAATTTAGCCGATCGACTCGGCGTGCCAACCGTGTTGTTTGAAAAGCTGCGGCAGGGTGACGACATCGGGGTGTTTGTCACGCAGGTTGGTGCCCAGGTCGTAGATACCCAGAGTCGCCGGCCTCATGCCCGTGAGTATTCCAAAACGCGAGGGCGCACAGATCGCCTGCTGGCAGTAGGCGAAATTGAAACGCAGCCCTTGTGCCGCGAGCTTGTCGATGTTGGGGGTTTTGATGAGGTTGTCACCGTAGCAACCCAGCAGCGGTTTGAGGTCGTCCACCGCGATGAACAGCACATTGCGCTTGATGCCAGCCGATGAGTTTGCAGCGGCTGCGGCAAGGCTTTGTACCGAGTGACTCAAGCCCGGCGCCAGTGTCAGTGCTGCCGCCCCGGCGAATCGTTTCAACCATTCACGTCGATTGCACGGTTCCATCATGGGCATCGCTCCGTGTCATGTTGTTGCGCGATCGGCGTGATGTTGAACAAAATGATCAACCAAATCGCTAATCGCCTCATGCGCTGCTTCCAACCTTCAAAGTCGTGCCCCGTGCGCTTGCTTCCAACGCGGTGATGATGACATCAAGGCTGCGATAGCCCTCAGTCCCGTTGATCGGCGGTTCGGTCTTGCTCAATATCGAATTGATGAACATGTCCGACACACCCGAACGTTGCTGTTTTTCATTGGTACTCATTTTGCCGAGTTTGTGCTTTTCCTCGTTGCCGTTGACGTAGCGCACGACCACGCCGTATTCGGGGTCCATCGCCAGCATCATCACGCCGCGCTGGCAGTAAAGCACGGTGTAATTGGCTTCACTTTCACCGTAGTTGGTCCATGAAATGATGATGCTGCCCATGGTTCCGCGTGCGGTTTTCACCAGCAGCATGGCGTTGTCTTCCACGTCGATCGGGCTGCCGTCGGCGTAGGTTTTGTGACAGGTGCCCATCATCGCCGACACCTCAACAATTTCGTCGCCCAGCAGGTAGCGCATCAGGTCAGCCTTGTGAATACCCAGGTCGCCGCACACGCCCATGCCTGAAAGGTTTTTCTTGAAAAACCAGGTGCCCGGTCCGCTGTCGATGCTCCAGGTTTCCGGGCCGCGATGCTTGAAGGCGGTGCGGAAGCTCAGCACCTTACCCAGCGCACCGGTTGCCAGAATTTCACGTGCCTTGATGTGCGCGGCTGCCAGCCTTTGGTTTTGCCCGACCATCAGAAACTTACCGGCTGATTTTGCCGCGTCGATCATGGCTCGAGCCTCATCGCGTGTGACAGCCATGGGTTTTTCAACCAGCACGTGCTTGCCCGCCTTGAACGCTGCGATGGTTTGCGGGGCGTGCAGGGTGTTGGGCGTGCACACGATGACGGCATCCAGTCCGGGGTGTTCCAGCAGGCTTTTCAAATCGGCGTAGGCTTGTCCGCCGAACTTTACGGCCTGTTCCTGCGCACGGGACAAAACGACATCGCAGAACGCAACCATTTTGGCGTCCGCATTGTGGGTCAGGTCCGCAATATGGCGACGCAGGGCGATGGCTCCGCAGCCGACGATTCCGATGTTGATAGGCATGAGTCTGGTTCCTGTGAATGAGGCTGTTGGACGGTGAATGAGTGACTGTACGCATCGGCCAGTATACGTTCAGTCACTTGATGCGGTGCCTCCTTCGGCCTCCGTGAAAACCACGTCATCCGCATGACGCAGATACAGGTCCAGTTCGTCGGCACTGTTTGCGACCGAGCCGTTGAGTCGAAAGTTCTCGAATCGCACGTTGGTCACACGATGGTCGGCATCGAATCCGCCGATGAGCGAACAGGTGTAACCGGGGTTGTAGAGTGACACAGTCACGTCGATGTTGCGGAAGGTGACATCACGGATGCAGCCGCGTTTGGCATCGGTGCTCCAGCGCGAACGCACCACACGCAGGTCCAGCAGTTTGTCGTAGTGATGCTCCACGCGGATGTTTTCGTAAAGCACCCGGCTCACCTCTGCCCGATCGGCGATGTGCACGCCAAAGGGGGCACCATATTGATGCACACAGATGATGTCCAGGTCGCGGAACACAATGTCGTGAATCTGATCAGCACAGGTTTCGTGGCCGATTTCCGTGGCACAACCGCCCAGGTATGACATCAACTGACAACCCTCGACCACCACATCATGCACATTCAGCGACCAGTCATAACGTGGCCTTGCAACCACGCCGCGACGGTCCTGCGCCTTGAATACCACGCAATCATCACCGGTGCGCACAAAACAATTTTCGATATGCACGTGATGACTGCCGACGATGTCGATGCCGTCCTGTCCGCCGCGTGCCGACAATAATTTCAGGTTGCGCACACGCACCTGTTCGCAGGCACCGATGACCAGCATCCAGCCGGTGGCTTCGATGAGCGTCGGGCCGTCGATGCTGACATCACGGCAGTGGTCCAGTTCGATGCCGATCCGCCAGGGGTGGCCCTTGACCGCCCCGCCGCAGTCGATGATGCCGGCACCGGCAATGCGCAGATTGTCGGCATCAACAGCGTACAAGTGCGTATTCACGATCGCGCCGGGTTCCAAATACAGGGTTTGCCCACTGCGCAGTTCAAGGTCGCCGGGGGTATGCACTTGACCCGCTTTGAAGTAAATGACGTTGGGGTCGGTCGGCGAAGGCGGATTGGGGTCCGGTGCGTCGGCAAAAACGAAAAAAAACGCATGGTTGATTTCAACCGCCAGGTGCATCGGGCCGGGCAGCGTGATTTCGAGGGTTGAACCGGCAACCTGGGCCTGCAAACCGAAACGAGCCGGGCTGATGTGTACGGAACGAATCGGTGTGGGGCTGGTGATTACCAGTTGCGTCGGTTGGTTGCAAACAAACCCTGCGAACGGGCCGGCTGAAGTACGATGCACTGTCACCGGCTGACCATTGGCGGTCAGCGACAAGTCGGGGTTGTGTGTCACAGATATCGGGTCGGTTAAAACGTTGGTGGTCATGGTTTGGTTGAATCGTTGTGAACTCGCAGCCGAGAGCAAACGGCTCAAAGCGGCGGAGCATCGGGGTCTGCGAGGTTACTGTGCCAGATACGCGGCACATCGCCCTTGGGGTAATGTTTCACGGCATACAACTCGGCTTTGCGACGTTCCAGCAGTTCACGATAAACCGGTTGATTCACGATCGCGTCGGGCTGAGCGGGAAACGGACGGGGCATGGTGTCGGTGATGCACGCCAGTTCGGTTTTCAATCGGGCGACCACGGCTGCACGGGTCGGGTCATTGATCAAATTAACCCGTTCCAGCGGGTCGGTGTGCAGGTCGTAAAGCTGATCCGGCGCAAAATAATCAGGGAACGATTGGGCGTTGAGTTTGTCGAACATGATGCCCTGACCGGGTTCACCACGCCCCTCACGAAACTGTGCTATGACCTGTGCAGGCGGACGCACGGCGATGTAATGATGTCGTTCATCGTGAATCGATCGTGCCCAGCCCATTTCGTGATACGCATAGCGGCGCGGCCAGGGATTGTGCCCACGCAATGCCGGCAACAGACTCACACCATCGGCCGGGTGCGTCGAAGGCAGCATCACGCCACAAGCCTCCGCCAGCGTCGGCACCACATCGACCAACGAGCAGACTTGCGAAATGACCGTACCGGGCGCGATCGTACCGGGCCGGTGAATGAGCAGGGGCATGTGCTGACCAATGGCGTAACACGAACCTTTGCCGGGTATGCCATGGTCGGCGGTGTAAATGATGATCGTGTTGTCCAACTGCCCCAGTGCTTCCAATTTTTGCAGAATCGCTCCGACCTGATCATCGAGCATCACCATGCCCGCGTTTACCCCCGCAATCGGCCCCTCTGTCTGCAAACCGGCGGCACGCAATCGTTCCAACACCGTGTCATCCGGCGGATGCGACTTGGGGGCCTCATCGAGCTTGCCGCCCCAGGTGTAACGGTGATCGACATTCAGCGACTTGTTGGGGTCAGGTCCGTGCGGAACGCCGGCTGCCACATGCAAATAAAACGGTTGCGCACGTTTTTTGGCCTCCTCCAAAAATACCAGTGCTCCGTCAGTCATCCACATCGGGTTGTGCTTGGTCAGTTTGGCGTGACCTTTGCCGATGTTGCCCCACTGCACGCGATCAACCCAGGTGAACCCGGCACACTGTTGCACCACTTTCTGTGCCACAAGCTGACGACGACGCAGCTCGGCATCGACAGCCGGGGCATCCGGGTCGCCCTGCACCAGCACGGGTTCAGGTTCATTCAAAAAACCGGTGTCGAATCGACTGTGCCATTTGCCGATGTGACCGGTGAAGTAACCCGCAGCCGTGAGCATGCGCGGCAGCGTCGGCGTGTCGGGGTCCAGTTGCGCGTTTTGGGAAACGGTGTAGGGCTGATCGATCGGCACCTTGGCATACACCGAAGGCGTACGCCCAGGGTATCGACCGGTGAACAGCGTGTATCGACTGGGGTTGCACAGCGAGCCGCTGCAATAGGCACGCTCAAAGCGGGCACCCTGCGTCGCCAGCCTGTCGATGTTGGGGGTGGGCGTGGGTCCGCCGTAGCACCCGTGATAACTGGGCGTGGCATCGTCGGCGATGATGAGCACGATGTTGGGGCGTGAGGTCATGGGGCGATCGGCATTGGTGACGGGTGATACTGCGGGGCCATGCTGGGCGCGTTCCGTGGGTGATACCGTCACCGAATCGTTTTGCGCCAAGGCATTGGTACCGAGCATCGCCGCGGTGACGGCTGACCCAGCCTTCAAAAAATCACGACGATCCATCATGCTTTGGGCTTTCATTGACGGTCATGCTCACGTCGATGCGGCGACCAACCAGGGTTGATGTCTGCCTTGTTCGAACACGACGACACCGACATCACCCCATCGGATCGGCGTACATCGGCAGTGCTTGATGACTACCTTCCGGGAACGGGTCACTGGTTTGCTGACCCCAGTGTTGCAATTGTTTGATCAGCCCATCACGCAACACCGGTTCACGTTCCCAAAGGTTGTTCATTTCATACGGATCGTTACGCAGGTCCCACAAACGATTGCGCGTCGGGTCACGACGCACCACCAGTTTATGCGTCTGGGTCACCAGGCAGCGCCACTCGGCTCCGGGTTCCGCCTGATTTTCACGGTCTTTTTCAGCCTGACCCGACGGTTGAACAAGGCCTTGGCTGTACACCGACTCAACGTCGCTCGTTCGCCCCAGCACTGCTGCCGATTTGTCCAATCCCCTGACCCCGGCCGGGCTGGGCAAACCACAAAGTGACAATATCGTCGGCATCAGGTCGATGGTGCTCATCAGGGTTGACGTAACCTGTCCGGGTTTGATCACGCCCGGCCAGCGCATGAACAACGGTATGTGCAATGATTCGTCTTGCGGGTGGTTTTTCTTCATTTTCAGACCATGCGAGCCGAGCATGTCGCCATGGTCGGAGTTGAAGACCACCAAGGTGTCATTGGTCAGGTCCATTTGATTCAGCGCCGCCAGCAATCGTCCGGTTTCAAAATCGAGCGACTCACACAGGCCGTAGTACCCCGCCAGTTGTCGCCGGGCATCGGTGAAGGTATCGGGCACATTGGGTCGTGCGCGTGGCAAAGGCAACACCATTGCCTCACCGGCGGCTGCGTATTGATTCTGACCTTGCATCGTCAACAACCCGGCGCTCCAACCAGTGCCCAGCGCCAAACTCGTTTTGAGAAAAGTTCGTCGTTCCATGAGGGTACTGCGCCAGGTTAATTGTCAGTTGACGGTTCCTTGTCACCCTTGGCTTTGTTCTTGTTTTTGCCTTTGGTTTTGTTGTTTTTGCCGGGCGGCGTTGCGTTTTGCGCTTCAGTCGGGGTATCGCCGGCGGCATCGGCCTGCGTTTGCGCCTGATCATGGGTCGCCGGGTTTTCCGCCGGTTCGTTTTCCTTGTTATCACTCTGATTCGGGTTGGCGTTCTGTTTGCGCTCCTTCTTTTTCATGGGCACCAGCCGTTGTCGGCGTAAAACATGATGACCGTGTTGTCCAGCAAACCCTGCTGACGCAACCCCTCCACCAACATGCCCACTTTTTTATCCACCGATTCCACCTGCTCGTAATAGCGGGCCATCGCGGTACGAAACGGTTGCGTGTCCGGGTAAATCGGCGGAACCTTCACATTTTTAATCAGTCGTTGCGGACCCCCTCCGCCCAGTTGTGATTCATGCGTGTCAAACAACGTGGCATAAGCAAAAAACGGCTGTTTGGGCGCCTGCGTCATCCAATTCACCCGTTCATCGCACCAGCCCTTTTCCGGTGCAAAATTGAAGTCGGTTTTACCGGTGAACAACCCCGGCACACCGCCCCAGCTCACGTAATAACCCGCCTTGCGCAACTGCGCTGTGAACGTCGGCATCGGCTGCGCCAGCTGCGAACGATGATGCATGCCTCCGTAACTGGTCGGGTACATGCCGGTGATGATGCCCGATCGACTGGCCGAGCAAACCGGCGCGTGGTTGAAACAATTCGTATAGCGCGCCCCCTCCGCCGCCAGCTTGTCCAAATTCGGCGTGTCGGCCACCTCATCGCCATATCAACCCAACGTCGGCGACATGTCATCGGCCACCAACCACACGATATTGGGGCGTTTGTCAACCGTCGGCCCTTGCCCACGAACCAAACGGGGAAACAATGCCGGTGACGCCAGCAGCGCCGAAGCAGCCAGACTGTTACGCAAAAACTCACGCCGATTGATCATGAAAAACACTCCATGAAAAATCATTCAAAACGCATTGGCGATGATGTCATCCGTCGATTGCTTTATTCTTTGAACTGATTGGGTTGACCGCGCCGCCAGAGCACCGGGCGAATCACGTCCTTGTCACCATTCATTTCATCTGCAAATTTCTGCTCGCCCTGCACGTCCCACAAGCCGTTGTAGTTCGTGGCCGAGTTGTTCACCAGCGGGTTGTCGGGTTTGTGCAACTGCTTTTCACTGCGTACGGTGGAAACCTGATCCGACAATGCCGCCACCATGAAATTGGGGGTGTTGAAAAACTTGAAGTGGGCGCTGCCTGTGCGTGCGTTGGACAATCCGCCGGACCCGAAAATGCGGATGCGATCGCTGTCGTGTACTTCCAAAAAGCAGGTGTTGTGTTCGTGCTTGATGCCATACACCGTGACATCGTGAGCGTCGATGAACGCTGCCTGATTGTCGCTGGTCACGTGCTGCAAATGCCAGTTGTAAAAGGTCAGCGGTTGGCGGGTGTTACGTACTTCCACCGCGTGATAATCAGGTCGGCCCCATATGTCGCCGTGGTACCAGAAGTTGTACCATCGCCCTCCACCATTGCCGGTGATCAGCACCAGCGGATGCGTAAATGACGGGTAGGGGTAATGCTCAAAACCGTAGGTTTTAATCCGCCGATCGAGGCCCAGTTTTTTCGTCGCCGGCAACTTCGCAATGTCGATGGCACCCTTACCCGTAACAATGGTACCAACACCAAACGGCTGCGGGGCACTGATCGTCACCGTTGCCATGTTGCCCCAATTCACATTCACAGGCAGCAACCGTTCACGCGGCATTGCGCCCTGTCCGCCGATGTCAACCGTCATTTTCTGCGTGCTGCCATCGACCGCCTTGCCTTCGATATCAATACCGAACCTGATGCCCGGCTCAAAGGTCGCATTACTCAACTCCAGGCTTTTCAAATCAAAACCGCTCGCAGCCGACAACTTCACCTGCGCACCTGCTTCGCGATTGAATTTGGTCATCAGCCGCTGTTTATTGTTGATGTCTTCCAGCAACAATTGCTTGGCGAACGTGGTGTCGGAACTGATCGTCACCCCGCTGCGTTGATCGGTGAACGGCACCTCAAACCCGCGTAATCCAAAACCACGCTTGTCACTGGCCACCGCCGTTTCAAACCGCCAGCCTGCCCCCCAGTGCTTGCCAAAAAAGCCCATGCGCACCATGCTGCCCGAACCACTGCGCCACAGCAGCGGATAGCAACCCACCGGCGTGATGCCGTGCTGCACCACCGACTGCGGCATGTAAACCCCTACAAACGCAATCACGGTTTGCGCCTTGGGGTCATCCGATGTAGCGATGATCGGTTGCGGTTTGCGCCCTTCATCGCAGCCGACGAACCGCTGATTGGCGACATCAATACCCTTGATCTGTGATCGAATCGGGCTTACACCAATCAATTTGGTGTTGGGTTTCAGGCGAATCGTCTGCCTGACCGGATACTCGCCCAGCGGCACAAACACAACTTCATGCGCGTCGATGGCCGCCTGAAACGCCGGGGCCCAGTCCCCGTTCTGCACACGGTCCCGGTACTGCGTCACCGGCACAGCACCCGGTGTTTCAAAACTCGGAAAATGACCACCCCAGCCATGTTTTGATAACAGGTCAGCCGGGGGTTCAACGCTCTTTTGTTCGTCGATATACAAATGCGCGTTGCGTCCCTCAGCGCGTTTGCCGTCGATGAAAATGCCTTGAAAATACCGCCGACCTGAATGCCCCGCCTGTTTGCGATTGGCCACCGCCAATTCCCGATACCAGTGCCAGCCTTGCCCTGCCGGCGCCACCGACGCAAACTTCGGGTCCGCCGGCTCCTCCGCCACTCCACCCGCAGCCCCCGCCTGTTGATTGCCCTTTTCCTGTGGCGCTGCATCTCCATCCTGCTGATCCGCTTGCTCCGGCGCATCGTCGGCTGGGTTCGCCGCCTCCACCGCATCACCCTTGGGGCCGGTCTTCCCCGCCAGGGCAACGTTACGGGCAAACACATTGTTGAAATAAAAACCCTGCCCCTCATTGAACCCGGCTGTGGGTATGCGCTCCACAATCACGTTGTCCGGCGACATGCTCGCAAACTCAAACATTGAATCACTCACCGTCAGCAAACTGTCATAAGGCTGACCAAACCAGTGCGCCTCCAAACGAATGAACGCACCGGGCGTATCACGTACAAAACTCGCCCCCGCAATCACGGTCGCCCCACGTGAACGCACCCACATCGCGTAACGTCGCTGATTGATCAGCTTCAACTGCGAAAAACTCGGCGAAGGCTGCACCCCGATCGACTGCAATTTCGGAAACCCGCGCATGTCGATGCCGATGTCGCCGCCGATGATCGTCACCTTATGTGTGCTGCCGCCCGACGCCGGCACACCCCATATGCCGACGTACCCATGCGTCACATCAATCGTGCTGTCCATGATCGCGCAGCCCTCTGCCCCGCGATGCCTTAACCCCACCGCGCCAGGGTTGCCCGGTTCCACCGTGATGTCGATGCCGCTGAAAATCTGGTCGTAATGAATCGTCGGTGCTTCGACCATCGCCTTGAGCAGTGATCCGCCCTGACGTGCCGACTTCTGCGGCCCCGGTGCATTGCGCAACCAAACCACAAACTTGGGGTCTTTGACGTTATCAAACCCCGGCGAATTGGCCGCCAAAACAATGCGTGCCCGTTGCTCGGGGTCAGCCGTCGAACCCACCACCACGTTGAACCCTTGAAAATTGATGCCGATGTTGCCACCCGGTTCCGCCGGGGCAGGTTCGCTTTCACCATCAGCATCGCCATCATTGGCTGCCTTCTTTGCGCCCCCGCCAAACGTCCCCTGACGCGCACCCATTCGGCACGACACACTCAATAAAATCGTGTCCGACACGCGATAATCACCCGCCGGCAGAAACGCTGCCATCTGATAATCACGGGCAAAATTAAGCGCATCCTGCAACAATTTGGTCGTGTCGGTCTTCCCTGTGTTGTCGGCATGAAAGGGTGCCGCGGTGACATCGACATAACCCAGTTGCGCCAGTTTCTGATTCCCCAAAATCGTCGGCACGCCCGCCGGCGGGTTGGCGGCCGGCAACGTGATCTCCATCCACGCATCCAGCAATTCACGCGGCATGTCCGCATAACGTTTGTACACTGCCTCACGCTGCGCCTCAGTCAACACCCCGGCCCGATACTGCTGATAAACCTGTTCCCCCGGCTGACCATCTGCCGATGAACTACCGTACAACCCCAGCCAGCCGATCATCAAAACCAGAGTCAGTCGCAGACTTGCCTTGCTCAGTTTCACAAGCGTCATGAGGTGCTCCTTGTGCGCCGGACCTCACCGGCAAATTGACGATGTTTACACGGATGTTAAACTATAAACTTAACGAAGTCAACAACGCCGATATTGCATCTTGTTTTTCTTTTTTTTTAAGGTGATGCCATGAACCATTCCCCGCTGTTGCCAACTCTGCTGATCGCCGCCCTGTCCGCTTCACCTCCGGCGGCCCTGACACAAAACCCCGTTGCCGCTCCTGCAACGACAACCGCAAACCCCGCCGACCCAAAACCCAATGTGGTTTTCATCCTCGCTGACGACCTGGGGTGGCAGGGCATCGGCTCCTTCGGCAACACCCTGGTCCCCACGCCCAACCTCGACCGGCTGGCCGCCAACGGCATGAAATTCACCCGTGCCTACGTCACCCCCCAATGCACACCCACCCGCGCCAGCCTCATCACCGGCCAATACACCTCACGCCATCGCATGTGGCATGTCACCGGCGGCTACCACTACCCCCACATGCGCCTCCGTGAACCCGAGTATCTCGAAAACCTGCCACGCACCACACCCACCCTTCCCAAAACCCTGCGCCAGCACGGCTACACCACCGCCCACATCGGCAAGTGGCATCTGCACAACTGGACCGATGGCCATTACGACCTGCTCTTTGACCCCCACGCCGACGCCTACGGCTACGACTATGTCCGTCCCCGTTACGATGAACGCAATCGCATCTCCGGCAACCGTTCCCCCGACAAGGGGGTCACCGATTCCACCGACGATGCCATCGCCTTCATTCGCACACCCCGCGACAAACCCTACTACCTTCACTTGGCCTATCACACCGTTCACGGCCCGTATCGTGCCCCGCAGCCGATCGTCCAAAAATATTTGGACCAAAACCATCCCGCTCAGCCGCGTGCCCTCAACAGCGCCCTGTATCTGGCCATGATCGAACACATGGACCAGCAAATCGGGCGACTGATGCAGGCCATCGAAGACGCCGGCCAGTTGCAGCGAACCATGATCATCTTTCTCTCCGACAACGGCGGCATACACACCACTTTTTCCAACGGCCCGCTGCGCCTTGGCAAAGGCACCCCCTACGAAGGCGGCGTCCGTGTACCCATGATTGTCACCTGGCCCGGTACGATTCCTTCCGGCCAAACGTCGGATGAACCCGTGCATGCCGTCGATTTTTACCCCACCTTGCTTGCGGCCGGCGGAGCTGCTCCACCCACCAAACACATCCTCGACGGCGTGAACCTGATGCCCTTGTTCCGTGGCGAGCAAACCACCTTGTCACGTGATGCCTTGTATTTCTATCAGCCGCTTTACGATGACGGTTTTGCCACCGTGCCCAGTGCCTCGATCATCGCCGGCGATTGGAAACTTATTGATTTTTACGGCAACTACTGCGATGCGGAGAACAATCGCACCTACACCCCATCGGGGCGCCTTGAACTTTTCAACCTCAAAACCGACCCCGGCGAACGCAACAACCTGGCCGAACGAGAACCCGAAAAGTTACGTGAATTGCACGGCAAACTGTACACCTGGTTGCGTGACACCCAGGCCCCCATGCCCTCCTTCAACCCCGACTACGACGCCACAAAACTTTGGCGCCGCGCAGCCGGGCAATGGTCGCCCCACCAGCCCGCCACCGCCACGACCTCCCCCGCCGCAGGTGCAACCGCCGATTGATCAACACTTGGTTCCGAGTGCCATGTAGCCCAGCCGCCCTCGGCTGGGGCCCATGGGTGCCTGTGGTACGCTTAGGTTACACAGCCCATTCACTGTAGGCAGCCCAAAGCCCCTGCCCACAGGCACTCGACGCTGTGTACCTTTCTACGATCAACAAACACTCGATAAGTGACATGTTCGCCGTGTGCCACTGGCAACTCGTTGCCGGTGCATGGGCGCACGTTGACTACACTGGCTGCCAACCCGCAGTGTTTGAATCTTTCACATCATCAACCCTGCGGTTTCAATTCACCACTTTGCAGCATCGACAAAAACGGATTGTCACTCACCTCCGTCAGCGGCAGCGTCACCCGTGCATGGCGTCGCACCGATTCGTACAACGCAAAAATCACCTCAGCCGCTCGCAACGCCTTGTGCCAACTGACTTCGCCTTCCTGCTGCACTTTGTGACCCTGCTCCAGTCCATCAAATGCCTGGTGAACGTAACGGGTGATCTGCTGGGCGTGTGTCTCCTTCTCCGGCAAGGTCGGCGACCACCCCGGCTCGGCATAGCGCACCGCCCGTTTGATCACGCCTTCCCATAACACTTCAATAAACCCTTCACTGCCGACCACACGCACGCCACCGCCCATATCCAAATCCGGCCCGCCCACGTTCAAACTCGCCCGCACCCCGTTCTGAAAAACCAGCATGCCTACCGCCTGCACTTCCGCGGACACATTGAAATAGGTCACCAGCTTGCTCGCATCCACTGCGCCCAGCACCCATTTGCAGGGCGATTCCGCATTAAAACTCATCGCCTGATCGATCGTGTGCGTGCCACAATCCAGCAAATGCTGTGGGGAATAAAGGTCCATGCGTTCGACCTTGCCGATGCGTCCCTCTGAAATCCACTGCCGAACCAAACGGTTGCCGGTGGCAAAACGCCGCTGATGACAAAAGTGCAGGTGACACGACGATTGCTCCGCCAGTTGTGCCATTCTTCGGGTTTCGCCCCAGGTCGGTGCCATCGGTTTTTCCGACAGCACCAGCTTCACCCCCGCAGCCAGGCAATCCGCAAACACCGGCAAGTGCAACGGCGTCCACAAACACAACACCACCGCATCGGGCTTTTCCTTTTCCAGCATCAACCGATGATCGTTGTAGTACGCTGCGTCCTTGAAGCCCTGATCACGCACTTTCTGCGCCGCCTCCGGGTTCACATCCACCAGTGCCACCACCCGGCAACGCGCTTCAGCCAACAACCCCGGCACATGCCCCAACGCACGATTGCCACAACCAATCATTGCCACGCGGTACGACATCGTTCCTCCTTGTTCGCCGACTGAAAACTCAGAAAGCATCATCGCCTCATCGTCAATGCACGCCATCAACATCTGACGTGTCAATATGCCAAAGCTCAAAGTCCAACCTCACGGACCTTGGGCCAAAGCACACCTGATTGATGATTGTACCCCCCGGCACAGATTATTGACGCACCGGCCAATTGTCGCCCCAACCATGCGCTTCGGGCCGCACCGGCACCTCCCCGCGCAAGGCATGATCATTCGTTTCGATCTGCCATTGCGTGAGCCGCCTGCTCAGTTCCGCCTTGATATCCGCATGGGCCGGTTCATCTGCAAGGTTGTGCCATTCCTCCGGGTCTGATGCAAGGTCGTATAACTCTTCCATCGGTCGGGCCGGGGGCAGCATTCCCGCCATGTCGATACCGCCGCGCTCCCACCATTCCAACGGGTCGCCGGGCATCCATTCCCGCGGTCGCAGCGTGACATTGCGCACATATTTCCAACGCTCGGTTCGCACCGCTCGCACCGGGTCGTAAAAATCAACAAACCCTTTGCGATGCGTCACATTCTGGCCATGAAAATTGCGTGCCGAGTACAAATGCGTGTGTGCTTGGTAACCGTTCCCCGTCAGCAGCGGCCAAAAGCTGCGTCCCTGCATCCGCGCCGGCAGCGCCACGCCCGCCGCCTCCAGCAACGTCGGTGCGATATCGATATTCGGCACCATCTGCTGCACCCGCCTACCATTGCGGCACCCCTCTGGCAGGTGCATCATCATCGCAATCTCCGTCCCCCGGTCGTACAACGTTCCCTTGGCGCGAGCCGCTGATATGCCGTGGTCGGTCGCGTACATGATGACCGAGTTTTCAAAATAACCCAGTTGATCGAGCGTGCCCAGCAACCGACCGATGTGCTGATCCATGTAATGAATGCACGCGGCAAACTTGGCCATCATCAACCGGGCTTCGTAAGTATCCGGCAAATGCGGCGGTACATACGCCTTGTCCGGCTCCACGGGGTAACCATATTTATCTTCGACCTCAGGCGGGGTCAGGTTGTTCCATAACACCGAACGCACTTCCTGCGTACCCAGGTTCAGGTAAAACGGCTGCTCGGTATTGACCCGCTGGTGCAAAAATTCAACCGCGTGGTCCACCGCAGCCTTGACCTTCTGCTGGTCCCAGTCGGTTTCGCGGTCGATCTGATAACGATTCAGTTGGGCGTGACGCTCATGGTTCAACCCGAAGTGTGCGGTTTCGTATCCGCCGTCGTTGAGTTCATCGACGATCGTGCGCACCTGGGGCCGCAGCGACCAGCCCATGTGTGCCAGCCCCAGCCCGCCGGAGGTCTGCGGATACTGCCCGGTCATGACACAGGCACGCGACGGACTGCAAGCTGCTGCGGTGCAAAAGGCGTTGTCAAAAAGCACACCCCGCCGGGCAAATGCGTCCAGGTTGGGTGAAACAATCGGTCGGTCGTAACAGCCCAGGGTGCGCCCCAGATCATGCACGACAATATAAATCAAATGAGGGCGCTTGGACATAACACATCAATTTCACTTTAAGGAAGCGGTAAGGTAATGAATTCCCAGCCGGAGTGAGCGGTGAGGTTCCAGGCTGTGCGGTATGAGCGATCCACCATGCCCTGCTGCTGCAACGAGTTCACCGAACCATCGTACATCGCGGCATTGGCCGTGCCGCTGTGACGGAAGGCGATCAGCGGATTGTTGCTCGCCCCGCTGCGCAGCACATACCAGCGCTGACGATTGCTGCTGTTCTGGCGACTGTCCATGAACCCCATCCAGAACGAGGGCGGAACAATGTCGTGCAGCCGGCGGTAGTGCGTTCGATTGCCGAAGTTTTCGTAGTGATTCACAAAACGCCAACTGTCGGGGATGGTCGGATAATTATTATTAAACGGCAGCCCGGTTTGATTGAAATGACGATCATTGACCCCCGTCATGCCTGCGGGGCCTGAAACTGCGTAATTGAATCGTCGCGTGTAGGGGCCGAAGTTCACCCCATAAACCCAATCGTACGGAGCGATGACGTTGGACGACAGATTGGGAAAATCCGACGGACAGCGCGCCGTCTTGTCGATTTCGCCCAGGTAATCACCCCCGCCACCGAGTGCGAACCCGTTGACGTCCGGGTCACTCAATACACTGGCAAAGGTCACGCGAGTGCTGATCGACGGGTTTTCTGCAATTACAAAAACCCACCCCTTGCGGTCCTCCGCATAATTCAACGACGCGAGCATGATCTGACGCAGGTTGGTTTTGCATTTGAGTGCCTGGGCGGTCTCACGCGCCTGTCGCAACGCCGGCAAAAGCAGCGCAATCAAAATCACAATGATGCTGATCACCACCAGCAATTCCACCAACGTAAAGCCGCTCCCCCTGGCCCAATTAGCCTGCGCACGATTTGTGCTGCATACACCCAACTCCCTGAAATTGCCAAACCCATGGGTTTTCATGCCAGACCTCCGCGTTAAAGAAACCACCGAAACGGAAGTGTGAAAAACAAATGTCGAACACCACGCTTATCCGTGCCACCCGATGGCCTGGAACCAGACCATCGGAAAACCCGCCGACCCTTATGAATATAGTATCGAATCTTAGGTAAGTCAAACATTAAACTAACGCATAGAAACCGGTATTTTACCCCCCCCCGCCCCCTCTCCTGACCAACGGATATAGGCATGTTTGCATGTACAGTGGGTTTGTCGCAGGTGAGTCTGAAAGGTCAGGTCGTCGGACAACTGACCCCAGCCCCCCGGTGACATCAGCGGCTTTTTGCATCCAACTACAACAGATGCGATCAATCGCGGTGCTAACTTCCGATTACGATTCCGCCAATCGGCCATTTCTGATAGCGCGATCAATCGCGGCGCTGACCACATCCTTTTCTAATGAAGATTGCAAGGTATTTATAGCCGGGTTAATGCGGGCGTGATATGCTATGAATATCGTCGATGTTGGATTTCCGGGCCGGGGCTTGGGGCTTCATGGGGAACCGAGGGATCGAACTATTCACATTGCCAAGGGGGACTTGATGTCACCTGCATCGCATGCCGTGGGGATGTTGAATCACCTGTATGGTTTGATGCTCAGCAAAATGCGTACGTACCCCAGCCGACACGGACGGGGAACCGGGGGAACCGGCGGGTCGCGTCGTATGTGTGCTACGGCCCCGTTTTATCAATTCATGCGAGCTTGGCCCAGCCATGAAATCGAACGATTGGAAGCACGCGCGATGCTCAGCGGAGTGCCCGGAACGCCCGACCTGCTACCCGAATACGACACCGGCTCGTCCATCACCTACAACCTACAACCCAATTACGGTTAACACAACGGTATCTATAATGATGACCATCCAAGCTCCCGGACAAAACCTTAACGGCCAGTTGACAGTTCCATTCACATTTGAACCATGAGCTATGACGAACGCGCGCTCTGGACCTATGCACCCGTACCGACCACGCCCACGCTGCTTTTCACGCTGAACTTCACCGTCGCGCCGGATGTGTTTGATACCTTCACGATCAACATCAACGAAGCCGCAGATGATTTTGCCGTGCTCAGCAATGCCGACAGCGTTACGGTGAATGATGGTTCGGTTTCGACGACCCCCATTCCCGAACCCGCCTCCATGGCACTGCTTCTCACCGGCAGCCTGCTGATGCTCGCCCGCCGTCGGTGATTTCATATTGATACCCGTGGCATTCAATTACAAAAAACCCGAACCGATGGGTCCAGGTTTTTTTGTGCGTCATGTTTTGCGCAGAAACGTGATATCGGTGATGAGGGGGGTGCCACTGACAACTTGCCTGCCAGAGTTTTCACGATGTTTGGACCGCGGGGTTGCCGCCCGCAGTTGCACGGATCAATCAACCTTCTTCATAGCCGCGGGTGGCAACCCGCGGTCACCCTACTCGACCACTTCCTTCGCCGACTCAACGATCAACCACTCAGAGTACCCAAGTCCTCGCCGCGGACGGCTCGTCCTTGGCTTGACAAATCCAAAATTCGAAATTCGAAATTTTCTTGCCACTCGACCACTTCCCATTTTACCCGCCCAGCAGTCGCAACACATTCTGTGCCTGGCTGTTGGCCAGACCCAGCACTGAGGTGCCCGCCTGGTTCAAAATCTGCGCCCGGGTCAGCCGTGACGTTTCCGCAGCAAAGTCCGTGTCACGAATCTGGCTTTCCGCACTGGTCAGGTTTTCCAGCGCGATCTGCTGACTGCGAATCGTGGTTTCCAGCGTGTTCTTCTGCAATGCACCCAGTCGTCCACGCAACACCGCAATCTGCGTTGACGAAGCATCGATGATTTCCGATGCCTCACGATACTTGCCCGCCACCAGGCTGTTTTCACCGCCCGATACCACCGAGTTCAAAAACCCGACCAATTGGTTGCCCAGGTGACTCGAGGCAATCGACTGAATGCCGAAGCCCACCTGCTGCTGACTGTTGACACTGGGGCCAAGCTGATACCTCGCCCCGCCCCCGGCCACGGCGAATGTGTACGTTCCTGTTTGCGTGGCCGCCGCATTGGTCAGGTTCAATTCCATGTTGAGCGTCGAAGTGTGCAAGCTCACCTTGGTGCCATCGCCCAGCGCCAGGTTGCCGTTGATCAGGGCCAATACATCTTCGCCGTTGTCACGGTTGGAAGCCGATCCGCCGGGCGTGTTGAGTGTCTGGAAAAAGTCACCCTTGTTGATGCGTCGCACACTGACAAACGATTCCGACCCGAATGCGCCGCTTTCCAAAAACATGCCTGAAGTCTGGTTGGCGGGATTGCGCAAGCGAGCGGTGACGCCGGTGGCATCGTTCACCTGATTGATCGCAAAGCTCACGGCTGACAAAGCCGTACCGCTGACAAATGTGAACACCTGTGTGCCCTTGGTACCGGTGACTTCGAAGGTGACGCTCGAAAGCAGTGCCCCGGGTGAACCGGCTGTGTTGCCGGGCAGAAACAGCGAAGCCGTCTGAGCACTGTTGAGCACCTCGACGCTCACGGGGATGCTGCTGGCGGTGCCGAAGTTGGCGCCGAAAATCCGCACATCCTGCACCTGCGATGCCACCACGCCGCTCAAAATGAAATCCAGCGAACCGTTGAGCAGCTTCAACCCGGCAAAGCTGGTGGTGTTGCTGATGCGGGTGATCGATTCGATCGCCGAGTCGATCTGCAACTGGTTGGCCTGCACCTCTTCCTTGGAAAAAGCGCTGGTGTTGGCGGCTTCGACGGCCAGCCCCTTGATCGAGTTGAGCAGGGCTGACACCTCCGCCAATGCCGCCTCGGTGGTGGCGATGACGTTGGTGGCTCGTTCCGCGTTGCCGATGGCGGTGCTGATCGAATTGATCTCGTTGCGCAAGCGCTCCGAAACGATCAAACCAGCCGGGTTGTCCGACCCACGATTGATCTGCAGCCCGGTGCTCAATCGTTCCAGGCGGGTTTTCAGATCGTTGCCCGCCCGGGCAAGGTTGTGCTGGGCGACCAGGGCTGACACATTGGTGTTGATACGAGTCATGACAATCCTCCTTGATTGTCGAATCCGGGAATCGCTGCGTTGATACACCGTTCAGTCAAGCAACCGGCGTGCCAACTTCGATTCACCATTCGCTTCGCTGATCGGGTCATTGCCCGCAGCGAACATACGGTACTACTCACACGGCTTGCGGGCGTATCTGATTTTTTTCAGGCCCCAGCCGCCGCAGACTTCGGTCCGCGTGCTGCAAATCAGCGATATGAATCTGACTGGCGGCAGTGTTCTCTTTACGAATCGCATCAAACACTTCCTTGCGATGCACCTGCACCTGACGCGGTGCCGCAATGCCCAGCCGAACCTTATCGCCTCGTATATCCACCACGGTGATCTCAATGGCATCACCGATCATGATCGCTTCGTCACGCTGTCGGGATAACACCAGCATGGACCTCGGCTCCTTCCTTGGCTTTGTCTGCTCAACCTTCATCCGTTGAGCCGTCGATGCTTCCAGGCATCGACGCGACAACAGGTCCGACTCCCTCAAACCCCCCGACCGATTCACTTTTGTCCACCAACCTTCATCCATATCCGCCTGCGTGTTGCTTTTGACCTTCCATGGCCTTTGCAATCACGCCGTCGCCGCCAGGGCGTGACTGCCCAACTCCACCAGCGGCACCCTCGTGTGATAACGCTTCTCCGACAGCACCATCTGCTCGGCACTGCGCGTCCTGGTATTCACAATGATCGGCCCCTGCAAATTGCCCGTCAGCGTCTCCTGATGCTTGTTCACAATCACCAGCACCTGCGCCTCCGACAACTGATGCAAACCCATTTCGTCCATCTGCTCACGACGCAACGGCACCCGATACGTCGGCACAAACTGCGACGGGTCCGTCACCACAAACGCCAACTCCGGCGTGTCAATCGACTGCAACCATAAAAAGTGGCTGTCTTCATTGGGCTGAAGCAGCACATACTTTTTGAAACTCGGAAACCCCAGCACGCCCTTGGGGAATGTAATCACCCGACTCGCGTCGATCTCCACCTGCCCGAATCTCGATGTGTTCACCAGCATGGTACGTTTCCTCTAACCCGGCCAGGGTTGCGTTTGATCGTCCTGATCCCTCGGCCTCCGCCGACGCCATCCGATCCGCTCCGCCGATCAGGTCACGGCCTCCAGCCGTCGTATCCTCATCACGCCTCGCCTGCACTGGCCGATCCCGCAGGCTGCGGCGCAACATTTGCGCTACCTTAGAAAATCCAGCAGACTCAACTGCAAACTTTGCGCACCCACCCGCAGGCTCGCCTCCAACTGCTGCTGCAACTGCGTATAGCGCGTCAGCACTTCCGACATCTCGGCTTCCCGCAGATCACTGAGCATCGTTTCTTCGCTTAATTTCATGCTTTCACTTCGTCTTGTCTGGTCATCCACCAACTTCGCCCGCACCCCCACATCCGCATGAACCCGCGTCACTCGATTCACATCCTCCCCCAATGCAGAAGTAGCAAGCGTGATGCCACGTGAATCATCTTTCAGCAATGAGTCGCGCAGATTGATCATGTGCGTGAACACACCCTCCACCCGCACCTTCGCCACATCGTCCCCCACCAGCGACGATCCGCTACCGCTGTTTTTCAAAATCCCCAAATCCTGCGCCGCCAGACTCGTGCCCAGCATTTCGATTTTGAAATCAAACCCGCCTGTCGAGCCATCCTCCATCGCCAGCCCGTTGCCATCACGCGCCAGCCCGATATTGAACAGTGTGCCCGCATCACCGGGGTTGCCGACGTTGCCCGCCCCCAACGCTGTTTCCGCTGCACTGCGCACCCGATCAACCACATCCCCGATCGTCGTCGCCCCGTCCAAATTCACGTTGAAACTGCTGCCATCGTGCAGCCGAACAGCAAAATCATCCTGCCCGGTGGTGCGATGAATACCGATGCCGAAATTCAATTCATCCAGCTTCGTGCTGCGGGCAAAACTGCGAATGCCCAAATCCGTTGCCGTCGTTCCGCCACTTACCTCACCAATCGAAAACGCCGGCCCACTCACCTCGCTGAGTACCTGCAACCCGCTGCCATCCGGGCTGATCTCCATCCGCAAACCCAAATTCAACGCTGTCATCCGATTGACCAAATCCTGCACCGTCACCGCACCGTTCAAACTCAACACCTTGGTCACGCCCCCCTGCGACACCTGCAACCCACTGCCCGTATCAACACTCACGCCCAGCGCTGCAAGGTTGGTATGCAACGACAATCGCGGGTTCACATCGCCCCCCGCTGTCGTCGTGCTGCTGACACTCATCACCAACCCCAGGTCCGCTGCGGTCGTGCCCGTCAGACTGTCGCTCATGCTGATCGTGTAACCAGCGTTCGCGGTCAACTCGAAACCCTGAGCCGTGATACTCAATGAACCGGCAGCCGGGTCCACACTGCTGATGGCCTCGTTCAAACGTGTCACCACATCGCCCATCGTCTGCGCCGTGGTCAGGTCCACGTTCACCAGCCCACCATTCACCGTCACCTGCATCGCCCCGACACTCACGCCAAGTCCACGTGCCCCGTTCAAGTCCGCCAAGCGTGTGTCCGCCGTCGCCAATGGGTTCAAATCACGATCACCCTCGACCCGTGCGGACAGGGCTGTGAACGCCTCATGACCATTGCTGTTGATCGCTGCGGGTTCATCAAACCCCAAATCACCACGAATGTTTTCCGTCGTCCCCGCATACCGCACCCCGCCAAGCTGATCGTCAAACACAAACAGTTTGCCGCCCGATGTCACACTGCCGAACGAAGGCGTGAAATTGCCCCCAAACAGTGACATGCCCTGATGCTGCCGATTGGCGATATCCACCAAAGCCTTGATCTGCCCATCAATCACCGTCGCCTGGTTTTTGCGGGTGTCGCTCGTCGAACCGATGCCGATCTGACTCGACCCGATGCTCTGAGCTTCCTGCAAAATGTCCGTTGTATCCGCCAGGGCGTGATCGACATTGGCCAAAATACTCGACGCATATGCCAGGTTCAGTTTCTGCTGCTGCCGTGCTTCGAGCGTGGTTTGCAGCAGCAATATCGCTGACGTCTTCGACGGCGCATCCGAAGGCTTGCCCACCACCAGCCCCGTCTGTATCTGATTCTGCGCATCAAACAAATTTTTCTGCGTGCGACGCAAATTCGACAGCAGTGTGCTCATCGACTGCATCGTCGTCGTCCGCGGTATGTTGGCGCTGATCCTGCTCATCTGCTTCACTCGTCTGTGACCACTGTGCGATACTTCCTTGTTTCCGTCCCCTCTTATGACGCCGTGCCCTTTCATGACGCCGTGCCCTTTAGGGCCGGATGTTTGCAAGATAGCCAGTGGCCAGGTCGAACCTGTTCATCGCGTTGCCTTTCCCAACCCCCAGCCCCCAGCACCTAGCTCCTTCTTCACTTGACCACTCGGCCACTTCTTCCAATACTCAAATCTCAGGTCATTGCAGCGTCCTCATGGTTGCCTTGTTTCCGCAAATTCGAAATCCGCAAATTCGAAATCCGAAATTCGAAATCCGAAATTTGCTTCCCACTTGACCACTCGGCCACTTCCCTCTTCACACAATCTGCAACAGTGTCTGATACATCTCATCCACCACGTTCAAAAACCTTGCTCCCGCCTGATACGCCCGCTGAAACGCCAGCAGGTTGATCGTCTCTTCATCCGTATTCACCCCGCTCACCGACTGTTGCTGGCTCTCCAGGTTCTCCCGCACGATCGTTGCAGCCTGCAACTCCGAAAGCGTCTGTCCCTGACGAATCGCATACTGCTCCACATGCCGATTCCAACTCTCCATGAGCGTAATCCCCCCCAGTTCCGCCACGCTCTTGGTCCGCAAACCAGCCACCGCCAGGGCATTGCGGTTATCCCCCGACACATGCCCCTGCCCCACCGCCAACAGCGACGGGTTGCCCTTGATCACGTTGTTCACATCCACATCCTGCGCACTGGTCCCGGTGAAATACGTGTTGATCCCCAATGCCGCCAGCACCCCGCTGCTGTCGTTGCCAAACGTGATCTGATAATCGCCGTTGACCGTATCAACCCGTAGCCGACCATCCGCCGTGATGCTCGCATTCACATTCGCCACCGCGTTGATCTGCGCCGCCAAGTCCGCCAGCGTCGTGTCACCAGCCGGGTTGATGCCGTCCAAATCCAGTTGAATCAAATGCATCTCCCGCAGCCCGGTCGATTGCTGCGTCACATGCAACTCAAAACTTCCGTGTCCCGGCAAAAACTTCAAACCCGTCGTCGCCGCATCATTGAGCCTTGCATTCACATCCGCCACGCCGTACGTCCCCGTGACGTTGGTAAACCCCTTGATTCCCTGCCCCTGGCTGTGCAGCCGATTGACCTGAAAAATCAACTGCCCGGCAAAATCATCCAACGTCCGAATCGCCTCCACCAAATCCCCCTCACGAGCCGCCACCATCGCCCCCAGCTTCCCGCTCGCCGGCGCGATCACGCTTCCATCCGCTGCGATCGTCAATTCAATCTTCGTCTCCCCATCCACCAGCGTCCGCCGAACCGCCAACCCCCGTGCATCGCCCCCCAGCACCACCGGCAGCGAATTCACATACACATCCACCGCCCCGTTCCCCTGCTCCACCGCTGAAAAATCAAAATATGTCGCCAACTCCGCCAGTAACACATCCCGCTGATCACGTAACGCATTCGCCCCGCCCGTTGCTCCATCCGCCGTCGCAATCTTCCGATTGATCTCCTGTATCTGCCCCAACAGGTCATTCGCAGCCGACACATTCTGATCCACCGAACGATCCACCAAATTTCGCAAATCCACCATGCTCGTGCGCATCTGCCTTAAAAACGACGACAGCGATGCCCCCTGCTGAATCACCAATGCCCGCAGCGAATCATCCAACGGGCGATTGGCCAAATCCGAAAACGCATTGAAAAACTCACCCAACTTGGTCGAAAGGTCCTTGTCCGACAGTTCATTGTGTATCGCTTCAATCTGCGCCAAAATCGACGCCCGCTCATTCGTCCCTGCTTCGTTGGCCAGTCCCTGCCTCAATCTGCCTTCCAGCGCGTTGTCCACCATCCGTCGAATCGACTCAATCTGCACGCCCCGACCCACGAACACCCCCGACATGATCTCCTGGTCCGGTATCGGCGACATCGTCACCACCTGACGGTGATAACCCCTGCTCCCCACGTTGGCCAGGTTGTTACCCGTGACCTCGATGGCGGTCTGATAGCTCAATAACGCTGTCCGACCGATGTTGAGTGCGCCGCCCAAACCCATGGTGTTCACATCCCTGTGAAGTCGCCGACCTTGTTCCTCAATTCACCGCACACATCCACGCTCTTTTATGCGCGTGCTTCGAACGTGCTCATCGCCATGGCCGTCCTTGGCATTTGTCCGCCCTTGCCATACACCGCACTGCCGCTGACCGCGTTACTGACACTGCGCAACATGCCCTGCATGTGTCGCACCAATTCCTCACTGGCGCGTCGTGCCACCATCGACTCCTTCTGCACCTGCTGCATCACCTGCACCAGTTGCGCCCGCAACGCCAGCAACGACTCGCCGCTGGTTTTGGGTAAGTGCGTCGCCAGTTCGTTCAATCGCCAGGGTGCCCTGGCCGACGGATCGATCAACTGCGTCAGCACCGCCGCCAGCGTCAGCCGACGTTTTTCCAATTCGCCGATCAACTGCACCTGCTGGTTTTCCGCGCCCAGCACCATCGCCACCGTCTTGTGATCCGCCCGTCGCAAGGCTGCCAGTTTGTCCGCCATGAGCGCCGACATCCGCTGGTGTGCTGCGCACAACTCGCGCAACACCGTTTCCAGTTCGTGTACCGCCTGCTCACTGGTAATGCTCATTGGCATGATTCGACATCCCTGTCTCTGCTGTTTTCACAACCGCTATCACCGCACCACATCCACCTTGCTTCCCTGTTCCATCGGCCCGCGTTGCATCAGCGTGCGATACACCCCTTCCACCACCGTCAGCCGCATCCCCTGCACCATCCGATCCGCCAATACCGTGTCCATCTGCGCCCCGAACGCCTCCTCCGCCTGTCCGCCGTCAAACAAATCCGCCTTGAACGGGTCATTCCTCAACTGTTCCAAAAGCGGTTTCACCAAAGCCGTCGCCACCAGTTCCTCCGCGGTGCTCCTTACCATTTCCTCTCGCGTCTGGGGTGTTCGCCCCGTCGCCGTGTCCTGCAGCGCCAGCACCTTTGAAAAATGTGTCGCGCCCAACGACACCCCCGTCGTCATCGTCCGCACATCCTCACCAAAATTGATGTCGCTCGAAATTTTCATTCGACTTTCATTTCTTGCCTTCGTACTCGACGACTCACTCATTGAATTAATGGTCTTTTCTTCAACCGATTAACCGACTCACTGACACACCGATGAACCACTCCGACCAGACGCGACAAGTCGCGGCGCTAACTTCCGAATGCGATTCCGTCACTTGACCACTTGGCCACTCGACCACTCGGCCACTTCTTCCTCATTCCAAAATCAACTGTGCATGCAACTTCCCACTACGATGCAGTTCCTTCAAAATCGCAATCCGATCCGGGGCCTCCACCTTCAACTGATTCAAAGCCGTGAGCAGGTCCGCCAACCGGTTCGCAGCCCGCTTTTCCGTATCCATCGCAATAAAATTGTGCGCCTCCCGCACCGGGTTCAGCACCGTCGGCACAGGTGTCGGGTTCAACGTCGTGATCGTCAATCCTTTGTGCGAAATGATCACCGGCGAAATCTGCACATCCCCCGTCACCACAATCGTCCCCGTCCGCTCGTTCACCACCACCTTCGCCCCCGATCCGATCAACGACGGATCAACATAACTGGTCAAAATCTGACTGATGAACGCCGCTGGGTCGCTCCTTTCAAACTCCGGCACCGCAATCACCACATTCTTCTGATCCACCGCCTTCGCAATGTTCGGCCCGTCCGGCGCCAATAACCCATTGATCAAGTTCGCCAGATTGTTCGCCATCGGCCAGCCGGCCACACTGTCATTCAACACCAGCGTGATCCGACCCTGCTGATCCAAATACCTTGTCATCACATCGCGCGTCAGTTGCGCCCCGCGCTTCACCACCCCCACCGTCGGCGTAGCCGCGTCCTCAATCGACACCGGCCCTTCCGCAAACGCAAACACCGGTGACCCCGGCAACGGCCCCGTCAACGGTATCAAAAACAACCGCCCCCCCACCAAACTTTTACTCGGCCCAATCGCCGCCACCTGCACATCCACCCGATCCCCCTCCCGCACTCCCGTATCCGGTATGTTGGCTGTCAACGCCACCAAGGCCACGTTCTTTGCATTATTCAATTCCGCCACCACCGTATTGGGGTCAATCAACTGCTGCACCACCGTCGCTAATGGCCGCATCGCAGGCAAAAACTTTCCCCCATCCCCCGTTCCCGCCAAACCCACCACCAAACCCATGCCCACCAGCTTGCCCCCCTCGCTGCCCTTCAATCGCACCACATCCTGCACCTGCGCCGCCCAGGTCGATGTCACACCGACCACCATCACCATCACTATCAACAGCGTGATGATCGCTGACATCCAATATTTTCGATCCATGCGCAGCATTCGTTTCGCCCATTCAAAAATTGAACAAAAACTCAAACATCTTCGTCAGCACGCCTTTGTCCGTCGCACGAAACAATTCACCCTGATGATTTTTCACCAGCCTCAGGTCATACATCTGAGTCGATTGCACCGTGTTATCCGTGTGTACATCCTCCCGCCGACAGACACCCGTCAGCACCAGTTCCATGCTTTCCTTGTCGCTCTGAATGAACTTGCGGGCTTCCAGCACCAATGTGCCGTTGGGTTTGATATCGATGATCCGGGCTGTCACCCGTGTCGTGAAACTATCCCGTCGTGAGTAGTCACCCTCCCCCTTGAACTCGTTCTTGAACTTCACGCCCAGCTTGGGTTTGTCATTAGGCCCTTGCGCCAGCACCTGGTCCGCCAGTAAATCAAACACCCGAATCCCCGGCCAGTTGCTGATTTCGCCGTTGAACTGTGAATCCTTTCCGGTATCCAGCGATGATGTCGCATCCGCGGACGTGTTTTCCCGCACGATGATCGTCACCAAATCATGCAGCGCAAACCGCCTGGGTTCCGGCACACGCACCGCAATCAAACTCACCTGCGCCACCGCCGGCGACAACGGCACGCCCGGTAACTCCGCCCCCGGTGTCCCTGGTGTCATCGGCATCGGTGCAGGTGGCGTTACCTGCTGCATGTAAAGCGATGATGTCTGTGCCATCACCACCGTTGACACCACCAACATCACCATTGCCATTGTTATCGTATTTACCTTCATCGCGCCCCCTCCGCCGATGCAGCCAACGAAGTATCACCCACCAGCACACCCTGCCCTTCCGCAGTAATCCGTGCGGTGAATGTCTGCCTTGATTTTTCATTGCGTACAGCGATGACCTGTCCTGCGCCTGCATCATCCATCGCCCGGGCCGTCATCGTCACCGATACGTTCCCCGCCAGACTGCGCACTGTGATCAACTGCCCGCGCTGCACAATCCGTGCCGGTTGCAGTTGGTCGCTCATCAACACCGAACCTTCACGTGCCAATCCGCGCATCATCATGCCCACCGCTTGATTGGCATCCATCACCGGTTGTATACTGCCAGTCACATATACGTCGCGCAACACCACATCCCCCGCACCAACCACTTCACCCTTGCTCAGTGTCCTTGTCAGCACCAGGGCTTGATAACGCCTTGAAACTTCCGCTGTGATGCGCTGGGTATCAACCAGTGCATCCCCGTGATACCTTCGCAAAACCATCGGCACACGACCCGTGCCGCCCGACCCGCCCGCTTCAATTTCCAACCGAACATCACCAAGGCGTTGTTGCAACACCTTCACATCCGCTGCCGCAAACTCAATCCGCAGTTCCGTCACCGGTGCCTTGGCCAGGTTGGCCACAAAACCAACCACCTTGTCATGCAAGGTCGTCGTATCGTCCGCACTCGCTTCCACTTGCTTTGCAGGGGTGTTTTGCGTGAGGGCCATCGCCTCATCGCCTTGCACCTTGCCGCCCGATTCCACTCGGCAAACCGCAAACCCCTTCACCACCACCTGTGCCCGATGAAACCCCGCAGCTTCCAACACTTTCACCACTTCCGTCTGACGCACACCCCCTGCTGACACCGCCACGCTCAACGCCTTGATCGCCTCCGCACTCGGGCCTTCAACGCCTGCTACATCCGCCAACGTCATCGCTGCCAAATCACCCACCACCGCACTGCTGCGCACAGTCACTGTGTTCATCGTCGCTGTGGTCGCCAAGGCACGAGTGCTCGACTCCGCAGCGCACCACAACCCGATCGTGAGCATCACGATCATCATCCGTCGCAGCATGTCATGGGTATGCTTCATCATCATTAACATTTACAGATTTAATCTTTGTTTGGGCCCCCCTCTCCCTCCGGGAGAGTTGAAAACCTCGCCATGGCGGGGGTTGGGGTGAGGGCGTCTGTTGCATTTACCTGGTTTTTAATTCTTTCATTTGTCCACAAACACCATCAAATACTCATTCTCACTCAATCAAAACCGGCTTAGGTTGCTGATCACCTGCATCGCGCTGTCCGCTGCCTTGATCGACTGACTGTTCATTTCAAACGCGCGTTGGGTTTTGATCAGGTTCACCAACTCGCGCACCGAATCGACATTGGACGATTCCAAAAACCGCTGCACGATCGTGCCGAAACTTCCCTCACCCGGGTTGCCCAGAATCGGCGGACCCGATGCAGCCGTTTCGATATACAAATTCGCACCAATCGGTTTCAACCCCGACGTGTTCACAAAGCTCGCCAATTGCATCTGTCCGACGTTGATCGGGTCCGTCTGATTGGGCACAAACACATTGATCTGTCCGTCCGCACTGATTTCAATCGTCTGTGCATCCTCCGGGATCGTGATCGGCGGCTCGACCCTCGGCCCCTGACTATTCCCCAATACCAGTTCACCAATGCTGTTGCGGAAAAAATTGCCCGCCCTTGCGTAGCCAACCCCCGAACCCAGTTCCTGCAACAGTCGCACCTGAAACAAGCCGCTGCCATCCACCATCATGTCCAAATCGCGCCCGGTTTCGATCGGCGAACCCTTGCTGAAATCAAATTGTGTATTGCTGATGCGCGTCCCCAAACCGACAAACAAACCCGTCGGCCGTTGATCCCCGTTGGCGTTTTCCACCCCCGGCTGCGCCACTTCCTGGTACAACAAATCCTCAAAATTGACCCGTGAACTTTTGAACCCCACCGTGTTCGAGTTCGCCAGGTTGTTGGCAATCACGTCCAACTCACGGCTCAAAGCCGACAACCCTGTCGCCGCCGAATGTAGTGCTATCACCGCCATGCTTCATCTTCCTTTCCGCCGCTTGACCGCTTTTCCGTCCCCTCTCCCTCCGGGAGAGGGAAAGGGTGAGGGCGTTCCGTCACTCGACCACTCGACCACTTGACCACTTTCTTTAAGCCAACCTCCCCAAGGTATTGATCGCTTTTTCCATCATCTGATCGTGGTACTTGATCAAATTGCCGTTCGAACCCACCGCCTTGGTCGCTGACACCAAATCCATCAACGCCCGCACCGGGTCCACCGAACTGCTTTCCACGTGTTCCGGGACCACCGTCGCGTCCTCCGTAGGCACGCGCTGATCCATACCATTTTCAAACCAGAGCATGTTCTGCCCCTGCTTTACCAACTGATCCCGCCGAGCCACGGCTGTGATCTGCAATTGCGCCACTGCTTCGCCACCCTGTGTGATCTGTCCATCCGGGCTGACCTGCACCGGCTGATCGGTCGCCAACGTGATCGGCTGATTCTGTTCATTCAACACCGGATGTCCGCCGGTGCGCGTCACCAATTGCCCCTGCGCATCCAATGAAAATCGTCCGTCACGGGTCAGCCTGATCTGCGTGCTGCCGTCGGTCGGGTTTTTCATCTGCACCGCGAAAAACGAATTGTCCTCCCGCAGTGCCAAGTCCAGCGGGTTGCCCGTTGCCGTGAGTGAACCACGGGTGAAACTCACCACCTGCGGCCCAGCCATCACCCCGCCGCCCATCTTGTCCAGCAGGTGTTTGCGAAACTCCGAAAACCCGCCCTCCACCGACTCGGCATCACGCTGGCGCACACTCGGACGATCGGCTTTGAAACCGACCGTCTGCACGTTCGCCAGATTGTTGGCAAAGACGTCCTGACGGTACAAGGCCGTCAGGGCGCCTGATGCGGAAAGGTACAGGCCGTAGTTCATCGGTCCACCTCCCTGTGGCACCGACCCTGCCCATGCTCTGCCCTGATGCGGGGAGGTACAAGCCCGGCCTCGGAGTCGAGTCCTTCAACTCCGTCTTCCGTTATGGTCATCATGCGGCCCAATTCCATCGACATCGCGCCCTGCGCACTGCTCATCTGATGCCGCAATTTGGCCAGTTGCGCCAAACGCAACAACGTCTGCCCGAGGTTGGCATCGCCACTGGCTTCAAAATGATCGAGGATGCGCTGTTTCACGTTCACGGGTTCCCTGTCACAGCCTGACCCCGCTCATCGCAGGGCGCCACTGTGCACCATGACCCAACGCAACCCCGATGCCAACATATTTTCATGACTGTCAAACGCAAAGCGTCAATAAAGACATGACGAATAACACTCGATTCAAGGCATTTACTTCATACTCCCCCGCAAACCTCATCCGTCGGCCACATCAACCCTTTCGTCATCATCACTCACCCTCACTGCGCAAAGCTTGCCGACCGCTGCTCAACCTTGCGCAGTAACCTTACCGAATTGAATGACATTCAACTGCGTGTTGCGGTGGGGCACCGCCGTCCTCGGCGGTGCTGTTGTTGTTTTCATGTGGCACCGCCACCGGGGGCGCCCTCGGCGGTGGGTATGTCCAAGGTGATTTGTTTGAATGGGTGCCTGTGGCACGCTTTGGTGCCACAGCCGATTCACTGTGGGCATCCCAAAGCGTCTGCCCACAGGCACCCGCAGATACCCTCGACGGCTTTACCAACCCAGCCGAGACGGTAGCAGCCGCCGCGATCCTTGTGAACCCGGCGCAGATACCCTCGACGGCTTTACCAACCCAGCCGAGGGCGGCTGGGCTACATGGACGATTACACAAAGCACCCCGCGCTTGTCAGCCTTCATGTTGTGAGCTACGGTTACGTTATGTGGCGCGTTTATCTGCAAAATCATCCCGTAGCCGGTCGTTACTACCAGTACGCCCACCGCCAGCCAGGTTGGATTGTCAAAACCGCGCTGGCGGCAGCAGCACTGGTTCTTCTGATTCCGCTTGTCACGTTGATACTGCTCTTTATCGCAGCCGTCATCGTCGGCGTGGCGGTGTTTCTGGTATTGGCGATATTGATGTCAATTCTGACCCTGCCGTTTCGTTTGTTTTCCGCCTTGTTCCGGCGCCAACCCGACTCCGGCCGTCGCAACGTGGTGGTAATTTCACCCCATCAGCAAAGTTCATCCGCGAACTGACCTCGCACTTTTTACCTCACTGAATACCCCGCACTGACCGTTACCCCCAAGGCCAACAAGCGTCGTTATCAATCACTATGACTGATGAACCAGTTGATTTGTTTACCGGTGCGTTGTGCCAGTCGATCACGGTAGGTGGACAGGTAAGGGCGTTCGGTTTGGGTGTGACCAGCCAGCAGCAAGGTCACGCCGCGCTGGGTGGCATCGAGTTGATCGTGATGGCGCATTTCGCCGGTGATGAAAACATCGAGTTGGTTTTGACAGGCTTTGAGGGCGGGTGCCAGCAGTGAACCCCCCGCACCGACGCACACGCCGATGCGATGAACTTTGCGATTTTTGTCGGACCACTTCACCTGCGGCGGGGTGATGATTTGCAAGCAATCATCGCCCAGTCGGGTACGCACTTTTTTCACCAAGGCTGACAGGGTCACCGGTTCATCGAGCGTCACCAGCCGCCCGGCGCCCACGACTGCGGTGGTCTGCGGGTGTACGGGGGACACCTCACGACGCAACGGCGGCAGCAATGGGTACACATCAAACGCGGGTTCTTCGTAAGGGTGTGCTTGCAACAGCGCCCGTTGCACAGCCGGCAAAACTTCATCGGGGCAGACCATTTCCAGCCGCACTTCGGGGGTGGTTTCGAATCGGCCCGGTTTGCCGATGGTGGGGTTGGTGTTGGCACTGCCACGGAAGGTGCCGATGCCTTGACTGGTGAACGAGCATTCACTGTACGCTCCGATGCAACCGGCGCCAGCCTCAGCCATGGCGGTGCGGACGCGATCAACTGCCTTTGCAGGTACAAAGGTGACAATTTTGTTCACCCCCCCACCACTTGGGTTGGTCGCACCGGCATGAGGTGTAATGGCTTGACGCACGCCCCGGCCCAGGGCATCGCACCACCAGTCATTCATGCCGCCGGGTGCAGCGTCCAGCGCGGTGTGCGGTGAATAAATGGCCAGGTGATGACGCAGGGCTTGAATGAGTAGCCGTTGTTTCCAATCGTCTTCCGTCAGACGCGACAGCGGCGCAAACATCGGCGGATGATAGGCAATGATCAGTTGCACTTTTTGTTGGATTGCCTGATCGAGTACAGCGGGGGTGAAATCGATGCAGAGCAGGGCACGGGTGATGTTTTGCTGCAGGTCACCCATTTGCAGGCCGACTTTGTCCCACGACTCGGCGAGGGCTTCGGGAGCGAGGCTGCGCATGATGGGCAGAAGGGTGGCAAGTCGCATGATGTGATCAGCATACCTTGATCGTTCGGGTGATTCACGACGTACCGAAGGGAGCGATGTGCTTTTGTGGCACCGCGCCCGGGGGCGCCCTCGGCGGTGGGGTTGCCAATGATGATTTGTTTAAATGGGTGCCACAGGCGATTCACTGTGGGCAGCCCAAAGCGTCTGCCCACAGGCACCCGCAGATACCCTCGGCGGCCATGTCAACCCAGCCGAGGGCGGCTGGGCTACGAAGATTGCACTGGAGTCGCCCCGGTGGATGAGCCGATGATGGAAACAGGAAGGCTGTTTTTTGCTGGGGAAGGGAAACCCATGGCTGAGGCGATACCCGTGAATCAGGCGAAACACTCAATTCAGGCGAACCTGAATCAGGCTGGACCGACGTTACCGGGCGTGAAGCGTGGGCCGTTATCGGCACAAGAACAGGCCTTGGCTGTGCAACAGCTTCATGAACACGCACAGCGACGGCTGGCACTGGGTATGCAGCTTTTTGAAAATGCGCAGAAACAGACGCAGGTGCATCAGGCCCTGGCCGACCAACTGCGCAAAGAACAGGATGGCATTCGTGAGCAGATGCAGACGGACATGACCCGCAGCCTGCACGCTTACGATCAGTGGATCGGCAAGGTCGAACATGATTTTGCCGCTCGACTCGATGTACTCGATCAGCGGATGAGTGAGTTGCAGGCCCAGTGGCAGAGCATGTCGGAGCGCGTCGAGGGCATGATGAATCGGGCGGAGTTGCTGCTGGACCAGGCCCGGTTGATCAGTCAGGCAGCGACGCAACTGAGTCGTCAACCGGTGCAGGTCAGGTCTGTGATGCCGACGGTAACGCCCCGTCCGATGACGGTGGTGACGGCGACCTCGGTGGATTCATCGACCAAAGAAACGGCATTGCCGAGGTTGGCGGAAGAAACGGTCATGAATGAACCAACGGTGCGATACCTTGAGTTGTTGGATTTATTGCGTCAGGCACCGCCGAGCCAGAACGCAGCGTGAGCGGCGTCGGAGGCAATCACCTGTACCGTTCAGTGGTTGACGCCGAGCCCTTCAGGGCCGGATGCTTGAATGTGTGATGATGCGGTATATCCGGGGCTGAAGCCCTCGGCGTCATATGGTGTGTTTGACTCGTAACCTGTTTTATTTCACCTGGTTGGTTACAATCATGGCCACATGCCATGACCATTTCTTTGCCGCCCAATCCGCATGCGCCCAAGCTCACCTTATTGTCGGTGGTGATTCCCGCACGGGATGAAGAAGGTTGCATTGCTTCGACGGTGGAGCATTTGCACGTCGAGTTGAGGTTGCATGATGTGCCGCATGAAATTGTGGTGGTGGACGATGGAAGCAAGGATCGCACCTGGGCGATTTTGCAGGAATTGCAGACCCGTTTGCCGGCACTCCATGCGGTGCAAAACCCGGGGCCGCATGGTTTTGGTCGGGCGATTACCTATGGTTTTGCACAGGCACGAGGCGATGCGATGGTGGTGATGATGGCTGATGAGTCGGACGACTGCCGGGATGTGGTGCGTTACTGGCAGAAACTCAATGAAGGTTACGATGCGGTTTTCGGCAGTCGGTTCATCAAAGGCGGCGGCACGATCGATTAACCCTGGCTCAAGTACCTGCTCAATCGCTGGGCCAATTTATTCATTCGCGTATTGTTTCGGATCAAGCTCAATGACACGACCAATGCGTTCAAGGCTTATCGCAAGACGACGCTGGACGGATTGACGCCGTTTTTATCGCCGCATTTCAATCTGACGGTCGAGTTACCGTTGAAGACGGTGGTGCGGGGGTATAGCTGGACGGTGCTGCCGATCACGTGGCGCAATCGTCGCAGCGGAGTGGCGAAATTGAAGATCAAGGAAATGGGCAGCCGGTATTTGTTCATCATTTTGTACTGCTGGCTGGAAAAGTATTTCAGTCGGGGTGATTATCGCAAGCTGCCGCAGATGTAAGTTGAGCCAAACTATTCAGGGGTGAGGCGGATGGCCGACATCATCACATCGAAAAACTTGATCGCAAGACGAAGTACCTATGTGGTGCAATTGCTGATTTGTGCTTTGGCGGCAGCCGTGATTGTGCTCATTTTTTTTGCGCCGCGATTCATCGCCTGGCAGGGGCTTGATATTCCCGAAACATGGTCCAGTCCGGAAACCAACCGTGCTGTTGAAACACTTCGTCTGCTGGATGATCCGCTGGGATATCAACCAGGCCCCAGCAACCATGTCATCGTCTGGCGGCTGTTGTTTGTATTGCCCTGGCATTATTTGTCGCTACCCAAGTCATGGTTTTTGGCCATGCCGATGGTAGGTTGTGTGCCGGCACTGATGATGGTGGCCCACATCGTGCAGCGTGAAGCGAAAAGTTGGATACTCACCTGGGGAGTCACCGCCCTGACAGCCACCAGTTCATGGTTTTTTGTGGCGACCGGTTGGCTGACGTACTTTGATGCGTGGGTATTGCTTGGGTTATTGGCGGTGAGTTTTGTGCGTCATATTGGCTGGGGCGTATTGGCGTGTGTACTGGTGCCCTGGGTTGATGAACGGTTCGTTCTGGCGTTGCCGCTGGCGCTGACGGTCAGGGCGATGATGTTCGAACATATTGAACAAGGGCAATCGAAGCGCCTTTTGATGGAGGGATTCTGGCTGGTACTGGCGCTACTGCCTTGGGTGGGTATTCGTGGCGGATTGACAATGATGGGCATCGATCGGGGCATGGGTGAGGCTGTTGGCAAACCGTTTGATATGAACGAATTGTCCGAGGTTCCGCAGTGGCGTTTCATCGCTGCCTGGTGGATGGGTTTACGTGGCGGGTGGGTATTGATTCCCTGCGCGATATTGCTTTGGCCGGGGCGGAGGCGAATGGGTTGGGTGGGGTTGTGGGTGACGGTGATGGTGGTGACTTTGGTTTTGGCGCTTTTCGTGGCGGGAGATATGTCACGGTCGATGTCGATGTTTGTGCCGATGATGCTGGCCGGGGCGGTGCTGCTGATCCGACAACGTATGAATTGGGCGGCGTGGGTGTTGCCAATGTTGTTGTTGCTGAACCTGGCGTTGCCAGCGACGCATGTGATGTGGAGTTATCGTGTCGCCATCGCGCCACTGCGTGAGGAAATTCAACTCATGCGTGAGCGACCAAACATGTTGTATGCCGGTGCGATTGGCCGCGGTGCGCAAAAACTGGTCAAGCATGGAAACTTGAGTCAGGCTTTGGCGCAATTGGATCGTGCCCTTGCCCTTGACCCGCGATCCGGCAACCTTCACGCCAACCGAGCCGTGGTGCTGTATCAAATGGGCGAAATGGGCGCAGCCCTGGCTGATGCGCAGGAAGCCATCCGCTTGGAGCCGAATCAGCCGGAGGGTTACTGGGTACGCGGCAACCTGTTGCTCCGTATGAATCAACCCCTGGCCAGCATGGAGGATTTGCAGCGCGTCATCAGGCTATCGCCCAAGGGTGAACCCTTGCATCAGGCGGCACAAAAAGCATTGGAAAAAGCACAACAAACAACACCACCGCCAACGGTCGATTGATGCTGCGGACAACTTCACAACGCGCCAAGTCGCTGCGTTAACCAGTGCGCCGACGCAAAGCGTCCGCGCCAAACATCAAGCAATCACAGGGTTACTTTGTACGGTTGATTGTGATATTCTGCCCAATCACCCAGAACGAGAAACCTCATGCTGCGACAAGCCTTGCACGATGGCTGGACGGTGCGCCCGGTGGGCGATCTGACGCAGGTACCTACCGCCCTGCAACAAACCAACATCGCCGCGACAGTGCCCGGTTGCATTCACACCGATCTGCTTTCCGCAAAGCTCATCCCCGATCCGTACCTGGATCGTCACGAAGCGGCGTTGCGCTGGATCGGCGAAACCGATTGGGAATATCGCACCGCTTTTGAGGTCGATGATTCACTGACCGATGAAGCGTACCTGGACCTGGTGTTTGACGGGTTGGACACCCTGGCGACGATCACGCTCAATGGTCAGCGCCTGGGGCAGAGCGATGACATGCACCTGCCTCAGCGTATTGCGATCAAGCCTTGGGTTCGACCGGGCATGAACGAACTGGTGATTCGTTTTGCCTCGGCTGCGCGTTACCTGCGTGAAATGCTGGAAAAACGTGGCAGTTGGCCCTGCACCGGTAACGGGACCAACCCGGCGCTGCCGCATTATCACCTGCGCAAAATGGCGTGCAATTTCGGATGGGACTGGGGGCCGGCGCTGGTGACCTGCGGCATATGGAAGCCGGTGCATTTGGAAGCCTGGAGCGTCAGCCGAGTGGAATCGGTTCGGCCACTGGTGACGCAGGCGGATGCAACCGGTGCGACAGTCCAAGTGCATGTGCAACTGACCCAGAGCAAGCATCATGGGCTGGTGACGGTCGAGGCGTTGCTAGCCCATGGTGATCAGACCCGCATTGCCTGTCGGCAGATGGTGCCCGCAGGTGAAAATCAGGTGGTGCTGACACTGCATGTGAATAAGCCCGAACTTTGGTGGCCGCGGGGTTACGGCAGGCAGCCGATGTATCACCTGAACCTGATCGTCGTGGACGAGGCACGCAACGAACTGGACCACTGGTTCGGGCGAGTGGGCCTGCGCACCGTGGAACTGGACACACAAGCCGACGACATCGGCCAGCGCATGATCATCAAGGTCAACGGGAAAAACATTTTCGCCAAGGGCGCGGATTGGATCCCCGATGATTGCTTTTTGCCCCGTGCTCATGCCCCGACGCGCCTGGAGCAGCGGCTGCGACAGGCCTGTGACCTGAACATGAACATTCTCCGCGTTTGGGGCGGCGGGGTGTTTGAGTGCGAAACGTTTTACGACCTGTGCGATGAACTGGGCATCATGGTCTGGCAGGATTTTCTTTTCGCCTGTGCTGCGTACCCGGAAGAACCCTTGCGTGAACTGGTGGAAAAAGAAGCACGCTATCACGTGGCACGCTTGTCACGTCATCCCAGTCTGGTGCTCTGGAACGGGTGCAACGAAAATGTGTGGGGTTACCGTGAATGGTTTTATGAAAATAAACCCTGGATGGAATACATCGGCGAGCGCAGTTGGGGGGCGGGGTTTTACTTTGACCTGTTACCTAAGGTAGTGCGCGAACTGGACCCGACGCGGCCCTATTGGCCGGCCAGTCCCTGGTCGGGTGATGGCAACAACTATCGCAACGGACGACCACCCAACATTCCGACGCACGGGAACATGCACGTCTGGTCGGTATGGTTCGGCGGAAACTATGATGGGTATCGCAAGGTTTCGCCGCGCTTCTGTTCCGAGTTCGGGTTTCAGGGTCCGCCGACGTATGCGACGTTGAAGCGCGCGATCAAGCCGGAGGATTTACGCTTTGGTTCCCCGGCCATGGAAGATCACCAGAAGTGCCCCAATGGCACGCAAAAAATTCATCAGTTCGCGTCGATGTGGTTCGATGTGCCGGACCATTTCGATGATCAGCTTTATTTGTATCAACTGAATCAGGCACGGGCCTTGGCAACGGGAGTGGAGTGGTTCCGCAGTCGTCACCCGGTCTGCATGGGGCTGATTTACTGGCAACTCAACGATTGCTGGCCGGTGACCAGTTGGGCAGCCATCGACGGTGATGGTCGTTACAAGCCGCTTGCGTATGCCACGAAAAAGTTTTTCGCGCCGCGCTTGCTGACCATTCAACCACAGAGCGATCAGCCGCAGGCTTCGCTTGCGTTATATGCCCACAATGATGACGACACGCTCTGGCAACAAGCGCTGACGGTGCGACGATTGGATTTCACCGGAAAAACATTGGCACAGATGCAGGTGACATTGGATGTGCCTGCCCGCAGCAATCGTGCCTTGCATTTGCCCGGTGAACTGGCACAGGCCGGCGACCCATCGTTTGAAATGTTATTGGCGGAAACCAGTGGTGGTTCATCAGCGCAGCGCGCCTGGTGGTATTTTGAAGCGGACAAAAACCTGCGTTACCCGCAGCCGAAGTACAAGGCCGAGTTGAAGGTGCAGGGGCGTGAACATCGGCTGACAATTCACGCAGCGACGTTGTTGCGCGATCTGGCGGTGTTCCCCGATCGGCTGCACCCGGATGCCCGCATCGACGATCAACTGGTGACCCTGTTGCCCGGCGAATCGGTCACGTTCATCATCGACAGCCCGCAAACACTGACGCTCGAATCACTCACCCAGCCGCCGGTGCTGGCGTGTGTCAATCCCTATGGCAAACCCTTGGCGGTGTCATCAAGCTGAACTTTACCCTTGGGTTGTTCATCCATGGATGATGGATCATGGATAAAGGATGATGTTCAGAAAAGTTACAAGGGTTGCCTTCTCCGGGTTTGAACATTATCCATCATCAGTTATCCATGATCCATGGCCACAGAGCCATAATCCATTATCATTCACCCCACCATGACCGACTCCTCCAACATCGCAATCGCTGTTCAACCCGCCATCACCGTGGTACGCATCGAGGTGCGCCCGCGTGAAGGTGAAATCGACCCGCTTGCCGGCCATGTGCAACATCAGGCACAAGCACATGGGCTGCCTGTGCAGCAGGTGCGCAGTGCCCGGGTGTACCTGATTCAGGCTGCGCTGGACCCGCAGGCTGCTGAAAAAATCGCGCACGAACTATTGGCTGATTCGGTGAATCAGGTTGCCGTGCTGGGGGCGGAGCCGGTGCGTGAGGATGCGTTGTGTTTGGAAGTGCATTATCAGCCGGGGGTGATGGACCCGGTGGCCCAATCGACCCGCAACGCGATTGCGGAAATGCTGCCCGAACTAACCATTGAGCAAGTCGATGTGCGCACCGGTTTTCGTTACGACCTGCAACTGACACAAGCCCCCGATGAAGCGGTGCGTGAATCAGCCAAACAATTCGCCCTGCGACAATTGGCCAACCCGGTGATTCAGGACCTGCACACCGCGCCCTTTGTGCCGACGCAGTTTCCGCAAGGCTCGGCTTATCAGGTGTCCCTGAGGCATATTCCTTTGCGTGAGTTGGATGATGCGGCACTTATGAAAATGTCGCGGGAAGCGCACCTGTTTTTATCCCTCGATGAAATGCGTGCGGTGCGCGATCACTTTCGCAGCCTGGACCGTGAGCCGACGGACATCGAACTGGAAACGCTGGCTCAAACCTGGAGCGAGCACTGCGTTCATAAAACCCTCAAAAGCACCATCACCTACCGTGAAACCAGCCAGCCCCCAGGCATTTCCGGGGGGGCAATGCCTAGGCTTTCATCGACAAATACACTTTCGCTTAACTTTCAAAATCGCCCCGGGCACACGATCAACCCTGATGGTTCGGTGACCATTGCCAACCTGCTCAAATGCACCGTTGCCGCAGCGACGCATGAATTGATGAAGCTGCCTGAGTTTGGCAACTGGTGCGTGAGTGTGTTCAAGGACAACGCCGGCATCGTGCGTTTCGACGACAGCGACGCAGTTTGCATCAAGGTGGAAACGCACAACCACCCCAGCGCGATTGAACCCTACGGCGGAGCGGCCACGGGCATCGGCGGGTGCATCCGCGATGTCATGGGCACCGGCCTTGCCGCCAAACCCATCGCCAATACCGATGTGTTCTGTGTTGCACCAGTCAAAGTTGATTCTGAAAAATTCGAAATTCGAAATTCGAAATTCGAACTTCCCAAAGGCATCATTCACCCGCAGCGGATTTTGCAGCAGGTCGTGGCCGGGGTGCGCGACTACGGCAACCGCATGGGCATTCCAACCGTCAACGGGGCGGTCTATTTTCACCCTGATTATCTGGGCAACCCCTTGGTCTATTGCGGCTGCGTGGGCTTGATTCCACTGGATAAATGTTTCGGAAAAACCCAGCCGGGCGATCACATCATTGCCCTGGGCGGAGCGACCGGTCGTGACGGCATTCATGGTGCGACGTTTTCCAGTGCCGAGTTGACCGACACCCATGCCGACGAGTTCAGCCACGCGGTGCAGATCGGCAACGCCATCACGCAGAAAAAAACCCTCGATGTGATTTTGCAGGCCCGTGACCCGCATAATGACGATGGCAGTGTCGGCCAACCGCTGTTCAATGCGATCACCGACTGCGGGGCCGGTGGGTTCTCCAGTGCGGTGGGCGAAATGGGCAAAGACCTTGGTGCCACGGTGCACCTGGATCGCGCTCCTTTGAAATATCAGGGCTTGTCGTACACGGAAATTTGGATCAGCGAAGCGCAGGAACGCATGGTGCTGGCGGTGCCGACGCACAACCTGGAAAAATTACGCGCCCTGTGTGCAGCGGAGGATGTCGATTTTTGCGACCTGGGCGAGTTCGGCTGCGTCGATCAACACCACCAACCCGTACTCACGTTGCATTATCAAGGCACACAGGTCGGCCAATTGTCGATGCACTTTTTGCACGACGGCATCCCCACGCCCACCCGTGAGGCTGCCTGGTCGCCGACGACTGTACCCGCTGCCAACGTGATCGCAGCAGCGCCAACAACCAATGTCGTTTCAAATAACGTAGGTTCAACTTTGTTGTCTCTGCTGGCGCACCCCAACATCGCCAGTAAACATTGGATCATCCGTCAATATGACCACGAAGTGCAGGGCGGTTCGGTCATCAAACCGCTGGTCGGTCCGCAGCAAGACGGCCCTTCCGATGCCTCGGTCCTTCGCCCCAAACTCACCAGCACCCGCGGCATCGCATTGGCCTGCGGCTTGGCACCCTCGCTGGGTGAAAAAACCATTGGGGGCGATTCGTACTGGGCGACGCTCGCAGCGATTGATGAATGTGTGCGCAACCTGGTTTGCGTCGGAGCGGAACCTGCAGTGAACAAGGGTGGTGGTATTGCGATATTGGACAACTTCTGCTGGCCCAAGTGCGACCCCGGCAGCGACCCGCGCCATTTGGGTTCGCTGGTGCGCGCAGCCGAGGCTTGTTATGACGGGGCCTTGGCGTATCGCACGCCGTTTGTATCGGGCAAAGACAGCCTCAGCAATCAATTCACCACGGAAGACGGACGCATCATCGCCATTCCGCCGACGTTGCTAGTCACCGGGCTGGGCATGGTGCCGGATGTACGCCAATGTCGCACCATGGACGCCAAGGCTGCGGGCAACCTGCTCATCATCGTCGGCCAAACCACCAGCAACATGGGCGGTTCGCACTACCTGCAAATCACCGGCAACGCTTCGCTGGACCAGCGCATTTCGCATGTCGATTTACAGCAAGGCCCGCAAACCGCGCAGACCGTGGCCGACCTGATTCATCAGGGGTTGGTCCAATCCGCCCACGATTGCAGTGAAGGCGGCCTGCTCGTGGCAGCGGCGGAAATGGCCTTTGCCGGAAACCTGGGCCTTGACATCGACCTCGACGGCCTGCCCGTCGAACGTGAACTGGACGACCTCACCGCCTGCTTTGCCGAGTCCCCCAGTCGATACCTGCTGGAGGTGCGGCCAGCCGAGTGGGACGCACTTGCCAAAACCTTACGACAATCGGGCATCGCGTTTGGTCAAATAGGTCGATTTGCGGCGCATGATGAACTGACCGTGCGTTGCCGTCAGCATGGCCGATTGGCACAGTTGAAACTGAGTGACTTGCGCCAAGCCTGGCTGGGTACGCTCGACTTTTGAATGAACATGCGTGAATTTCACGCATCGAATCAAATGACGCCGAGGGCTTTAGCCCCGGATTTCACACAAGACCACAACCATCCGGCCCTAAAGGGCACGGCGTCAAAACCTTCGGGTGCCACTGGCAACTCGACCACTTCATCAAATCCGAAATTCAATACACCCCTTCGACGACGGGTTTTCCCATGGCGCCAAAGGGGCGCACATCGCCCACCCCGTCCCACGCAAAGCCGTGTTCCGGCGCAGGGGGGCGACGCATCGCTTCATCGCGTTCCAAGAATCGGGGCATGAAAAATTCTTTGGTCAGCGTGGTCAGTTCCACCCGTCCCCATTGGCCATAGTCAACTGTCTGCGAAGTGTTCTGCGGGCTTACGATGCGCAGCACCGCACGGGGCTGGGGCGCGTAATAGGTGATGCTGTAATTGTCGTGTCGTGACAGCGGTTTGGAGCACGCCAGGCCCATGAGTGTGTTGCCGTAGGTGGGTACGAAGCGCACCTGATTTTCCAACACTTCCTCGATCAGAAAGCGCACCATTTGCGGGGTCATGCTCGTCCCGCCGCAGAACACGCCCTTGATGCCTGATGCCGTGATGTTGATTTTTTCACCCAATGCTTCGAGTAATTTGGGCGTGGTGAACAGGCAGCCGATGTTGCGATGCTGCAAAATTTCGACACCTTGCTCGACTACGTGCTGCATGTACTGTTTGGCGACATCGAACTCTTTGGCAGCAATGGCTTTTTTGACCCAGCGCGGGTCCAGGTCCACAAAGTAGCATGACCCGCCGCGCACGTTGGCCAGGTGTTCGATCGCCAGGCGCAGGCGGCGTGGGCCGGTGGGTCCGAGCATAAGCCAGTGGGCCCCCAGCGGGAACACGTCGTTGTCGTAACGTCTGCTGAACTCTTCGTAATCGTGTTTGTAATCGTCCCAGCCGATGCGTTGTTTGGGCATGCCCGTGGTGCCGCCGGTTTCAAACACGTTGAACGGACGACCCTCAAACGGTTTGGGCACCCACACCTCCGGCAAGGCATCGCGTAACACTTCATCCTGAAAATGCGGAAACTTCTTCAGGTCGTCAAAGGTATGAATTTCGCGGCGCGGATCAAAGCCAGCCGAGCGCGCCCACTTGAGCCAATAGGGGCAACCCGTGTCGGGCGAAAAGTGCCAATCGATGATGTCACGCACGTGGGCATCGAGTGCCTGTTGCGCCTGAACCACAGCGTTTTCAGAGGTGAGTGTCATGGTGAATCAATGGTAGCAACGATCATGGCCGTCGGGGTTAGCGCCGCGATTTAGCGCGTCTGGTCAGAGTGGTTAATCGGTGAGTCGGTTCATCGGGAAGCAAAATACAACTCCGCCCGAGTCACCGATCAACCGAGTAACCGATGAACCAAACCATACCCAAGCCCTCGGCCTTTCGGCCTCGTTCTTGGCTTGGTTCCGGCACTCGGCCACTTGGCCACTTGACCACTCGGCCACTTCTCATCTTATTCCCAATCAACTTTTCCTCAACGAAACCGTCGATTTTCCTTGATGTTCCCCGGTTTGAACGCTAATCTCTAGTAGGTTATCACTTTGTGAACTTGGGTTGGTTTTGAGTTCCTTTCTCGTTTGTGCAAGGGGCGTTGCCATGACGATGCTCATTCATTGTCCGTCCTGTCAGACCGCTTTACACGTCCCGGTGGGTTCCTCCGGTCGCCCGGCCAGGTGCCCCAGTTGTAAAAACAAATTCGCTGTCCCGCACCCCAAACAAATCATGGAAGACACCGTCGCCGCCTGGCTGGTGTCCGATTTCATGAGCAAGGAAGTCGAAGAAGAGCGCGAAGACGATGACGAATTGCTCAAGGAATTGTCGCAGCTCGATGACCTTCAACTCGATGATGATTTGGCCGATGACCATGATGATCAAACCGATGCGCCGACCCCAATTGCTCCGCCAGCAACGGTGACACAAGGGCGAGCGACGACACAAGCGCCAACCAAGTCAGCATCGGCCAAGGGAACCGATGTCAGTTTACCTGCCGGTGTTCCGGTGACAGCACAAGCCGATGCCGCTGTGACCAATGATGCTCCGTCCATGCCTGAGCCGGTGCTGCCGATGGCTGCTGCCGCTGCCCCTGTTATGCCATCGGTTGCTCCGCCGCCGTCGTTTTACTCCGCCCCCACCCCAGCCCCCGCCCCCGGCCCTGTCACTGCCCCCGATTCACCCAACACCACCACGCCAGCCGCCAGCGATCAGCCCACTGCTGCCACTTCCACCGACGCCGCGGTTGCCGCTGCTGCTGTTGCAACGGGTGCCGCCGCCGGTGCAAGCGTACCTGCTGCGAACACCGCCGCCACGGTCACATCATCACCCTCCACCACGGACAGCCCTGCCGTCAAACCCAATGTGGTTGTCACCGCTGTCGCCGTCAAACCCCACCGCCCTGCCGAAACGCTCAGTACGATTTTCCCCACGGACATCGCCATCAACGGCCCACGTCCGCATCTGGCGGTCCTTGAAATCAACCAATCGGGCGTCAAGTTCGCCTTTGATTCCATCTGGCTCGATCAAGCAGCTTTCCGCGCGTCAATGCCCATGCGTGGGGTCTTCGGCGGCAACAACACCCGTGAAGACCTGCGCGCCCGGCCGATGGTATGGGCTGATCGTTCCGGGGCCGTCATCCGTTCCATCACCGATGTCGAAACACGCTACGAACAACCCCTGCTCGCCAACTGGAACCACCGCGACATCATCAACGCCATGGGCATCATCGAAGGTCTGCCCCGCCCCTTCTGCAACCCCATGCCCTACTTCGTGGACAAGTACCACCTCAACATGTCGCTGACCTGCTCCACCTTCAAACGACCCGATGGCGGACTCACCTGCGAAGTCACCATCGCCAACGGCGATGTCGCCCTCGAATGGCTGCGCAATGTCAACGGAATGTGTGGCCCGGAATTTGAAGCCCTGCAACGCGAACTGCAAATCATTCACTCGGATCGCTGGGCGTTATTACCTGAACAGGTGCGCCAGCGCGTCACCGTCTGGTGCCGATTCCAAACCCGTGAACGCTTCCAGCTTTACTTGAATGATGCGGAAATGTCCATCCGTGATGCAGGTCTGGCCGGGCTGGTGGTGACCGATCGACGCATGATTTATCACAAGTTTCACCACAACGGGCAGGTCGATCTGGCCAGCCCCGGCACACTCATCGTGAAAAAAATCGATGAAACCTTCCAGCTTTTTTACGAAGGTTGGAACATGCCCGGCCACCGCGTCAAACTCGTCAAACTCAAAGCCGATGATGTCACCACCCTTACCACCACCCTCGCGGCGCATCCAACTTTACAGGTGCAACAAGCTGGATGAGGGGTGATTATGTGTTTTAGTTTTGCCAAGCCAAGAACGAGGCCGACAGGCCGAGGGCTTGGGTATTCTTCATTTGGTGATCGCGTCATTGCGTGATTGTTATTGTTCATGACGCCGAGGGCTTCAGCCCCGGATTGTTCGGGTCATCATTCAAACATGAATCCGGCCCTAAAGGGCACGGCGTCAACCGCAACGGCGTCATTTGATGTGATCCTGAACTACACGCAGACGTGAAGTTCAGGCGTGATGTTATCTAGTTTCTGCAAATCCGAAATTCCCCTTCCCTCAGCGCCGGGTCTGCTCAGCCATGCGCTCACGAATCACGCGGTACCCGGATGCACTCACCTCATAACGAATATCCAGCGCCGCTGCACCACTTGCCCGTGATATCGCCTGTCGTTCCACCCAGCTTGAACTGCTGTAACCGATCACGCTCACGAGCACCACCACTGCGGTCAGAATCGGCGCCAGACCGCGCACCAGCACGCCCCGTCGCACCACCAGCCCGATTTCCTTGGCACGGGTGAACAGTGCCCTGCGGCTCAGCAACATGACCAACGCCAGCACTGTCAGCAGTAACAGCCCATGTTCAAGGGTCATGCGTAACCAGATCGCGTGTACCCCGTAATCGCGCTGACTCCAGGGTGATACCAGGTACGCAACATACATACCCACTGGCAGAAGCACGCCCAACACCAGCACCCAACTCAAACGACGCCAGCCGATCCAAAGCATCGGCGGTCGCTCCTGCGCCTTGCGCTGTCGCCACAGCACCCACAACCCCGCCAGCATCAACAGCAGAATCACACCATCAAAAATCAGCAGCATTGCCACGATGAACAATTGCTGGGTCATCGCCTGCTCCGCGGTGCGCAAAGGCTCGGGGTCGGGTTTGTAACCACCGACCGCAGGCATGGTGATCGCCATCCAGGTTGCGGCACGTTTCAATTCATCTTCACTGGGCTTGTCAATTCGGACTTTTTCCAGCAATTCCATGAGTTTCCGACGGTGCCGGAAACTTGCTTGTACTTGTGCCTCATCGCCGGCAATCTGATAGATCGCTGCTCGATGAGAACTTATCAATGATTCAAGACTCACCGCCACGAGTAACTCAATGACCGTCTGGGCACGACTGCCGATTTTCATCGTCAGGTGTTCGAGCTTATCGAGTTGCTTCAACCCGGCTTGGACATCACCTGATTGTGCCCGTTGGATTGCATGGCCTGCGACGAACACGGCAATTTGCCGATGGCGTCCTAATTCCGTGAGCAGCACTCCTACGCCCCAACCGTAACGCGCGGTCAAATCGGAAAGCGAACGCGGTGGTGGAAGAACTGCGAACTGACGATTGAGCATTTCAATGGCATACGAATCATAGTTTGGTGCTGCCACGGCTTCCTCAAACGCGACCAATGCTTCCTGATAAAGCGTGTTGTTGATGATTTCATACGATGAAAATGTGGTTCTTTCCTCCTTGAATGCCAGACCAGACTGCGCGTTGCTTCTTTCCTTTTCTCGGTCACGCTCGATGGTGCGAAATACCAGTGAGGGATCATTCTGTTTGATTTTGGCGGACTGGCTGGCTAACACCGATGCTCGCATCATGGGCCAAAAAGCGTTGTCGGGATCGATAGTTTGACCACGTATCAATTCACCAAGTAATTCATTTTCCTGTTCGGTTGTCGGGGCAGTTGCCGGTGGATCGTTATTGGTTGAATACTTGTAGATATTGATCGCAGGGAGATAACGAATGTAGTAAGCCTGATACACCGGGTCGTTGGGCCAACGATCACGAATGGAGCGAACCTTTTCCTGTGGTGTCGTCGCAGAGGGATCGCCTAAAAACAGAAACCGCTGATCGGGAGGTAACCCTTTCAACAGTACCTCCGTATTCGCAACCCAACGAGCAAGCATGCGAGGGCTGCCCTGAGGATTATCAGAAGCGGCGATTTCGGACACACTTCCGGGGGACTGCCACGGTTTTCGTTCCCACATCGGCCAGAGGGTTGCCAGCAGTGCCAAGGGAAGCATGGCCGCCAGCAAACCACGGCGCAGCCAGCGGCGCATTCGCACCCGTCCCCGGTTGGCGCTCCATAATTCCTCTTCCAAAACGGTTTCATCGCCCAGCGCCCGCATGGCCTGCTGACAGCTCTCGATATCACCCTGTCCGCCCTGAACAAAATCGTGCTGGGCCTCTTCCAAATGAGTGCGTAATTCCCTGCGCACTTCGCAAGCGAGTTCCGGGTCGATTTTCAGACGCCGTGTCAGCCGATCCAGCAGTGGGTCATAGATGTCGGACATCATGAAGCTCCCGAGAAATATGCGTGGCCATTGACACATACCCAAGTCCTCGTCCGCCTGCGGCGAGACCCGTCCTTGGCTTGGTTCCAGCGCATGAGTGATACTTCTTTCACCGCTGCGGGGACATCAACAGGGTGTTGACCACGGCACTGAACTGCTGCCATTCGCTGGTCCGGCGGGACAGTTCGCCCTGACCTTTGCGCGTCAGGGCGTAGTACTTGCGTTCCTTGCCGCTGTCCGCGGTTTTCCAATACGACTTCACCAGCCCCTGTGACTCCAGCCGATGCAGCGCCGGGTAGAGCGTGCCCTCTTTCCATTCCAGGGCACCATGGGTGCGGGCGTTGACAGCCTTGACCATCTGGTAACCGTACATGTCCCCCCCGCGCAACAGGGCCAGCACGATCGGCACAATGCTCCCGCGCATCAGTTCCTCATTGAATTCCATGACCGACTCCTTACCTTGTGTTACAAGGTATTATACATCGTGTAACAAGGTATGCAAGTGAAAATAAAAGATCAAAGGGTTGTATTGCCGTACGGACACGAACAAGCAGACGGAAAGATGTGCCGCCAGAGTGAGTCAAAATCCCAGTTCATCAAGGGGTACGCGGGTGTCCGCCCATCGCAGCGTAGGCCATCGGCAGCACATCCGTGACCGTGTCCGCCGGCGTGGTCCATCTGGACTTCACAACCTTCACCGCCACCAACAACGGCAACAACGGCTGGTTCTACACCGCCAACCTCAACGCCGCCGCCACGGTCACCGCCGGCATCAGCTCCGTGATTCCCGCCGGGGATCGCGCCGAGCGGCTGCACCTGATCGCCACGGTGTTCAACGGCAACGGGCGTCAACTGGGCCTGTTCGGTGTAACGCTGGACACCGCACCGATTCCCGAACCGGCATCGCTGGCGCTTTTGGGCCTGGGGTTGTTGACGGTACTGAATCGGCGCTCACGGGAACGCGCTTGAATCGGACGATGAGTTGTTGGACTGGAAACTTATCCGAGTGGTCGGAGGTAACCCTCTGATCACTCTTTGGGCAGGTGTTGGCGTACTGTTGTTCCGGGGCTAAAATCAAGAAAATCAGCCTGGATCGGTGGCATCAACCGTGAATCGCGTCAGACCGGGTCGGGCGATCGGATATAAAAGCGAAAGAGTCTGCGGGCCTGGCGCTCGGTGTGATGACAAACATGATCGTAACCCTCAAACAAATTGCCCGTCACGCCAATTGTTCGGTGATGACCGTGAGTAATGTGCTCAACGACAAGGGCGACTTGTATCGCCCGGAAATGCGCGAGCGGGTCATCCGCACGGCGCAAAAGCTGGGCTATCGACCCAACACCTCGGCCCGTGCCGCGGCGCGAAAGTCCGTCTGTCTTTCCAACCTGAAGCAGATTCACACCGCCTCCTATACCTACGCGGCGGATACAAAAAAATAATGTCTATCCGATGCAGACCGGGGGCACCTGGTGTCCCTACCGCATCCGTTACGTCAATGGACAGCCCGATGACATGTTCGCCCGACTGCTGGGCGGAGGCTATTTCCCGCAGATGAGTTTGTTGTATGTCACGCCCTACTACTTCTGCCCGGATCAGACCGGCGCGGTGGCAGCCAATCGACCGCCCATCGGCCAGCACATCACGGGAGCCAACGCCTTCTACAGCACTTTCTATCAGCATCGGCTGGGCTGGTGGGGTGGTGGCGGCACTGACCTCAATGGCCTGGTGGTGGATAGTGCTCACCCCTTCAAGTTTGCCCCGAAAGCGGACAACTTTGACAGTAAGATCGCCTTGGTAGCCGACCTGCATTGGGGCGAGCCGGCCTTCAGTATCACCCACATGCAGGCCGGGAAAAACGCCGTGTACGGCGATGGCAGCGGCAGGTTCGTCCAAAACCCCGACGGGCATCAGAGCCTTTACATGCTGCCCACGATCGACCCCAATCCTTTCAACACCACCCCTGCTTCCACGGAGAATATGTGGCTGACGGTGTTTGATCGTCGCCGACATTCCCGATGACAGGATGCAACGCCCGCAAGTCGAGTCATACATTCATGGGCGAACGCATTGCCAAACGTTTCAGCGAAGTCAGCCGGCATATTTATTGGGTTTTCTTCACGAGTGCGATATGGAGGGCGATGGTGATGGTACTGTTGAGAGGCATGTCACCGATCGACGCAGCGCATGCCCAGTCGCTGTCGTCGCGGACCTGGGTGGTGAATGCAAGTCACTCTCAGGCCGACGACAAAGGCCCTGGGTCGGCGGACAGGCCAATGCGGTCGGTTTCGGCTGCTGCCGCCTTGGCCCAACCGGGGGACACGGTACTGATTCATGCCGGGGTTTACCGGGAATGGGTACGGCCGGCAGCGGGCGGCACCGCAGAATCACCCATCACCTACCGCACCGCCCGACCTGGTAGTGTCGTCATCAGCGGCTCGGACGCTGAAAACCAGCGTGTGGCGGGGGTGTTCAATCGACGCCAGACTTTGCACTTTCACGGACTGCGCAGCGAGCAAGGCCCCGACGTGCCCGCCATCGACACGCAACAATCGCAATTCAACGTGGTGGGTGGCGATTTCACGACAGCGGTGAAGCGGCGGTACTGGCGGTGGATACAAGGCTCTACCTGCGCGACATTCAAGTTCACGGCTACGACCGGGCGGCAAGCGTTTCCGATCGTTCGTACACGACGATGATTGATGGAACTAGCGTGCATGAATACGCCGGCGGACGCTGGTTGATGCCCGATGGCGCATCGTCGGCAGGGTTGACAGCAGCCAGGCCTTACAAAATGCCATCGACTCCGGTGCGCACACGATTTTTTTCGGTCCCAAAAGTATGTTGCGTGTCGATCAGCCGATCATCGTCAGGGGTAAGGTGCAACGTGTGATCGGTTTTGGTGGTCGTATCGTTCCGGGCAAGGTGCTGGGCGATCAGCCCGTGTTTCATATTCAAGGCGGCCAACGGATTTGTGAACATCATCACCACCGGAGCCAATGGGGTGGTCATTGTCGACGGCATTCGTTTTGTCATCGTCACCGAGTCGATGTCGCTGATGCTCATGCCCCTGACCGCCCTGCTGCTGGCCGGACGACCACACCGAATACGGCGACGCGCTTTCGCCATGACTGCGGCATGACACCACGGCAATATGTGCAATCGTGGCAGACGGCTGAAAAGTTGATGGACCAGGCATCAAGCTGGTTTTCACATTTGATCACTCCGGCCACGCGACCACTTCTTTCCGTTGACTTTGGACCTTGGACTTTGGACTTACCAGAATACCCAAGTCCTCGGTCGCCGCGGCGACCTCGTCCTTGGCTTGGTAAATCCGAAATGCGTTACTTTACCATCACTTTGACACTTGTTTCCTTGCAGTTCTGTTTCACAAGTGTGCCGTGTTTGTATCCATTTCCTCAATCAGCTTTTCCATCTCCACGCGGACCATGCGAAACGGTATCCAATCCTTGTTCCGCTTGGCACCGATGCGCTGGTAAAAGTCGATGGCCAGTTGGTTCCAGTAAAGCACAATCCATTCCATGCGACCGCAGCCACGTTTCACCGCTTCGCGCAGGCAATGCACGAAAATTGCCCGGCCGATGCCCTGGTGACGATGCGTTTCGAGGACGAAAATATCTTCCAGAAACAGCGTCGGCTGCGCCAAAAATGTTGAGTACGTTTCCAGCAATACAGCGTAACCCACTGCCTGCCCATTCAATTCCGCCAGTAACACATCAAAGCGCGGTCGCGTTGAAAAGGCATCACGCAACAACCGTTCACGAGCGGCCTCATCAGGCGGTGGCACACGTTCGTACAACGCCAACGACTCCACCAGGGAAAGAAAAACCTCCCCGTCCGCAGGGGTTGCCAATCGAATACGCACATCCGTGTCCGCCATGGCGGGATGCTCCAAAGTTAAGCGAATTGTTGATCTTTTTTATCCGCTTGTGTCATCAGCGAATTTCATGCCACCCCGCCAATCTTTATCCTTATCGACCATCGGTTCCACTGAATTCGTTAAACTATGGCTTGCATTGATAAATCGCATTCCTTTTTCAAAGGTTGACGCTCATGGATTATGTCCTCCCGGTTGCATTGCACGATCAACTCGCCCAGGCTGCGTTTGAAAAACGCGGGTTCACCGCTGACGAATCAGCACAGGCTGCACGCTTTTGCCGCATGGCGGCCTGGCACGGCATCAAAACCCACAACCTGATCAAAGCCCTGCACCTGGACGACCACTTTGGTTCAGGTAACCCCAAATCAAAAGGTTGTGTACCGGGAGCTAAAATTGAAGTGCTGCCCTCGAAGTTCAAGGCGGCACAGAAATGGAACGCCAACAAAAAGCTCGGACCGGCAGTGGCGTTTGCCGCGATGGACACCTGCATGAAACTGGCCGACGAATTCGGCGTGGGCATGGTCAGTGTCGATAACGCTTTTCATTACCTGTGGGGCGGCGGGTACGTGATCGATGCTGCGGAAAAGGGTTACCTGGCCTACACCTGCTGCACGGCTGCCCTGGCCGAGGTCGTGCCCTTTGGCGGGAAGTTTGCCACCCTGGGCACCAACCCGCATTCGTGGGGGTTTCCGACCACGGCTGCGATCGGCTACCCGATCGTGATCGACTGGGCCACCAGCACCGTGGCCATGGGGCGTGTGCAGCAATTTTTACGCGAAGGCAAACAACTGCCCCCCGGCGCAGCCGTCGATAAGGATGGCAAGGAAACCACCGACCCCAGTAAGGTCGCTGCCCTGCTGCCGTTTGGCCAGCACAAGGGTTACGGCTTGTCGCTGATCGATGAGTTGTATGCAGCCTACATCGGCGGTTCGTTGCCGACGTTACGTTCAAGGCCTGAAAATGCGAGTGCGGGCGAAAAGACCACGCCGAACTTTTTCTTTCAGTGCATCAAGCCGGAGGCGATGGACTGCGCCGGGTTCGCCTGTGGCCGTGATCAGGTGAAAAATGTAAAAGCGGTGTTGGACGATGTGATGGGTCATGGCAATGCTCCGCCGGAGGGGCGTTGCATGCTGCCGGGGTTGCTGGAACATCAGGCTGCGCAGCGGAGCAAGCAACACAATGGGCTTTTGTTTACGGAAGCCGAGTTGAACGAACTGGCGAAAATCGGCGACACTTGCGGGGTGAAGTTGAACCCCGACAAGTTGAGCCGGGTATGACGGACGATTGACCGACCGACATTTATTGCGTGAGTGTTTTGCATGAAAATCACGATGGTGGTGATGACGGTTGTCGCGCTGGTTGTGGCGTTGTTCAATCAACCGGCGCAATTGCAAGGAGCGGTCATGACTGATACGAAAGTATCCGTGCCCCAACCGCAAGCGATCATCGCACTGTTGAAACCCGGTCACCCCCGGCTGCTGGCACGTGCTGATGATTTTGCAAGGCTGCGTGAACTGATGCGCAGTGATGAGGTATTGCGTCAGAAATATGTTGAGTTACGTCAGACCGGTGAAAAATTGCTGGGTCAGCCGGTCAGTGCGTATGTCATACCGGATGGCAAACGACTGCTGGCCACTTCACGCCGGGTGTTGGACCGAATGCAAACCTTGGGGCTGTTGTATCAACTGGATGGTGATCGTCGCTGGGTGGATCGCGCCTGGGCGGAAGCAGAAGCGGTGGCAGCATTCAAAGAATGGAACCCCAGCCACTTTCTGGATACGGCTGAAATGTGCTACGCCTTGGCGCTGGCTTACGACTGGATGTTCGATGCCTGGTCCCCGACGCAACGTAACACCATCAAATCGGCACTGGTGAATCACGCCCTGCAACCAGCGCTGGCAGCCTATCGCGGCACGGCACCGCACAGTCAAAGTTGGTGGACAAACGTCGAGCACAATTGGAATCAGGTGTGCAACGGCGGCATTGGCTTGGGTGCGTTGGCATTGGCGGAGGAGGAACCCGAACTGGCGGGTGAATTACTTCATGAGATTATCAGCCTGCTGCCGCGGGCATTGGTGCATTACGGGCCGGACGGGGCCTGGGCGGAGGGGCCGGGGTATTGGTCGTACGCGACCAAATATACGGTGGCCATCCTTGCCGGGTTGAAATCGTCGCTGGACACTGATTTCGGTTTGTCGGACACCCCGGGGTTGGACAAAGCGGGTGATTTTTTACTGGCGTGCATCGCGCCATCGGGTTTGAGTTTCAACTTTGCGGATGCAAGTGCCTCGAAGGTCAACCCACCGGAATTGCTCTGGTTGGCGACGCGCTTTGATCGCCCTGAGTACGCACAATTTCAAATGCATGCCGGTTCAGCCAAGCCGATGGCCCTGCTGTGGTATCGACCGATGCCGATGGATGTGAAACCGCTACCGCGGGCGGGTTACTTTCGCGGGTCGGAAGTGGCGGCGTTCCGTAGTCAGTGGAATGACCCGCAGGCGTTTTATGTCGGGTTCAAGGCTGGTGACAATGCGGTCAATCACAGTAACCTGGACCTGGGCAGTTTCATTGTTGAAGCACAGGGTCAGCGCTGGGTGGTGGACCTTGGGCCGGATGACTACAACCTGCCGGAGTACTTCGGCAAGCTGCGCTGGACGTACTATCGATTGCGAGCGGAAGGTCATAACACGCTGGTGCTGATGCCTGATGACAAACCCGATCAGAACCCCAAGGCGAAAACCAAGGTCATTCGTTTTGTGGGAGATGATGACCCCGCCCCGCGTGCGGTGGCGGATTTGACACCGGCTTATGCGGATCGGGCGGGCATGGTGAAACGAGGCATCATCGTGCCGGGGTTGGAGCAGTTGCTGATTCGTGATGAAATCGAACTGAAACACAAAGGCGATGCCTGGTGGTTCATGCACACCCCTGCTGACGTTGTCATCATTGACGAAGGTCGAGTTGCGCAACTGGCGATCAAGGACAAAAAGTTCACAGTGCGTTTGCTCGAACCCGGTAGCGCGCGGTTGCAGGTGATGGATGCAACCCCCCTGCCGACATCGCCGCAAGCGCCGAAGCAGGCACAAAACAAAGGTATACGAAAACTGGCGATTCATCTGCAAAACGTTGAACAAGTCACCATCATCGTTCAACTGGTGCCTCAGGGGCCTGATGCTTTGCCGACGGCTCATGAATTGGTTGGGCAACCGCTGAATCAATGGTGATACGGCAGCGCTTTCACGACATCGATTGGCGATAGGTCGAGGGTGATTGGCCGGTGATGCGTTTAAAGGCGGTGCTGAAGGCAAAAGGGTTGTCGTAGCCCACGGCTCTGGCGATGTCGACAATGCTTAGCCCCGCGATACTCAACATAGCCTGTGCCTGGCGCATGCGCAATTGTGTGACGTGCTGCATCGGACTGACACCCAGATCGCGCTGACACAGTCGGCGGAGGTGTTCGCTGCTCAAGCCAACCTGTTCCGCCAATTGCTCGTTGTTCCATGGGTGCTTCAGGGCGGATTCAACCTTGCGCCAAAGTGGTTGCAGGCGCTCATCATCTCGTAGCGGTTCAAACAGGCGCATCAGGTTCATTTCAAGCAATGCCAACCAGTGATGAACAGCGGGCGAGGTGATTGAGTCGGCGGTATCGTCGTACAACCCCTGCAACACGCGGATCAGGCCGCCGACTGGGGTTGATCGCAATTGCACCGTGGTTGGAATGTGACGCTGCCAAAGCGGGTGATGGGGCGAAAACATCACCCAGACCAAACCCCAGGGCTGGCGCTGCACCGCTCGGTAGGCATGAAACTGCAACGGGGGCGTCAGATATACCTGGCCGGCAGCGCAGGGCACCCATTGGTTATGCAACATGACCTGCCCCTGGCCGGAGGTGCAGGCCAGTAGTTGCATCATGTCGGGCAGATGACGCACAAAGCAAAACCCCGGCTTGGCATGCGACCAGCCGGCCAGTCGAATACCCATGTCCTTGAAGCGCGGGCAGCGCTGTTGACCGACGATCCATTCACGGGTGTCGGCACCAATCATGTTGGTTTCACGAAGGTTCATGTTGATTTTACCCATGGTATCAACTCATTTATAAGTTACATTTTACGACGTTGTTGTTCAACGACGTGCCTTTGACAAAGGATTTAACCATGGCCAGCACCACCCACATGAATACGCAACCGCGTCCGGAATACCCCCGTCCGCAGATGGTTCGCCCCGATTGGTTGAACCTCAACGGACCATGGCAATTCGAAATCGACCACGGCGACAGCGGGCTGGAACGTGGCCTGCGTCAGCGTGATTTGTCATCGAGCATCGTCGTGCCTTTCTGCCCGGAATCGAAACTGTCGGGCATCGAGCATGTCGATTTCATGGCTGCGGTCTGGTATCGCAAACAGGTGACCATTCCCGCAGCGTGGGCGGGGCGCAAGGTGCTGCTGCATTTTCAAGCCTGTGATTACGACACCACGGTTTGGGTCAATGAGGTTGAAGTGGTGCGTCATCGCGGCGGCTTTACGCCCTTTGCCTGTGACCTGGGCGACCTCGCCAAAGCAGGCGAAACCATCACCATCGTGGTGCGTGCCCGTGACAATCATCGAATCGCTCTGCCACGGGGCAAGCAATGCCATGAATACGGCAATCGTGGCTGCCTTTACACCCGCACCACGGGCATCTGGCAGACCGTCTGGCTGGAACCAGTGCCCGTGACTTACCTGCAACGCCCACGCATCACCCCCGATTTACCCAACCGTCAGTTCATCATTCAGCAGCCGGTGCGGGGCAACACTGCCGGCATGAAACTGCGCGCGGTGCTGAAAGACGATCAAGGCGTCATCGCCACCGTCACCAGCGAACTGGCGGGGCAGATGAGTGGCATGATGGTGTTGACCATTGCGTCGGATCGGGTGCGTGCATGGTCGCCGACGGACCCGCATTTGTATTGGTTGCAAATTGAACTGCTCGACGCGACGGGCAAACGGGTTGATGCCATCGACAGCTATGCCGGGCTGCGCAGCATCAGCATGGTCGGAAAGGCGATTCAACTCAACGGGCAGACGATCTTTCAACGGCTGGTACTCGATCAGGGCTACTACCCCGATGGTTTGATGACCGCGCCCAGTGATGAAGCCTTGGTCCGCGATATTCAAATATCACTGGATGCGGGATTCAACGGGGCACGACTGCACCAAAAAGTGTTTGAAGAACGGTTTTTGTACCACGCGGACCGCATGGGCTATTTGGTGTGGGGTGAGTTTGGCGACTGGGGGTGCGGCGGCTTTGGCCCCAACCACGATCATCAGAAACCCGATGCTGCGTACGTCACGCAATGGCTCGAAGCGGTCGAACGCGATTACTCGCACCCCAGCATCATCGGCTGGTGCCCGCTCAACGAAACCTGGCAGACGCTCACGGACCGCATCACCGTGCTGGACGATGTGACCCGTGGCATGTTTCTGGCGACCAAGGCGATGGACACGAGCCGACCGGTGCTCGATACATCAGGCTATTCGCATCGCGTGATCGAAACCGACATTTTTGATTGTCACGATTACGCGCAAGACGTTGCCAAGTTCGCTGCCAATCACGCCAAAACCAGCGAAGGTCAGCCGTTCATCAACAAACACAGTGAACAGGTGATTTCAATCCCTTATCGCGGGCAACCGTTTTTCGTCAGCGAGTTCGGGGGCATTTGGTGGAACCCCGATGCCAAGCCGGGCGATGCTTCGTGGGGTTACGGTCAGCGACCGACGAGCATCGACGAGTTTTATCAGCGTTTTGACGGGCTGTGCAAGGCATTGTTGGATAACCCGGCCATGTTCGGCTACTGCTACACGCAACTCACCGATGTGTTTCAGGAACAGAACGGCGTGGTGCGCTTTGATCGCAGCGGCAAGTTCGACCTTGCCAAACTGCGCGCCAGTCAGCAGCGCCAGGCAGCGATTGAATCGCGCTGATGATTGACTATGTCGATGGCGCAATGGCGTTGCAGGCTGGGTGCGGTACATGCACGCGGTACATCACATGGGTTGTTCAACCATGAGGTGAATGATTGAAGCGGGGCTGGTGATCCAAAAAGCCTTGAGGCCGACGGGCAGCTTTTCGATGGCATCGCAGCGCACGATTTTGTGTTTCGCAAGGTCGGCTGCGGCGCGTTTGATGTTGGTGGTTTGAATTTCCAGCCAAAGCTCAGCCTGCGAGATGGTTTCAACACGGTCGATCCATAAATTTTTATCGCCGAAGGCAAACACCGTGTGCGGTTTGTATTGCGGCAGACGGCGCAAGCCGAGCGTGTCACGATAAAACTTCACCGTCGCTGCCCATTGGTGCGGCGGAACCTTCATGGCGATGTTGCGGCCCGGTTCGTACAACGGTTTGCGTGCTTTGGGCATGGGTGACACCTGCAGCAGGGTTGAGGTTGATTATAGACCGTTCACAACATGCCTTGCGAGGGTGATACAATTCATTGTTTGTCAGAAACGGTTCGCACCCAACCTCGAGTGATGACATGTTTGACCTTCGCGCCCTTGTGCAGGCTCATCAGGGTAGGCAGCTTGATTTGATCGAAGCGCATATCAACCCGGCGTTTGCCAAGGTGTTGCGCACGATCGGCTATGACATTCTGTACGAGCGCGGGCAAGGCCCCTATTTGTGGGACCAAAAAGGCACGCGCTATATCGATTGTCTGGGCGGCTATGCGGTGTTCAATCTGGGTCGCAATCACCCGGTGGTGCGCGACGCGCTCAAGCAGACGATGGATTTGGATTTACCCAATTTGATCAAAATGGGGGCGTATCGATTGTCGGGCATGCTTGCAAAGCAGTTGGTGGAAATTGCTCCGCCGGGGCTGGACACGGTGTTTTTCACCAACAGCGGAGCGGAAGGCGTTGAAACGGCGATCAAGTATGCACGCATCGCCACGGGGCGGAACCGCATTGTGTATTGCGATCATGGGTTTCACGGGCTGACGATGGGGGCGCTTTCGGTCAACGGCAATGGTGAGTTTCGTGAGGGTTTTGGAACGCTGCTGGAACCCTCGACGGTGATTGCGTTCAATGACCTTGCAGCGTTGGAACGCGAGCTTGCAAAGAAGGATGTGGCTGGGTTCATTGTCGAACCGATTCAGGGCAAGGGTGTGTTCGTGGCTGACGATGGGTACCTGCGCGGGGTGCGGGAATTGTGCAGCAAATACGGCACGATTTTCGTACTGGATGAAGTGCAGACGGGTTACGGGCGGACGGGCAAAATGTTTGCGTGGGAACACTGGGCGCATGAAATGGGGGCAATGGGCGGGCCGGATGTGATGGTGACGGCCAAGGGTTTGTCGGGGGGTTATGTGCCGGTAGGTGCGGTGCTGAGCCGACGGTGGATTCACAACAAGGTGTTCAGCGACATGAACCGCAGTGTAAAACATTCGACGACGTTCGGGCAGAATGATTTGGCGATGGCGGCTGGGTTGGCGACGTTGCACGTTTTGCGTGAAGAAAAAATCATCGAAAACTGTGCAGCGATGGGTCAGCGTTTGCGGGATGGGTTGTCACGCATGATCGGCAAGTATGAAATGGTCAAGGAAGTGCGCGGCAAGGGGTTGATGATTGCGCTGGAATTCGGGCCACCCAAATCGATGATGCTCAAAGCCGGGTGGACGATGCTGCATAAGTTGGATGCGAGTTTGTTTCCGCAGGCGATTTTGATACCGCTGCTCACGGATGAACATGTGCTGGCACAGGTGGCGGGACATCATATGGACGTGATCAAACTGATTCCGCCGCTGGTGATGAAGGCGGAGGACGTGGACGAAGTGGTGCGGGCGTTTGATGCGGTGGTGAGCCGATGTCATCACTTTCCGGGACCGATCTGGGAAGTGGGCAAAAAATTGTCGGGGGCAGCGCTCAAAAACGCCACCGGCGCGGGTAAGGCTGAACCTGCGGGAGTGTGAATATGGAAGTGGCCAAGTGGTCGAGTGAAGTGAATTTCGGATTTTGAATTTCGGATCAGTAGTGTCCGGTTACAAGTCGAACAGGGACAATTGGTTACGA